>NZ_JBCNNI010000009.1:0-131819 GCF_039594485.1 Sphingomonas sp. | reverse complement strand
GGCCGAACCAGGATCGACGTGTGTTGAAAAGCGCTGTTTTCGTTCGGAATGGGACCACCGCAACGGCCCATAACCACAAGTGCCAACGATAACGAAGCACTCGCGATTGCGGCGTAATTGAGGGCCTAACGGCCTGATATTACACCAAGATAGCGCGGTCGGACCCCACCGGGCAACAGAAGGGGAATCCAGCGGTACGGGGAGCACCGGGCAACAGAAGCTCCCCACTTCACTGAATTTGTGCTGGATTTGGCCCAGGGCACGGCGTCCTGTTGGCTGCGGCCGCTCTCCCGCCACGGTCGAGGAGGGTTTTCGTCCTTTCTCGTCGCCGGGGGTGGAAGACTATTTCCAGGGTCTGAAAGCGAGGCCTATCCCTCTCGCGCCAACGCCTTCAGCTTGTACAGCGCATCCAGCGCCTCGCGCGGCGAGAGCGCGTCGACGTCGATCTTTTCCACCTCGGCCCGAATCGCATCGCACTGCTCTTCCTCGGCCTGCGCGGCGGCGGCGAAGAGGGGCAGGTCGTCCAGCCCCGCCGCCAGCCCGCCGGTCTTGGCGCGTCCCGCCTCCAGCTTGGCGAGCACGGCTTTCGCGCGGGCGACGGTCGTGGGCGGCATCCCCGCCAGCCGTGCCACCGCCAGGCCATAGGAGCGATCCGCCGGGCCCTCCGACACCTCATGGAGCAGGACAAGCTCCCCCTTCCACTCGCGCGCGCGGACATGGTGGAGCGACAAGGCCTCGCACCGCTCCGCCAGCCGGGTCAGTTCGTGATAATGGGTCGCGAACAGGCAGCGACAGCGATTATCCTCATGGATCGCCTCCACCACCGCCCAGGCGATGGCCAAGCCGTCATAGGTCGAGGTGCCGCGCCCGACCTCGTCGAGGATGACGAAACTGCGCGGCGTGGCCTGTGCCAGGATCGCGGCGGTCTCGACCATCTCGACCATGAAGGTCGAACGCCCGCGCGCCAGATTGTCCGATGCCCCGACGCGGCTGAACAGCCGGTCGACCAGCCCGATCCTGGCATGGGTGGCGGGGACATAGGAGCCGGCCTGCGCCAGCACCGCAATCAGCGCGTTCTGGCGCAGGAAGGTCGACTTGCCGCCCATATTGGGGCCCGTAACCAGCCAGAGCCGCGAAGCCTCCGACAGGGAACAGTCATTGGCGACGAACCGCTCGCCCGAGCGCGCGACCGCCGCCTCGACAACCGGATGGCGTCCGCCCGTCACCTCGAAACAGGCATGGTCGACCAGTTCGGGGCGGACCCAGCCGCCCTCGACCGCGCGTTCGGCCAGCCCGCTCGCCACGTCGAGTCGGGCGAGCGAATCCGCCGTCGCGGCGATGGTTTCGCGTGACGCCAGCGCGGCGGCGGTCAGCTCCTCCAGATGCGCAGCCTCGGCGGCAAGGGCATGGGCACCGGCCTGCGCCACCTTGCTGGCGACCTCGTGCAGTTCGGGGGTGTTGAAGCGGACCACGCCAGCCAGCGTCTGGCGATGGGTGAAGCCCGAATCCGGCTTCATCAGCGCATCGGCCGAGCGGGCGGGCACCTCGACATGATAGCCGAGCACGCCGTTATGCCGGATCTTGAGCGCGGTGATGCCGGTCTTCTGCCGGAATTCGGCCTCCAGCGCTGCGATGGCGCGGCGTCCGCCCGCGCCGGCATCGCGCAGGTCGTCGAGCGCGACGTCATAGCCCGCCGCGATATAGCCGCCTTCGCTCGCCTCGATCGGGGGCGAGGGGACCAGGGCGCGGCGGAACAGGTCGATCAGTTCGCCATGGCCGCGCAGCCGCGGCGTCGTCTCGCGGAGCAGGGGAGGGCCATCGGTCAGTTGCTCGGACAGCGCCCAGGCGCCGTCGAGCCCGTCGCGCAACTGCCCAAGATCGCGGGGAGAACCCCGCCCCGCCGCGATCCGCCCGATCGCGCGGCCGATATCGGGCAGCGCGCGCAAGGCCGCGCGCAGCCGCTCGCGCAAGGCGGCATCGTCATGGAAATGCTGCACGAGGTCGAGCCGCGCCTCGATGGCATCCCGGTCCATCATCGGTGCGCCGATATCGCCCGCCAGCGCGCGCGCGCCCGCGCCCGTCACCGTGCGATCCACGGCATCGAGCAGCGAGCCCTTGCGCTGGCCGCTGGCGGTCTGGGTCAGTTCCAGGCTCTCGCGGGTCGCGGCGTCGATCGCCATGGCTCCGGCCGCCTGCATCAATACGGGCGGGCGCAGGAAGGGCAGCGCGCCCTTGGCGGTATGGTCGAGATAGGCGACCAGCCCGCCCGCCGCCGACAGACCAGCCCGGCTGAACTGCCCGAACCCGTCCAGCGTCGCGACGCCATAGAGCCGCTTCAGCCGATCCTCGCCGCTGCCGCTGTCGAAGGTCGGGGAGGGGCGCAGCGTCGTCGCGGCATCGCCGTGCGCGGCATTCTCGGCGGCCACCACTTCGGCGGCGGCGAGGCGGGCGAGTTCGGCCCCCAACGCATCCGCCTTCACGTCGATCACCACGAACCGTCCGGTCGAGATATCGGCGGCGGCCAGCGCCACCGCGCCGCCCGCCTCGCCGATCGCGACGCACCAATTGTCGCACCTGGCGTCCAGCAGCGCTTCCTCGGTCAGCGTGCCCGCCGTGACGACGCGCACGATCCCGCGCGCGACCAGCGCCTTGGACCCGCCCCGCGCCTTGGCCTCGGCGGGGGTTTCGGTCTGCTCGGCGATGGCGACGCGGTGCCCGGCCTTGATCAGGCGTTGCAGATAGGCGGTCGCGGCATGGACCGGCACGCCGCACATCGGAATCTTCTCGCCGCCATGCTCCCCGCGTGAGGTCAGCGCGATGTCGAGCACGGCGGACGCGATCCGCGCATCGTCGAAGAACAGCTCGAAGAAATCGCCCATGCGATAGAAGAGCAGGCAATCCTCGGCCTCGGCCTTCAGCGTCAGATATTGCGCCATCATCGGGGTCGGGGTGGTCATCGAGGCGTCTGTTCCAGGGTCAAGGCGGCGGGATCGAAGGCGTCAGGCCGATCGCGGCGACCCGACAGGGGGGTGGATGTGGGGCTATAGCGGGGCGGCCAGGGGCTGGCGAGGGGGGCCGGTCCGGGCCATCATTTCCCGTCGTCTATGGTGCAGTGCGGCATTGCAAGCGACTGCAACGGCTTAACTTCTCGGTTCGGGAAACACGGTGTTTCCGGCTGTAAAAGTGGCGTGTGACAGGGTTGTCAGCCGGGGCCGAAAGTTTCAAGAGCCATAGCGACCTCAGTTTTCACAGCATCGAAGGCCGCGCGCATGACCGACGAACCTACCGACCAGTTCTCCGAGCGCGAGGCCCTGCTGTTCCATTCCGAGGGGCGGCCGGGCAAGATCGAGATCATCGCGTCCAAGCCGATGGCGACTCAACGCGACCTGGCGCTGGCCTATTCGCCGGGCGTCGCGGTGCCGGTGAGGGCGATCGCCGAAGACCCGGCCACCGCCTATGACTATACCGCCAAGGGCAATCTGGTGGCGGTCATCTCCAACGGCACCGCGATCCTGGGTCTCGGCAATCTCGGCGCGCTGGCGTCCAAGCCGGTGATGGAGGGCAAGGCGGTGCTCTTCAAGCGCTTCGCCGATGTCGACTCGATCGATATCGAGCTGAAGACCGAGGATGTGGACCGCTTCGTCGATGCGGTCGAACTGATGGAGCCGAGCTTCGGCGGCATCAACCTGGAAGACATCAAGGCGCCCGAATGCTTCATCATCGAGCAGACCCTGCGCGAGCGGATGAACATCCCGGTCTTTCATGATGACCAGCACGGCACCGCGATCATCTGCGCGGCGGGGCTGATCAACGCCTGTCTGCTGACCGAGCGGCGGCTGGATGAGATCAAGGTCGTCGTCAACGGCGCGGGCGCGGCGGCGATCGCCTGTACCGAGTTGATGAAGGCAATGGGCGTCCGGCACGAGAACGTCATCATGTGCGACCGGACGGGCGTGATCTATCAGGGCCGCGAGGACATCAACCAGTGGCAGTCGGCGCATGCCGCCGTCACCGACCGCCGCACCCTGACCGAGGCCTTGTCGGGTGCGGACGTGTTCCTGGGGCTTTCGGCGGCGGGCGCGCTGAAGCCCGAGATGGTCAAGGACATGGCGCCCTCCCCGATCATCTTCGCCATGGCGAACCCGGAACCGGAAATCCGCCCCGAACTGGCCAAGGCCGCGCGCCCTGACGCGATCGTCGCGACCGGCCGTTCGGACTATCCGAACCAGGTCAACAACGTCATCGGCTTCCCCTTCATCTTCCGCGGTGCGCTCGACGTGCGCGCGACCGGCATCAATGACGAGATGAAGATCGCCGCCGCCAATGCGATCGCCGAACTGGCGCGCCAGCGCGTGCCCGAGGAAGTCGCACTGGCTTACGGCACGCAGCATAGCTTCGGCCCCGAATATATCATCCCCGCGCCGTTCGATCCGCGCCTGATGGAACTGGTCCCCTCGGCGGTGGCAAAGGCCGCGATGGACTCGGGCGTGGCGACGCGGCCGATCCTCGACATGGATGCCTATCGCCAGACGCTGCGCGCGCGCCTCAACCCGACCACCTCGGTCCTGACGCTGGCCTATGAGGGCGCAAAGGCGCATCCGAAGCGCGTGCTGTTCGCGGAAGGCGAAGAGGAAGTCGTGTTGCGCGCCGCCATCGCGTTCAAGGAGGGCGGCTATGGCATCCCGGTGCTGGTCGGACGCGACGACGTCTATGATCGTCTGGCCGCGCTGGGCGTCACCAACCCCAAGGAATATGAAGTCCATAACAGCCGCACCTCGGAGATGGTGCCGCAGATGGTCGAATTCCTGTACGAGCGGCTCCAGCGGCGCGGCTATCTGAAGCGCGATGCCGAGCGGCTGATCAATCAGGATCGCAACATCTTCGGCTCGGTCATGCTGCAACTGGGCATGGCGGATGTGATGATCACCGGCATCACCCGCACCTATGCGCAGAGCTTCCGCGAGATCCGCCGTGTCATCGATCCGGTCGACGGCAAGGTGCCGTTCGGCATCCATCTGCTGGTCGGGCAGAGCCACACCGTCTTCATCGCCGACACCACGGTCAATGAGCGTCCGTCCGCCGAGGAACTGGCCGATATCGCCGAGCGCACGGCCGCGGTCGCGCGCCGCATGGGGCATGAGCCGCGTGTGGCGTTCCTGTCCTATTCGACCTTCGGCAATCCCGAAGGCCAGTGGATCGACAATATCCGCGACGGCGTGGCGGTGCTCGACACGCGGCAGGTCGGTTTCGAATATGAAGGCGACATGGCCCCCGACGTCGCGCTGAACCCCAAGCAGATGGCGAACTTCCCCTTCTCGCGCCTGTCGGGTCCGGCGAACGTGCTCATCATGCCGGGGCTGCAATCGGCCAATATCTCGGCCAAGCTGCTGCGCGAACTGGGCGGCGACAGCATGATCGGCCCGATGCTGATCGGCATGGAAAAGCCGGTGCAGATCGCGCCGATGACCTCGACGGCGGGTGACCTCGTCACGCTGGCGGTGCTGGCGGCAGGCGGCATCGCGCGCTGATCCTCTCCGGTCGGTAGCAGTGGGCTGGGCAATGCGGGTTGCCCAGCCCTTTTTTTGCGCCTTCCCGGTCCGGGGGATCACGTGACGGCAAAGCCACATCGGCATGCTGTCACATTCCGGTCATTACGCTGTCGCTACGGTGTCATGGCGCGGCCCCATGCGCCCACCCCGTTGAGGTAACACGCCATTTGGGGGCCAAGTTCATGGTGAAATTTTTGATCGGTGTCGCGCCGCTCGCGCTGATCGTATCGGGCGCATCGGCCCAGACGCTGCCCGTGCAGGCCGCCGTCACCGGCACCGCCGCCGATCCGGTCGCTGCCGACCCGACCACTTCGACCGATGGCGAACAGGCCAATGTCCCGGCCGATGTCGTCGTGCTCGGCTTTGGCCAGAGCCGCCAGGTGCAGACGATCACCGCCGCCGATCTCGACCGGCTGACGCCGGGCACCTCGCCGCTCAAGGCGATCTCCAAGCTGCCCGGCGTCAATTTCCAGTCGGCCGATCCGTTCGGCGCCTATGAATGGTCGACCAAGATCTCCTTGCGCGGATTCGACCAGAACCGTCTGGGCTTCACGCTCGACGGCGTGCCGCTGGGCGACATGAGCTATGGCCCGACCAACGGCCTGCACATCAGCCGCGCGATCATCTCCGAGAATATCGCCTCGACCAGCGTGGCGCAGGGCGCGGGTGCGCTGGGCACCGCCTCGACCAGCAATCTGGGCGGCACCATCCAGTTCACCAGCCGCGCGCCGTCCGACACGGCCGCGCTGGCCGCCTCGGGCACCTATGGCAGCAACGATACCGTCCGCGCCTTCGTCCGTGCCGACAGCGGCGACCTGGGCGGCGGGCTCAAGGGCTATCTGAGCTATGCCTATCTCACCACTGACAAGTGGAAGGGCGAGGGCGTCCAGCGCCAGCATCAGGTGAACGCCAAGGTCGTGAAGGAGATCGGCACGCGCGGTTCGATCACCGGCTTCTTCAACTTCTCGGACCGGCGCGAGAATGACTATCAGGACCTGAGCCTCGATATCATCAAGCGTCGCGGCTATTATAACGACAATATCAGCAACAATTATCCGCTGGCGATCCTCTATGCCAAGCAGGCGACCAACGGCGCTGCGGCCGCAGCCTATGCGGCGGCCAATAACGGTTCGCTGACCGGCTTCACCGCGCCTTATGCGGGCGTCGCCAATGGCCTGCCGAGCGGGATCACGCTGGACGACGGCTATTATGACGCAGCCGGTCTGCGTCGCGATTATCTGGGTGGGATCACCTTCGACGCCAAGCTGACCGACAATCTGTCCCTCACCTCGACCAGCTATTACCACCATAACAAGGGGCAGGGGTCGTGGATCACGCCTTACAGCCCAACCGCCCTGGGCGCGCCCAATGCCGATGGGACGCCGATCACCAATCCGGCGCCGCTGTCGTTCCGCACAACCGAATACAGCCTCGACCGCGCGGGCACGATCGCCAAGCTGGCGCTGACCACCGGCGCGAACATGCTGGCGCTGACCGGCTGGTATGAGAGCAACACGCTGCACCAGGCGCGTCGCCTCTATGGCATGACCGACACGGCGACGCCCAATCGCAACGCGCTGGATTTCCAGAGCAATCCGATGGCGACCGTCTGGAACGGCAAGTACGACACCGAGACGCTGCAATATTCGGTCGGCGACACGCTCGACATCGGCCGGTTGACCATCAATGGCGGCTGGAAGGGCGTGCGCGTGCGCAACCAGGCCAATGTGCTGGCGGGCACGCTGGCGCGCGGCCGGATCAAGAGCGAGGACTGGTTCCTGCCGCAGATCGGCGCGGTGCTGCATCTGGGCAACCAGGCGGAGGTCTTCGCCAGCTATACCGAGAATATGCGCGCCTTCATCGCCGCCGCGACCGCGCCGCCCTTCTCGATCAGCCAGGCGGCGTTCAACGCGGTCGCGAACAGCGTGCGGCCCGAAAAGTCGAAGACGGCCGAAGGCGGCCTCCGCTACCGCACCGGCGGGCTGCAACTGTCGGCGGTCGGCTATTATATCGACTTCTCCGACCGTCTGCTGACCTATTCGATCGGCACCGCGATCCAGGGCATTCCGCCGACGCTGAACAATGTCGGTGGCGTGGAAAGCTATGGCGCGGAGGTTTCGGCCTTTTACCGCCTGACCTCGGCCTTCTCGGCGCTGGCCAGCTATTCCTACAACCATGCCACCTATCAGCAGACGGTGCGCGACGGTTCGGGCAATCTGCTCGCGGAAAAGGGGCGCTACGTCGTCGACACGCCGCAGAACATGGTCAAGGGCGAGCTGGTCTATGACGATAGCCGGTTCTTCGGTCGGGTCGGCGCCGATTATATGTCGAAGCGCTACTTCACCTATCTGAACGATCAGTCGGTCGACGGGCGCGTGCTGGTCGATGCCAGCATCGGCTATCGCTTCCCGCAGGAATGGGGCGGCTTCTCGATCGAGGGCAGCGTGACCAACCTGACCGACAAGCGCTATATCTCGACCATCGGGACCAACGGCTTCACCGCCAGCGGCGACAACCAGACGCTGCTCGCGGGTGCGCCGCGCCAGTGGTTCGTGACGTTGAAGAAGGGGTTCTGAGCCGTCGGAAGGGGCGGGCGGCTGCGGCCGTCCGCCTCTTCACACCGCCCAGGCGGCGATATCCGGCTGCTCGCCGATCAGCGCCAGGCCGTGCGCGATCGAGGTGAGTTCGCCGCCGGTCGCGATCTTCCCGCTCCCGAACCATGCGTCGAACATCCGCCGGATCGCGGGCATCAGCGAGGTGCCGCCGGTCAGGAAGACCTGATCGATCGCGTCGGCCTCCGTTCCGGCCGCGCCCAGCGCACGGTCGACCGCCTGCTCGATCCGGGCGAGATCGGGGGCGATCCAGCCCTCGAAATCCTTGCGCGACACATCCGCCTCGATCGACAGGCCGCCGCCCTCGAACCGGAACCGCGCCTCCTCCGCCGCCGACAGGTCGCGCTTGACCCGGCCGACCGCGTCGTAGAGCCGATATCCCTGTTCCTCCTCGATGATCGCGATCATCCGCCCGATCGCCTCCGGGTCGAGCGCGGCGCGGCGCAGCTTCTCCAGTTCGGCCAGCGTCTTGCGATTGCGCATCAGGGCAAGGCGCGACCAGTCGCCGAAATCGGCGAAATAGCCCCGTGGAATCTCCAGCACCTTGTCGAACGAGCGATAGGTGCCGCCCGCGCCCAGCAGCGGCAGGACGAGATGATCGATCAGCCGTTGGTCGAACCGGTCGCCCGCGATGCCGACACCCGCATGGCCCAGCGGCTCGCAGCGCCGCGCGGCGCCGGGGGCGGCGATGCGGACGACGGAAAAGTCGCTCGTGCCGCCGCCGAAATCGGCAACCAGCACGGTCGCGGGCTCGGTGATCCGCGACGCATAGCTGAACGCCGCGCCGAGCGGTTCATAGACATAATGGATTTCGGCCCCCAGCCGCGCGAACATCGCGTCATAGCGCGTCCGTGCGAGTGCCTCGTCGGGCCGATGCCCGGCATATTCGACCGGCCGCCCGACGATGATCCGCGCCGCCTTGCCATCGAGCACCCCGCCGCTGCGCACCGCCATCCGGTCGAGAAAGACGCGGCCCAGTTCCTCGAAGCGATAGCGTTTGTCGAACACGGTCGCGTGCTCGAACACGGGCGAGGCGGCGACCGACTTGAACGACTGGATGAAGCGGCTGCCGCCCGGAAAATCGAGATATTCGGCGATGGCCCAGGGCCCCGCCTCGACCGCGATCCCGTCATCCTCCCAGAAGCACAGCGCGGAGCGGAAGACGGGATCGCTTTCCCTGGGGCCTTGCAGCGGGACGAGATGCGACTCGCCCTTGTCGGCGCGGGCGACGACCGAATTGGTCGTGCCGAAGTCGATGCCAAGGACGATGTGCGGGGTATCGGTCATGCCGCGTCCGCTACACCAACTGCGCCGGTGAGGGAGAATTTTGTTCGAGCGGAGATGGCGGCGGGTGGGATGGTCCAGCCTGTTCCTAAGAGCCGAATACCGTGATTCACGCCAAGTCGCGAAGGCGCAAAGATGTACCTGTTCGGGGATGCGCCTTCGCGACTTTGCGGCTTTGCGGCTTTGCGGCTTCATGTGAACCGATTATCGAGGCACGGATCCTGAAGGCGTCAAATCCGGCCACCGCTCCAGCATCGCCGCGGTCACGCCATTGGTCCAGCCAAAGCCGTCCTGCGTCGGATATTCCCCGCCGCCGCCGGGCCGTCGTTCCTCGACATCATATTTCTCCAGCAGCTTGCCCGTCTCGGCATAGGTGCGCGCGACGGTCGCGATCCAGCGGCGGGCGATGTCCTTGGCGAACGCCTGTTCGCCGTAGCGGCCGAGCCCCTCGACCGCGACCCATTGCAGAGGGGCCCAACCATTGGGCGCATCCCATTGCTGGCCGGTGCGGATGCCGGTGGTGCGCAGGCCGCCTTCGCCGATCAGGGTCGCGCGGGTCGTCGCGGCGACCGCCCTGGCCTGGTCCGGGCTGGCATGGCCGACGAAGAGCGGGAAGAGCGATGCGGCGGTCCGTGCGGACGTGGGGCGTCCGGCGATCCGGTCCCAATCGGCGAAGCGCTGCTCCCCCGGCACCCAGAGATAGCGGTCGATCGCCGCCTTGCGTCGCGTCGCGAGCTGCCGGAAGCGCTGCGCCACGTCGCTTCGCCCGGCCGCCTGCGCCCGTTCGGCGATGCGGGTTTCGCTGAACCACAACAGGCTGTTGAGATCGATGGGCACGATATCGGTGGTATGGATCGTCTCCAGCCGCATGGGATCGCCCAGCCAGCGCGAACTGAAGTCCCAGCCCGACTCCGCCGCGGCGCGCAGGTCGCGCTGGACGACGCCGGCGGCGCGCGGCCGAGCCTTCCGCGCGGTGTCCCGATCCTCGCGCCAGCTTTCGTCGCGGGGCGTGTCGCGCGCATCCCAATAGCGGTTGAGCAGGCTTCCGTCGGGCATTCGCACGACATGCTCGCAGGCATCGGCCCCAGCGGGACAGCGGCCGCCGCCCATCCAATAGTCATGCTCGCGGAGCAGCGCGTCGAGCCGCCGCCCGGCCAGCGCCGGATCGCGGTCGTCCGACAGGTCCATCATCAGCGCCAGGAAAGGCGGCTGCGACCGGCTGAGATAATAGCTGCGCGTGCCGTTGGGGACATGGCCGTAACGCTCGACCAGATCGACGAAATCGGCGAGCATCGCCTCGATCAGCGGGCCTTGGCCATCGGCCTTCAGCCCAAGCATCGTGAAATAGCTGTCCCAGTAATAAATCTCCTGGAACCGGTCGCCGGGCACGACATAGCCATGGTCGAGCCCCAGCGCCGACGATCCCGGCATCGGGGCGAAGGGCGCGCGGCCCAGGACCGGCCAGAGTTCCCGGATGCGTGCGCGCAGCGGCGGCCTGGCCTGATTGTCGCCACGCACCGAGAAATGGCGCAGCACGAAGGCGGTCAGCGCGACCTTCCCTTGCGGCTTTTCGCGGGCATAGGCGGCGAGGATCGCCTTCGGATCCTCGCGCGGGACGGCATCGGCGAAGGTCTTGCCGTCGGGGAACACCTGCGCCTCCTGCACCGCGCCGAACAGCGGGCCATAGATGTCGGCGGGCGATGGCGGTGCATATTGCGCGGGTGCCTGTGCCTGGAGCAGCAGCGCCAGCGCGGGCAGCAGAAGCAACGGGCGGAACCGGGTGGCGATCATCATCCTCTCCTGTCTATTCCTGTCCGGCGGCGCGGGGCAGCACCACGCATGCAGCCAGACCACCGCCCGGCGCTTCGTGCAAGATCAGTTCGCCGCCGTGCAGCTCGGCCAGTTCGCGCGCGATCGCCAGGCCGAAGCCGTGCCCGTCGCCCCGCTCGTCCAGCCGCGCCCCCGCCTGAGTCGCGCGGATACGATCGGCCTCGGGGATGCCGGGGCCGTCATCGGTGACGCTCAGCCGGACCTGTCGACCCTCGGCCGCCGCCGCGATCGTCACCCGCGACCGAGCATGGCGCGCGGCATTGTCGACCAGATTGCCCGCGACCTCATCAAGGTCATGCGCGTCCATCGCGACGCTCACATCCGCTGGTATATCGGTGGTGATGACGACGGCCCGGTCGGCATGGATACGCCCGATCGCATGGGCGAGATCGTCCATCGCGGGGCGGAGCGCGGTGGACGACCGGCTCGCACCCAGTTGCACCCGCGCGCGGGCCAGGTGATGGCGGATGGTGGCGTCGATCCGCGCGACCTGTTCGGCGCGTGGCGGATCGCCGGCAAGATCGAGCGCCAGGGTCGCCACCGGGGTCTTGAGCGCATGGGCGAGATTGGCCGCCGAGGCGCGTGCCGCAGCCAGCGCCCGCTCGCTGTCGGCGGTCAGCGCATTCAACTCGGCGGCGAGCGGGCGGAGCTCGGCGGGCTGGTCCTCGTCGACCCGGTTGCGTGCACCGGCGCGGATGGCGGCGACTTCCTCCCGCAACCGGCGCAGGGGGCGCAGGCCGAGGCGCAACTGGATGAGGCTTGCGGTCGCCAGCAACCCACCAAGACCCGCCAGCATGGCGAGCAGGGGCACCAGCGCGGCACGGATCGGCCGCGCCACGACCGCGCGCGGGGCGGCGGCGGTGATCGTCACCATGCCGCGGGACGATGGGATCGTGATCTGGCGGGCATGGACGCGCACCCCCTGTTCGGTGCGGCCATCGGCCGGATGGGGTTGATCGACGGGCCCCGACCCGGGCGAGGGTAGGGCAGGTGACGGGGCAGGAGGGGGCGGGGCAGGAGGGGGCGGGGCAGGAGGGGGCGGGGCGGGGGGCGGACCGCCTTCCGGCCCCGGCGGATGCGGTGCGAGGAGCGGCGGGAAGTCGCCCGATCCGATCACCCCGTCAGGCCCGGCGATCCGCCAGCGCCAACCGGGTTCGGGCTCCAGCACCCCGCGCCGCTCCGCGATGCGCTGGCGGTCGACGGCACCGCGGCTGTCGACCGTCGAGGCGAGGACCGCGATTTCCGAATCGAGCCGCTGGTCCAGGCCGTGCATGACGATACCGCCCAGCGCGCTCGCCAGTCCCCACCCCGCGAGCAGCAGCGCAACCAGAATCGCGACGCCGGAAATCAGGATCATCCTGGCATGGATCGATCGTGGGAATCTCACGCCGCGACTCCGGCGGTCAGACGATAGCCCAGGCCCCGGACCGTCTCGATCAGCTCGGCGCCGATCTTCTTGCGCAGTCGCCCGACGATCACCTCCAGGCTGTTGGAATCGACATCGGCATCGCCTTCATAGACGCGCTCAAGCAGTTCCAGCCGGGGGATCACCGCCTCCTTGCGAAGCATCAGCGCCGACAGGACACGCCATTCAAAGGCGGTGAGCTTGAGGGGAAGGCCGTCCAGCTCGAACTGCCCGGTCTGACTGTCGAAGGACAGGGGGCCGCAGGTCAGGCGCGGCTGGGCATGGCCCGCCGCGCGGCGGACCAGCGCGCGCAGACGCATCACCAGTTCCTCGACGCGGAAGGGCTTGGTCAGATAATCGTCGGCCCCCGCCTTGAACCCCGCCACCTTGTCCGACCAGCCGTCGCGCGCAGTCAGGATCAGCACGGGCAGCGCGCGCCCCGCCTCGCGCCATTGGCGGAGCAGCGTCATCCCGTCGCCATCGGGTAGCCCGAGGTCGAGCACGGCGGCGTCATAGGTCTCGGTATCGCCCGCATGACCCGCATCCACGCCGCTGGCGAACAGGTCGACCGCGCAGTGTTCGGCGCGCAGCGCACGCGCGATGGCAGGACCCAGTGCGGGATCGTCCTCGACCAGCAGAATCCGCATGACGTCTTCGTCTTCCCCTTATGGCTCCGCCGGTCCGGCTATCGTCGCACAGCTTAAACCCAATCTGAACCGCGCGGTTCAGCGGGCATCGGGCCGAATCACCTAAAAGCGGGGCATCAACCAAGGAGATCGAACAATGTCTCGTTTCCATATCCCGACCCCCCGCTTGCAGGGCAAGGCTCCGCTGGCCGCCGCCGCCGCCGTGCTGATCGCGCTGGGCGCTGGCGGAGGGGCCGCCGCCGTCTCGATGACCCGGCCGACGGTGACCATGGCGCCTGCCAATCCGACGCCGATCGCCAAGCTGTCCTCGACCAGCGGCGTCGTCACCGCCAAGGGCCGCGTGGCCGAAGTCTTCGGCGACCGTTTCGTAGTGCAGGACGCCACCGGCCGCGCGATGGTGGCGAGTGCGCGCGATGCGATGCCCTCGGTCGGCAGCAACGTGATGGTGCAGGGTCGTTTCGACGATGGGATCATGCACGCCCAGTATCTGGTCGACCCCAATGGATCGGTCGTGCCGGTCGGCCCGCCGCCCCCGCCCCCTGGCGGTCCGCGTGGTCCCGGTGGACCGGGTGGCCCTCGCGGTGACGGTCCGCCGCCTCCTCCTCCGGGCGGTCCGGGTGGACCCGGTGGTCCAGGCGCGCCGGGTGGTCCGGGCGCGCCCCCGCCGCCGCCGCCGGGTGGTTGCGCCCCGGGTGCGGTGCCCCCGCCTCCGCCGGCCCCGGTGATGAATGGTGCCGCCCCGCAAGGCGCGCCCGTGCCGCCGCCGCCCCCCGTCGGCGCTCCGGCTCCGGCCCCCACCGGCGCGGCCCGCCCGGCGGCCTGATCCGGCCCGTAAAAAGGCGCCCTCCGACTGCGGTCGGGGGGCGTTCCTGCATCCCGGGACAGGGCAGGGCCATGCGAATCCGCCGCCCCGAACGGGAACCTTCGCCACCTTCACCCTTTTGCAGCCCATGCGCTGGCTTCGATCGCTCGACATTCCGGCCGAATGGCTGTGGCTGCAACACGTCCTCATCATATCGGCTGCGGTGCTGATCGCGGTCCTGGTACACAGCATCGCGATGCGCGTGGCGGGTCATGCCGCGCGGCGGACCGCAAGCCAGAGCGACGATCTGGTCCTCGAACATATCCGACAGCCCTTGCGCTGGGTGGCGATCGCCATCGCGGTCAGCTTCGCGATGCGGCTGGTGCCGATGTCGGGCGACGGGCGCGAGATTTGGCGGCAGGTGCTGGGCTTCTCGGTCCCCGCGCTGCTCGGCTGGCTGGCGGTGGCGGGGCTGCGCGCGCTTCAGGGTGTCGTCTATCTGCGCGCCGATATCAGCGTCGAGGATAACCTGCGCGCCCGGCGCAAGCGGACCCGGGCGCAGATTCTGGGGCGGATCGGCATCTTCCTGATCGTGTTCCTGACCGTCTGCCTCATGCTCCTGAGCGTGCCGGGTATCCGCACCATCGGCGTCACCCTGATGGCCTCGGCGGGTATCGCGGGTCTGGTCGTCGGCGCCGCCGCGCAGCCCGCGCTCAAGAACCTGATCGCGGGCGTCCAGATGGCCTTTACCGAGCCGATCCGCCTCGACGACGTGGTCATCATCGATAATGAATGGGGGCGGATCGAACAGATCCACCTGACCTTCGTGGTGGTGCGTATCTGGGACGAACGGCGGCTAGTCGTGCCGGTCGCCAAGTTCCTGGAGAACAGCTTCCAGAACTGGACGCGCGAGACCAGCCAGTTGCTGGGATCGGTCTTCTGGTATCTCGACCCGGCGGCGGACATTCCCCGGTTGCGCGAGAAAATGGGCGAACTGGTCGAGGCGAGCCCCCGCTGGGACCGGCGGTTCTTCAACATGCAGGTCACGGACACCAAATCGGACGCGATCGAGGTGCGCGGCCTGATGACCGCGCGCGATGCCGCGATCGCGTTCGACCTGCGATGCGAAATCCGCGAGGGGCTGCTGGATTATATCCGCCGGGAGATGCCCGAGGCTCTGCCGCGGCGGCGGCTGGAGCATCTGGGGCAGGGCATGGCGGCGCAATAGTCGATTCGACGCATCCCGCAATCCCGCCCCCCCCAGGACGGGCCAAAGAAAAGGGGCCGGCGATCGCTCGCCAGCCCCTTGCTTCCGAACCTTGGAACCGGGTCTTAGTAAACCCGCTTCTTCGGCTTGATATACTCGATATCGTCGGTCAGCGTGTAGTCGTGGACCGGGCGATAGTCGATCGCGACATCCCCGCCCTGGCCGCCCCAGCCGTCGAAGGTCGCGACGGTGTGCTTCATCCAGTTGGAGTCGTCGCGATCGGGGAAATCCTCGTTCACGTGCGCGCCGCGGCTTTCCTTGCGGTTCAGCGCCGACTCCATCGTCACGACCGCCTGGCTGATCAGGTTGTCCAGCTCCAGCGTTTCGACCAGATCGGTGTTCCAGATCAGCGAGCGATCCTTGATGCCGATGTCCTTCATCCGGTCATAGGTGGCGCGGATCATCTGGCGACCTTCGGTCAGCAGTTCGTCGGTGCGGAACACGGCGCAGTGGCGCTGCATCGTCTTCTGCATCTCGCTACGCACCGACGCGGTGGACGAGCCACCCGCGGCGTTGCGGAAGTGATCCAGACGGCTGAGCGCCAGCTCCTCCGAACCGGCGGGCAGCGGCGCGTGCGGCGTGCCGGGCTTCAGCGTGTCCTTGATGCGCAGGCCGGTCGCACGGCCGAACACGACAAGGTCGATCAGCGAGTTGGAGCCGAGGCGGTTCGCGCCGTGCACCGACACGCAGGCCGCTTCGCCGACCGCGAACAGGCCGGGGACGACCGAATCCGGGTTGCCGTCCTTCAGGCGGACGACTTCGCCGTGATAGTTGGTCGGGATGCCGCCCATATTATAGTGGACGGTCGGCGTCACCGGCAGCGGCTGGCGGGTCAGGTCGACACCGGCGAAGATCTTGCCGGTCTCGGTGATGCCGGGCAGGCGCTCGGCTAGGACCTTCGGGTCGATATGGTCGAGATGGAGGTAGATATGATCCCCCTCCTTGCCGACGCCGCGCCCTTCGCGGATCTCCATCGCCATCGACCGCGACACGACGTCGCGGCTGGCCAGGTCCTTGGCCGACGGCGCGTAACGCTCCATGAAGCGCTCGCCCTCGGAGTTGGTGAGGTAGCCGCCTTCACCGCGCGCGCCCTCGGTGATGAGGACGCCCGCACCGTAGATGCCGGTCGGGTGGAACTGCACGAACTCCATGTCCTGGAGCGGGAGGCCCGCACGCAGCACCATGCCGCCGCCGTCACCCGTGCAGGTGTGCGCCGAGGTGGCCGAGAAATAGCAGCGGCCATAGCCGCCGGTCGCCAGCACGACATTGTGCGCGCGGAAACGGTGGATCGACCCGTCTTCCATGCACAGCGCGATCACGCCGCGGCAATTGCCCTGATCGTCCATGATCAGGTCGAGCGCGAAATATTCGATGAAGAAGTCCGCGTCATATTTCAGCGACTGCTGGTACAGCGCGTGCAGCATGGCGTGGCCGGTACGGTCGGCCGCGGCGCAGGTGCGCTGCGCGGGCGGGCCTTCGCCCATATTCTGCATCATGCCGCCGAACGGGCGCTGGTAGATTTTGCCCTCTTCGGTGCGGCTGAACGGCACGCCAGCGTGCTCCAGCTCGTACACGGCGGCGGGCGCCTCGCGGCACAGATACTCGATCGCGTCCTGGTCGCCCAGCCAGTCCGACCCCTTGACGGTGTCGTACATGTGCCAGGTCCAGTGGTCGGGGCCCATATTGCCCAGCGACGCGGCGATGCCGCCCTGCGCGGCGACCGTGTGGCTGCGCGTCGGGAACACCTTGGTGATGCAGGCGGTCTTCAGACCGGCCTCGGCGATGCCCATGGTGGCGCGCAGGCCCGAGCCGCCCGCACCCACGACGACGGCGTCATAGGTATGGTCGATGATCTTGTAGGCGGCAGCGGACATCAGGCAGCGGCTCCGAAGGCGATCTTGAGGATCGAGAAGATGGCGACGGCGGCGGTCGTGAAGACGAACAGGTTCATGACGACGAGCAGCGCGACGCGGTTCTGGTCCTGCTCATAATCCTCGATCACGACCTGCAGGCCGAGGCGCATGTGATAGAAGATCGAGGCGACCAGCAGGACCATCGGGATGGCGGCCCAGGGATTGGACAGCCACAGATGCATCGCGGCATAGTCATAGGACGGCTGGCGCAGGATCGAGATCAGCAGCCATACGACCAGCAGGAAGTTGGACCCGGCGGTCAGGCGCTGGTTCAACCAATGATGGGTGCCCGACTTGGCCGAGCCCAGGCCGCGCACGCGGCCGATCGCGGTTCCGGAACGCATCACTTGATCCCCAGATAGAGCCAGAAGGCGACCGTCATCACGACGGCGAAGATGATGGTGGCTTGCGACTGACGCTTGTTCGACTTCAGCTCGAAGCCCGCACCGACGTCCATGAACAGGTGGCGGATGCCGTTCGCCATATGCTGGAACAGGCAGGCGGTCAGGCCGATGCCCAGGACATAGCCGATGATGTTCAGCCGACCCGAGTCATAGGTGAAGACGTTGCGGAACGTCGCATAGCTGTCCGGGCCGCCGGCAAGGGCGGCCAGGAACCAGACGAGAAGCGCCGCGCCGACGGTCGCCATGCCCGTGCCGGTGACACGATGCAGGATGGAGACCAGCATGTTGGGGCCCCATTTCCAGATCTGGAGATGCGGCGAGAGCGGGCGTGCGGTGTTGCGGGCGGCCAAGGGCGGATCCTCGAACAATCTGAAGTCGGGCTGGTTTGCGGACATGCCTATGATGAAGACGCCGCCAGGATGCAAGTCGTGAGCGCATCGCATCGTGCGCATCCAATGCCATGGCCGGCTCGCAAGCGCCAACGGAGTTGTGGATTCCGGGTGCGGATAACGTCCCCTTAACCCTTGTCGGGCCAATGTCGCGTCCGAACGTTCCGTTGCGTATGGAATGAGGGGAGCCGCGCTTTGAATTCCGATCTGCCATCGCCCACGGTCATCACGGCGAACATCGATCTGGCCGCGCGCATTCTTGCCTTTGACGGCGGCGACGGATCGCTGGTCCAGCGTGCCGCAGAATTATGGTCGGTGATCGAGCCGCGCGCCGACGAGGTGGTCGAAGCCTATTGGCATCACTGGCGGATGACCAATCCGGGCCGCCCGGAATGGACCCCCATGGATCGCGAGCGGCAGATCACCGCCGGGCGCGCCTATCTGCGCAATCGCTTCAGCGATCTGGCCGGGCGCGAATGGGTCGAGTCGCTCGGCCGTGCGATCGCCTCCGCCTATGCCGCGGGCGTGCCGCCGATGGAGGTGCTCGCCATGTCCTGCGCCAGCGACCGCGCGGCGCTGACCGTCGTGCTGGAGGAGCTGGCGCCCGACGATCCCCGCCGGACGGTCGCGGTCGATACGCTGCTGCGCCTGTACGGGATGGAGACGGAATTGACCGTCGCCCTGTTCACGGGCTTCACCGACTGGTCCGCCGAGCGCCAGCGTGAGCGGCTGGCGGGGGACTTCCGCAACGGGATCGCCGCCGTCGTCGAGAATGCGACGGTCGAGGGGCGCGATCTGCGTCGACAGGCGCAGGAGGCCTCCTTTTCGACCCGGGGCATGTTGGGCAAGTCGAGCGAAGTCGCCGCCGCCGCCGAACAGTCGGCGGTCGCGATGCGCGAGGCGGCACAGACTGCCGCCGGCCTCATCCGCGCGATCGAGGACGCCCGGACCGAGGTCGAACAGGCCGCCGATGTCGCCAATCGCGCCGCCGATCAGGCGGGCCAGGCGGTCGGCATGTCGGAGATGCTGTCGGATCACGCCAAGTCGATCGAGTCGATCCTGGGCCTGATCCGCGACATTGCCGGGCAGACCAATCTGCTTGCGCTCAACGCCACGATCGAAGCGGCGCGGGCGGGCGATGCGGGTCGCGGCTTCGCGGTCGTGGCGCAGGAGGTGAAGAGCCTCGCCAGCCAGACTGCCCGCGCGACCGACGATATCGCGACCAAGATCGCCGCGATCCAGGCGGCGACCCGCTGCACGGTTGAGACCAACGCCTCGATCAAGGCGACGGTCAACGAGGTGCAGGTCTCGGCCGAGCGGATCCGCTATGCGATGGAGGCGCAGGCGCAGACGGTGACCGCGATCACCGCGGCGGTCGACGAGACCGCGCTGGCCGCCGACTCGATGTCGCACACCATCGCCGCGATCCGCCAGGATACCGAGCATGTCGCGCAGGAGATCGACCGGGTCGGGCGCGGTTTCGACCATCTCGACACGCGACTGGGCGACCTGAAGACCAGCGCGACGCAGTTCGTCGCGCGAGTCGCGGCCTGACCGGACACTGCCCGGATCCGCGTGCCGGTTGACGCCTTCGCGATCGACCGGCACGGCAGGGGCATGACGACGATATTGGTAACGGGCAGCAGCCGGGGCATCGGCGCGGCCATCGCAGCGACATTGGGCGACCTGCCCGACACGCGGGTCCTGGGGCATGGGACCCGCAGCGGCATCGCGGCCGACCTGTCCGATCCGGCCGCCCCGGCGCAGCTCTGGGCCGCTGCACTCGCCGAGGCGGGCGGCGCGATCGACATGCTGGTCAACAATGCCGGGATTTTCGAGGCCAGCCCGCTCGCCTCCGCCGACTGGTCGGAAAGCTGGGCGCGCACGATGCAGGTCAACCTGACCGCATCGGCCGAAATGTGTCGACTCGCCGTCCTGCACTGGCAGGAGCGCGGGGTCGGCGGCCGGATCGTCAACATCGCCAGCCGCGCCGCCTATCGCGGCGACAGCCCCGCGCACTGGCATTATGCCGCGTCAAAGGGAGGCATGGTCGCGATGACGAAGACCATCGCGCGGGCCTATGCCGCCGAGGGGATCCTGGCCTTCGCCGTGTGTCCCGGCTTTACCATGACCGGCATGGCCGACGACTATCTGGCCAGCCGGGGCGGGGACACGCTGCTCGCCGATATCCCGCTCGGTCGGGTCGCGGCGCCCGAAGAGATCGCCGCGACCGTCCGTTTCCTGTGCGCCGACGCGCCGCCCTCGATGACCGGCGCGGTCCTCGACATCAATGGAGCCAGCTATGTCCGCTGACAGTTGGAAGCTGACGCTGCCCTGCACCCGCGACGAGGCGGAGGCGATCGATGCGGCCGACGATCTCGCGATCGAAGCCGTGATCATGACCACCGAGGAGGTGGAGGACGACCGCGAGCATTGGCGTCTCGATGCCTATTTCGAGGTCGAGCCGGATCCGGCGACGATCGCGGCGATCCGCGCGCTGGTGCCGAGTGCAGGCGATCATCCCGCCACGGTCGAGCATCTGGCGGCGCAGGACTGGGTGACGATGAGCCAGGCGGGGCTGGCGCCGCTCTCGGTCGGACGCTTCTTCGTCCACACGGGCGACGAGTCGGTGCCGGAGGGCCTGCGCGGCTTCCACATCCCGGCGGGTCGGGCGTTCGGGACCGGTCATCACGAGACGACCAGCGGCTGCCTCGCCATGCTGGACGCGATGGCGGGCGAGGCGGTCTTGAACGCGATCGATGTCGGCACTGGCACCGGGCTGCTCGCCTTTGCGGTGCGGCACCTCTGGCCGGGCGCGAAGGTCGTCGCCACCGATATCGATCCGATCGCGATCGACGTGACCGCCGACAATGCCGCGATCAACGGTGTCGGGGGCGTCGAACTGATCGTCGCGGACGGGGCGCTGGCCGACCCGATCATGGCGGGCGCGCCTTATGACCTCGTCATCGCCAATATCCTCGCGGGACCGCTGATCTCGATGGCGCCCGAACTGGCCGCGATCGCCGGGCCGCGGGCGACGCTGGTGCTCGCCGGGCTGCTCGAGACTCAGCGAACGGATGTGGTCGCGGCCTATGAAGCCTGTGGCTGCGTGATGGAGAGCGTCGACCGGCGCGGCGACTGGAGCGTGCTTCGGCTGCGCGCCGGTGCCGAGCGATATGTTCCAAGCGGCCCCTTCGACCCCAAGGGCCGCGACGGCTGGGCCCTGGATATCTAGGGCGATCTCCCCTTTCCGCTTACGAAAACGGAAATCGTCCGTGCCAATTGCCATTCCTCCATTCTCTCAGGCATAAGCCGGGTAAAGACTGAAGGAGAGGTCATGGCATCGACGATGGTCGAACTGGAACGTCGCCGCGAAGGCGCGCGTGCCGGTGGTGGCGAGAAGCGCGTCGCCGCGCAGCACGCCAAGGGCAAGCTGACCGCGCGTGAGCGGCTCGACGTGCTGCTCGACGAGGGCAGCTTCGAGGAGCTCGACATGTTCGTCGAGCATAACTGCACCGACTTCGACATGACCGAACAGGTCATCCCCGGCGACGGCGTGGTGACCGGCAGCGGCACGATCAACGGGCGGCTGGTCTTCGTCTTCAGCCAGGACTTCACCGTGTTCGGCGGCTCGCTTTCGGAACGCCACGCGCAGAAGATCTGCAAGATCATGGACATGGCGATGAAGGTCGGCGCGCCCGTCATCGGCCTGAACGACAGCGGCGGTGCGCGCATCCAGGAAGGCGTGGCCAGCCTGGGCGGCTATGCCGAGGTGTTCCAGCGCAATGTGCTGGCGAGCGGTGTGGTGCCGCAGCTCAGCCTCATCATGGGCCCGTGCGCAGGCGGCGCGGTCTATTCGCCAGCGATGACCGACTTCATCTTCATGGTGAAGGATTCCAGCTACATGTTCGTCACCGGCCCCGATGTGGTCAAGACGGTGACCAACGAGGTCGTGACGCAGGAAGCACTCGGCGGCGCGGTGACGCACACGACCAAGACGGGCGTCGCCGACGTGGCGTTCGAGGACGATATCGAGGCGCTGCTGGCGGCGCGCGACTTCATCGACTTCCTGCCCGCCAACAACCGCGAGGGCGTGCCCGAACGGCCGACCGCTGACGCCTGGGACCGGATCGAGCAAAGCCTCGACACGCTGATCCCGGCCAGCGCCAACCAGCCCTATGACATGCACGAGTTGATCGCCAAGGTCGTCGACGAGGGCGACTTCTTCGAGGTGCAGCCCGCCCACGGCGCCAACATCATCACCGGCTTTGGTCGTATCGAAGGGCGCACGGTCGGCTTCGTCGCGAACCAGCCGATGGTGCTGGCGGGGGTGCTCGACATCAACGCCAGCCGCAAGGCGGCGCGGTTCGTGCGCTTCTGCGATGCGTTCGAGATCCCGATCGTGACCTTTGTCGACGTGCCCGGCTTCCTGCCCGGCACCGCCCAAGAGCATAACGGCATCATCAAGCATGGCGCGAAGCTGCTCTTCGCCTATGCCGAGGCGACGGTCCCGAAGATCACGGTCATCACGCGGAAAGCCTATGGCGGCGCCTATGACGTGATGGCGTCCAAGCATTTGCGTGGCGACCTCAACTATGCCTGGCCGACCGCCGAGATCGCGGTGATGGGGGCCAAGGGCGCGGTCGAGATCATCTTCCGAGGCAAGACTCCGCAAGAGATCGCCGAGCGGACCGCCGAATATGAGGCGCGGTTCGCCAACCCGTTCGTCGCGGCGTCCAAGGGCTTTGTCGACGAGGTGATTCAGCCGCATTCCACACGCAGGCGTATCGCACTCGGCCTGCGCAAGCTGCGCAACAAAGACCTGGCGAACCCGTGGAAGAAGCATGATAATCTCCCGCTGTGACGCATCGTTGATGTTTAGCCGAGAGGCATTGGCATGACCCTCGGCCGCCTCAACCATATCGGCATCGCCACACCTTCGATCGAGCGTTCGGTGGAGACCTATCGCCATCTGCTCGGCGCGGAGGCGATCGGCGCGCCGTTCGACCTGCCGCCTCAGGGCGTGCGGGTGTGCTTCATCGACGCGCCCAACACGCAGATCGAACTGATCCAGCCACTGGACGAAAGCTCCCCCATCGCCAACTTCCTGACGAAGAACCCGGCGGGGGGACAGCATCACCTCTGCTTCGAGGTCGCCGACATGGCCGTTGCCGTGGCCGAGCTTCAGGCCAAGGGGGCGACGCTGCTGGGTCAGCCGCGCATCGGCGCGCATGGCACGCCCGTCGTCTTCCTCCACCCGCGCGACATGGGCGGGGTGCTGGTCGAACTGATGGAAACGCCGGGGGAGGAGCATTGACCGAGCCCATGCTGCTGGCCGAGCGTCGGGGTGGCGTCCTGGTCCTGACGCTCAATCGCCCCGACCGCCTCAATGCCGCACCCCCCGAACTGTTCGACCGGATCGGCGAAGCATTGGCAGAGCGCGGCGATGCCCGTGCGGTCCTGCTGAGCGGCTCGGGCAAGGGTTTCTGCTCGGGGGCGGACATTTCCGGCGGCGATATCGGCCCGGAGACGGTGCACCGCGCGCTGGTCGATCACTTCAACCCGCTGTTCCTGACGCTCGCCGATCTTCCCATACCTTTGGTCAGCGCGGTGCGCGGTGCGGCGGCGGGGATCGGATGCAGCCTGGCGCTGGCCGCCGATTTCTGCGTGGCGAGCGAGACGGCCTATTTCCTCCACGCCTTCGTCAATATCGGCATGGTCCCGGATGGCGGAGCGAGCTGGATGCTGCCGCGCCTGATCGGACGCGCGCGGGCGGCGGAGATGATGATGCTCGGCGAGCGGGTGACGGCCTCGAAGGCGCTGGATTGGGGCATGATCCACAAGATCGTCGCCGACGATGTGCTCGACGCCGAGGCCTTCGCGCTCGCCGAGCGACTGGCGGCGGGGCCGAGCGTCGCATTGGGGCTGATGCGACGTGCGCTCCATGCCGGTTTCGAGAGCGACTATGCCACCGCCCTAGCCCGCGAGGCCGAGGACCAGCGCACTGCCCGCGCCACCCGGGATGGCGAGGAAGGTGGTCGGGCCTTTTTCGAGAAGAGACCACCGCGCTTCCTGGGGGAGTAGGACGCTGCCCCTTGCGACCGTATCATGATTGCGTTTTAGTGAAACAAAATAAGCAATGCGCGCAACGAGTGGATGAGGAGTGGCCGATGGCCGAATGCCCTGACCTGTCCGACTGGGAATCGCTCGCCGCGCGCGAGGTGAAGGACCGCGACCTCGACTGGCGGACGCCGGAGGGGATCACGGTCAAGCCGCTCTACACGGCGGCGGATGTGACCACCGACCCCGGCCTGCCGGGCTTCGCGCCGTTCACGCGCGGGGTGCGCGCGAGCATGTATGCGGGCCGCCCCTGGACGATCCGGCAATATGCGGGCTTCTCGACCGCCGAGGAATCGAACGCCTTTTACCGCCGCAATCTGGCGGCGGGGCAGAAGGGGCTGTCGGTCGCCTTCGACCTCGCCACCCATCGGGGTTACGATAGTGACCACCCCCGCGTGACGGGCGATGTCGGCAAGGCGGGCGTCGCGATCGACACGGTCGAGGATATGAAGATCCTGTTCGACGGCATTCCGCTCGATGCCATGTCGGTCAGCATGACGATGAACGGTGCGGTGATCCCGGTGCTGGCCTTCTTCATCGTCGCGGCCGAGGAACAGGGCGTTCACCGCTCGAAGCTGGAAGGGACCATCCAGAACGACATCCTCAAGGAGTTCATGGTCCGCAACACCTATATCTACCCGCCCGAGCCTTCGATGCGGATCATCTCGGACATCTTCGCCTATACCTCGGCCGAGATGCCCAAGTTCAACAGCATCTCGATCAGCGGCTATCACATGCAGGAAGCCGGGGCGACGCAGCTCCAGGAGCTGGCCTTCACCATCGCCGACGGCATGGAATATGTGAAATATGGCGTGGCGTCGGGCCTCGACATCGACAAGTTCGCAGGCCGCCTGTCCTTCTTCTTCGCGATCGGCATGAACTTCTTCATGGAGGTCGCCAAGCTGCGCGCGGCGCGTGTGCTGTGGCACCGGGCGATGACGCAGCTCGGGGCGAAGGACGAGCGCTCCAAGATGCTGCGCACGCACTGCCAGACGAGCGGCGTGTCGCTGACCGAGCAGGACCCGTATAACAACGTCATCCGCACCACCATCGAGGCGATGGCGGCAATGCTGGGCGGCACGCAGAGCCTCCACACCAATGCGCTGGACGAGGCGATCGCGCTGCCCACCGACTTCTCCGCCCGCATCGCGCGCAACACGCAGATCGTGTTGCAGGAAGAGACGGGGATGACGAAGGTCGTCGATCCCTTGGGCGGCAGCTATTATGTCGAGAGCCTGACGCAATCGCTGGTCGACGGCGCGTGGGAGTTGATCGAGCGGATCGAGGCAGAGGGCGGCATGGCGAAGGCGGTGGCGGCGGGCTGGCCCAAGGCGATGATCGAGGAGGCGAGCGCGGCGCGGGCGGCCAAGGTCGACCGGGGCGAGGATGTGATCGTCGGGGTCAACAAATACCGGCTGGCCGACGAAGCGCCTGTCGAGATTCTCGATATCGACAATCATGCGGTGCGGGCGGGGCAGATCGCGCGGATCGCGGCGATGAAGGCGGCGCGCGACGAAGCGGCGTGCCGGGCTGCCCTCGATGCGCTGCGCGATGGCGCACGCGGCAAGGGCAATCTCCTCGCGCTGGCGGTGGAAGCGGCGCGGGCACGGGCGACTTTGGGCGAGATTTCGGCGGCGTTGGAAGACGTGTTCGGCCGCTATGGGACGCAGCCGAGCCCCGTGTCGGGCGTTTATGGCGGAGCCTATGCCGAGGACGAGCGCTGGGCGCGCCTGATCCGGGGTGTCGAGGCGGTCGAGCGTCGCCTGGGCCGCCGTCCCCGGCTGTTCGTCGCCAAGATGGGGCAGGACGGGCATGACCGGGGCGCGAACCTCGTCTCCTCGATGTTCGGGGACTTGGGGTTCGAGGTGGTGCCGGGACCGCTCTTCCAGACGCCCGAGGAAGCGGCGCAAGTGGCGCTGACCCGCGATGTCGATGTCGTCGGTGCCTCGAGTCTCGCGGCGGGGCACAAGACGCTCGTCCCCGAACTGATCGGCCATCTTCGCGAGGCGGGCCGCGCCGATATCAAGGTCATTGCGGGTGGCGTTATTCCGGCACAGGATTATCAGGCGCTCTACGATGCCGGGGTGCAGGCGATTTTCGGCCCCGGCACCAACCTTGTGAAAGCGGCCGGAGATGTGCTGAGGCTGCTGGGCCATAATATGCCGCCGGAAGCGGACGAACTACAGGACGCCAAGTGATGATGACGACCACCGCGCTTTCCCCGATTGACGGAGCCGGACCGCGCACCGACTGGACCCGCGAAGAGATCGCCGCGCTGTTCGACCTGCCCTTCACCGAATTGCTGTTCCGCGCCGCCGAGGTGCACCGGGCGCACCATGCCGCCGATCAGGTCCAGCTATCGACACTGTTGTCGATCAAGACCGGCGGCTGCCCCGAGGATTGCGGCTATTGCAGCCAGTCGGCGCATGCCGACACGGGATTGAAGGCGACCAAGCTGATGGACCCGCGCGCCGTGTTGCAGGCCGCGGCGCAGGCCAAGGACCATGGCTCGACGCGTTTCTGCATGGGCGCGGCATGGCGCAACCCTAAGGACCGCGACATGCCCGCCATCGTCGAGATGGTGAAGGGCGTGCGTGCCATGGGCATGGAAACCTGCATGACGCTGGGCATGCTGACCGACGCACAGGCGCGGGCCCTGGCCGATGCGGGGCTCGACTATTACAACCACAATATCGACACCTCGCCCGAGCGGTACGGCGACGTCATCACCACGCGCAGCTTCGGCGAGCGGTTGGAGACGCTGGAGCATGTCCGTGATGCCGGGATCAACGTGTGCTGCGGTGGCATCGTCGGCATGGGTGAGACGCGCGGCGACCGGGTCGGCTTCATCCATGCGCTTGCCACCCTGCCGGTGCATCCGGGCAGCGTGCCGGTGAACGCGCTGGTGCCCGTCAAGGGCACGGTGCTGGGCGATATGCTGGCCGATACCCCGCTGGCCAAGATCGACGATATCGAATTCGTTCGCACCGTCGCGGTCGCGCGCATCACCATGCCGCGCTCGATGGTCCGCCTGTCGGCCGGGCGCGAGAGCATGTCGGATGCGACCCAGGCTTTGTGCTTCCTGGCGGGGGCGAACTCGATCTTCACCGGCGACAAGCTGCTGACCGCGGGCAATGCGGGCGACGACAAGGACGCAGCACTTTTCGCCCGGCTGGGGCTCACCCCGATGGCGGCCGAGTGCAAGGTGGAATTGGAAGCGGCGGAGTAAACAGGCTTCGCCGGCTGTCCCCGACGAAAGCCGGGGCCCAGTTGCGGTGAACCAGGGCTGGTGCGCCACTCGAACGGCATTTGACACGGACCAACGACATAAAAGGAGAGGTATCCCCGTGTTCCAGAAAATCCTGATCGCCAATCGCGGGGAAATTGCGTGCCGTGTGATCCGCACGGCGCGCGCGATGGGCATCGCCACGGTCGCGGTCTATTCGGATGCCGATGCGGGCGCGCCGCATGTCCGGCTGGCCGACGAAGCCGTTCGCCTGGGCCCCGCGCCCGCCGCCGAGAGCTATCTCAAGGCCGAACTGATCCTCGCCGCCGCCAAGGCGACCGGGGCCGATGCGATCCATCCCGGCTATGGCTTCCTGTCCGAGCGTGAGAGCTTCGCCAGGGCCTGTGCCGAGGCGGGTGTCGCGTTCATCGGCCCGCCGCCGAACGCCATCGCCGCGATGGGCGACAAGATCGAGTCGAAGAAGCTCGCCAAGGCGGCCGGGGTCAATGTCGTCCCCGGCTATCTGGGTGAGATCGCCGATACCGAGGAAGCGGTGCGCATCGCCACCGAGATCGGCTTCCCGGTGATGATGAAGGCGTCGGCCGGTGGCGGCGGCAAGGGGATGCGGCTCGCCTGGTCGGAAGCGGATGTGCGCGAGGGCTTCGAGGCGACCAAGCGCGAAGGCCTCGCCAGCTTTGGCGACGACCGCGTCTTCATCGAGAAGTTCATCGAGTCCCCGCGCCATATCGAGATCCAGGTGCTGGGCGACAGCCACGGCAACATCGTCTATCTCGGCGAGCGCGAATGCTCGGTGCAGCGCCGCCACCAGAAGGTGGTCGAGGAGGCCCCGTCGCCCTTCGTCACGCCCGAGATGCGCCGCGCGATGGGCGAACAGGCGGTCGCGCTGGCCCGCGCGGTCGGCTATTATTCGGCCGGGACCGTCGAGCTGATCGTCTCGGGCGCGGACCCGACGGGCGAGAGCTTCTACTTCCTCGAAATGAATACCCGCCTCCAGGTCGAGCATCCCGTGACGGAGGAGATTACCGGTCTCGATCTGGTCGAGCAGATGATCCGCGTCGCGGCAGGCGAGCCGCTGGCGTTCGGCCAGGACGATGTGACGCTGACCGGCTGGGCGATCGAGAACCGCGTCTATGCCGAGGACCCGTATCGCGGCTTCCTGCCCTCGACCGGGCGGCTGGTCCGCTACAATCCGCCCGCCGAGCATCGTGACGACGCGACCCGCGTCCGCGTCGATGACGGCGTCGCCGAGGGGGGCGAGGTCAGCATGTTCTACGACCCGATGATCGCCAAGCTCGTCACCTGGGCCCCGACCCGCGAGGCCGCGATCGATGCCCAGATCGCCGCACTCGACGCCTTCGAGATCGTCGGGCCGGGGACCAACATCGACTTCGTGTCCGCGCTGATGCAGCATCCGCGTTTCCGCGCAGGCGCGCTCACGACCGGATTCATCGCCGAGGAATATCCCGAGGGCTTCCACGGCGCGCCCGCGTCGGAGGGCCTGATCCGAACGCTCGCCGCTGTCGCCGCCTTCGCCGCCACCGCCGAGGCGGACCGCGCGCGGCGGATCGACGGGCAACTCGGCCACCGCTTGCAACCGCCCGCCGACTGGACGGTGCGGATCGGCGGGCAGGACCATGCGGTCAACGTCTCGACCGACGGGATCAGCGTCGACGGCGCGGACCTGGACCTCGCCATCGCCTATACGCCGGGCGACCGGATGATCGCGGTCGAGGACGAAGCGGGCGACACCCTCCACATCCGCATCGCCAAGACCCGCACCGGCTTTCGCCTGACGACGCGAGGGGCCAGTCACACCATCCGCGTGCTCCCCGCCCGCGCGGCGGCCTATGCGCAGCACCTGATCGAAAAGGTGCCGCCCGATCTGTCCAAATTCCTCATCGCGCCGATGCCCGGCCTGCTGGTCCGGCTCGACGTGGCCGAGGGCGACAAGGTCGAGGCAGGCCAGCCGCTGGCCGTCGTCGAGGCGATGAAGATGGAAAACATCCTGCGCGCCGCCAAGACCGGAACCGTCAAGACCATCACCGCCAGGACCGGCGACAGCCTCGCCGTGGACGCGGTGATTCTGGAACTGGAGTAACCGGCACAGGCCCAACATATTCCTCCCCTTGCAGGGGAGGAACGAGAAGGGCTTATGGCTGAGCGAGCGCCAATATCCGTTCGGCCTCGGCCAGATGCAGTCGCTCGACCATCTGGCCGTCGAGCCGGATCGCCCCCGCTTCCGCCTGCGACGGATCGGCAAAGGCCGCGACGACGCGGTGTGCCCATTTGATTTCCGCCTCGCTCGGCCCAAATCCCGCATTCGCCGCTGCGATCTGGTTGGGGTGGATCAGCGTCTTGCCATCGAAGCCCAGCCGTCGCCCTTCCGCGCATTCGGCCGCCAGTCGATCGGGCGCATCGAGGGCGTTGCACACGCCGTCGAGCGCGATCAGCCCGGCACTGCGGGCGGCGACGACGATCTGGATGCGAAGCGGCAACAGGGCCTCGGGGGCGGGCGGGGCGGGCAGGCGCATCTCCTTGGCGAGGTCGTTGGGGCCTGCGACCAGGGCCGCCAGCCCCAATTCCGTCGCGACACCGGCGATCGCGCCCAGCGACAGGATGCCGCGACAGGTCTCGATCATCGCCCAGAGGGGAATGCCCGGACCCAGCGCCGCCCGCGCCGCGGCCAAAGTGGCGACGTCATCGACCTTGGGAAGCAGCACCGCCGCCGGACGGACCTCGGCCAGGGCGGCCAGATCGTCCGCCGCCCAGTCGGTCTCGAGTCCGTTCGCCCGCACGACCAGCGATCGTTCGCCGAATCCGCCTTCCCGTACCGCCGCCACCGCCGCCGCGCGCGCGGCGACCTTCAGATCGGGCGCGACCGCATCCTCCAGGTCGAGGATCACCGCGTCGCTCGCCAGCGTGCGGGCCTTGGCGATGGCGCGGGGGTTGGAGGCGGGGAGGAACAGGGCGCTGCGCAGGGTCATGGCAGGACCATAGACGCGCGGGGCGGGCGCCGTCACGCCTCTGGTAATTCGTCGCTGCTCCCCCAATACTTCAAGGGAACAAGGGGGAAGACCATGCAATCGATGGGAATGGCGGAATGACCGCCGCGTTGCTGCTGCTGGGCTTGATGCTCCTGCTTCGCGGCTGTCCGTATTTGCCGGTCAGCCGCTGGTTGTCGCGAATGCTGGTCGAGGCACCGGCGAAGCGCCTTAATCAGGTCAGCCCGGCGCAATGGGGCGTGATGATCGCTGGCGCGGCGCTGATCGGGCTCGCCATCTGGTTCGAGGTCGATGAGATTCGAATGCTTGCCATGGCTGGCGGGTCGATGGGCGATCTCGTCATGATGGTTTCGGCGATCGAATGGGGCGGGGTGGCCGAACTGGGCATGGCGGCGATGCTGTCCTCCTCGATGCTGGCGCGCTGGCCGGTCGTGCGGCGGATGGTGGCACGGCGCTCCGCCAAGCGGGCCGCGCGGCCGCGTCGCACCCAGCGCCCCGCCAATGACAGTGGCGATGGCGAGGGACGCCGCCTAGCCGCCTGAGCCGAACGGGTGAGGAACGAAAGCGAGGACCCGCCGTTCATCGCCTGAATGCCTCGTGAACCGCGCCTAGCCCCCATTTTCGCGCGTTTCGCGTGCCTTGGGCTGTGTGCCGCGCTGGCCGCCTGTGAGCCCGGTATCCTGAATCCCGCGGGGCCGATCGCGGTGGGCGAGCGCAGTATCTTCTTCAACGCGCTCGCCGTGATGCTGGCGATCGTCGTGCCCGTCATCATCCTGGCTTTCGCCTTTAGCTGGTGGTTCCGTGCCGGTAACAGCCGCGCCAGGCATCTGCCAGAATGGGCCTATTCGGGGCGGCTGGAACTGCTGGTCTGGTCGGTTCCGGCGCTCGCCATCATGTTCCTGGGCGGTATCGCCTGGATCGGCAGCCATGATCTCGATCCGCCGAAACCCATCGCCTCACGTGCAAAGACGATGACGGTCGAGGTCGTCGCGACCGACTGGAAATGGCTGTTCCTCTATCCCGAACAGGGAATCGCCACGATCAACCGGCTGGTGGTGCCGGTGGGTACGCCGGTGAAGTTCCGCATCACCTCGGCAGGGGTCATGAACAGCTTTTTCGTGCCGCAACTGGGCAGCCAGACCTACGCCATGTCAGGCATGGACTCGACGCTCCACCTGCGAGCGGACAGGGTCGGGCGCTATCGCGGGCTGTCGGCGCATTATAGCGGGGAGGGCTTTGCCGATATGGACTTCTTCGTCGATGCGGTGTCGCAGGGCGCGTTTGATCGGTTCGTCGCGACCGCCAAAGCGGGGCAGGGCAAGACGCTCGACTGGGCCGAGTTCGTCGCGATGGCGCATCCCAGCCGCAATGTCCGCCCCGCCAGCTATCCCAGGCTTCAGCCCGGCCTGTACGACCGGATCGTGATGAAGAAGGGCGCGCCCGAGGCGGAACAGGCCAGGGATGGGCGCGAGCAATGACACTGACCGGCAAGCTAGGCTGGGACTCGATCCCGTTTCACGAACCTTTGCCGCTGCTGTCGGCGGGCGTCATCGGTCTGGTCCTGCTTGGGGTGTTCATCTGGGTATGGCGGCGCGGGCATCTGCCGTACATCTGGAGTGAGTGGATCACGAGCGTCGACCATAAGCGGATCGGCGTGATGTATTGCCTGTTGGCGGGCGTGATGCTGCTCCGTGGTTTTTCCGATGCGCTGCTGATGCGGTCGCAACAGGCGTTGGCCTATAGCAGCGACGGTTTTCTGCCACCCGATCATTACGACCAGATTTTCTCGGCGCATGGCACGATCATGATCTTCTTCGTGGCGATGCCGTTCATGATCGGCCTCATGAACTTCGTCGTGCCGTTGCAACTCGGCATACGTGACGTGGCGTTTCCGACGCTCAATTCGGTCAGCTTCTGGCTGACGTGCAGCGGGGCGCTGCTCATCAACATGAGCCTGGTCATCGGCGAGTTCGCCAAGACCGGCTGGCTGGTCTATCCGCCGCTGTCGGAGCTGCGCTTCTCGCCGGGTGTCGGCGTCGATTATTATCTCTGGGCGCTACAGATATCGGGGATGGGGACGCTGCTGGCGGGCGTGAACCTCGTCACCACCATCCTCAAGATGCGTGCCCCGGGTATGGGTTACAGCCGGATGCCGATGTTCACCTGGACATCGCTCGCCTCCAACCTGCTGATCGTCGCGGCCTTTCCGGTGCTGACCGCCGTGCTCGGCATGTTGATCCTCGACCGCTATCTGGGTTTCCACTTCTTCACGCCGGAAGCGGGCGGCAACCAGATGATGTTCGTCAACCTCATCTGGGCCTGGGGGCACCCCGAGGTCTATATCCTGATCCTGCCCGCCTTCGGCATTTTCTCCGAGATCATCTCGACCTTTTCGTCCAAGCCCCTGTTCGGATACCGCTCGATGGTCATTGCGACGATGGTGATCTGCATCCTGTCCTTCATGGTGTGGCTGCACCACTTCTTCACCATGGGGGCGGGAGCCGATGTGAACGGCTTTTTCGGCATCACGACGATGATCATCGCGGTGCCGACGGGGGTGAAGGTCTTCAACTGGCTGTTCACCATCTATGGCGGGCGCATCCGCTTCACCTCGATGATGCTGTGGTCGATCGGGTTCATCGTGACCTTTGTGATCGGCGGCATGACCGGCGTGATGCTGGCGGTGCCGCCAGCCGATTTCGTGCTGCACAACTCGCTGTTCCTCGTCGCGCATTTCCACAATGTCATCATCGGCGGGGTGCTGTTCGGGGCCTTTGCGGGCTTCACCTTCTGGTTTCCCAAGATGTTCGGCTTCACGCTGGACGAAATCTGGGGGAAGCGCGCCTTCTGGCTGTGGTTGAGTGGCTTCTATCTCGCCTTCATGCCGCTCTATGTGCTGGGCCTGATGGGCATGACGCGGCGAATGCAGCATTATGACGTGCCGGGCTGGCATCCCTGGCTGATCGCGGCTGGGTTGGGCGCGCTGCTGATCCTCGCCGGGATCGCGTGTCAGGTCATGATGCTCTATGTCTCGATCAAGACGCGGGCCGATCGTATCGACGAGAGCGGCGACCCCTGGGACGGGCGCACGCTGGAGTGGATCACCACCTCGCCGCCACCCGCGTTCAACTTCGCGGTGCTGCCGGATGTGAAGGGCGAGGAAGCCTATTGGGGGATCAAGGCCAAGGCGCGCGAAAACCGCGCCCTGTCCGACCGCCCCGATTACGAACCGATCGCGATGCCGCGCAATTCGCCGACCGGGTTCGTCACGGCCTTTTTCGCCACGGCCATGGGCTTCGCGTTGATCTGGCATATCTGGTGGCTGGTGATCCTGGGCTTTTTCGGTGCCTGGGGGACGTTCGTGGTCTTCGCGTGGCGCGACAAGGCCGAGTATGAAATCCCGATCGAGGAGGTCGAACGGCTGGACCAGACGCGCCGCCGCAGCAAGGCGACCCTGCTCGATCTGCCGGAAGAGGCCCTGTCATGAATAAGGGCCTGTCATGAGCCGGGCGGCACAGACGCACGACCCCAACAAATGGGGCCGGGGAAGCGAGCCCAATCCCGATGGCCCTGCGCCGAAGCGGATCGTCGTGTCCTATGGCTTCTGGATCTTCCTGCTGTCGGACTTCATCCTGTTCGCCTGTTTCTTCGCCGCCTATGCGGTGCTGGTGGACGCGACCGCGGGCGGCCCGTCGGGCAAGGACATATTCGATCTGAAACTGGTCGAGACCGAGACGGTCCTGCTGCTCCTCTCCAGCTTTGCCTGCGGGATGGCCGGGATCGGGACGCTGGCGCGCGACATGCGCTGGTTCCAGATCGCAATGGCGGTAACGGGGGTGCTGGGGGCCGGGTTTCTCGCGCTGGAGGCGTATGAATTCCTCCACCTTATCGGCGAGGCGCATGGACCGGAGCGTAGCGGTTTTCTGTCGGCTTTTTTCGCGCTGGTCGGCTGTCATGGCCTGCACGTCACCCTTGGCCTGCTGTGGCTGACCACGATGATGGCGCAGGCTTATGCCAAGGGATTCCGCGAGGATATCCTGCGCCGCATCCTGTGCTTCAGCCTGTTCTGGCATGCGCTCGACATCATCTGGGTGGCGCTGTTCACCATGGTCTATCTGATGGGAGTGCGCGGATGAGCGAGCGGCCCGACGAGGAAATGGCGCGTGATGAAACCGCGCCCGGCGAGGATGCGGAGCGGGACTCGATCGTCGGCGGTGTGCGCAGCTATGCGGTCGGGCTGGTCGCGGCGGCGATACTGACGGCGGCGTCCTTCGGCTTGGTGCAGAGCGACATTGTCTGGGGGCCCGCCGTGCCCGCCGCGCTGGTGGCGCTGGCGATCGGGCAGATGGGCGTGCATCTGGTCTTCTTCCTCCACATCACGACGGGGCCGGACAACACCAACAATGTCTTGGCGTTGCTGTTCGGGGTGCTGATCGTGGCGCTGGTGCTGCTCGGCTCGATCTGGATCATGGGGCATCTGAACCACAATCTGATGGGGCCGATGGCGACGCCCTAGCTTTCGAGCATCGTGCCGAAAAGGGCGGTGACGCCGCTCATCCGGTCGAAGCGCAGGATCAGGCTTTGCCCGCCCGCCGGCAGTTGAAGCGCGAAGCCGTCGGCCCGATCCCAGTCCTCGGGCTGCATGGGATCACCGCCAAGCGTGCGCCATTGCGCGTTGGCCAGCCAATCCGTCCAGTCGAGCGGCACTCCCCGGCGAAATTCACTGAGCGTCGCGACGAAACGCTCCAGCGCCTCGTCGCGCATGTTCCAGTCGAGCCAGCTTGTCTCGTTATCCTGCGCATAGCCATTGTTGTTGCCCTGCTGACTACGCCCGAATTCGTCTCCGGCGGTCAGCATCGGGGTGCCGCGCGACAGGAACAGCGTGGCGAGCATCGCCCGGACCGAACGGGCGCGCGCCTTGTGGATGGCGGGATCGTCGCCGGGGCCTTCGCACCCATGGTTCCACGACACTTCGTCGCCGTGTCCGTCGCGATTGTCCTCGCCATTGGCATGGTTGTGCCGCCCGGCATAGGTGACGAGATCGGCCAGGGTGAAGCCGTCATGCGCGGCGATGAAATTGACCGACCGGCTCGTCGGGCTGGTGAACAGGTCCGCCGAGCCCGCCACACGCGTCGCCAGATCGCCCGCCCGCCCGTCGCCGCGCCAGAAGCGCCGCACCTGGTCGCGATAGCGATCGTTCCATTCCAGCCAATGTTCGGGGAAGGCCCCGAGTTGATAGCCGCCGGGGCCGATGTCCCAGGGCTCGGCGATCATGATGCGGGTCGACAGGATGGGATCGGCGGCGATCTCGGCAAAGATGGGCGCATCGGGATCGAAGCCGGGCCCGCGCGCCAGCACCGGCGCCAGGTCGAAGCGGAATCCGTCCACCCCTGCACGAGCGAAATGGCGCAGGGAGTCGAGGATCATCGCGCGGACGCCCGGACGGCTGGCGTCAAGCGTGTTGCCGGTGCCAGCATCGTTGATCAGCGTGCCATCGGGCGTGCGGGCATAGGTGTCGGGATCAAGACCCCGGAAGGACAGCGTGCCCCCATGGATGTCGCTTTCGCCCATATGGTTGAAGACGAGGTCGAGGATCACGCCGATCCCCGCCTCGCGCAGCGCGGCGATGGTCGCGACCAGTTCGGCGACTCCGCCGGGCACCCGTTCGGGGCAGAGCGCCATGGGCACGACCGGGTTATAGCCCCAGGCATTGCGCAGCCCGAGCGGTGGCAGATGGCGCTCGTCGATCGCGGCGGTGATCGGCATCAACTCGACCGCGCCGACGCCCAGCTTATGCAGATGGTCCAGCACCGCCGGATGCGTGAGCGCCGCCAGCGTACCGCGCCGTCCCGCCGGGATAGCGGGGTGGCGCATGGTGAAGCTGCGCAGGTTGAGTTCGTAGATGAGCTGCCCCGGCCGGAAGAGCGGCGAGGCAGGGATGGTGGTCAGCGGCGCAACGACGCGGGCGCGGGGGATGATGTCGGCGGTGTCTTCGCCAGGGATGGCAAGGCGCGGCGACTGGACGAAGGGGCGGTCGAGTTCGAGCGCATAGGGATCGACCAGCAGCTTGGCCGCGTCGAACCACAGGTTGCGGGCTGGGTCATATTCGCCATGCGCGCGGTAGCCATAGAGGTGGTCGGTGCCGGGAATGGTGGTGATCCACACATCATCGTCGCGAGTCATGGCGACGCGGCGTTCCCGGGGGCCGTCAAACAGGCAAAGCTCGACACGCTGGGCGGTCGAGCGCACGGCGAAGCGGGTGCCGCCGGGGACGGGTGTCGCGCCGAGAGCGGAGAGGGGCTGATTCGTCATGGCCTGTACACCCTAACGCACCGCGACCGTCCCGGCGAAGGCCGGGAGCCAGTGGCATCGATCTCTCGGGACGTCCACCGACCTGATGGCAACTACGCCCCGGCAGTCGCCGGGGGCAAGGGGGGAGGGCGTTTCACTCTCCCCCCGATGCCAATCAGGTCACCACATCGGGTTCGGTGCGGCCCGTATGCCGGGTGATGCCGGCGATCTCGTCCGCCGCCGCAATGATGTCGGCGAGCATGTCAGGCGTCTCGCGGTCGAGTTGGTCGGCGGAATAGCGCTCCAGATAGACACGGAGCGTCGCGCCGCTGGTGCCGGTGCCCGACAGGCGGAACACGACGCGGCTGCCCCCTTCGAACAACACGCGAATACCCTGGTTGCGGCTGACCGACTGATCGGTCGGGTCGGTATAGGCGAAGTCGTCGGCCGTCTCGACCGTCAGCCCCGCGAAGCGTTCCCCCGGCAGGCTGGCGAGCTTGCCGCGAAGATCGGCCATCAGCGCATCGGCACGCTCGCTTTCGACGCCCTCATAGTCATGGCGGGCATAGTAATTACGGCCATAGGTCGCCCAGTGATCGCGTGCGATCTGGTCCACCGACTTGCCCGAGACGGCCAGGATGTTGAGCCAGAGCAATACCGCCCACAGCCCGTCCTTCTCACGCACATGGTCCGAGCCCGTCCCTGCACTCTCCTCGCCGCAGATGGTCGCCATCCCGGCGTCGAGCAGATTGCCGAAGAACTTCCAGCCGGTCGGCGTTTCGTAAGCCGGAATGCCCAGCTTCTCCGCCACGCGATCGGCGGCGGCGCTGGTCGGCATCGAGCGCGCAATGCCCTTCAGGCCACCGGCATAAGCGGGCGCGAGATGCGCGTTCGCCGCCAGCATCGCCAAGCTGTCTGACGGCGTGATGAAGCGTCCGCGCCCGATGATCAGGTTGCGATCGCCGTCCCCGTCAGACGCTGCACCGAAATCGGGCGCGTCGGAGGCCATCATCCGGTCATACAGCTCTTTCGCATGGACCAGATTGGGGTCGGGATGATGCCCGCCGAAATCCGGGAGCGGGGTGCCGTTGCGGACCGTGCCCTTGGCAAAGCCCAGCCGGTTCTCCAGGATTTCGGTCGCGTAAGGCCCCGTCACCGCGCTCATCGCGTCGAAGGACATGGTGAAGCCGCCCGCGACCGCCGCCCGAATCGCGGCGAAGTCGAACAGGCTCTCCATCAGCGCGGCATAGTCCGTGACCGAATCGATCACCTCGACGGTCATGCCGCCGACCGTCACCTCGCCCAGCGTATCGAGGTCGATGTCATCGGCCTCTACCGTCAGCCAGCGGTTGATCGTCCTGGTGTTGGCATGGATCGCGTCCGTGACCTTTTCCGGCGCGGGCCCGCCGTTCGAGATGTTGTACTTGATGCCGAAATCCTCGCCCGGGCCGCCAGGATTGTGGCTGGCCGACAGGACCAGGCCACCCATCGCCTTGCGTTGCCGGATCACGTTGCTGGCCGCCGGGGTGGACAGGATACCGCCCTGGCCGACCACCACGCGGGCAAAGCCGTTCGCCGCCGCCATGCGGATCGCGACCTGGATCACCTCCCGGTTCAGGAAGCGACCATCGCCGCCGATCACCAGCGTCTGGCGGGTCTTTTCGTCACCCAGCGCGTCGAAGACCGACTGGACGAAATTCTCGGCATAATTGGGTTGTTGAAAGACGCGGACCTTCTTGCGCAGGCCCGAGGTGCCCGGCTTCTGGTCGAGATAAGGCTCGGTCGCGACAGTCTTGATCATGGGTTCCCCAGGACGGATCGATAGAGTTCGGCATAGTGGCGGCCGCTATGGTGCCAGCTATAATCGGCGTTCATGCCATTCACTTGAATGGTCCGCCATTGGTCTTGGTCGGCATAGAGTCTCATAGTGCGACGCAGCACCGCGACGATATTGTCGGCGTTGACGGTATCGAACTGCAATCCCGTCGCCACGCCCGCCGCCAGCGCCGCTTCATTGGCATCGATGATCGTGTCGGCCAGCCCCCCGGTCCGCGCCACCACGGGCACGCAGCCATAGGCCAGGCCATAGAGCTGGGTGAGCCCGCACGGCTCGAACCGCGAGGGGATGAGGATCGCGTCGCTCCCGCCCTGCAGCAGGTGGGAGACGGGTTCGTCATAACCGATCCGCACCGCGACCCGCCCAAAATGGCGCAGCGCAGCGGTGGCGAAAGCGATCTCCAGTGCCGGGTCGCCGGTGCCCAGCACCACCAGCCGTCCGCCCATCGCGACCAGATCGTCCACCACCTCGACCAGCACGTCCATGCCCTTTTGCCAGGTCAGGCGGCTGATGACGGTGAAGATCGGGCTGTCATCCTGCTCCAGCCCGAATTGCTGCTCCACCGCGCGCTTGTTGGCGATGCGGTCGTCCAGCGTGTCGACGGTGAAGGGGGCGGGCAGGGCGGCGTCGACCCTGGGACTCCAGACGGCGGGGTCGATGCCGTTGACGATGCCACTGACGCATTCGGTACGCGCCGCGATCAGCCCTTCCAGGCCCATGCCATACTGGGGCCGATGAATTTCCTCGGCATAGGTCGGGCTGACCGTGGTGATCGCATCCGCCGTGCGCAGGCCGGCCTTCAGATAGCCGATCTGGCCATAATATTCGACGCCGTCGACCGACCACGCCTCGGGCGGCAGGCCGAGATCGGGGAAGTGATGCGCGGCGAACGACCCCTGAAAGGCGATATTGTGGATGGTGACAATGCTCCTGGCGACCTTGCCGGGGCCGGGTGCGTAATGGAGAAAGGCCGGGGCCAGCGCCGCCTGCCAGTCATGCGCATGGAGCAGGTCGAAATCATAGCCCGGCACCGCGCCCGAGGCGAGGTCCGCCCCCGCCCGCGCCAGCACCGCGAAACGCCGCCAATTGTCGTGCCAGTCATTGCCGTCGGTATCGACATAGGGAAGCCCGTCGCGCTCCCAAAGCTGTGGCGCCTCGATCACCAGCAGCCGGTGCTCGCCGATCCGCGCCTCGCGCAGCCATGCCTCGCTGCCGATGATGTGCGGCCAGTAATGGACGCGGGGAGCGCCGTCGCCGATCGCGCGCATCACCTTGGGGAAGCCGGGGATCAGTGTGGTTACGGCGATGTCATGCGGGCGGAGCGCTTCGGGAAGCGCCCCCACGACATCGGCCAGACCCCCGGTCTTGATGAGCGGAAAGGCTTCGGAGGCGACGGACAGGACGGAAAGGGTCATGGTGTCTTTCAGTGTGCCAGACGATCGATCATCGACTGGGTGATGAGGCATATGCCCTTGTCGGTCCGCCGGAAACGATGGGCATCGAGCACCGGATCGTCGCCGACCACCAGCCCGTCGGGAATCTTGACGCCGCGGTCCAGGATCACCCGCCGCAGCCGTGCCCCGCGTCCGATCTGGCAGAAGGGCAGGACCACCGCCTCGTCCAGCATGGCGAAGCTATGGGTCCGAACCCCGGTCGACAGCAGCGACCGGTGGATCGACGAGCCCGACACGATGCAGTCGCCCGCGACCAGGCTGGCCACCGCCGATCCGCGCCGGCCATCGACGTCATGGACGAACTTGGCGGGCGGGGTGATCTCGGCATAGGTCCAGAGCGGCCAGCTGCGGTCATAGAGATCGAGCTGCGGCACCACGTCGGTCAGGTCGAGGCTGGCCTCCCAATAGGCGTCGACCGTCCCGACATCGCGCCAATAGGCACCGGGCTCGTCGCTGGACCGGACGCAGGAGGCGGAGAAGCGGTGCGCCTGGGCTTTGCCATGCTCGACCAGATAGGGGATGATGTCCTTGCCGAAGTCACGGCTCGACCCCGGCGTCCCGGCATCGCGGCGCAACTGCTCGAACAGGAAGGCGGTGCGGAAGACATAGATGCCCAGCGACGCCAGCGACACATCTGGATTGCCGGGGATGGAGGGCGGATCGGCGGGCTTCTCGACGAAATCGACGATGCGGTCGGCCTCGTCCACATGCATCACGCCGAACGCGCTGGCTTCCGCGCGGGTGACTTCCAGACAGGCGACGGTGACGTCGGCCCCGCTATCGACATGCTGCTGGAGCATCAGCTCATAGTCCATCTTGTAGACATGGTCGCCCGCCAGGATGACCATGAATTCGGGCGCATAGCTCTCGATGATGTCGATATTCTGAAACACCGCGTCGGCGGTGCCCTCATACCATTGGAATTCGCTGATCCGCTGGCTGGCGGGGAGGATGTCGAAGCTCTCATTGCGTTCGTCGCGCAGGAAGTTCCAGCCGCGCTGAAGGTGACGGATCAGCGAGTGGGCCTTGTACTGGGTCGCGACGCCGATGCGACGAATGCCGGAGTTGATCGCGTTGGACAGGGCGAAGTCGATAATCCGCGCCTTGCCGCCGAAATAGACGGCGGGCTTGGCGCGATTGTCAGTCATTTCCATCAGCCGACTGCCACGGCCGCCCGCCAGCACATAGGCCATGGCATCGCGCGCCAGCGGTTGTCCGCGCCTCAGGTCCATTCTCCGTCTCCCGTCCCGTGTGTTGATATATGTGCGTGCTTTGGTATTTCCGGCGATATCGACCGGGGTCAGCCGTCGAAGCGAAGGATGACGGTCGCGAGCGGCGGCAGCGTCACCCAGGCTACGCCGTCGCTGGCATCCACTCCGCCCATATTGCCGAGGCCGGAGCCCCAATATTGGGTCGCGTCGGAGTTCAGCACCTCGGTCCAGCGCCCGTCATGCGGCAGCGGCAGGCGATAGGGTGCACGGGCGACCGGCGTCATGTTGACGACCACCGCGACCGGCCTTTCGCCCGGTGCCTTGCGCAGCCAGGCGAAGACCGAATGGGCGCTGTCGTCGGCGACCAGCCATTCGAAGCCCTCGCGCTCGCAGTCGCGGGCATGGAGCGCGGGCGTGTCGCGATAGAGATGGTTGAGGTCGCGGACCAGCGAGCGGACGCCCTCATGCGCATGGCTGGACCGCAGATGCCAGTCGAGCGCGCGGGCTTCCGACCACTCCTCCCGCTGGGCGAATTCCTGGCCCATGAACAGCAGCTTCTTGCCCGGATAGGCCCACATAAAGGCATAATAGGCGCGCAGATTGGCGAATTTCTGCCAGTCGTCGCCCGCCATCTTGGTCAGCAGGCTGCCCTTGCCATGCACCACCTCGTCATGGCTGAGCGGCAGGACGAAATTCTCGTCGAAGGCGTAATGCAGGCCGAAGAGGATCTCGCCATGATGGTGGCGGCGATGCACGGGCTCGCGCGCCATATATTGGAGCGTGTCGTGCATGAAGCCCATGTTCCACTTGAACCCGAAGCCCAGGCCACCGTCATGCGCGGGGGCTGAGACGCCGGGCCAGGCGGTCGATTCCTCGGCGATGGTGAAGACGCCGGGATGCTGGCCATAGACCTGCCGGTTGACCTGGCGGAGGAATGCGACTGCTTCCCAATTCTCGCGCCCGCCCTGTTCGTTGGGCACCCATTCGCCGTCCTTGCGGCTATAGTCGCGGTACAGCATCGAGGCGACCGCATCGACGCGAAGACCATCGATATGATAGCGCTCGGGCCAGAACAGCGCGTTGTTGACCAGGAAGCTCGCCACCTCGCGCCGTCCGAAATTATAGATGGCGGTGTTCCAGTCGGGGTGGAAACCCTGGCGCGGGTCCTCATGCTCGTAGAGCGCGGTGCCGTCGAAATGCGACAAGCCATGCGCGTCGGTAGGAAAATGCGCGGGCACCCAGTCGAGGATCACTCCGATGCCGGCCCGGTGCGCGCCGTCGACGAAGCGGGCAAAGCCCTCGACATCGCCGAACCGCGCCGAGGGCGCGTAGAGGCCGGTCGTCTGATAGCCCCAGCTCGGGTCGTAAGGGTGTTCGGAAATGGGCAGGAACTCGATATGGGTGAATCCCATCTCGACCACATAGGGGATCAGCCGGCCCGCCAGCGCATCCCAGCTGAGGTACCAGCCATTCTCGTCGCGGTCCCACGACCCGGCATGGACTTCGTAGATGCTGATCGGCACGCGGCGCGGGTCGACGCTCGACCAATGCTCGCGGTGGGCAGCGTCGTTCCACACATGCCGCGGCGGGGCGGTCGTCACCGAGGCCGTCATGGGGCGAAGCTCGGCCGCGAAGGCGAAAGGGTCGGCCTTCATCGGCTGTTCCGCGCCATGCGGGCCGGTGATGGCGAATTTATAGGCGCGGCCCTGGCCGATATTGGGGATGAAGATTTCCCACACGCCGACATCCAGGCGGCGGCGCATGACGTGGCGGCCGGGATTCCAGTCGTTGAAGTCGCCGACCACGGCCACCCGCTCGGCATTGGGGGCCCAGACGGCGAAGTGCACGCCCGCCACGCCCTGATGCTCGATCAGATGCGCACCCATCTTGTCATAGAGGCGGAAGTGATTGCCTTCGCCCATCAGGAAATCATCAACGGGCCCGAGCACCGGCCCGAAGCTGTAGGGATCGGTGATCCACCACTCCGCGCCGTGCCCCCTGGCGCAATATCGAACCGGCTGCGGCTCGCCCGACACGGCGCCCTCGAACAGGCCGCGCGGATCAACCTGCTTCAGGTCCCCCAGCACCTTGCCGGACAGGTCGAAGGCCGTCACCTCCTCGGCACCCGGCACCAGCGCGCGAAGGAACGTGCCGCCCGGTCCCCGATGCGGTCCCAGCAACGCGAAGGGATCGGCGTTGCGGCCCTCGATCAGGGCTTCCAGAGCGGCACGGGGTGGCTTCACATCACGTTCCAGATTTCCTCGGCATATTGCCGGATGGTGCGATCGGAGGAGAACCATCCGACTTTCGCGACATTGTGGATGGCCGACGTCGCCCAACCCGTCTGGTCCTGCCAGCGCACATCGACGCCACGCTGCGCGGCGGCATAGGCGTCGAAATCGGCGGCGACCATGAACCAGTCGCCGTCATACAGTCCGCCCATCAGCCCGGCATAACGGCCGGGATCATCATGCGAAAACACGCCGGAGGCGATGGCGGACACGGCCTGGCGGAGTTCCGGGCTGTTCTCGATAATCTCGCGCGGATTATATCCGTCACGACGCTTGGCGGCCACCTCGTCGGCGGTCAGGCCGAAGATGACGATATGATCGTCGCCGACATGCTCCTTGATCTCGACATTGGCACCGTCGAGCGTGCCGATGGTCAGCGCGCCGTTCAGCGCGAACTTCATGTTGCCGGTGCCCGACGCCTCCATGCCCGCGGTCGAAATCTGCTCGGACAAATCGGCGGCGGGGATGATCTTCTCGGCCAGGCTGACATTGTAGTTGGGAATGAACCCGACCTTCAGCAAATGGCCGACGCTGGGGTCCGAATTGATGCGGCGGGCGACATCATTGGCCAGTTTGATGACCAGCTTGGCATTGTGATAGCTCGATGCCGCTTTCCCCGCGAACAGCTTGACGCGCGGAATCCAGTCGCGCTCGGGATGGCTTCGGATCTGGTCGTAGAGCGCCACCGTCTCGATGATATTGAGCAACTGGCGCTTATATTCGTGGATACGCTTGATCTGGACGTCGAACAGCGCGTCGGGGTCGACACGCAGTCCGCTCGATTCCCGAAGATAATTTGACAGCCCCACCTTGTTGGAACGTTTGATCGCCAGAAAGCGTTCCCGGAAATTCGCGTCCTGCGCAAAATCCGTTAGCGCTATCAACTGCTCCGCATCATCCTCGAAACCGGGGCCGATCGCCTCGCGGATCAGCGCGGTCAATTGCGGATTGCATTGTTGCAGCCAGCGGCGCGGGGTGATGCCGTTGGTCTTGTTGTTGATCCGCGTCGGATAGAGGTGATGCAGGTCGGCGAAGACCGTCTTCTTCATCAACTCGGTATGGAGCGCGGCGACGCCGTTCACGCTGTGGCTGCCCGCAAAGGCCAGGTTCGCCATGCGCACCCGTCGCTCACCGCTCTCGTCGATCAGGCTGATCGCGGCGATGGCACGGTCGTCGATCCCCTCCACCGCGCGCGCCTCGCGCAGCAGCTTGGCGTTGATCGCGTAGATCAACTGCATATGACGCGGCAGCAACCGCTCGAACAGATGCAGCGGCCAGCTTTCCAGCGCCTCGGGCAGCAGCGTGTGGTTGGTATAGCCGAAGGTGCGACGGGTGATGTCCCATGCCTGGTCGAAACCCAGGTCGTGATGATCGACCAGCAACCGCATCAGTTCGGCGACCGACACCGCCGGATGGGTGTCGTTGAGTTGGATCGCGGCCTTGTCGGGCAGGGTGCGGATGTCGTCGAAATACTGGATATGCCGCCGAACAATGTCCTGTAGCGAGGCGGAGGAGAAGAAATATTCCTGCCGCAGTCGCAATTCCTGGCCCGCGGGCGAGCTGTCGGACGGGTAGAGGACGCGCACCAGCGTCTCGGCGGCCAGCGCCCCGGCGAGCGCCCCGGTATAGTCGCCCGCGTTGAACCGATCGAGCTGGATGGGATCGATCGCCTGCGCGGTCCATAGCCGCAACGTGTTCACCCGCTTGCCGCGCCAGCCGACAACGGGGGTGTCGACCGCGATCGCCTCGACCGCCTCGGCGGGCTTCCAATGGACCGCGCCCGTCTCGGTGCCCACCACCTCGCCGCCGAAGCCGACGAAATAGGCGCTTTCGCGGCGTTCGAACTCCCAGGGGTTGCCGTGGCTCAGCCAGGTTTCGGGCAGTTCGACCTGCCAGCCGTCATCGATCCGCTGGCGGAACATGCCGTTCACATAGCGGATGCCATAGCCATAAGCGGGCAGGTCGAGGCTGGCGAGGCTCTCCATGAAACAGGCCGCCAACCGGCCCAGGCCGCCATTGCCCAACGCGGCATCGGGTTCGATCTCCTCGAGTTCGGACAGGTCGACGCCCAGCGTCTGGAGCGCGCCCGCGACCTGCGCCATTACGCCCAGATTGGACAGCGCGTCGCGCAGCAGCCGCCCGATCAGGAACTCCAGGCTGAGATAATAGACACGCTTGGCCCCGGCCGCGTGCGCCGCCCGGGTCGAGGCCATCCAGCGTTCGATGATGTCGTTGCGGACGGTCAGGATCGTCGCGGCCAGCCAGTCATGCGGGCGGGCATTGGCGGCGTCCTTGCCGATCCGGTGCACCAGCGTGTCGACGATCGCATCAGCGAGCGGTCCGGTGTCGTCGACGTGCAGGGTGTTGATGGTCATCGTCATTGATTCGGGCGTCCCGTTTGCGTGCCGTTGCCGGGCAGCTTAACGGCGACCGAACCGATGTCACGCGGCTTTACCGTGCGCTCCTGCAAGGTATCAGCCGGTCGCGATTCCCCACAGGAGCGTCAGGTTCAGCGCGATGATCGTGGCGGCGATCACCCAGGCGACGACGCGCAGCCACGCCGCGCTGGCGAACGGTCCCATCATCGCCTTGTCGGCGGTGAAGCGGACCAGCGGCACGACCGCGAAGGGAAGCTGAAGGCTCAGGATGACCTGGCTGAGGACCAGCAGTTTGGTCGCCCCCGCCTGTCCGCTCGCACCCACCACGAGCACGGCGGGGATGATGGCGAGCCCGCGCGTGATCAGCCGCCGCAGCCAGGGGGCGAGCCGCAGGTCGAGGAACCCCTCCATCACGATCTGTCCGGCAAGCGTCCCCGTCACGGTCGAGTTCTGACCCGAAGCGAGGAGCGCAATGCCGAACACCACGCTCGCCGCCCCCGCGCCCAGCATGGGGGCGAGCAGGCGGTAAGCCTGGTCGATCTCCGCGACGTCGGTGCGTCCCGCGACATGGAAGGTGGCGGCGGCGACGATCAGGATCGCGGCGTTGATGAAGAAGGCGAAGAACAGGGCGACGGTGCTGTCGATCGTCGCCATCCTGATCGCATCGCGCTTGCCCTCGGTCGACAGGCCGAAGGCACGGGTCTGCACCACCGAGGAGTGGAGGTAGAGATTGTGCGGCATCACCGTCGCGCCGAGGATGCCGATCGCGATGTAGAGCATCGCCGGGTCGGTCACGATCCGGCTGGTGGGCACGAACCCCGCCAGCACCGATGCCGGGTCCGGGCGCGAGGCGATCAGTTCATAAAGGAAGCAGCCGCCGATGATCAGGAGCAGCGCGATGATGAACGCCTCGACCTTGCGGAATCCGTAACGCTGGAGCGCCAGGATCAGGAAGACGTCGAACCCGGTGATCAGGACGCCCCAGACCAGCGGCAGGTCGAACAGCAGTTGCAGCGCGATGGCGGTGCCCAGCACTTCGGCCAGGTCGCAGGCAATGATCGCTATCTCGCAGAGCAGCCACAGGATGCGCGCGACCGGCCTGGAATAGGCCGCACGGCACGCCTGGGCGAGGTCCAGCCCGGCGGCGATGCCCAGCCGTGCCGACAGCGCCTGCAGGATCATCGCCATGATGTTGGAGAGCAGGATGACCGACAGCAGCGCATAGCCATAGGCCGATCCGCCCGCGATGTCGGTCGCCCAGTTGCCCGGGTCCATATAGCCGACCGCGACCAGATAACCGGGGCCGGCAAAGGCGAACAGCCGCCGCAGGAAGGATGCCCCTTCCGGGATGGCGATCGAGCGATGGCTTTCGGCAAGCGAGCGGGTGGCGGGCGTGGCTACGGTCATCGACCTTGAGATGTGACGAAGTTTCCGCAACGCGACAACCCGGCAAAGGGTTGCGATCCATCTCGTTCCACCCTTTGCGGAGAGGATTTAGAGGGACGAGCCCACGACCACACAGGCCAGTGCCATCAACAGCCCGGCGAAGCGGTTCGACCGGAAGCGATGCAGCGCCCCCGCGCCGTCGTCGGGATTCAGCGTCGCGACCTGCCATGCCAGGTGCAGTGCGACCGGCGCCAGCGCCGCGATGGCCAGGACGTCCGGGCGAACCAGCCAGATCGCCCCCGCCCAGCACAGCACGGCCGCCGCGTAGAACGCGCCCACGCCCGGCTTCACATGGTCGCCCATGCGCAGTGCCGAGGACCGCACGCCGATCAGCGCATCGTCCTCGCGATCCTGAAGCGCATAGATGGTGTCATAGCCGATCACCCAGGCGATCGACCCGGCGTAGAGCAGCCAGAGCGGCGCGGACAAGGCCCCCGCCACCTCCGCCCAGCCAACCAGCGCGGCCCAGCTGAACACCATGCCCAGCCATGCCTGCGGCCACCAGGTGATCCGCTTCATGAAGGGATAGGCGGCGACCGGCGCGAGGCTGGCAAGCGCAACGATCGCGGCCAGCGGGCGGAGCTGCACCAGCACGACGAGACCGATCAGGCACAGCACGCCCAGCCAGATCGCGGCCAGCTTCACCGACACCAGCCCCGAGGGGATCGGCCGGGCCCGCGTGCGGGCGACCTTGGCGTCCAGGTCGCGGTCGACGATGTCGTTGAACACGCACCCCGCCCCGCGCATCGCGATCGAGCCGATCAGGAACCACAGGATCAGCGGCCAGCGCTGCGGCAGGCCGCCCGCCAGCGCGATCGCCCAGACCCCCGGCCAGAAGAGCAGCCACCAGCCGATCGGCCGGTCGAACCGGGCCAGCAGCGCCAGCCCGCGCAATCGGGGCGGCAGGCGCCCGACCAGTCCCTTATGCTCGCTATCGGGTACGATCTCGATGGTCATGTCCGCTGGCCTATGGGGACGCCCCGTGGCGCGCAAGCCCGTTCGCGGCTATCGTCGCCGCTGTGATCCCCCACGCGTTCTCGAATCCATGATCGGCCTGTCGGTCGCGGTCGGCCGTTTCGTCGAGGCTCTGTTCTGGGCGATCCTTCGTGTCGCCGGGATGATCGGCGGCGTCGTGCTGGCGGCGGCGCTGGGGCTGGCGCTGCTCTGGTGGCTGATCCGACGGCGAGGCTAGGCGTTCAGCATAGCGAGCTGGGAGCGGATGACGTCGAGATTATGCTGCGCCAGATGGCTGCCGCGTCCGGCGACGCTGCCCTCCAGATCGGGGCGCTCGCCGATCGCCAGACAGCGTTCCCATGCACTCTCGGCCAGCGGCAGCCAGTGCGCGATGGCCCGAGCCGGGTCGGCCAGCGCATGATCCAGCAACAGGTCGCCGAGCACGAAGAAGAAGTCGGGCGAGTCGGGCCAATGCGGAAGTTCGGCATCGGCAAGCGCCAGCGCATCGTCCAGCCGCCGCGCCCTGGCGAGCAGTTGCACCGCATTGACCACCAGCTCATGTCGCCAGTTCGCGCCCCTGTCGGTCAGGGCCAGCGCGCGGGCATAATAATCGCATCCCGTCGCGTGGTCGTCGCGCATCTGCGCGTCCTTGCCCAGTTGGTAGAGCAGATAGGGTTCGTCGGGCTTCTCGGCCAGATCGCGCAGCAACAGCGCATGGTTGCGATCCTTCTTCCGCGTGATCTGCGCTGCGTGATAGCCGTCATGGCCGATAGCCAGTGGGATGCGCAGGCGGGGCAGGGGCGATACCACCTGCTCATGCACGCGCCCCTCATAGCGGACGCCACGCGGGATCAGCCGTGTCACCCAGCTACGCAACGTGGTCGTCGCGCCTTCCGCCTCGTGATGAAGGCAGGGGCAGCCCAGTCGGCCAGGCGTTTCGCACCAGGCCCGCAGCCGCTCGCCGCCCGCGATGATCCATTCGTCGGCGTCGAGGACCAGATGCCAGTCCGCATCCGCCAGTTCCAGCACATGGTTGCGCGCCGCCGCGAAACTATCCGGCCAGGGCAGGTGATAGACCTCCGCGCCTAGCCCCCGCGCGAGGGCGACCGTGTCGTCGGTCGATCCGGTGTCCAGCACCACCATCCGGTCGACCCAGGGGGCTACGCTGGCCAAGCAACGGGCGATGCACCGCGCCTCGTCCCGGACGATCAGCGTCGCGGCAATCTGGGGGCTGGGCCGGGGCATGGCAGGACTTCCGATCGCGGCCAGGGCGGGGCACCAAGGCACCCCGCCGCCATGCCACGGCCATGGTAAAGAAGCGCTGAAGCTCCGCCTATTTCGCCAGCCGCCCATCCTCCAGCGCGGCCATGTCGAAGGGGAAGAGCAGGGCCGGATCGGGCAGGGGCACCTCGCCGGCGATCTCCGGCGGGGCGATGCGGTGGAGAATGTGGCGGATGATCGCGATCCGCGCATCCTTCTTGTCGTTGGCGCACACGATATGCCACGGCGCGAAAGGGGTGTGGGTCCGGGTCAGCATCGTGTCGCGCGCCGCCGAATAATCGGCCCATTTGGCCTGTGCGACCTTGTCCATGTCGGAGACCTTCAGCGCCTTGAGCGGATCGGTGCGCCGCGCCTCCAGCCGGTCGGCCTGTTCGTCCTTGGTGATGTCCAGCCAGATCTTGACCAGCCTGATGCCGCTTTCGACCAGCATCCGCTCGAAATCGGGAGCGTCGCGGAGGAAGGCTTCCTGCTCGGTTGCGGTGGAAAAGCCCATCACCACCTCGACGCCCGCGCGGTTGTACCAGCTTCGGTTGAAGATCACGATCTCGCCCGCCGCGGGCAGATGGACGGCATAACGCTGGAAATACCATTGCGTGCGTTCGCGGTCGGAGGGTTTGGGGAGGGCCACGACGCGGGTGGCCCGGACCGACAGATGCTCGGTGATCCGCTTGATCACCCCGTCCTTGCCCGCGCCGTCGCGCCCCTCCAGCACGATCACGACCCGTTCGTCCGATCCCACCATCGCCATCTGGGTGCGCACCAGCGCCAGTTGCAGTGCTTCGAGCTGTTCGCGGTAATGTTTCGCCATCGACACGTCCTTTCGGGGGAAGAACACCCGAAACGGCAAAAGTGGCAAGTCCCGCGCGAGCCGTGTAAGCGGGGCCCCATGCCCGCTACCCCCGCCTGGCCGCCGCAATCCACGCCCCGTCTGTTCGTCGACCAGCCGCTGGGCCAGGGGCCGATCCGCATCGACGGCCCGGCCGCGCATTATCTGCTCTCCGTCATGCGGACCAAGCTGGGTGATCCGGTCAAGTTGTTCGACGATCGGACCGGCGAATGGCTGGGCGTCGCGGCGTCGGTGGGGAAGCGCGACCTGACGCTGGACGTCACCCAATGCCTGCGCGAGCGTGAGGCGGTGCCCGATCTGTGGCTGTGCGCGGCCCCGTTGAAGAAGGGCCGGGTCGACTGGCTGGCGGAAAAGGCGTGCGAACTGGGTGTCGCGCGGCTGGTGCCGGTCGTCACCCGCCGCACCGTGGTCGACAAGCCCAATACCGAGCGGCTGCGCGCCCATATGATCGAGGCAGCGGAGCAATGCGGCCGCACCGCGCTTCCGCACGTCGCCGATCCGGTGAAACTGCCCGCGTTGCTACGCGACTGGCCGGAGGGACGGGCGTTGTTCTTCGCCGATGAAAATGGCGGCGTACCGGCGCTTGACGCCATGCGCGCGCATCGAGGGCCGGCGGCGATCCTGATCGGGCCGGAGGGCGGCTTCGACACCGAGGAGCGTGAGGCGATCCGGGCGCATCCTGCCGCCATCGGCATCGGCCTTGGCCCGCGTATCCTGCGTGCCGACACGGCGGCGGCGGCGGCGGTGTCGCTCTGGATGGCGGCGGCGGGCGATTGGCGGTGATTCAGCCTATGGCGTCGCCGCGCGCGCCCGCGTAAGGCGCGGTTCATGAGCACCAAGACCGCGAGCACCGCCAAGGGCGCTATCATCGAGTCGCGCGACCAGTTGATCGCGAGCTTCGCGCGGGGAGAAAAGCCCCGCGACCGCTGGCGCATCGGGACCGAGCATGAGAAGTTCGTCTATGCGCTGGGCGATCATCATGCGCCGTCCTATGACGAGCCCTCGGGCATCCGCGCGTTGCTCGGCGAGCTGGAGCAATATGGCTGGGAGCCGGTGCTGGAGGGCGGCAACGTCATCGCCATGACCGGCGCGGACGGCTCGATCAGCCTGGAGCCGGCGGGCCAGTTCGAGCTGTCGGGCGCGCCGCTCGACAATCTGCACCAGACCTGTGCCGAAACCGGACGCCACCTGCAACAGGTGAAGGCGGCGGGCGACAAGCTGGGTCTCGGTTTCCTGGGACTGGGCATGTGGCCGGACAAGACCCGCGCCGAACTGCCGATCATGCCCAAGGGGCGCTATGCGATCATGCTGCGCCATATGCCGCGCGTCGGCTCGCTGGGGCTCGACATGATGCTGCGGACCTCGACCATCCAGGTGAACCTGGATTACGCGTCCGAGGCCGATATGGCGAAGAAGTTCCGGGTCGGCCTGGCGCTGCAACCGCTGGCGACCGCGCTGTTCGCCAACTCGCCCTTCACCGAGGGCAAGCCCAACGGGATGCTCTCCTTCCGCAGCCATATCTGGTCGGACACCGACCCTGCGCGCACCGGCATGCTGCCCTTCGTGTTCGAGGACGGGTTCGGATATGAGCGTTACGCCGACTATGCGCTCGATGTGCCGATGTACTTCGTCTATCGCGACGGCAAATATGTCGACGCGGCGGGTCTGTCCTTCCGCGACTTCCTGAAGGGCGAACTGTCGGTCCTGCCGGGCGAACTGCCGACGATCGACGACTGGAACGACCATCTGTCGACCGCCTTTCCCGAGGTGCGGCTGAAGACCTTCCTGGAGATGCGGGGAGCCGATGGCGGCCCGTGGAACCGCATCTGCGCGCTGCCCGCGCTTTGGGTCGGGCTGCTCTATGACGATGGGGCGCTCGATGCCGCCTGGGATCTGGTCAAGGGCTGGTCGCTGACCGAGCGCCAGGCGCTGCGCGATGCGGTGCCCGAACTCGCGCTAGACGCACCGCTGCCGGGCGGCGGACGCCTGCGCGATATTGCGGGCGAGGTGCTCGATATCGCCCATGCGGGGCTGGCGGCTCGGGCGCGGCTGAACGGTGCGGGGGATAACGAAACCGGGTTCCTCGACCCGCTGCGCGAGATCATGCGGTCGGGCAAGGTGCCCGCGCAAATCCTGCTCGACCGCTATCATGGCGAATGGGGCGGGGACATCTCGCGCGTTTATGGCGAGGCGAGTTTCTGACGATATCGCCCGAGCTTGACCTTCGGCACATCGGCGCCGAAGGCCAGGCCCAGGCGATCAGGTCCGCCCCGCCGCCCAGGCCAGGAACCGCGGCACCAGCCCATGGCGCTTCATCCAGGCGGAATAGTCGCGATAGGCCGGATCGGCGGACAGATGCCACTCCTCGGTCCTGGCCCGCCAGTAGTAGACGCCGCTGACCGCGCCGAGCAGGATCGTGCTGCGCGCCGCATCGACCCAGGAGCCGGTCGACAGCACCGGGATCGTCGCAATCCACCAGAACAGGTTCTTCGACAGATAGGCCGGATGTCGCGACACGGCATAGGGCCCGTGGGTCAGGATGCCGCGATGCGTCAGGTTGGAAAAGCGCAGGCCGAACGCGACGGTCGACCAGGCGTAGATGGCGGTCAGCGCGACCAGCACCGCGCCGATCGCGGCGAGGACGACCGGATGCCCCGCGAACCAGTCGCTCCACTCCGCGGTCCCGGGACGATAGTCGAGCGGCCCGCCATTGGTCATCAGGATTGTCGGCGGATAGCAGATCAGCGCCGCCATCCATGCCGCCGCATATGGATTGGCCGAACGGATATGCGCATCGAGCGGCCGCATGGTCAGCATATAGCCGACCGTCGCAAAGGCCACGTCGATCAGGAACATCAGCGTGATCAGCCAATGCGCCAGCGCCACCGGATCGTGCAGCACGACCGAAAGATCGCCATCGATGAAAGCCCGAAATCCCCCGGGCACGACCCCGAGCATGAAGGCGAGGAAGAAGGTCTTCACCGCCCAGGCGCGCAGATGGGCATGGATGGGCTCCGCCTCGATCCCCTTCTGGCCGGTCAGCCAAGCCCCCAGCATCCAGCAGCCGTCCCGCGGCTGGACGAGCCGCCGGTCGATCCACAGCATATAGGGGATCGATCCCAGGAACAGGACCGGCGCCAGCCACGCGAAACACCACATGGCAAAGGCGAACGTCCCCACCCAGTAGAAGCGGAAGGTGAAATAGATCAGCGCGATCCCCGCAAAGGTCGCCCATAGCCCGGCCAGCTTGGTCAGGCTGATGTCCAGCGTCTCGCGCGCCGGCCGCGGGTTCGCCCAGTCGATGCCGGTCGAGGCATTATGATGCACCCGGTCGACCAGCAGCGACCACAGGATCATTGGCACCGCGACCGCGACCAGATGGGTCAGCGCGGCATAGGGGCCGTCCAGATGATGGCGATAGGCAAAGGCGATCCAGGCCAGCGACCCCGCCAGCCCGGCCAGCCCGACGCCGTGGCTGACCGCCGAGGCGGGGCGGGGCGCGCGGGCGGAGGGGAGGGAGGGGGGGCGGGCGGCGTCGGACATGGAAGGCCGATCCTAGCGCAAATTGGTAAGGGAGGCGTTAGGCCGGATCGCCCCTGGCCGCATTCCTCCCGATTGGGGCGGCGGGAGGCGGCGTCAGGCGTCTGGATCGGTCGCCAGGATCCGCTCGATCTCGGTCTGCGCAATTCCGAACGCGGCTGCCAGCCCCGACAGAGAGGCACCCCGCTTGGCCAGTTCGCGAATCCGACCTTCGTCGACCAATGTCGTATAGCCGCGCGTGTCGCGCTGTTCGCGGACCACGTCCTTGCGGCCGGAGGTGCGGTGGCGCTTGGCGGCGGCGGCGTGCGGATCGCGTGCGGCGGCGGCCATTTCGGCTTCGCGCCGGGCGGTTCGCTCCGCCTCGCGCGCCTCGGTTTCGCGGGCACGGTTCGCGGCGCGTGCTTCCATGCGATCGGCCATCAGCGCGGTCCGCTCGCCGGCCCTGGCCTCGCGCGCGCGGGCCCGCGCGGCTGCGCGGTCCTCCAGGCTGTCGTTGGTCCGGACCCGGAAACCCGGATCCGACGGGGACACGCCCCAGCTCTTGTCCACCACGGCTCTGCCTCCACCCCCGATAGTCGCGCCGCGTCTATAACGGACGACCGCCATGGTGCCAGAGGGAAGCGCACCGTTCCGGCGATTCGCGATCAAAGCGAGGGACTTGGCAACTCCATCCCGATCCACTTGTTATTGATTTCGGATAGGATGGGAGGATGGCGATGGATCCGATGCTCGACCCGGACCTGATCGAGTTCATGGACGACGACACGCTGCTGGAAGCCTTCGCGATCGCGACCCGTCAGGAAAGCGACCGCACTGCCCTCCTGGCTGAGATTGCACGTCGGGACCTGACCATGTCGATCATTCCCGGATCGATGATCACATCGCCATCAAGCCCCGAAATGCGGCCGTAAAGTCGCGCCTATTGGCGGATATATCGGAAATACCACACCTCATGCCCCTGGCGTCGTGCCTTGCGCTCGTAGCGCGTTTCGGGCCAGTCGGCGGGGCGGGTCAGGAAGTCGGTCGGGGTGCGCGCCTGCCAGACGAAATCCCGCCGCGCGTTCATGATCATCATCGACCAGCGGCAATAGGTCGGATCGTCCGTCCCCAGCCGGAACTCGCCCCCCGGCTTCAGCTTGCGGGCGATGGTGTCGAGCGGTCCGTGGTTCATCATCCGCCGCTTGGCGTGGCGCGCCTTGGGCCAGGGATCGGGATGGAGCAGATACACCCGGTCAAGGCTGGCATCGGGCAGCCGCTCGATCACCTCCAGCGCATCGCCCATGTGCAGGCGGACATTGGTGAGCGCGCGGTCGCGGATATGGCCGAGCGCGCCGACCACGCCGTTCAGGAAGGGCTCGCAGCCGATGAAGCCGGTGCCTGGCGTCGCCTCGGCCTGCCCCGCCAGATGCTCGCCCGCGCCGAAGCCGATCTCGACCTGAAGCGGACGATCGTCGCCGAACAGGCGCGCGGCATCCAGCGGGCCGTCCTCGGGCACGCTGAGGCCGGGCAGCATGTCTTCGACCAGCGCGGCCTGGCCCTGCCGCAATTTATGGCCCTGGCGCCGGCCATAGAGGCGGCGGATCGTCGTCGGATCGTTCATCGTGGCGAGGCCCTTAGCGTGACGATGAAGGGGAGCCAAGCGCGGCGTCGCTCGTTGCGGTGGGACAATGGATGAACAGCCAGACAGCCCGGAGGGCAAGGCGCAGAAGGCCGCCGATGCGAAAGACCTTCACCGCGCCGTTCGCGAGGCGGGGGAGGGCGAACTCGATCGGCCGGCGGGTGCGCTGTTCTGGTCGGGGCTTGCGGCGGGGATCGCCATTCACAGTTCGCTGATCGCGGAGGGGGCGCTTCATGCCGGGCTGCCGGATGCCCCGTGGCGCGGGCTGGTCGCCGCCTTGGGCTATCCGGTCGGGTTCCTTGTCGTGATCCTGGGGCGGATGCAGTTGTTCACCGAAAGCACCATCACCGCGATGCTGCCGCTGGTGACCAGGCCGTCGGTCTGGGCGCTCCAGCGCACGTTGCGGCTCTGGGGCATCGTGCTGCTCGCCAACCTGATCGGTACGGCCCTGGCCGCGGCGATGGTGGCGACCGGCGTGCTGGGCAGCCCGGAGATTCGCGAGGCGATGATCGCGGTGTCGGCGCGCATCCTGGAGCTTGGCGGATGGGGGACGTTCGTGAACGCCATTCCGGCCGGATTCCTGATCGCGGTCGTCGCGTGGATCCTTCCCAATGGTCGCAGCCAGGCCTTCTGGATCATCCTGGCGATCACCTATGTCATCGCGGCGGCGGGATTCAGCCATTCGATCGTCGGCGCGGACGAGGCCTTCCTGCTGTTGTTCACCGACCGGGTGGATGCGATGCGCGCGGTGTTCGGGCTGATGATCCCGGCCATCCTCGGCAATCTGGTCGGCGGGGCGGGGCTGTTCACCCTGCTGGCGCATGGTCAGGTGCAGGGAGAGGTGCCGGACCAGCCATAAAAAAGGGGAGCCGAAGCTCCCCTTTTTCCGCGATTCGTGCCGTGATCGGCTCAGGCAACGGCGGCCTTGATCTGGTCGACCAGATCGGTCTTTTCCCAGGTGAACAGCGCGCCCTCGGCCTCACGGCCGAAGTGACCATAAGCGGCGGTCTTGGAATAGATCGGCGCGTTGAGCTTGAGGTGCTCGCGAATGCCCTTGGGGGTCAGGCGAACCAGCTTGGGCAGCGCGGCTTCCAGCTTGGCTTCCTCGACGGTGCCGGTGCCGTGCAGGTCGACATAGACCGACAGCGGCTCGGCGACGCCGATCGCATAGGAAAGCTGGATGGTGCAGCGCTTGGCCAGGCCCGCCGCCACGACGTTCTTGGCGAGGTAGCGCGCGACATAAGCCGCCGAGCGGTCGACCTTGGTCGGGTCCTTGCCGCTGAACGCGCCGCCGCCATGCGGCGCCGCGCCGCCATAGGTGTCGACGATGATCTTGCGGCCGGTCAGGCCGGCGTCACCGTCCGGGCCGCCGATTTCGAACAGGCCGGTCGGGTTGACGTAGATCTGCTTGTCCTCGGGCAGCCAGCCCTCGGGCAGCACCTCGGCCAGGACCGACTTCACATAGTCGCGCAGCTTGGCCTGGCCCGCTTCGTTCGACAGCTCGGCCGAATGCTGAGTCGACACGACGATCGCGGTCGCGCGGACCGGCGCGCCGTTTTCATATTGCAGCGTCACCTGGCTCTTGGCGTCGGGCTCCAGGAAGGGGGCCGCGCCGGAGTGGCGGTCGGCCGCCATCTTTTCCAGGATCTTGTGGCTGTAATAGAGGGTGGCGGGCATCAGGCCGGGCGTCTCGTCGGTCGCGTAACCGAACATGATGCCCTGGTCGCCAGCGCCCTCGTCCTTGTTGCCGCTCTCGTCCACGCCCATCGCGATGTGCGCCGACTGGCCGTGCAGGTTGTTCGAGAAGTCGAAATTCTCCCAATGGAAGCCCGACTGCTCGTAACCGATCCGCTTGACGGTGTCGCGCACGGTGCGCTCGATCTCTTCCAGTGCGCCCTCGGCCCACTGGTCGTTCTCGAACACGCCCTTGCAGCGGATTTCACCCGCCAGCACGACCTTGTTGGTGGTGGTCAGCGTTTCGCACGCGATGCGCGCTTCGGAGTCCTTGGACAGGAACAGGTCGACGATCGCGTCGCTGATCTGGTCGGCGACCTTGTCGGGGTGACCTTCGGAAACCGATTCCGAGGTGAAGATGTACGAGTTCCGCATTCCCGTCCTCATAAGGATATAAAGATAGCTTTATATGTCCTCTAGCGGGCGCGGCGGCGGAAGGCAACGCCGATCGCGGCCAGGGCGATGGCGACGGCCAGCGCCATGATGTTGCCGACCCGCGAGAACATGGTGGGGGGCAGTGCGACCGGCAATGTCGCCTGCGCCGCGCCCGCGGTCATGTGAGGCACCTTGGCGACCAGGCGACCATCGGCGGCGATGATCGCGGAGATGCCCGTCGGGGTGGCGCGGAGAACCGGAAGCCCTTCCTCGATCGCGCGCATCCGGGCCTGCGCCAAATGCTGCGGCGGCCCCCAGCGCCCGAACCAGGCATCGTTGGAGGGATTGAAGAGCAGGCGCGGGCGATGCGCCTCGTCCACCACCTGCCCCGAGAAGATGATCTCGTAGCAGAGCTGCACCCCGACCGCGCCGAAGCCGGGCACCCGCAGGTTGCGCGGGCCGGGGCCGGGGGTGAAGTCCATGTCGCCCGGGACGAGTCGCGCCAGGCCCAGCGGCTTCAGCAGCCAAGGCATGGGCAGATACTCGCCATAAGGCACCAGATGCGCCTTGTCGTAGCGGCCGATGATCCGCGCGCGCGGGGAAATCGCGAAGACGCTGTTGGTGGCACTCGTCACGCGAGCCCGATCGGGCGAGAAATAGAGGGCGGTGCCGCCGACCAGCGCGGTGTCGCGTGGCCCCAGTACCCCCGCGATCCGGCGGCGGGTCCATTCGGGCGGGGCATAGTTGAACCCGAAATAGGCCCATTCGGGATAGCCGTCCTCGATCATGTCGCGCACCACGCCCTCGGGCCAGACGACCAGCCTGGGACGCGGGCCGGGGGTGCCGGACAGCCGTTCCAGCCGGTCGAGCAGCAACGGCCCGTCGCTCTGACCGCGCTGATCCTGCCCGATATTGGGCTGGACAACGCGGACCAGCGGCGCATCCGGTGCCGGATCGGGCGCGCGGGTGAGGGGGGCGGACAGCGCGGCAAGGCCGGTGGCGGGCACCATCACCGCCGCCAGATGCCAGCGCCGTCGCATGGCCAGCCAGATCGCCCCCGCCAGCACGACGGTCAGCCCCGACAGCGCATAGGTGCCGACAAGGGCGCTGATCCGCGCCACCCCGATCACCGGCAGCCAGGCCACGGCGAGCGGATCCCAGGCATAGCCGGTGAACAGCCGCGCCCGCAGATATTCGGTGACGATCCACGCCGCGCCGAAGATCAGGACATAAGCCGCATCGGGGGCCGCGCCGGCGCGCGCCTTGCGGAACCGCCATGCGACGCCCGCCGCCGCCATGGGGAAGATCGCCAGATACAGCGCCAGCCCGACCGCGGCGAAATAGCCCAGCACCGGCGGCATCTTGTCCTGAAAGTCGAAGGCGTGCTGGAACCAGTTGTTGTTGACCGTGAAATGCCCGACGCCAAAGGCCCAGCCGCGCCATAGCGCGTGCCGGATGCTCGGCGCGTCATGCACCAGCGCCAGCAGGACGATCAGTCCGCCGAGCAAGGCGGGCCAGAGGTCGAGCGGCGCGAAGCCGCAGGCAGCGACGGCACCGGCAAGCAGTGCGATAAGAGCGGGATAGCGGATCACGGCGACAGGCTATGGCAAGGCGCCGTGACGGGGGCAATGCGGGATATGCCTCGCTTTCATGGCGCCGAGGGGCGGGGGACGCGATGGGGGAGGCTCTTGCGGCCCTGCCCCTGCACCGTGCGGCAAATCCTCCCCAGGGTCGGTCTGAGGAAGGGGGTCGGTCGGCAAGGCCGGGAAGGACTGGCAAAGCGGGCTCGCCGACCCTAGCTTCATGCCATGACCCTGCGCCCCTTCCATCTCGCTTTTCCGGTCCATGATCTTGCCGCGGCTCGGACATTTTACGGCTCCGTGCTGGGCTGTGCCGAAGGACGGTCGAGCGATCACTGGATCGATTTCGACCTGTTCGGGCACCAGGTCGTCGCGCATCTGGATCCTGCGGCCAGGCCGGTCGCGGTCGAGAATGCGGTGGACGGCCATCAGGTGCCGGTGCCGCATTTCGGCGTCGTGCTGACCATGGCCGACTGGGAAGTGCTGGCCGCACGGGTCGAGGCGGCGGGTGTGCCCTTCGGCATCGCGCCCTATGTCCGCTTCAAGGGGCAGCCGGGCGAGCAGGCGACGATGTTCTTCCGCGATCCCAGCGGCAATGCACTGGAGTTCAAGGCCTTTGCCGATGATGCGATGCTGTTCGCCACGGAGATGACCGCATGAGCGCCCCCATTTCGCTCGATATCCCGCATAGCCTGGGCAAGGCGGCGGTGCGCGACCGTCTGGATGGCGGGATCGGCAAGATCGGCAGGCTGATCCCCGGCGGTGCCACGGTCGAGCATCGCTGGGAAGGCGACACCATGCACTTCACGGTCGGCGCGATGGGCCAGTCGATCGGCGCGGAAGCGACGGTCTATGAGGACAAGGTCCATGCCGTGGTGAACCTGCCCGCCTTCCTTGCCCTCTTTTCCAGTCAGTTGGAGGCCGTGATCCGTGCGGAGGCGCCGAAGCTCCTGAAATAAAAGTCCTTTCGGCACCGCTCTGCGCAGCCGGCGATTTTATGAATTGGGCGCGATGATCAGGCGAGAGACAGGCTCTTGCTGATCATCGCGCCCGCGACTTTGGCATCCGTAGTGCGGCGTCGCGGGGCAAGCCTTACCGCGCCGCGCTGACCTTCCAAACGACATTGCCCACATCGTCGGCGACCAGCAGGCCGCCGGTCTTGTCGACGATCACGCCGACCGGCCGCCCCTGCGCCTCGCCTTTCGCGTTGAGGAAGCCGCTGACGACGTCGATCGGCTTGGCCCCTGGCGTCGGGAAGGCGCCTGGGCCGAAGGGCACGAAAACGACCTTGTAGCCCGAGGCGGGCTTGCGGTTCCACGAGCCATGTTCGCCGATGAACGCACCCTGCGCAAAGCGATTGCCCAGCTTGGCTCCTTGCGCGAAGGTGAGGCCCAGCGCCGCGACATGGGGACCAAGCGCATAGTCCGGGCGCTTGACATATTGCTGGAGCGCCGGTTTGGCGGGCTGGACCCGGTTGTCGGGATAGCCGCCCCAATAATACCAGGGCCAGCCGAACTCGTCGCCGAACTCCACCTGGGTCAGATAGTCGGGGGCAAGGTCGGAGCCGAGCATGTCGCGCTCGTTGACCACGGTCCACAACCGCCCGTTCTTGGGGTTGAGCGCCATGCCGTTCGGGTTGCGCAGGCCGGAGGCGTAGATGCCCCAATTCTTGTCCTTGGGCCAGACTCGCAGGATCGCGGCGCGGTCTTTCTCCACGTCCATGCCGTTCTCGGCGACATTGCTGGCGGAGCCGACCGTGACGAACAGGGTCTGGCCGTCGCCCGAGGCGATGACGTTGCGCGCCCAGTGATTGCCGCCCGGTTTCAGCGGCACGACCTTTTCGGGCTTGGCGGTGATCTTCGTCTCGCCGTCCCGATAGGGTACGCGGACCAGCGCGTCGGTGTCGCCGACATAGAGATAGCCATCGAACAGCACCATGCCGAAGGGCGAGTTCAACCCGGTCAGGAAGGGCGTCTTCAGGTCCGCCACGCCGTCGCCATTGGTGTCGCGCAGCAGGGTGATGCGGTTGGCCGAAGGCACGGCCGCACCCGCCCGCCCCAGGAAGAAGTTCATGACCTTCTGGGTCAGGCCCGCCTCTTTCCGCGGCGGCGAATTGGTTTCGGCGACGAGCACGTCACCATTGGGCAGTTCGTACAGCCAGCGCGGGTGGTCGAGATCGGTCGCGAAACGCTGGATCTTCAGCCCCTGCGCCACGGTCGGCTTGGCGCCGTTCGCCCATCCCACCGGCTTGGCGATGTTGACGGTCGGGATCACCTGTTCGCGCGGCGCCCCGATCACCGGCTGCTTGCCCGCCACCTGATCGACGCTGAGTTTTGCAGTGTCCGGCCAGGCCAGCCAGGCGATGACGGCGATGCCGATCAGAACGAGGATGCCGAGCAGGATCAGGACGTGTTTGCGCATGACGCCAGAGATAGGCGGAGCGCGGGAGCGGGGGAAGGGGGCTTGATCGCGACTTTGCCGATCGGGTCCGCGGCCGGTGGTTCCCAGGGGGCGGGAACATGCGGCCCCGCTTTGAAAAGGATAGGAAAAAAGGGTGGCCGCCGACGCCTTTGGGGGCGCGTCGGCGGCCATCGATGACGTGAGGTTTAGGGAGTTACCCCACGTCGTCGAACTGGTAAGCCTTGAAAGCCATGATCCTGTGCGGCGGGGCATCGCACGAAGCTGCGCTCGCGCCGTTGACCCTTTTATAGGGTTCATCGTCCGCCAGTGGAAAACGATTTAACTGCGTTCTGTGATCGTCTGGCTGATTGTCCGGGGGTATAGATCCGGCTCCGAGCACTGCACCCCGACCCCGCTCAACGACCTCGCATGCCCATCCGGCACCATGACGTTCGGGCAAGCACGGCCGTCGAACCGGCGGGACAGGCATCGTGGTCCGCCGCCCGATCGGCGCGGATCACCACGTCCGATATCAGTCTGGCTATTCGACCTCGGCCGTCACCGCGGGATGCAGGCGCAGGCGATGGATGCGGCGCTCGTCCGCTTCGGTCACTTCGATCCGCCAGCCGCTGGGATGGTCGATACAGGCGCCGGTCGGCGGAACCTGCCCTGCCATCACGGCGGTCAGGCCGCCCAGCGTATCCACATCATCCTCGGCCTCTTCAAAGGCCGGGTCGACGGTCCGTGCGACTTCCTCCAGCCCGACCCGCGCATCCGCGTCCCAGGCGCCGCCATCGAGCGGCACGAGCAGCGCCTGCGGCGCATCGTCATGCTCGTCCTCGATCTCGCCGACGATCTCCTCGATCAGGTCCTCGATGGTGACGAGCCCCTCGGTCCCGGAATATTCGTCGAGCACCACCGCCAGATGGACCCGCTTCTGCCGCATGTCGGCCAGGAGATCGAGCGCACCGCGCGACATCGGGACATAGAGCGGCTCGCGGATCAGTCCCGTGATGCTCGCGGGATGCTCCGCGCCGGTCGCCAGGATCGCGAACACGTCCTTGATGTGGACCATGCCGATGATCTGGTCGAGCGTCTCGCGATAGACCGGCAGGCGGCTATGCCCCGCCTCGGCGAAGATCTGGACCAGATGGTCGAAGGTCGTGCGCTCCTCGACCGCCGTGATATCGGCGCGGGGCACGCCCACGTCCCCGGCATCGCGCTCGCCGAAATGGAGCAGGTTGCGGACCATCTGCCGCTCCAGCGGGGTGAGGTCGCCCTTGGCATCGGGGCCGGGATCGCCCTCATGCCGGTCGATCGCCTCCTCTAGCTGGTCGCGCAGCGTATCTTCCTGGTCGCCGCCGAAGATCAGGGTCTTCAGACCCTGCCAGATGCTGTTTTCGTTGGAGTCACCGTTGCCGGTGCTGCTACTGGGGCCGTCGGCCATCGGGGGGTGTCAGTCCTCGCGTATCAGATAAGGGTCGGCGATGCCGAGGCTGGCCAGCGCGTCGCGTTCGATCGCTTCCATCGCATCGGCCTCGTCATCCTGCATATGGTCATAGCCTAGCAGATGCAGCACGCCATGCACCAGAAGATGAGTCGCATGCGTTTCGGGCGAAATCCCGCGCTCGGCGGCTTCCGCGACGCAGACGCCATGCGCCAGCACGATGTCGCCCAGCAGAACCTCGCCATCGTCGGAATTCTGCGTCACCGTCTCGATCAGGTCGGGCTGGACCATCGGAAAGGACAGGACGTTGGTCGACTTGTCCTTATGGCGATATTGCCGGTTCAGCGCATGAACCTCGTCATCGCTGGTCAGCCGAACGGAGATTTCGATGATCGCGGGCGTGTTCAGCAAGGGGCCGTGCGGGGTCCGCTCGATCGTGGCGCGCGCGGCGCGGGTGGCGAGCGCGGTCCACTGGTCCTCGTCGCCGGACCAGGGTTCCTCATGGATCAGCGCAATCTCGATCATCGGGGCCTTTCGGGGCGGCAAAGGGAAGGTAGGAGGCGGTCGGACGGTAAATCGCCGCCCCCTATCAACAGTTCCAGCGTTACGCCATCGAAAGGACGGGCTCTACGCGTTCGGCCCTTCATAGGCATCGACGATCCGTCCGACGATCGGGTGGCGTACCACGTCGGCGGCGGTGAAGCGGCTCATCGCGATGCCTTCCACGCCCTCCAGGCGGCGGACCGCATCCGCCAGCCCGGAGGCCGCGACGCCGCCGGGCAGGTCGACCTGGTTGGGATCGCCGCAGATCACCATCCGGCTGTTCTGGCCGAAGCGGGTGAGGAACATCTTCATCTGCGCCGGCGTGGTGTTCTGCGCCTCGTCCAGGATGACGAAGGCATCGGCCAGCGTCCGGCCACGCATGAAGGCGATCGGCGCGATCTCGATCTCGCCTGAGCTGATCCGCCGCTCCACCTGCTCGGCGGGCAGGCAGTCGTACAGCGCGTCGTAGAGCGGGCGGAGATAGGGATCGACCTTCTCCTTCATGTCGCCGGGCAGGAAGCCCAGCCGCTCGCCCGCCTCGACCGCCGGGCGCGACAGGATCAGTCGCTGGACCGACCCGGTGATGAGCTGCGCCACTGCCTGCGCCACCGCGACATAGGTCTTGCCGGTGCCCGCCGGTCCCAGCGCGAAGATCATGTCGTGGGACACGAGCTGCTTCATATAATGCGCCTGGGCGGGGGTGCGCGGCACGATCGTCTTCTTGCGCGTGCGGATCATGATCGGCGGCGCGGCGGCACGCTCGGCGCTGAGGATGCCGTCGAGCGTCGGTTCGGACGCCATCGCGATCGCGGCATCGACCAGTCCCGTATCGACCTCTTCGCCGCGCTGGATGCGGATGTAGAGGTCGTTGAGCACGTCGCGCGCCATCGCGACCTGCTCGGCGGTGCCCTCCAGCCCGACCCGGTTGCCCCGTGCGGTGATGTAGACGCCCAATCGATTTTCCAACGCGACCAGATTGCGGTCATATTGGCCGAACAGCTGCGCCAGCACTTGCGGCTTGTCGAAGCTGAGTTCCGCCCGGCTGCGTTCACCGGCCTGGGCGGGGAGGGGCTTGCGGCTCATGCGGTCCTTTCACCGTCTGTGGTCCCGCCAAGATGGGATGGCCGGGCACGGAACGCCAGCGAAATTGCATGACAGGGGTGTGACGGAGCGACAGTTTTTTGTGCACAGAGGCGCGGAAGATGCAGAGAGGAAGGGCCGGACGCCGCGATCGGGAGCCGCTCTTTTCCTCTTTGCGCCCTCCGCGTCTCGTCGTGGGCAAGATTGGTGGTGGCTGGGCGGTTTACGCCCTGGGCGGCCTTACGCCGCCGCCTTCACCTTGGCCTGTCCGGTCAGCGAGTTCGGCCCGGCCGCGACCAGTTCGACCTCGACCAGATCGCCGATCGCATGGTCGCCGATCAGGTGGACCGATTGCAGCCAGGGCGATTTGCCCAGCATCTGGCCCGGCAGCTTGCCGCGTCGCTCGATCAGGACGGTACAGGTCCGGCCCACGCTGGCGGCGTTGAACGCATGCTGGTCGCGGTTGAGAGCGGCCTGAAGCCGCTGAAGCCGGTCGTCCATCACGTCGGCGGGAAGCTGATCCGCCATGGTCGCGGCGGGGGTGCCGGGGCGGGGGGAATATTTGAAGCTGAACGCCTGCGCATGGCCCATGGCATCGACCAGGCTCAGCGTGTCGGCGAACTCGGCCTCGGTCTCGCCGGGGAAGCCGACGATGAAGTCCCCCGACAGCGCGATATCGGGCCGCGCCGCACGGACGCGATCGATCAGCCGCATATAGCTGTCGCGTGTATGCTGCCGGTTCATCGCCTTCAGCACGCGGTCATTGCCCGACTGCACCGGCAGATGGAGGAAGGGCATCAGGCTTTCGACGTCGCGATGCGCGTCGATCAGCCCCTGCGTCATGTCATTGGGGTGGCTGGTGGTGTAGCGGATGCGGTGCAGGCCCGGAATCCGGTCCAGTTCCCGGATCAGGCCGTGCAGGCCGCAGTCGAGGGCATCGTTCCAGGCATTGACGTTCTGGCCGAGCAACGTGATCTCGCGCGCGCCCGCATCGACCAGCGCCCGCGCCTCGTCGACGATCGCGGAGAAGGACCGGCTGACCTCCGCGCCGCGCGTATAGGGCACCACGCAATAGGTGCAGAATTTGTCGCACCCCTCCTGCACGGTCATGAAGGCGGACGGGCCGACCTTGCGGCGGCCCGGCAGATGGCCGAATTTCGATTCGACCGGCATGTCGGTGTCGAGCGCGGCCTCGCCCGCTGCGGCCCTGGCGACCAGCGCGGGCAGGTTGTGATAGGCCTGCGGGCCGACCACCACATCCACCTTGGCGCGGCGGACGATCTCCGGGCCCTCGGCCTGCGCCACGCAGCCCGCGACCGCGATCATCGGCTTGCGACCCTGCTCGCCTGCGTCCTTGCGAAGGCGGCCAATGTCCGAATAGACCTTCTCGGTCGCCTTCTCGCGGATGTGGCAGGTGTTGAGCACGACCAGGTCGGCGGCGCTGGCATCGTCGGTCGCGGACAGGCCTTGCGCGGCCATCAGTTCGGCCATGCGCTCGCCGTCATAGACGTTCATCTGACAGCCGAAGGACTTGACGTGAAAGGTCTTGGGGGATGCGGGCATGCGCCGCCCCTTATCGCAAATCGCGCGCCCTCGCCAGCACCCGGCGTTCAGCCACCGGCGGGCAGGCAGACGCGGGTCTCGTCCGCCATCTCGCTGCTCTGGCGGTACAAGTCGGTGAAGGCGGAATAGGCCGCGTCATGGGGTGCGTTCGGCTTGGTCGGGCCATAGCGGGTGATGGTCACCGCTTCCGCATCGCTGACCACCGGGCCGCCGGTCCCGCGCGTCAGGACACGGAGCAGGCTGGTGCGGGTCGGGTCCTTGTGGCTGACATACCAGGCATTGTGCGCCGCGACCGCCCTGGCGAAAATCGGCCATCCGCCGGGCTTGATCCTGCTGTGCCGGATGGTCGCGGGCTGGGTGCCGTCGGGGCAGGGACTGCCCGTCTGAGCATCGGCGGCGGTTGCGGAGAGCAGGCTGGCGGTAACAAGGATCGTCTTGAGCACGGCGTCCCCCCAAAGCGGCTATGTCCGCACAGACCCTATCGCGGTGTCCCACCCATGGCGATGACCGATTTTCAGGACGCCGCGATCCGCGCCCGCGCCTCCGCCGCGATGGCCTTGCGATCGGGGAAAGCGGCCGGGTCGAAGCATGGGAGGAAGTGGAGCGTGACGGTGAACCGCCCGGCCCGTCGCAACACGCGTTTGGCATGGGCGTCGCCCGGATCGGTGCCCAGCCACGCCAGATCGTGCGCCGCCGCGCCATAGTCGATCCGCACCGGCTGCACCCGGATGCCGGGCACCGGCGGGAGCAGGGCGGCGAAGAGCGCGGGCTTGAAGGGCAGGAGGGTCAGCTCGTCACCCGTGGTCCCCTCCGGGAACACCGCCAGCGGTTGTCCATCGGCTAGGGCGGCGCGGATCGCGCTCACCTGGTCCCCGACGCCCAGCCGGTCGCCGCGCTCGACGAAGAGCGTGCGATTGAGGCTCGCCAGCCAGCCGATCAGCGGCAGGCGCGCCACCTCCGCCTTGGCGACGAAGCGGGCGCCAGCGGTTCCCGCGAGCAGCAGGATGTCGAACCAGCTCAGATGGTTGGCCGCGATCATCACATCCCGGCGCAGCGGCGTGCCGATCACCTGGATATCCGCACCCAGAATGATGGCAACCTGGCGCAGGAAACGCCGCGGCCAGGGAGAGAACCGCCCCAGCACCCGCCACAGGCCATGCAGCGCCAAAGCGCCCAGCAGCACGCCCAGGATGCAGAAAAGGCGACCCGCTGCACGCAGGCCGCCCTTGCTGTCGGTGTCCGTCCTGGCGATCGCCGCGATCATACCTTGCGGTCGAGGCTGACGCCGTAAAGCTCCATCCGGTGATCGACCAGGCGGAAGCCCAGCTTTTCCGCGATCGCCTTTTGCAGCAACTCCAGCTCGGGATCGACGAACTCGATCACGCGCCCGGTCTCGACATCGATCAGATGGTCGTGATGCGCCTCGGGCGAGGGTTCGTAACGGGCGCGGCCATCGCCGAAATCGTGACGGTCCAGAATGCCCGCCTCCTCGAACAGGCGGACGGTGCGGTACACCGTCGCGATCGAGATGCCCGGATCGATCTTGGCGGCGCGCTCATAGACCTTTTCCACGTCCGGGTGGTCCTCCGCCTCCGACAGGACGCGGGCGATCACGCGACGCTGTTCAGTGATGCGCAGTCCCTTTTGTGCGCACAGCGCTTCGAGATCGATTTTGCGGGCCATTATAACGTTCAACTCCGGGTGTTCGTCACCCTATGTACGCGCAAAGGCTTGTTGCGAAAAGGGGATAGCGACTCGCAATAACCAGGAAACTGTGATCGGATCAGCCAATCGCGCGGGCATAGCTGTGCGCGTCGTAAAGCTGCCCGTCGCCGCCCTTGTAATAATTGCGCCGCTCGCCGCATTTCGCAAAGCCGTGCGCGGTGTAGAAATGGATCGCCGGGTTGTTGGCGCGCACCTCCAGATGGAGCATGGTCACCCCGCTGGCGGCGCAGTCGCCCATGACCGCATGGACCAGCATGCTGCCGACCCGCGTCCGGCGATGATCCGGCACGACCCCGAGCAGCAGGAGTTCTGCCTCGTCCATCACCGACCGGGTCAGCGCGAAGCCGGCTGGCTCGCCATCGACCTCGGCGATCAGCAACTGGACGCCGGGCATCGTCATCACACCCAGCAGTTGTGCGCGGGTCCATGCCTCGCCCCATTGCGGGTCGAAGGCGGCGGCCATGACCTGCTCCGCCACTCCCGCATCCCGCGCATCCCCGGCGCGCAACTGCACGCTGAGGCTCGCCATCAGGCGGCGACCCCGGGTGGCGTGACCCCGCCGGGCAGCTTGGCGTCGGGGGCTCGGCCATAGACCGGACGCGGGGCCAGATCGATCAGCGTGTCGGGCAGTCGCCACGCCTGCGCGGCCTCGGGCAGCGCCTCGACGACCGGCAGATCGGGCCGCAACGCGGTCAGCCAACGCACGCCATTGCCGACCGCTACTCGTCCTTCGACCGCAGCCAGCGCGGCCTCGGGCTTCATCGATGCGAAGGGGCCGAGCGCGGTCAGGTCGCGGGCATAGCCCTGCACGAACACCTCGCCATGTCCGCCTTCCAGCACGACCGTCAGCATCTGGTCGTCGCGGCTGGCGAACGCCGCCGCGGCGATCAACGCCAGCGAACTGTAGCCGGAAACCGGAATGCCCCAGCCCAGCGCCAGCCCGCGCGCGGCCGCGATGCCGACGCGGATGCCGGTAAAGCTGCCCGGTCCGCAATCGACCAGGATCCGCGCCGCCCGCCCGCCATCGGGCAGGGCGGCGATCATCGGCACCAGCTTTTCGGCGTGGCCGCGCCCGACCACGTCATGCGCGTGCGCGACCACCCGGTCGCCGTCGAGAAGGGCGACCGAGCAGGCAGCGGTGGCGGTGTCGATGACCAGTGTGCGCAAGTTCGGCTCAGACGATCCGGTTGGCCTGTTCGAACGCCAGGCGCGGATTGCGCGGGTGCAGCGTCGCGCGGTCGCCATAGCCGATGGTGGCGATAAAGTTCGACCGAACGCCCGGTTGATCGGCGAAGAAGGCCGCATCGACCTTTCCCTGGTCGAATCCCGACATCGGCCCGGTATCCAGTCCCAGCGCACGCGCGGCGAGGATCAGATAGGCGCCCTGGAGCGAACTGTTGCGGAAGGCCGAGGCCTCGCGCAGTTCGGTATTGCCGTCGAACCAGCTCTTGGCATCGACATGCGGGAAGAGTTCCGGCAGCTTTTCGTGGAAGTTCACGTCCATGCCGATGATGACCGTGGCGGGTGCGACGCGGATCTTCTCGGCATTGCTGCCCGAGGCGCAGTCGGCCAGCTTGTCCTTCGATTCCTGGCTCAGGCACCAGACCAGCCGCGCGGGGCTCTGGTTGGTCGAGGTCGGGGGCATCTTGACTAGGTCCCAGAGCGCGCGGATTTCCTCCTCGCCGACGGGCTGGTCGAGATAATGGTTGAAGGTGCGGCCTTCGCGGAACAGGCGGTCGAGGCCGGTGTCGTCGATCGGATTCATCAAACCGCCCTTACTTCGGTGACTTCGGGAACATAGTGGCGCAGCAACTGCTCGATGCCGTTCTTCAGCGTCGCGGTCGAAGAGGGACAGCCGGCACAGGCGCCCTGCATCTTCAGATAGACCTTGCCCTTGTCGAACCCGCGATAGACGATGTCGCCGCCATCATTGGCCACCGCCGGGCGGACGCGGGTGTCGATCAACTCGCGGATCTGCGCCACGATGTCGGCGTCCTCGGGCGAGTCGGAAAATGCCTCTTCCTCGCCCGGCACGGCGAAATCGGCCGCGCCCTGCTTGAAGAGCGGCATCTGCGCGGAGAAATGATCGAGGAGGATGCCGAGCACATCGGGCTTCACATCCGACCAGTCGACGCCAGGCGCGATCGTGACCGAGACGAAATCGCGGCCGAAGAATACGCCGGTCACGTCACCCAGGTCGAAGATCGCCTCGGCCAGCGGGCTGGCGGCGGCTTCCTCGGGCGAGGCGAAGTCGCGGGTGCCGCTGTCCATGACCTTGCGGCCGGGCAGGAATTTCAGCGTCGCCGGATTGGGCGTCGGTTCGGTCTCGATCAGCATGCCCCCCATGTGGCGCGGGTGGCCGCGGGGATCAAGCGCGGGGCACGAAAGGATGTGTTTCGCCCCGCAAAGCCATGCGCGGGCTAGGCGCCCAGTCGGCGCAGCACCCGGTCGGCGATCCAGCGGCCCGGCTGGCGCAGCGGACGGGCGAAGCGGACCAGCAGCACGATTCGCGCGTCGCGGCTGTCGTTCCAAACCTCGTGCGGACAAGTCTCGTCGAACAGCAGCGTCTCGCCCTCGGCCCAGCGGACCACCCGATCGCGCAGCCGCATCCTGACATCGCCGTCGCGCGGCACCGTGACCCCCAACTGGCAGGTGATCAACGCCTTGGTCGCGCTTCGCGTCGGGCCGATATGCGCGCCCGGCGACAGCACCGCGAAGGCCGCGCTGTGCAGGCCGGGCACCGCGGCGATCGCCTCGGCCGTGCGGGGGCAGCGGGCCAGCCATTCCCCGATCGCTCCGCCGTCCCGCCATAGCGGCACGGTGCCGCTCGCGCTTGGTGAGAAGTCCGGGCCGGTCAGCGCCAGCGCCTCGACCCGGATCTCGGCCCAGCGGCGGCGCAGTTCGGCCGTCCAGCCGAAATCGCGAACGTCGAGCAGCGGCTTGGTCGACACCAGCGAGGATGCGGCGATCACGCGGTTCAGCGCGGCGGCCATCCGGTGAAGGAGCGGCATGGGGCCATCGCAGGGCAGCGGCGCCAGTGCGACCGGCGCGGTCCGATTGGCGCTGCCACACGGAGTCGCCGCCCGGGCGGAATGGAGAGTCGCGGCATGAGGGGCGGGGGGATGGCCGACCGGCTCGCCCGATTTGTGCCATATTGCGCCCGGCGCGTCGCGCAGGACACCGGCATTCATCGTTTTGCTCATAATGCTTTGAACATCCCCGGCAACAAGCCTTGCGCGGGTCGTTGGGCGGCCTCGTGTCGCAACGCTTCGGGAATCGGGATAGGCGGCTTGTGGGTCGAAATCATGGCGATGGGCCGGTGAGCTGGCACCGAAAAGAGGCAGTTTGAGGCGATTCAGGGGCGACTGGCGATCGGACTCGCGGCACGATAAGAGGGGCTATGGCGTTTCCGTCCCGCGCGATGCGCAGTCTTGCCCTGCCGGTCCTTCTCGGACTGGCCTTGCCCGTCATCGGTCAGGCGCCGCGTCCCGGCCCGGCGGACAATCGTTCGATCCCGCCTGCTCCGACCCCGCCGAATTCGGTTCCTCAGGGCCTGCCCGTCCCGGCAACCATCATCGTGCCACCCGCCGGCAAGGCGGCCAGCGATCCGCTGGCCCCGCTGCCGCCCATCCCCGGCGTCGACCAGAGCCCATGGCTCTACAGGGACTCGGACCTGCCGCAGGACAAGGCGTGGAAGTTCGGAACCCTGCCCAATGGCCTGCGCTTCGCCGTGCGTCGCAACGGTGCGCCGCCGGGACAGGTGGCGGTGCGCGTGCGGATCGATGCGGGGTCGCTCAACGAGCGCGATTCGGAGCGCGGCTATGCCCATCTGATCGAGCATCTGTCGTTCCGCGGGTCGCAGCATGTTCCCGATGGCGAGGCCAAGCGCATCTGGCAGCGTCTGGGCGCGACCTTCGGCTCGGACTCCAACGCCTCGACCACCCCGACCCAGACCGTCTATCAGCTCGATCTGCCGGGCGCGACCGAGGCGGGGCTGGACGAAAGCCTGAAGATCCTGGCGGGCATGATGGCAGCGCCGTCGATCAGCACCGAGGCGCTGAATGCCGAGCGGCCGGTCGTGCTGGCCGAGCGGCGCGAACAGCCGGGGCCGCAGGTCCGCGCCTCCGACACGATGCGCGAGACGCTGTTCGCGGGGCAACCGCTGGCCGAGCGTTCGCCGATCGGCCAGTTGGCCACGCTGGAGGCGGCGACCCCCGACAGCGTGCGCGCCTTCCATGATCGCTGGTATCGCCCCGAACGCACGGTGGTCGTCATTTCGGGGGATCTCGATCCGCTCCTGTTCGCCCGGCTGGTGACGAAGAATTTCCGCGACTGGAAGGGCGTCGGCACCAATCCGCCCGATCCCGATTTCGGCACGCCCCGCGCCGATGCGCCGATGGCGGGTGCGCTGGTTGAGCCCGCCATGCCGCCGGTCGTGACGATGGCGGTGATGCGGCCCTGGCGCTATCAAAGCGACACCGCGATCTTCAACCAGAAGCGGATGGTCGACATGCTGGCCGCCCGGCTGATCAGTCGCCGCCTGGAGACGCGCGCGCGGGCCGGGGGCAGTTTCCTGCAGGCCAGCGTCTCGCTCGACGATGTATCGCGCTCGGCCAATATGACGACGGTCAACATCGTGCCGATCGGCGAGGATTGGGAAGCCGCGCTGAAGGACGTGCGCGCGGTGATCGCCGACGCGATGGCGACCCCGCCGACACAGGGGGAGATCGACCGCGAACTCGCCGATTACGACGCCCTGCTGCGCACCGATGTCGAGACCGCACGGGTCGAGGCCGGTGCCAAGCAGGCCGATGACATGGTCGGGGCGCTCGACATTCGCGAAACCGTGACCGCGCCCGAAACCAGCTATGGGATCTACAAACAGGCGGTGGCGGCCCGGATGTTCACGCCGGAGACGGTGCAGGCCTCCACGCACAGGATTTTCCAGGGCATCACCCGCGCGCTGGTCAACACCCGCACCGCGCAACCCGATGTCGTCGCCCGGCTGACCGCCGCGCTGAAGGCCGATGTCCGCCCCCTGGCCGAGCATCGCCGTCGACAGGGGGTGGTCAGCTTCGCGCAACTGCCCCGACTGGGGGCACCCGGCAAGGTCGTCTCGCGACAGGCGGTGGGTGCGCTGGGGCTGGAGAAGGTCACTTTCGCCAATGGCGTCCGCCTGTTGTTGCTGCCCAATGACGGGGAGACGGCGCGTGTCTATCTGCGCGTCCGGTTCGGTCGTGGCTATGCCGCACTGCCCGCGACCCACGAGAGCCCGGCCTGGGCCGCGGGCCTTGCGCTCATCGAGGGGGGGATCGGGCGGCTCGACCAGGGCGATCTCGACCGGCTGACCGCCGGGCGGCGCATGGGACTGGATTTCGCGATCGATGATGACGCCTTCTCGCTGGGTGCGCTCAGTTCGCCCGACGATTATGCCGACAATCTGAAGCTGATGGCGGCCAAGCTGATCGCCCCGCGCTGGGACGCAGCCCCGCTCAACCGTGCCAAGGCCGCGATGCTGGCGGGCTATGCCGGACTCGACTCCTCGCCCGACGGGGTGTTGTCGCGCGACCTGGAACGGCTGCTCCGTGATGGCGATCCACGCTGGGGCACGCCGTCGCGCGAGGTGGTGGAGGCGACCACCCCCGCCGCGTTCAAGGCGCTCTGGGCCCCGATCCTCGCCTCCGGTCCGATCGAGGTGTCGGTGTTCGGCGACGTGAAGGCCGATCAGGCGATCAAGGCGGTGGCGGAGAGTTTCGGCGCGATCCCGCCGCGAAAAGGGGCGGCCGGACCTGTGCCGCCGGTGCGCTTCCCCGCGCATGTCGCGACGCCCGTGGTGCTGACCCATGGCGGCCCCGCCGACCAGGCGGCGGCGGTCATCGCCTGGCCGACCGGCGGCGGAATCGAGGATGATCGACTGCGCACCCGGCTGGACGTGCTGGCGCAGGTCTTTTCCGACCGGCTGATCGACCAGCTCCGCTCGAAGGCGGGGGCGAGCTACAGCCCGCAGGTCGCCAGCCAGTGGCCGGTCGGCCTGCCCGGAGGCGGACGGATGATCGCGATCGGCATGGTCGCGCCCGACAAGGTGGACTTTTTCCTGTCGACCGCGCGCGCCATCGCCGCCGATCTGGCCGCGCGGCCGATCGACGCGGACGAGCTTCAACGGATCATGAGCCCGATGGCGCAGCGGCTGATGCGCATGTCCGCCGGCAACCAGTTCTGGATGCAGCGGCTGGCCGGGGGTGCCTATGACCAGCGGCGCATCGACGCCACGCTGGGGATGGCACAGGATTTCGTCTCGATCGGGCCCGCCGATATCCAGGCGGTGGCCAAGCGCTTCCTGCGACCCGATACCGACTGGACGCTAAAGGTCGTGCCAAGGGCGAAGTGATTCCCATCGCGGGGGGAAAAGCGGACGCGTTTTCCGGCGCTTCTGCCGCTTCCCGATCTTTGTGCGGTGCGAAATCGGCGCCGCCCTTTCGCTCCGGCCGCATTTCGGCTATGGGCCCCGGCGACATACCCTCCGAACAAGAGAAATTTGCATGAGCCTCCGCAACGTGGCGATCATCGCGCACGTCGACCATGGCAAGACGACCCTGGTTGATCAGCTGTTCCGCCAGTCGGGCACCTTCCGCGACAACCAGCGCGTCGAAGAGCGCGCGATGGACTCCAACGACCTGGAAAAGGAGCGGGGGATCACCATTCTCGCCAAGCCGACCTCGGTCGACTGGACTCCTCCGGGCAGCGACGAGTCGATCCGCATCAACATCGTCGACACGCCCGGCCACGCCGACTTCGGCGGCGAGGTGGAGCGCATCCTGTCGATGGTCGACGGCGTCGTCCTCTTGGTCGATTCGTCGGAAGGCGCGATGCCGCAGACCAAGTTCGTGACCGGCAAGGCGCTGGCGCTGGGCCTGAAGCCGATCGTCGTCGTCAACAAGGTCGACCGCGCCGACGCGCGTATCCAGGAAGTGCTGGACGAAGTGTTCGACCTGTTCGTCTCGCTCGATGCGAATGACGAGCAGCTCGACTTCCCCGTCCTCTACGCCTCGGGCCGCAACGGCTATGCCTCGACCGATATGGACGCGCGCGAAGGCACGCTGATCCCGATGTTTGAGACGATCGTGAACCACGTACCCGCCCCCAAGGTGGAAGTTGAGGACGTGCCCTTCACCTTCCTGGTGACGCTGCTCGACCGCGACAACTTCCTGGGCCGCATCCTGACCGGCCGCGTGAACTCGGGCACGGTCAAGCTGAACCAGGCGATCCACGCGCTCGACGCCGATGGCAATGTGATCGAAACCGGCCGCGCGTCGAAGATCCTGTCGTTCCGCGGCCTGGACCGCGTGCCGGTCGAGGAAGCCAAGGCGGGCGACATCATCTCGCTGGCGGGTCTGGCGGTCGCGACGGTGGCGAACACCATCGCCGACACCTCGGTCACCGTGCCGCTCCAGGCGCAGCCGATCGATCCGCCGACGCTGTCGATGCGTTTCGCGGTCAACGATTCGCCGATGGCGGGGCGTGAGGGCACCAAGGTCACCAGCCGCATGATCCGCGACCGCCTGATGCGCGAAGCCGAATCGAACGTCGCGGTGAAGGTCACCGAGAGCGACGACCGCGACAGCTTCGAGGTCGCCGGTCGCGGGGAGCTCCAGCTGGGCGTTCTGATCGAGACGATGCGCCGCGAAGGCTTCGAGCTGGGCATCAGCCGCCCGCGCGTGCTGTTCGGCGAGGACGAGGACGGCAAGAAGACCGAGCCGTATGAAACCGTCATCATCGACGTGGACGAAGAATATTCGGGCACGGTCGTCGAGAAGATGAACCTGCGCAAGGCCGAGATGACCGACATGCGTCCCTCGGGCGGCGGCAAGACCCGCATCACCTTCTCCGCGCCCTCGCGCGGCATGATCGGCTATCACGGCGAGTTCCTGTCGGACACGCGCGGCACCGGCATCATGAACCGCCTGTTCGAGAAGTACGGCCCCCACAAGGGCAAGATCGAGGGCCGCAAGAACGGCGTCCTCATCTCGAACGGCGCCGGCGAGGCGCAGGGCTATGCGCTGGGTCCGCTCGAAGAGCGTGGCATCCTGTTCGTCGGCCATGGCGAGGCGCTGTACGAAGGCATGATCATCGGCGAGAACGCCAAGACGGATGACCTTGAGGTCAACCCGATGAAGGCGAAGCAGCTGACCAACTTCCGCGCGTCGGGCGGCAAGGATGACGCCATCCGCCTGACCCCGCCGAAGAAGATGACGCTGGAACAGGCGATCGCCTATATCGACGACGATGAAATGGTCGAAGTGACCCCGAAGTCGATCCGTCTGCGCAAGCGCTTCCTCGATCCCAATGAGCGCAAGCGCGCCGCGCGCTCGAAGGCGGCGTAACAGCCCGCCCGTGGAAATGGGGGCCGGACGGAAGCGTCCGGCCCTTTTTCTTTGGGGGGAATCGGCGGTGTGTCCATTCCGCCCTGCCCATCGGTCCTTGCGGGATGGTCCGACAGCGGTCGCTCGCCGGAAGGGTGGCGAGATCGCGATCCTCAATGCTCGCCAAAAAGCTCCCGCTGCGCCTTGTCCAGCTCCTCGGCATAGCGTCGCCGGACATAGGGCTCGGACAACAGCCCCAGCACCGCGCGATCGGGGCCGATCACCGCCAGTTCGTCGGCATTTGCAGCATCCAGCGCGCCCATCACCGCCTTGATATCGGCATCGGGCAGCAGCGCTTGCTCGCGGTGGATGGCCAGCGTACCGATCGCCGCCGCTGGATCAAGCCCGTCGGCATAGGCGCGCGCGGTCTGGACGATCCCGGCATAACGATCCTGATCGTCGATCAGCACGACCCGACTGGTCGAACCGAGCGGAAAGGCACGGCGGAACTCGGCAATGGTCAGCGCAGCGGGGGTGGCGCGCTCGACCCGGCGCATCATGCGCCCGGCCGTCAGCGTGCGCATCCAGCCGACATCGCGTGCGCTCTTGATCGTTTCGCCGCGCAGGTGAAGCCGCCAGGTCGAGAAGGAATAGCCGAACGTCTCGCGCACGATCGTCGTGGTGACCAGCGAGGCCGCGATCGCCGCGCCCGCCAGCGAGAAGTCGTGTGTCGCCTCCAGCACCAGCATCGCCATCGTCATCGGCCCGCCGACGATCGCGACGGCAAAGGCTGCCATGCCGACCAGCGCGGCATTTTGCGGATCGACGATCGCCGACCCCGCGCCCCAGGCGATGATGTCGGCATAGATGTGCCCCAACAGGCTGCCGAGAAACAGCGAGGCAAAGAACAGCCCGCCGCGAAAGCCGAAGCCCAGCGACACCACCGAGGCCGCGCTCTTCATGATGAAGATCGCTGCCAGGAAGCTGAGCGGCAGGCCATGTTCCAGGTCGAGGTGCAGCGCGCCGTGCCCCGCCGACAGCACCTGCGGCGTCAGCAGCGCGAGCGGGATCAGCAGGACGCCGCCCAGCATAGGTCGCCACGACGCCTGCACCGGCAGGCGACGGGTCAGCGCCTCCATCTCGGCGACCGCGCGCATCAGGACGATGCCCAGAACCGCCGCGATCGCGCCGAGCCCGGCATAGATCAGATAATGGTGGCTCAGCACCGGCTCGCCCGCGACCGCGTTGACGATATAGGGCTGTGCGCCCAGCATCTGCGCGACCAGCACCCCGGTCAGTGCCGCCGCTCCAACGGGCGCGATGGCGGCGGGTGTATAGGCGCCGATCACGATCTCGAAGGCGTAGAAGGCACCAGCCAGCGGGGCCCCGAACGCCCCGGCGATCGCCGCCCCGGTGCCCGCCCCCACCAGCACGCGCAGGTCGCCGCGCCGCAACCGAAGCCAGCCACCCGCGATCGAGGCCAGTCCCGCGCCCAACTGCGCATAGGCGGCCTCCAGCCCGACCGACGCGCCGAAGCCGTTGGAGATGATCGTCTGCCCGGAAATCACCAGGCTGTCGGACCAGGACAGCCGGCCGCCATGTAGCGCATTGGCCTCTACTGCGTCGACCAGCCGCCGCTGGCGCGCGCGCGTCGCCTTGGAGAACAGGGCCAGCACCAGCCCGCCAAAGGGCAGGGCGAGCAGCGTGATCGGTGTGATGGTTGTGGTCGCGCTCAACCGCTGATCCGATCCCAGCGCGAACAGCCAATGTTGCAACGTGCGGGCGACCGCCCCCTGCAGGACGCTGAGCAGTCCGGCCCCCGCGCCGATAGCGATGGCCAGCAGGACAAGACTGGCTTCGCTGGCGCGAACCTTGCGCCGCACCCAGGGCGGGGCGAGTCGGATGACGGACATGGTAAGCGGCTATGTCGGGATTCGGCGCATGCGGCCAGTGGTATGGCGCAACGGGTGTCGCGCCTCTCGATAGGGGAACACCCCTCCGACAGGCCTTCGGCCTGCCACCTTCCCGCGGGGGGAATGTTGATCAGCCCCCCAATGACAACGCCCGCCTTCTCGCGAAGACGGGCGTTGCAGATAACGGCGTTGGGGCGGGGTCAGCCCCGCTCGGCGTCCTTGCGGGCACGTTCCTCGTAGAAGTTGCGCACCACGTCCCAGGCTTCCTCGGCGGTTTCGACATAGGTGAAGATGCCCAGGTCGCGCTCGGACACCACGCCTTCTTCGACCAGCGCCTCGAAATTGACGACGCGTTCCCAGAATTCGCGGCCGAACAGCAGTACCGGGATGGGCTGGATCTTGCCGGTCTGGATCAGGGTCAGCAGTTCGAACAGTTCGTCGAACGTGCCGAAGCCGCCCGGGAACGCCGCCAGCGCGCGTGCATGCAGCAGGAAGTGCATCTTGCGCAGCGCGAAATAGTGGAATTGCAGGCTCAGCGAGGGCGTGACGTAAGGGTTGGGTGCCTGCTCGTGCGGCAGGACGATGTTGAGGCCCACCGACTCGGCGCCGACGTCATGCGCGCCGCGATTGGCGGCCTCCATGATCGACGGGCCGCCTCCCGAGCAGACGACGAATTGCCGCATCCCGCGATCGTCGCGGGGCAGGCGGCTGGTGATCTGCGCCAGCTCGCGCGCGATGTCGTAATATTTGCTCTTGGCGACCAGCTTCTCGGCGATCCGGCGCGACTTGTCGTCATGCGCCAGGTCGAGCAGCGCCCTGGCCTTGGCGGGCTCGGGAATACGTGCCGAGCCATAGAAGACGAAGGTCGAGCCGATCTTGGCCTCTTCGAGCAGAAGCTGCGCCTTCAGCAGTTCCAGCTGGAAACGCACGGGGCGGAGGTCTTCGCGCAGCAGGAAGTCCATGTCCTGAAAGGCCAGCTTATAGGCGGGGCTTTCGGTCTGCGGCGTCGAGACGATCGTCTTGGCGCTCTCGGCGTCCTGGCTGGCATTGGGGAAGACGCGGTTCGGTACTTGGGTCTTATCGGTCATTTCGGATGATGTAGGGGATCGCCGGGTCCGATGCTACCGGCAAAAATGGGCGTTATCATCTTCCAGGTGGAGGTGATTGCGGTGCGCCGCATTGTAATCGGGGCTGATCACCGTGCCGAAGCGCCGACAGGCCGAGGCGCGAATGGTGGTCCAGAACTGCCGCACGCGCGGGTCGGGCGAATGCCAGTCGTTCAGCAGCGTGATGCGGCGTCCGTCCTTCAGCACGAAGCCGCCGACATCGACGGCATTGGCCAGCGCATGGCCCGATCGCCGGTCGCCCATGCGGGAGGTGCCGACGATGTTGCGACAGGCATAGCTGCCCATCCCTTCGACCTTGACCAGTTCGGATCCCAGGATCTGCCAGGCGGCGGGGGCGACCGCGTTTCGGATCCATCCGGCAAAGGCACGGGCATTGCCGCATCGCATCGCCGTGACGCCGGTGACGGGCACGCCGATATCGGTCAACTGGACCGCGCCGTACAGGCCGCAGCCGGGGCCGAGTTCCTTGTCGGGCAGGCGGCGATACTCCACGCCCTCGCGTCGCAGATCGGCCTCGCATTGCGCGGTTTCGCGGACCGGCGGACGATAGGGTTCGGGGCGCGAGGCGGGTTGCGACGGCCGGTCACTGCGTCCGCAGGCGGAGAGCAGCAGGACCCCGAGAATCGGGAGGAACAGTGACGGGGGAACGCGAACCATGCGCCTCCTTTCCCGCGCCGCTTCGCTTTTGTCAGCCCCGCTTGCCCCGTGGATCAGCCATTCGGAGGCGGTTCTGCGACATGCGTTCCCAGGCTGGCCAGGATGGCGCGTGCGCCGCCCCATCCACCGACGCTTTGGCCGCTCGCCCACGAAGGGCTCCGAACGCGTGGGAGAATGCGGGGGCAACATGCGAATGTCGAGAGGCCGAAGCTGACGCAATATTGCGTGATGGCGATTATGGTTGTCATCTTCGATCGGCATCGCTAGGGCCGTCGACGGGCCACGCGGCCCCAACGCCGCGCGTGCTCTCTGTGAGGAGAGTCTTAAATGACTGATGTGATTGCCGCCGACGCCACTCTTGCGCCTGCGAAGCCCGCCACCAAACCGGCGCGCCCCTATTTCTCCAGCGGCCCCTGCGCCAAGCCTCCCGGTTGGGACGCGGCCAAGCTCGCGACGGACAGCCTCGGCCGTTCGCATCGCTCGAAGCTGGGCAAGCAGCGGCTGCAATATTGCATCGATCTGATGCGCGAACTGCTCAAGCTGCCCGACACCCACCGCATCGGCATCGTCCCCGGCTCCGACACCGGCGCGTTCGAGATGGCGATGTGGACCATGCTGGGCGCGCGTCCCGTGACGACGCTGGCCTGGGAAAGCTTTGGCGAGGGCTGGGTGACCGACGCGGTCAAGCAGTTGAAGCTCGAACCCACCGTGCTGCGCGCCGATTACGGCCAGATCGCGGATCTCAACGCGGTCGACTGGTCGAACGACGTGCTCTTCACCTGGAACGGCACCACCAGCGGCGTGCGCGTGCCGAACGGCGACTGGATCGCCGATGACCGCGAGGGTCTGTCCTTCGCCGATGCGACCAGCGCGGTGTTCGCCTATGACCTGCCCTGGGACAAGATCGATGTCGCCACCTTCTCCTGGCAGAAGGTGCTGGGCGGCGAGGGCGCGCACGGCGTCCTGATCCTCGGTCCGCGCGCGGTCGAGCGTCTCGAAACCTACACCCCCGCCTGGCCGCTGCCCAAGGTGTTCCGCCTGGTGTCGAAGGGCAAGCTGGCCGAGGGCGTGTTCAAGGGCGAGACGATCAACACGCCGTCGATGCTCGCCGTCGAGGACGCGATCTTCGCGCTGGAATGGGGTAAGGGTCTTGGCGGGCCCGAGGCGCTGGTCAAGCGCTCGGACGCCAATGCCGCGGCGCTGAACAAGATCGTCGAGGAGCGTGACTGGCTGGGTCATCTCGCCGCCGACCCGGCGATCCGCTCGACCACCAGCGTCTGCCTGACGGTCGAGGGCGCGGACGAGGCGCTCATCAAGAAGATGGCCTCGCTGCTGGAAGCCGAAGGCGCGGCCTATGACGTGGCGGGCTATCGCGACGCGCCGGCCGGCCTGCGCATCTGGTGCGGCGCCACGGTCGAAACCGCCGATATCGAGGCGCTCGGCCCCTGGCTCGACTGGGCCTACGCCACCGCCAAGGCCTGACCTTTCTGATCCTTTGCCCCGGCGCGTGCCGGGGACCTTCCCCATTCCCCATCCCCGGCCGTGCCGGGGTGACGAGGTGACCCATGCCCAAAGTTCTCATCAGCGACAAAATGGACCCCAAGGCCGCCCAGATCTTCCGCGAGCGCGGGGTCGAGGTGGACGAAATCACCGGCAAGACACCCGACGAGCTGAAGGCGATCATCGGTCAGTATGACGGCCTGGCGATCCGCAGCTCGACCAAGGTCACCAAGGACATCCTGGAGCATGCGACCAATTTGAAGGTCGTCGGCCGCGCCGGGATCGGTGTCGATAACGTCGACATCCCCGCCGCCAGTGCCAAGGGCGTGGTGGTGATGAACACCCCGTTCGGCAACTCGATCACCACCGCCGAGCACGCCATCGCGCTGATGTTCGCGCTCGCCCGCCAGTTGCCCGAGGCCGATGCCTCGACGCAAGCGGGCAAGTGGGAGAAGAACCGCTTCATGGGCGTGGAACTCACGTCCAAGACGCTGGGCCTGATCGGCGCGGGCAATATCGGCTCGATCGTCGCCGACCGCGCACTGGGCCTGCGGATGAAGGTCGTCGCCTTCGATCCCTTCCTGACCCCTGAGCGGGCGCTGGAGATGGGCGTGGAGAAGGTGACGCTGGACGAGCTGCTCGCCCGCGCCGACTTCATCACGCTGCACACCCCGCTGACCGACCAGACCCGCAACATCCTGTCGGCGGAGAATCTCGCCAAGACCAAGAAGGGCGTGCGGATCATCAACTGTGCGCGTGGCGGCCTGGTCGACGAGGAAGCGCTCAAGGCCGGACTCGACTCGGGCCATATCGCCGGCGCGGCGCTCGACGTGTTCAAGGTCGAGCCCGCCAAGGAAAGCCCGCTCTTCGGTACGCCTAACTTCATCTCGACCCCGCATCTGGGCGCGTCGACCACCGAGGCACAGGTCAATGTCGCGATTCAGGTCGCCGAGCAGATGGCCGATTTCCTGGTGTCGGGCGGCGTCACCAACGCGCTCAACATGCCCAGCCTGTCGGCCGAGGAAGCCCCCAAGCTGAAGCCCTATATGGCGCTGGCCGAAAAGCTCGGTTCGTTGGTCGGGCAGCTCACCACGGGCGCGATCACCCGCATCTCGGTCCACACCGAGGGCGCGGCGGCCGATCTCAATGCCAAACCGATGGTCAGCGCGGTGCTGGCGGGCTTCCTGCGCAACCAGACCGACACGGTCAACATGGTCAACGCGCCGCTGCTCGCCCGCGACCGCGGTGTCGAGGTGCGCGAGGTGCGGACCGAGCGCGAGGGCGATTACCACACGCTGCTGCGCGTCTCGGTGAAGACGGCGGATGGCGAGCGTTCGGTCGCGGGCACGCTGTTCGGCGATCAGGCCCCGCGCCTGGTCGAACTGTTCGGCATCAAGGTCGAGGCCGATCTGGCCGGGCCGATGCTGTACGTCGTCAATGAGGATGCGCCGGGCTTTATCGGTCGCCTTGGCACCACGCTGGGCGAGGCGGGCGTCAATATCGGCACCTTCCACCTCGGCCGTCGCTCGGCGGGTGGCGAGGCGGTGCTGCTGCTCTCGGTCGACGAGGCGGTGGACGCGGACCTGCTCGCCAAGGTCAAGGCGCTTCCGGGCGTGAAGACCGCGATGGGCCTGGTGTTCTAAATCGTGAAAGCCCTCTCCCCGCTGGGGAGAGGGTTGGGCGAGCACAAGGGTGGGGCGGTCGGTAGCGTTCTGCCCCGCTTCTACTCTCATTCTGAAACCCGTTAGGTGGGACAGGCAAGTTGCCTGCCCGCCGACGAGGGGGATCAGAATTGCGGCATCGGTGATCTACTATGCCCAGATGAAACGCACCGAACTCATTGCCAGGGCGAAGTAAAAGGCATAACCGAAGCGATCCAGGGCGACGAGCGGTGCGCCTTTTCGTACCTTTTTCCTCGCCAGCAGCCACATGATGCTACCTGCCGCGATCGGAGTGATAATGAGGTTTGCAATACGCAGCCCGTTATTCTCGATAATCGGTGATGGGATGATCAGGAGGCTGATTCCGCCTGCTGCGGCTCCCCAGAGAATATAGCCAAACGTCTTGAATAGCGTGCTTTTTGGACTTGAGAATGGTGCGCCCAGCCCCTGGAGCCCGAGCTTGACCACGAATTCAAACAGCACCTGAAGTAATATCTCGCCGACAAACTGGAGCATTATTTCGAACAGGAATTCCATATTGTTCCGGCCCTGGTTCGTGAACGTGTCGATCAACGTGCTTGTTAAAACTACGGTCGTCCAGCGTGGATAGTGGTTTTCCAGGCTTTGACATTTGGCAGGTCACCGGGGAGGGCTTGGCTCGAATCCGATCATTTCTGGCTCGGTGGGCGATCGAGGTTGACGCCGTTACCTCGAACGATCAATCACACGGCCTCTTCGCCCATGGCCCATGAACAACTGAGCCCGTTCTACGTGATCCGCTTTTCGCCTTTCGAAACCGTCTGCCGCATGGACACTGCCCGATGACCGCGCTCCTTCCCGAAGGCTATCACGACCGTCTTCCGCCCTATGCCGATGCCGCCGCATCGGTCGAGGCGCGGGTGCTGGAGGCGGCGCGGCTGCATGGTTATGAGCGCGCCGATCCGCCGTCGATTGAGTTTGCCGAGGCGCTGGGTTCGCGGCTGAAGGCGGGGGGGCTGCATGACGCCGTGCGCTTCGTCGATCCGGTGTCGCAGCGCACGCTCGCAATCCGGCCCGACCTGACCGCGCAGGTGGCGCGGATCGCCGCCACGCGCATGGGGCATCACCCGCGCCCGGTGCGCCTGTCCTATGCGGGGACCGTCGTGCGCCTGCGCGGCTCCGAACTGGCGCCCGCGCGCGAGTGGCGGCAGATCGGGGCGGAACTGATCGGGCTCGACTCGACGGCGGCGGCGACCGAGGTGGTGCGCGTCGCGGTCGAGGCGCTGGCCGCGGCGGGGACGACGGGCATTTCGATCGACTTCACACTGCCCGATCTGGTCGACCTGCTCGCCGCCGGGCCGCTCCCGGTCGCGGCCGATCAGGTCGCGGCACTGCGCGACCGGCTGGATGCCAAGGATGCGGGTGGGGTCGCGTCGATCGCGGCGGATTACCTGCCGCTGGTCGAGGCGGCCGGGCCGTTCGCGACCGCCATAGAGCGTCTCCGCGCCTTCGACACCCAGGGCGTTCTCGCCAGCCGCCTCGACGCCCTTGAGGCGATCGCGGCCGCTCTGGGGGAGGGGGTGTCCCTGACCCTCGACCCAACCGAGCGGCATGGATTCGAATTCCAGAGCTGGCTGGGCTTCTCGCTGTTCGTTGCGGGGCCACCGCGCGAGGTCGGGCGCGGCGGCACCTACACCATCTTCCACGAGGACGGGACGGAGGAAAAGGCGACCGGCTTCTCGCTCTATGCCGACGCCATCGTCGCCACCGCGCCGCCGACCGAGCGCCGCCGCCTGTTCCTGCCCTTCGGCACCGCGCCTGCGGCCGGCGCTTCGCTGCGCGCGCAGGGCTGGGTCACGGTGCAGGCGCTGGAAGAGGGGGATACGCCCGAGGCGCAGCTTTGCACCCACATCCTCGACAATGGCGAGCCGCGCCTGATCGCCGGTTGACATACGGGGCCGCGTCCCGCTAGGCGCGCCCCGCACATCATTGGAAACCCCCATCCGCCGAGTCCTGTCGAAGGGCGCATGGGGTCCGTCCGGCAGGCGGAGATTTGCATCCATGGCGAATGTAGCAGTCATCGGCGCGCAATGGGGCGACGAGGGCAAGGGCAAGATCGTCGACTGGCTGGCCGAGCGCGCCGACATGGTTGTCCGCTTCCAGGGCGGGCATAATGCCGGTCACACGCTGGTCGTCGGCGAGAATGTCTACAAGCTGTCGCTCCTCCCCTCGGGCATCGTGCGCGGCACCCCCAGCGTCATCGGCAACGGTGTCGTCCTCGACCCCTGGGCGCTGAAGGCCGAGATCGAACGGCTGGGCGAGCAGGGCGTGAAGGCCACGCCCGATACGCTGCGCATTGCCGACAATTGCCCGCTGATCCTGCCGATCCACCGCGACCTTGACGGTCTGCGCGAGGATGCCAGCGGCGCGGGCAAGATCGGCACGACCCGGCGTGGCATCGGCCCGGCCTATGAGGACAAGGTCGGCCGCCGCGCGATCCGGGTGTGCGATCTGGCGCATCTCGACGATCTGGGGCCGCAGCTCGACCGGCTGTGCGCGCATCATGACGCGCTGCGCGCCGGGTTCGGCGAGCCGCCGATCGACCGCGAGCGGCTGCTCGCCGATCTGCGTGAGATCGCCGATTTCGTCCTGCCCTTCGCCAAGCCGGTCTGGCGCGACCTCAACGAGGCCCGCGCGGGCGGCAAGCGCATCCTGTTCGAGGGTGCGCAGGGCGTGCTGCTCGACATCGATCACGGCACCTATCCCTTCGTCACCTCGTCCAACACCATCGCGGGTGCGGCGGCGGGCGGCTCGGGCCTGGGGCCGTCGGGCGTCGGCTTCGTGCTGGGCATCGCCAAGGCCTATACCACCCGCGTCGGCTCCGGCCCGTTCCCGACCGAGCTGGAGGACGAGACCGGCCAGCGCCTGGGCGAGCGCGGGCATGAATTCGGCACCGTCACGGGGCGCAAGCGTCGCTGCGGCTGGTTCGACTCGGTGCTGGTGCGCCAGTCGGCGGCGGTCGGCGGCATCACCGGCATCGCGCTGACCAAGATCGACGTGCTCGACGGGTTCGACGAGGTGAAGATCTGCGTCGGCTATAAGCTGGGCGACCAGACGCTCGATTACTACCCGACCCATGCGGCGGATCAGGCCAAGGTCGTCCCCGTCTATGAGACGATGGAAGGCTGGCAGGAATCGACCGCGGGCGCGCGGAGCTGGGCCGATCTTCCGGCGCAGGCGATCAAGTATATCCGGCGGATCGAGGAACTGATCCGTTGCCCGGTGGCGCTGGTGTCGACCAGCCCGGAGCGCGAGGATACGATCCTGGTTCGCGATCCGTTTGCGGATTGATCGGGAGAGGCCCTGGCGCAAGTCGGGGCCTTTCCTCTTTGGGGGCGGGGTCGTCGACTCCGCTTCAATCTCTGTCCCAAAACAAAAGACCCGGCCGCTTTCGCGACCGGGTCTTTCCCGTAGTGACGCTTATCCAGAAAGGATCAGCGCGGACCTCCGCTACTGGTCGGCGGAGTCATGGTGCCGCCCGGCGGCGTGGTGGTGCCGCCGACCGTGCCGGTGCCGACCGAGCCGCTGGTCGTCGGGTCGCTGCCAAGCGTCCCGTCGCCGGTGGTGGTTGATGAGCCGGTGGCGTCCGGCAGCGTGGAGGGCGTGTTGACCGTGCTGTCGGGCGTGGTCGTCCGGCTACGGCTCTTGTTGCGTGTCGTCGAGCGGGGCGTGGCGCCCGGCGTCGTAGTCATGCTGTCGCCGGGCTGGCCCATGGTCTGGCCCGGCATCTGCCCCGGCATCGTCGTTTGGCCGGACATGGTTCCGGTGGTGCCGCCCGACACCTGCGCCATGGCAGCGGCGGGGATCAATAGGGCGGCCGCTGCGATCACATGCATGGTTCGCATCGAATCTCTCCTGCTCTTATTCTTGTCGTCATCAACGAGGCAGGGAGGGGCGCGTTCCTGTGATCAGCCGCACTGGCCGCGATGAAGCAACGCTTGATCGGCTAAAACCAGGGCGACCATCGCCTCGACCACCGGAACGCCGCGAATGCCCACACAGGGGTCGTGGCGACCCTTGGTGGCGATCTGGGTTTCCTCGCCGGTGCGGGTGATGGTGTCGACAGGAGTCAGGATCGAGCTGGTCGGCTTGAAGGCGACGCGCATCGTCACCGGCTGGCCCGTGGCGATCCCGCCCGCGATCCCGCCCGCATGGTTGGCGAGGAAGCGGGGGCCGCCATTGCCGCTGCGCATCGGATCGGCATTCTGCTCGCCGGTCAGCGCGGCGGCGGCGAACCCGTCGCCGATCTCGAACCCCTTGACCGCATTGATGCTCATGCAGGCCGAGGCGAGTTCGCTGTCCAGCTTGGCATAGAGCGGCGCCCCCCAACCGGCGGGAACCCCGGTCGCCTCGCACGCGACGACCGCACCGACCGAGGAACCGGATTTGCGCGCACCATCGACGATCGCCTCCCAGCGCGCTGCGGCGGCGGCATCGGGGCAGAAAAAGGGGTTGGCGTCGATCTGCGCATCGTCGAAGGCTTCGTAATCGATCCGGTCGCCGCCGATCGCCTCGACCCAGGCGCGGATGCGCACCTGTGGGATCACCGCGCGCGCGACCGCGCCCGCCGCGACCCGCGCCGCCGTCTCGCGCGCCGAGGAGCGCCCGCCGCCGCGATAATCGCGAAAGCCGTATTTCGCGTCATAGGCATAATCGGCATGGCCGGGGCGATAGGCCAGTGCGACGTTGCCATAATCCTTTGACCGCTGGTCGACATTCTCGATCATCAGGCTGATCGGGGTGCCGGTGGTCCTGCCCTCGAACACGCCCGACAGGATGCGCACCTGATCGGGCTCGCGCCGCTGCGTCGTGAAGCGGCTGGTGCCCGGGCGGCGCTTGTCGAGCCAGGGCTGGATATCCTCTTCCGATAGCGCGATCCCGGGGGGGCAGCCATCGACCACCGCGCCCAAGGCCGGGCCATGGCTTTCGCCCCAGGTGGTGAAGCGGAACAGTCGGCCGAAGCTATTGAAACTCACGCAGCGTCTCCAAGCCGGGCAAAGGCCGGTGCATGGGTGGCGGCCCCGCGGACACCGCAGGGGATCAGTCCGCCTTGCAGCGGCACCGCCAGGAAATAATCGCCCGCATAGGGGCTGTCGAAACCGTTCGCCACGTCGGCCGCAAAACCGAACCGGCCGTAAAAGGCGGGATCGCCCAGCGCGAAGCAGAGCACGACACCTTCCTGTTCCAGCCGTTCGAGCCCGGCGGCCACCAGTGCCTCGCCGACGCCCTGTTGCCGCCAGTCGCGCGCGACTGCGACCGGGGCGAGGGCGACCGCGTTGATCGGCTTGCCACCGATCTCGACCGCCATACGGCTGAACGCGATCGCGCCGATCAACTCGCCGGTGTCGTCATCGATCGCGACCAGCATGAGGACCATGTCGCCCTCCACGCAGAGGTCGCGGACCAGCGCGGCCTCGGCGGGCGCGGGGAAGCTGGCGACGAGCAGCGCGTCGAGTGCGGCGACGTCCTCGCCGCGCGCGGGGCGGATCGTGATGCTCATCGCGCTACACGACGGATTAGGCTGCTCCCAGCGACGGCAACTATCGCTCCCCCAATCACCCACAACCAAGGATGAACGGCGTTTCGTCCCATGGTCTGACTGAACGTGATCATGAACACGATGAACGGCAGGGCGATCAGTTTGCCCGTCCCGGCCCATTCCCTGATGCCGAATGCGCGAGCGGTGGCGAGAATAGCCACCAGGATTGCCGCAGTCCCGCCCGACCAGATCAGAGCATGTTCAAGCAAGCGCGATATCCGGCGCGTCCTCGGCCTTCATGCCGATGACGTTATAGCCTGCATCGACATGGTGAATCTCGCCGGTTACGCCCGACGACAGATCGGACAGCATGTAGAGGCCCGCGCCGCCCACATCCTCGATCGTCACGGTACGACGCAGCGGCGAGTTCAGCTCGTTCCACTTCAGGATATAGTTGAAGTCACCGATGCCGCGCGCCGCCAGCGTCTGGATCGGGCCCGCCGAGATCGCGTTGACGCGGATATTTTCGGGGCCGAGATCGACCGCGAGATACTTCACGCTGGTTTCCAGCGCCGCCTTGGCCACGCCCATGACGTTGTAATGCGGGATGACCTTTTCCGCGCCATAATAGGTCAGCGTCAGGATCGACCCGCCCTCGGGCATCATTTCCCGCGCGCGCTTTGCCACCGCGACCAGCGAATAGGCCGAGATGTTCATGGTCATCAGGAAATTGTCGAGCGTGGTGTCGTAATAGCGCCCGCGCAGCTGCGACTTGTCGGAAAAGCCGATCGCATGGACGACGAAATCGATCGTCGGCCATTCGCCCTTCAGATCCTCGAACAGCGTGTCGAGCGATTCCATCTCGGACACGTCGCAGTCGAAAAGACGCGCCACGCCGAGCTGTTCGGCCAGCGGGCGGACCCGCTTTTCCATCGCTGCACCCTGATACGAAAAGGCGAGCTCCGCGCCCGCCTCCGAAAGCTGCTTGGCGATGCCCCAGGCCAGCGATTTGTCATTGGCCAGGCCCATGATGAGCCCCCGCTTGCCTGCCATCAATCCGTTCACGCCGTTACCGCTCCTGCCGGTTCACTTCCATCAATCCCCCTCTCTAGCGCCGGTTCGGGGGGTTCCGCCAGTGCCGCGTTCAAATGCGCGCCGAAAACCAGGCCCAGGCCGATGAGATAGAAGAACAGCAGCATGACGACGACACCGGCCAGGCTGCCATAGGTCAGGTCGTATCCGCCCAGTTGCGACAGCGCCCAGGGCAGCAAGGCGGTCATGCTGACCCACCAGACCGCGGTGAACAGTGCACCCGGCCATTTGCGGCACTCGCTCTCGCGATATTTGGATGGCGTTACCGAATAGAAGAGCATGTAGAGCGCGCCGAACATCACCACGCCGGGGATGAAGCGCGACAGGCCGACCCAGCCCGCGACATCCTGGGCAAAGGGCACGAGGCGATAGATGAACTGCTCGGCGGCAGTCAGGATACCGGCGGCGAGGAACGACATCAGCGCCACCACGACCGATGCGATCATGACGAAGGTGGAGGACAGTCGCGATTTCCAGAAGGGCGCGGTCGCCTTGACGCCATAGGCGCGGTGGAAGATGTCGCGGATCGTCTCGATGAAGCCGCCGACCGTCCACAGCCCGACCAGTCCGCCCAGCCAGAGCAGCGATCCGGTCCGCGCCGCCAGCACGTCGGCGATCGGCTTGCGCAACAGGTTGCTGACATCGGGGGGCAGGACATGGAGGAAGCTCTCCACCGCATGCTGCGTCTCGTTGCTCTGCCCGAACAGCGACAGCAGCGCCGCCGTGGTGATGAAGAACGGAAACAACGTCATCAACGCCAGATAGGCGAGGTTCCCGGCATGGATGAACCCGTCGTTGAAGACGCCGATGCCGGCCCGCTTCAGGACTTCGAATGCGTAGGACCCCGGCCGGACCTTGGCGATCTGCCGGTCCAGCCGGTCACGGGCCGTTCCCCGATGATGTGCGCGGTCTTCGGGGGTCAGGCCAGTAAAGTCGTTCATGGAACGATCAGACGCCCAATGCGGCCCTCGGGTTCCTGTCGTCGGTCCATTCGCTGGCAAAGCGTTGCAAGGCGGCATCATCGGCCGGGATGTCGATGATCAGGGTGATCAACTGGTCGCCCCGTCCGCCGTCCTTCTTGTGGAAACCCTTGCCCTTCAGCCGCAGCGTCTTGCCCGAGGTGGTGCCTTGGGGCACGGTCAGCATGACCGGGCGCTCGACGGTCGGCGCCTTGACCTTGCCGCCCAGCACCGCCTCGTTCAGGGTGATCGGCAGGTCGAGGCGGACATCGTCGCCATCGCGGGTGAAGAAGCCATGGGGGCTGACCTCGATCGTCACGATCGCATCGCCCGCGCCACCGGGGCCGGGCTCGCCCTTGCCGCCCAGCCGCATCTGGGTGCCGTTGTCGACACCCGCGGGCAGTTTCAGATCGATCGTCTTGCCGTCGCCCAGCGTCACCCGTTGCGGGCTGAGGGTGGCCGCGTCGACGAAGGGGACTTTCAGCGCATAGGCGATGTTGCTGCCCTTGGGAGCGGAACGGCCCCGGCCGCCAAAGCCGCCGAATCCGCCCGAGAATCCGCCGCGCCCCGCGCCGCCGAACATCCCCTCGAAGATGTCCGACATGTCGGCACCCTCGCCGCCAAAGTCGAATTGCTGGCGAAAGCCGCCGCCGCCTGCGCCGGGACGTGGCCCCGCGCCGCCGCCGAAGCCGCCAAAGGGCGAGGTGGGATTGCCGTCGCCGTCGATCTCGCCCCGGTCGAACCGGGCGCGCTTGTCCTTGTCGTTCAGCAGGTCATAGGCATTGGTCACCTGGCTGAACTTTTCCGCCGCCTTGGGATTATCCTTGTTGCGATCGGGATGCAGCTCCTTCGCCAGCTTGCGATAGGCTTTCTTGATATCGGCTTCGCTGGCCGTGCGGCTTACGCCCAGCGTCTGATATGGATCGGCCACTCTTATCCCCGTTGCCAGTGTATTACCGGCCTATGTGGGGGAGCGCGTGCCGGAGCGCAATCCGTCCCCCGTGCGTTGCGGCATGACGAAGGAGACGGATCATGACCCAGCCGACACAGGCGACCGGAAACAACGGCAAGAAGGGCGCCCCCGATGGCGTGTCGGATGCCGCGGGAAAGAAGGGCGGCGAGAGCCAGGGCGGTGGCTACAAGGGCGTGCCGGAGCGCGAAGGCGACTTCCATGGCGGCCAGAGCGGCACGGCCTATCACGGCAAGGGCGGCCATCCCGACCCGGACAAGGACAATCCCAATGCGGTGACGGAGGCGGGGTAGGTCCAGGCCTCGAAGCCATGAAGGCCGGGAGCGCCGTGTTTTCCGACCGTGCGCCCTGTCCGCTCTACAAGTCGGCATGGAATGGTCGCAGCCGCTCGACACGCGATTCCCGCGATTCAAAGGACGCAACGAGCGCTTGGCGATCCCTCAGGCGGTGGCCGGGGCAGGAGTGGGGGACGGCTCGGTCATGTCCCCGACCGGCGCGACATCGACGCTGACGTCCATCTTCTGCGCACCGGAACCCAGCACCACGCCGTCGACCGGCGCAATCTCCGCATAGTCGCGGCCGACCGCGACGATGATATGGTCGCCCGCCATCCAGATGCCGTTGGTGGGGTCGACCCCGACCCAGCCGCGCTCCGGCCCCGCCCATATCAGCACCCAGGCATGGGTGGCATCCGCCCCGACCAGCCGTGCCTGCCCGGGCGGTGGCAGGGTACGGATATAGCCCGAGGCATAGGCGGCGGGGATGCCTGCGGCGCGCAAGCCCGTGATCATGATCTGCGCGAAATCCTGACACACGCCACGCCGCTGCCGAAAGGCCTCGGCCGGGGGCGTGTCGACCAGTGTGGCGGTGGGGTCGAAGGCGAATTCGCGCTGGATGCGATTGGCGAGCGCATAACCCGCCTCCAGCGCGCCGCGATCCGGTGACAGGTCGGGCGCGCACCATTCGGCGATCGCGGGATCGAGCGGGATCAGCGGCGAGGGGAAGATGTAATTGGCGGGCCCCGCCGCCGACAGGTCGCGGCTGGCCCGGGCGAGCGCCGCGACCTCGGCCAGCGTCGGATCGCCGGGCGCGGGCATCGGGACGGGTCGGTCGACCAGCATCCGCGCGCGGCTCTCGATGGTCAGGCTGCGCACCGGATGATCGACCACCAGCCGCGTGACATGCGCCAGTCCCGCCTCGGCCCGTGCGGCGCGGGTGCGTCCGACCGGCTCCACGATCAGTTCATAGCGTTCCAGCGTCTGGCCGGGCCAGTCGATGGGCTTCAGCCGCAGGTTGCAGCGCGCATATTTGACCTGCGCACCATAGTCGAACTGCGTGATGTGACGGATGTCGTAGATCATGCGAGGGTCAATCCACCGGCACGCAAAGGCTCGGCCCCCTGCAGGAAATAGCGGCGGGCGATGGCTTCGGAAAGCTGGCCCAGCCGCCGCTCGACATCGCCCAGCATGTCGGCATCGAGGTTGCGCGCATCCGCTGTCTCGACGGCGGCGCGGATGGCGATGGCCTGGGCCTGTTGCGGCTCGGCCATGTCGTCGTCCGACAGGACCGGCAGGCGCGACAGGCCATCGGCGATGCGCGCGGTCTGATAGGCGAGCGCGCGCGGATTGTTGGGATCGAGCGCGACCAGATCCACCACCGCGACGCGGGCCAGGCCGGTCGGATAACGCTGGCGATAGCTGATCTGGCTGTTGGCGAGGTCGAGCAGGGTCGACAGATCGTCCGCCGATGCGCCCGCCATGCCGAACAGCCGCGTCGCCCGCGCGACCGCGATGGCGCGCTCCACCCGGCGGCCCAGATCATGGAATCGCCAGGCGGTGGTATGTACCATATGCTCGGCCGACAGTCCGGCGATGGCGGCATAGCGGCGCTGGAGCGACCCGGCGCGGTCGAGCATCCCCGCATGGCTGGGGAAGGGGGCCTCCAGCAGGCGCACCATGTCGGCGGACAGGCGATCGCGCGAGCCCTCACTGATCCCGCGCGCCAGGCGGTTGATGCGGGCGACCGAGTGCCAGCCCTCATCCTCCATCGCGGTGCGGGCGAATTGGGTCAGCGTGGCACGGTGCAGGCTGTCGGGATGCGGTGCCGCGCCCGCGCCGGTGATCAGCCCGACCAGCCGCCCGACGGTCCGCGGGTCGAGCGCGGCGCCGCCATCGACGTCGATCGAATTGCCCAGCATGACGCGGATCGCGGCGAGCAGCGCCTCGCCCCGCTCCAGATAGCGACCCAGCCAGTAGAAATTGTCGGCCACGCGGCTGGGCAGTGTTCCCGGATTGCGGCGGACGTTGAGCGAGTCGGGCGCGGCGAGCAACGACACCGGCGGTACCGGCTCGGGCCCATGGATGCAGACGTCCGACGACCACAGCCCCTCGCCGATCATCGCGGCCGTCGCGTCGGGATGGTCGCCGATCCGGCCAAAGCCGCCGGGCAGGACGGTCCATCGCCCGTTGCCATCGCGCGCGGCGAAGACGCGCAGCGTGAAGGGGCGCGGCTCCAGCCGGTTGCCGATGACGACGGGCATCGTCGACAGGTGCACCATCTCCTGCCCGACATAATCCTGCGGACGCTTCGCCATGTCGGTGACCAGCGCGGCGCGTTCCTCGGGCGACAGGCTCCCGCCCGGCCGGGGGCCGTCGGGCAGGCCCAGCGGCCCCGGACCGAAGGCGGGGGCGATCAGCAGCCGATCGAGATGCTCGGCGACATGGGCGGCCTGTTCCCGGCCGCCGCACCACCAGGTCGCGATATTGGGAAGTTTCAGCGGCTCGCCCGACAGATGCCTGGCCAGAGCGGGCAGGAAGGCGGAAAAGGCCCGGCTTTCCAGCGCGCCCGCGCCCGGCGCATTGGCGATCACGACTTGTTCCTCGACATAGGCGTCGATCAGGCCGGGCACGCCGATCTGCGAATGGCTGTCGAAGGCCAGCGGGTCGAGCAGGCGCGGATCGAGCCGCCGCCAAAGCGCGTCGATCCGCTTCAGTCCGGCGACGGTGCGCACATAGACATGACCCTCGATAGCGGCGAGGTCCGCCCCCTCGACCAGCAACAGGCCGAGATAGCGGGCGAGATGCGCCTGTTCGGGATAGCTGGGGTTGAAGCGGCCGGGCGTCAGCAGGCCGATTCGCGGATCGGCGCGGCGACATTGCGCGGCGAGCCCGGCGCGAAAGGCCGCGAAAAACGGGGCATGGCGCTGTACGTTCAGCCGATTCTGGAGGCCGCCCAGCGTCCGGCTGACCGCCAGCCGGTTCTCCAGCGCGTAGCCCGCGCCCGCGGGATTGCGCAAATGATCGGCCAGCACCCGCCATTCGCCGTCCGGCCCGCGTGCCAGATCGAAGGCGACGAAGCTCAGGTGATGGCCGCCCGGCGGCGTCACCCCGACCATGGGGCGCAGGAAATAGGGGCTGCCGGTCGCCAGCGCGGCCGGGATATGGCCGTCCGCCACCAGGCGTCCCGGGCCGTAGAGATCGGCGAGGATCGTCTCCAGCAATTCGGCGCGCTGGATCACGCCCGCCGCGATTCCGGTCCATTCCCCCGATTCGATCAGCAGCGGGACGGGGGAGACGGGCCAGGGCCGCTCGTCGGTTTCGCCGATGATGCGGAAACCGGTGCCGATATCGGCGGCATGCCGCTGTACCCGGTCGCGCGCATGGGACAGGTTGCTGGCGACGGCGGCCAGTTCTTCCAGCATCGCATGCCAGGCCGGATCGCCGGAGCCCGCCATGACGTCCGAGGACGTCGCGGTGCAGCGATAGGCGGCGGTCCAGGCGGCGGCCTGTGCGGGGCTGTCCTCGGATGGGTCCATGGGGGGCGGAAAATCGCCGCATCGGCGCAAGGTTGCAACAGGCGATTGGCAAGGTTCGGCGATCAGGCAGGATTTGGTCGGCAACACCCCATCCCGCCAGGGCGACCGTTTGCTTCCGCGCGACCAGTTCGTCCGAGTCACGGATCGACCAGCGCGTCGCCGTATCGATGCCGTCCAGTTCCCGTCGACAATTTCGGCCGCAGGCTCAAGACCCTCAAAGGGCCCACGCCTTACGAAGCCATCTGCACGGCATGGCAAAGCAACCCGGCGCGATCTACATCAAATCCGCATCACCAAATGCCGGGATCGACACCCGGGCGAGGCGGAGCTGACCCTGCCAGTAAGCGCGTGCGGGCATTGGGAAAATCTCCGTTGCGTAACGGCGTCGATGACGGCCCCAGCGTTTCCGTTCCCGACATTGGTTTTCGCCCACCACAGGCGTATGGACGCGCGCATGGCTGACGATCCCTTTGCCCTGTTCGATGCGTGGTTTGTCGAGGCGCGGGCGAATGAAATAAACGATTCCAACGCGATGGCCCTGGCCACGGTCGATTCGACCGGCCAGCCCTCGGTCCGAATGGTGCTGCTCAAGGGCCATGACCCCCGCGGATTCGTGTTCTACACCAATCGGGAAAGCCGCAAGGCGCAGGATCTGGGCGAGGGGAGCAAGGCTGCGCTCCTGTTCCACTGGAAGACGCTGCGCCGGCAGATTCGGATCGAGGGGCCGGTATCCCGCGTCTCCGACGCCGAGTCGGACGCCTATTTCGCCAGCCGTGGCCGGGATTCGCAACTCGGCGCCTGGGCCTCGGACCAGTCCCGCCCGCTTGCCGATCGTGCGACCTTCGAGGCCCGGTTCGACGCGATGCGCGCCCGGTTCGAGGGGGGCGACGTACCGCGCCCGCCGCATTGGGGCGGATACCGCGTGACGCCGCAGCGGATCGAATTCTGGCTCGACCGCGAGCATCGCCTGCACGAGCGCCGGGTCTTCACCCGTATCGGTGAGAATGGCTGGGACGAAGGATTGCTGTTTCCGTGACCCAGGACGAACGCAAGAGGGTCATGCCGCTGGCGACCCGCGCGGCACTGGCCAGCGTCGCGATGGCGCTGTTCCTGCTGGCGCTGAAGGGCTTTGCCGCGTGGCGGACCGGCTCGGTCGCGATGCTCGGCTCGCTTGCCGACACCGCGCTCGACCTGCTCGCCAGCCTCGTGACGCTGTACGGCGTACGGCTGGCCGCCACGCCGGCCGACCATGACCACCGTTTCGGACATGGCAAGGCGGAGGCGCTGGCGGCGCTGTTCCAGGTGGCGCTGATCACCGCATCGGCGGCGGGTATCGCCTGGCGTGCGGTCATGGCGCTGGGTGCGGACAATCCGACTAGCGATGCCGAATTCGGCATCGGCGTGTCGGTGATCGCGATCCTGGCGACGATGGTCCTCCTCGCCTATCAGCGCAGCGTGATCCGCCGCACCGGTTCGGTCGCGATCCTGGCCGACAATGTCCATTACCAGTCGGACGTGCTGCTCAACGGATCGGTGATTGTCGCGATGGTGCTGGACCAATATTTCGGCTGGCATGGCGCGGACCCCGTCTTCGGCATCGCCATCGCGCTGTGGCTGGCCTGGGGCGCGTTCCAGGCGTCGTCGACCGCGATTGACCAGTTGATGGACAAGGAATGGTCCGACGACCAGCGTGCCGCCTTCCTCGACGTCGCGGCGCGCCAGCCGGGGCTGAAGGGCATTCACGATTTCCGCACCCGCCGCTCGGGCAGCCACGACTTCGCGCAGTTCCACATGGAGGTGGAGCGCGAGCTGACCGTCGCCGCCGCGCATGACATCGTCGAGGGCGTGGAGCGCGCGTTGCGCCGCGCCTTCCCCAAGGTCGAGGTGCTGATCCATCTCGATCCCGAAGGCCATGTCGATACCGACAATCCCCTGGTCGAGGCGGATGTGACGCCGCACTGGTTCGGCAAGCGCGTAGGTTATTGATGCGCATCCCCTTCACCCAGGTCGATGCCTTTGCCGACGCGGCGTTCGGCGGCAATCCGGCGGCGGTGATGATGCTGTCCCGCTGGCTGGACGACGCCACGCTGCTTGCCATCGCGCAGGAGAACAACCTGTCGGAAACCGCCTTCCTGGTGGCGGCGGACGGCGTGGAGGCGGATTTCGAGCTGCGCTGGTTCACGCCGGGCGACGAGGTGGAGATGTGCGGCCATGCCACGCTGGCGAGCGGGCATGTCGTGCTGTCGTCCGATACGGTGCGGGACCTGGTGCGGTTCGCGACGCGCCATGCCGGAGTGCTGGAGGTGGCGCGCGACGGGCTGGGCTATAGCCTGTCGCTGCCCGAGCGGACCCCATCGCCCGCGCTGCTGCCGGGTGTGGTCGAAGCGCTGGGCGTGGAGGGCGTGGTCGAGACGCTGCGGCATCCGGCAGGCTATGCCGTGGTCGTGCTGGATGATGCGGCGACAGTGCGGAACTGCACGCCGGACTTTGCGGCACTGGCCGGGGCGGGGCGCTATGTCGTGATCGTCACCGCGCGGGGCGGGGCCGGGGAGGCGGATGTCGTCAGCCGTGTGTTCGTGCCCGCCTTTGCGATCGACGAGGACCCGGTGACCGGCGCGGCGCACGCGGTGTTGACGCCCTACTGGACCGGGAAGCTGGGTCGCGACAGGTTCGTGGCGGAACAGGCGAGTTCGCGGGGCGGTCGGCTGAGCTGCCGGATGGACGGCGACCGCGTAATGCTCGGCGGCGGTTGCGTGACCGTGATCGAAGGGACGTTCCTGTTGCCGTGAGTAGCGGGGCGTGGCCTTCGACGTTGCTCAGCCTGAATGATTTTTAGAATTCTGCAGCACCCCGGCGACGGCCGGGGCCCAGGCTCCACAAGCCGATGGTGCGCTGACCGATGCGGGGGAGGCAGATGCCCCGCACCTTCGTTGGCGCTTGGCAACTGGACGCCGGCCTCCGCCGAGGTGACGCTGTAGAAATTTGAAGGACGGTCTCACTCCGCCGCCAGCAACGTCTCCGCCGCCTGCAGGTCCACCGATACCAACCGGCTGACGCCGCGTTCGATCATCGTCACGCCGAACAGCCGGTGCATCCGGCTCATCGTCACGGCATTATGGGTGACGATCAGGTAGCGGGTGTCCGTCTCGCGCGCCATCCGCTCCAGCAGGCCGCAGAAGCGGTCGATATTGGCGTCGTCCAGCGGCGCATCGACTTCGTCCAGTACGCAGATCGGCGCGGGGTTGGTCAGGAACAGTCCGAAGATCAGCGCCACCGCCGTCAGCGCCTGCTCGCCGCCCGATAGCAGCGTCAGCGACTGGAGCCTCTTGCCCGGCGGCTGCGCCATGATCTCCAGCCCGGCCTCCAGCGGGTCGTCCGAATCGACCAGCGCCAGATGCGCGGAGCCCCCGTCGAACAGCGTGGCGAACAATGTCTGGAAATGCCCGTTCACCGCCTCGAACGCGGCCAGCAGCCGCTGCCGCCCCTCGCGATTCAGCAGCCCGATCGATCCGCGCAGCCGGGCCACGGCCTGGACCAGATCCTCGCGCTCGGCGGCATTGGCGGCACCGCTCGCCTCCAGTTCGGCCAGTTCCTGTTCGGCGACGAGATTGACGGGGCCGATCCGCTCGCGATCGGCGGACAGCTTCTCATGCCCGGCGCCCTCGGCCTGCGGCGACCCGACGCTGGCGCCGTCGAAACCCAGCTTTTCGGGCAGCACGGGGGCGGGGCAGGCGAAGCGTTCGCCGGACACCCGGCCCAGCTCGATCCGACGCAATTCGTGATTCTCGACCCGGGCCAGCGCCCCGGCGCGGGCCTCCCGCGCGGTCGACAACATCGCATGGGCCTGGGCATGCGCGGTCTCGGCGGCGCGGAGCGCGCGTTCGGCCTCGGCCTCTTCCGCCTGGGTCCGCTCCGCTTCCAGCCTGGCCGCATCATGCGCGGCGGAAAGGGTTGCGATCTCCTGCGCAAGTTGCGCGGGGCGATCCGCGAGCGCGGCGGCATCGCGCTCCAGCGTCGCGGCGCGGGCGTCCATCTCGGCGATGCGACCCGCCGCCTGGCCCGCGCGCGCCTCCCACCCTTGCGCTTCCGTCTCGGCGGCGGTTCGTCGGTCGCGGGTCTGGCCCAGCGTCCGATCCAGCGTGGTGCGCTCGGCCCGCGCCAGGGCGACGGCGGAGCGTGCGAGTTGGGTTTCGGTCTGGAGCCGCGCGGTCTCGGCCGCGCTTGCCGAGCCGTCGGGCAGCGCGGCCAGCGCCTCGCCCGCGCGGTCGCATTCGGCGGCCGCATCGGCCATCTCCGCCGCGATCCGCTCGGCCCGGCTGGCCAGGTCGGTACGTTGCGCGGCCAGACGCTCGATCTGGCCTTGCGCGCGGTCCTCGGCCCGCTGGGCATCGCGGAGCGCCGCCTCGGCGGTCGCCAACAGGGTCCGTGCGCTGGCCGCCGCGCCCCGCGCCCGTGCGATCCGTTCGTCGACACCCGCGCGCGCGGCGGTCGCGGCCTCGACCGCCGCCTCAGCCGCCGGGCGCTCGGCCTGCATGGTGGCGAGGCGGTTGCGCCGCTCCATCCGCTCGGCTGCCGCCGCGCCGCCGCCTTCACCGATATAGCCGTCCCAGCGCCGCAGCCGTCCCTCGCGCGTGACCAGCCTCTGCCCGACGCACAGCGGCTGACCCGAATCCGCCTCGACCAGGAAAATCTGCGACAGCCGTCGGGCCAGCGCCGGGGGTGCCGCGATCCGCTCGCCCAGTGGCAGTGTGCCGACCGGCGCGGGGGGATCGTCGGTCGCGATGGGGGAGCCATGCCAGTCGGCCAGCGGCGTATCCAGCTCGTCGCCCAGCGCGGCGGCCAGGGCGCGCTCGAATCCCGGATCGGCCTGTACCTCGTCGAGTAGCCGGTCGCCCGTCTTGCGCTCGGTCGCGCGGGTCAGCGCGGCAACCTCCGCATCCAGCGCGGCGAGCATCGCGATCGCCTGCGCCCGCGCTGCTTCGGCGGGATCGCGCTCGGCAATGGCGGTGACCTCGCTTTCCTCCGCCCAGACCGAGGCGGCACGCGCCTTGTCGGCATCGATCCGCGCCGCCGCCTGCGCCGCGACGGCCGCGTCGCGCAGCGCCTCCTGCTCGGCCAGGTCGGGCAGCGCCTCAATCGCGGCGGCGATGCTCCGCGCCTCGCGTTCGGCGCGGTCATGGCGCGCATGGGCGGCGGCGAGCGCGGCCTGAGCGATGCGGCGTTCGGCGGCCTCGGCGGCCTGCGCGGACAGCGCCTGGGCCAGCGCCACCTCGGCATCGCGATTCTTGCTCTCCGCCTCGGCCAGCAGCGCGTCGAGCCGGGGCATGGCCTGAGCCGCATGGGCGATGCGCGCGTCCAGTTCCTCGCATTCCTCGGCCAGCCGCCGGATCGCGGCGGCGGCGTCATGGGCCAGCGCATCCTCTCGCGCGCGATCCTCGACCATCCGGCTGCGCGCCGCGGCCAGTTCCTCGATCCGCCGTTGCAGGCCGTGACGGCGGTCGCGCGCGCGGGACAGGGCATGGCCGGCCTCGCTCAAGCCATCGCGGGCGGCCAGCGCGGCGGCGCGGGCCCTGGTCGAGACGATGACCGCCTGTTCCTTCGCCTGGGCGGCGGCGCGCTCGGCGGCGGCGGTGTCGGCGACCTGGCGTTCTGCGGCGGCCGCCTCGGTCTTCGCGGTCGCGGCGGCATCGGCCGCATCGCGCCAGCGGGCGAAGATCATCCGCGCCTCGGCCAGGCGGATCTGCTCGGAAATCAGGCGATAGCGTTCCGCCGCGCGGGCCTGTCGCCGCAGGGTCGCGATGCGCGCGTCCTGATCCGCGATCGCCTCGTCCAGCCGGGTGAGGTTCGCCTCGGTCGCGCGCAGCTTTGCCTCCGCATCGCGGCGGCGGACATGCAGCCCGGCGATCCCGGCCGCCTCCTCCAGCATCGCGCGGCGTTCGGCGGGCTTGGCGGTGATCACCGCGCCGATCCGGTTCTGGCTGACAAGCGCGGGCGAGTGCGCGCCGGTCGCAGCATCGGCGAAGAGCAATGCCACATCCTTGGCCCGCACGTCGCGCCCGTCGATCCGATAGGCGGAGCCGGCCCCGCGTTCGATCCGGCGGACGATCTCGGTCTCCTCGCCCTCGCGTTCGGCCAGGATCGTGACCTCGGCAAAGTCGCGCGGCGGCCGGGTGGCCGTCCCCGCGAAGATGACGTCTTCCATGCCTGCGCCGCGCATCGACCGCGCGCTGTTCTCGCCCATCGTCCAGCGCAGCGCTTCGAGCAGGTTCGACTTGCCGCAGCCATTGGGCCCGACGACACCGGTCAGCCCCGGCTCGATGACCAGATCGGCCGGATCGACGAAGCTCTTGAAACCCGAAATGCGAAGCCGCTTGATCTGCACGGACCCGGTCGCCGCTCCCCCGATGTGTGGTTAATCGATAGCGGATGGGGGCGGGATGTCGAGGGGGCGCGTGTCGCGGCGGGAAAGGGGGCGAAGGGCGCGTCGGTGATGGCCATTTGCGCCCATGTCCAGAGGTCCGAACGGGCTGACAAGCCATGTCCCGATAAGCCGCGATTCACGAAGGCCGAGCTTCCCGTTCCTGCATTTGCATGCGCCGATTTTGGGAAAGCACATGCCCTACGTGCCTGCGCGCGCGATCGGCGGAGTCGTCTTACCTTCACGTCAGGTTGTGAGGCAGCGGTAAGGGCGGCCACATTATCGCACCTGCTGGCGCAGACCTTCGCCAAGCTCCCATGTAAAATTTGCCGATGGAGAGGGGTGTTTGTGATCTGCTAAAAGCTGGTAAAATCTTGACTTTTTCTGCCTTTATAAGGTGTATCAAGAGATAATATATTATAGTAATTTGATAAATTTACTCAATGTATAATGTTTTATATTTGACATTGTCGATTTTCATGTACCAGGCAGTGGAATAATATCATCTGTGACATGGGAGAGTCATTGGATGAGAAAATATAAGTGCATAATTTCGGTATGTGCATCAGCGCTGCTAATAGTTCCGCTGCGCGCCGCAATAATGCCTGCTGCTGGCTCGCAGGTTGACGAACCGGATTTCGCCGACGTCTGGTCGGGGCCAATTACACCAAAAGCGAAGCGGCCGAAGATTGGGCCATGGCGGATGCCGTCTTTTCCTGAAGTGCATCGCTATATCCGCAGTACGCCCGCCCGCGCAGCGGACGTTCAGCGCGAGCATGTCATTCGCAGCGCCTTTTCAAGGGCGGGTGCCTTTTCGAGGCCGGCCAAGCATGTTCGTATCAGTTGCCGGGTCAAGGCTTGCGAATATGTGATTCTGTATCCCGACACGTTGTCGGACGCGGAGCGTATGCGTGCCTCCCAAGCTGTCAACCGGATCGCATCTTCGCTCTGCCCCAAGCCATCATGCGAAAGCGGCATGGTGATGTCAGGGGGGCGGACCGCGGGTACCGGACTGGCCGAGCTTGGTTACTTCATTCAAACCGACAGCGGTTTCATTTAAAATGTAAAATAAAAAAGGGTCGATCTTAGCAAAGTATTGCATAATTGTTCATATTTTAAAAATGGACTATACTGATTGCTATGAGGGGTGATCGTAAAATATTTTATGTTTCAATGCGATCGTTATGCCCTCAAGGTGTGAAATATGCTGGCCATCAGCTTTTCGCTTGATGCAATCGTGGGATAGGTTGGTCATAAAATGATAACCAGACGCTCGATTACGACTTTAGGCATCGTCGTGCTCGGTGCGGTACTAGTCTTCTCGATCTACCGGGCTAGGGTAGGGACTTCCTCCTACAAGGACTCGATCTCAGGATCGACCGTGCAGGTGGTGTCGTCCAGCGCGGCATCCCCCCACGCCACGCCGTCCTCCTCCATCGCAGGGGGCGCGGCGCTCCCTGCTCAGGAGAGCCCTCGTGACCCAATGGCGGATAGCCGTGCTGCGGAACTGGCCCGGATTTCGGACGCGGCGTCGCCGTTCTTCGGCTATGATCCCAAGCTCAAATCGCTGCATGATCGCCTTCGCGCGGAAGGGCGTGATGAGGCCTGGGCGACCCGATCCGAAACGATGCTCGCGCGTGAATATGCCGACATGTCCGGGATCAAGGGCACAGGCCATGCTCCGCAGATACATTGCGGTACCACCTTGTGTGAGGTCAGCGGCAGTCTGGATTTCCCCGAACGCGGTATCGCCATGAAAAGCGTGCAGGCACCGGAGTTTTCTGAGCGGATGTGGTCGCGGGGCTACCATCCGATGAACCAGGGGTTCGGCCCCGGCAAGGATGGACGGCAAATGTTCATCGGCTATTATCGCCGCGAAGCGCCCATCAACATGCCGGAAGGCCAGTGACGGGCTCCATTCGGCTGATCCGTCTGTTTTAGGTCGCTCTAGGGACGTCTAATGACGCCTTTCGTAAAAGCAGTCGACTTGTTCTGCGAACTCGTCTCGGATGGCGCTGGATGTTTATCGTCTGCGCATGGTTATCCGAACCGCGTCAGGGCGAAGGGCTCGAGCGGAACCGGGGGCGCGGCATCCTCCATTATTGCTACCACCAAATCCCCCGTGATTGGGGCAAGCGTCAGGCCGAGATGATTGTGACCGAAGGCATAGGATAGCCCCTTCGTCTTCGGTACCCGCCCGATCGCGGGCAGATAGTCGGGCAGGGTCGGCCGCGCGCCCATCCAGGGTTGAGCATCCTTTCCGATCGGGAGGCCGAGCGCGGCGATGTGGCGGCGCAGGCGGTTCCACTTGGCGGGATCTGGCTTGGCCTGGGTACGGGCGAACTCAACGATGCTCGCCGCGCGCAGGCCGCCGGCGAAGCGGGTGACGATCATCGAGCGATCCTCGAACACCACCGGCGGCAGGTCGACGGGCCAATCCACGTCCGGTCCGGTCTGGAGGTGATAGCCGCGCTCGGCAATGATCGGCGCCTTCAGGCCAAAGGGGCGGAGTAGTGCGGCACTCGCCACGCCCGCCGTCACCACGACCTGATCGGCGGACAGGCGGCGATGGTCGGACAGGCGGACCTCGGCGTCACCGACCGCCTCGACGCGGTCGACGATCCGCGTGCCGCCATCGGCCAGGAACCGCGCCAGTGCTGTTTCGGCAAGCTGTGTCGGATCGGCGATCTGGCCGCTGCCCTCGAAACGGATGCCGCCCGCGATGGGGGAGGAGATGCGGCTGCGCCATTCGGTGAGCTCGGCCTCACTCAACGGACGGAAGCGCGCGGTGCCGGTGTCCGCCGCCTGCCAGTTGGCCAGTCCCCGCGCGGCGCTGTCGGGTGTTTCCCACAGCACGACATGCCCGTTCGGACGCAGCAATTCGGGTGCGCCCAGCGCGGCGACATGGCGTTCCCATGCGGGCATGGCATGGGCGAGCAGCCCCGCCAGCGCCTGATGCGCCCGCTCATAACGGGCGGGACGGGCGGCTTTCAGCAGGCGCAGCGAGAAGGGCAGCCAGGTCGCGATCTCGCGCGGCGGCAGCGCCAGCGCGCCGCCGCGACAGAATAGCCGCCTGGCAAAGCCGCGCACCATCGCGGGCGAGGCAATGGGTTCGGCCTGTTCGGTCGCGATATGCCCGGCATTGCCCCAGGAGGCGGCCCGCGGCGTCTCCTCCGCCTCGATCAGCGTGACCGACCACCCCGCCCGTTGCAACGCGAGTGCGGTGGTGGTTCCGATCACGCCGCCGCCGACGATCAGGGCAGTGCGGCTTTCTGCGGCGGCGGCGATATTTTCCGGCTTGGGCATAGGCCTTGTCATATCGTATACGGAATTCCTAGCAAGGGAATCCCGATGACGTCACCGACCATCCGCCACACCTTTTTCTGCATCGACGGCCACACGGCGGGCAATCCCGTCCGGCTGGTGGCGGGCGGCGCGCCGCTGTTGCGCGGGTCCAGCATGGCGGAGCGGCGGCTGGATTTCCTCGAACGGTTCGACTGGATCCGCACCGGGCTGTGTTTCGAGCCGCGTGGGCATGACATGATGTCGGGGGGCTTCCTCTATCCGCCCTGCGAGGCCGACAGCGATGCGGCGATCCTGTTCATCGAGACGAGCGGGTGCCTGCCGATGTGCGGGCATGGCACGATCGGCATGATCACCTTCGGCCTGGAGCACGGGCTCATTACCCCGCGCGTGCCCGGCAAGCTGAAGGTCGAGGTGCCTGCCGGGACCATCCATATCGAATATGAGAAGGAAGGGGCGAAGGTCACCGCTGTCCGCATCCGCAACGTCCCCGCCTATCTGGCGGCGGAGGGGATCGCGATCGACGTGCCGGGCTTCGGTCCGCTGACACTGGATGTCGCCTATGGCGGCAATTACTACGCCATTGTCGAGCCGCAGGGGGCCTATACCGGGCTGGACGATCTGGGCGCGTCGCGGCTGGTGGAACTGAGCCGCACGATCCGCGAGCTGGTGCGCGAGAAGTTCGAGCCCGTGCATCCGCTCGAACCCTCGATCCGGGGGGTCAGCCATGTGCTCTGGGCGGACAAGCCCTCCGCCGAGGATGCCGATGGGCGCAACGCGGTCTTCTATGGCGAACGGGCGATCGACCGTAGCCCCTGCGGCACCGGCACCTCGGCGCGGCTGGCGCATCTGACGGCGAAGGGCCGCTTGAGCATCGGGGACCGCTTCGTCCATGAAAGCTATATCCGCAGCCGCTTCGTCGGCCGGGTCGAGGAAGCGACCGAACTCGGCGGCCAGGCGGCGATCGTGCCGTCGATCCAGGGCTCGGCGGTGGCGACGGGCTTCAACACCATCTGGATCGACCGCGAAGACCCGTTCTGGGCTGGGTTCACCGTGGTGTGATCGCCGCCTGTAAGTGACGACTCCACCCCGGCAAAGGCCGGGGTGGTAGGATAGAAGCGGATCAGCCCAGATCGTCGATCGCGGGCTGTGGCTCGGTGAACCAGGCCGCGCCCGTCTCGGTGACGTGGAAATGATCCTCCAGGCGGACGCCGAAGCGATCGGGCACCACGATCATCGGTTCGTTGGAAAAGCACATGCCCGGCGTCAGCGGCGTCTTGTCGCCGCGTACCAGATAGGCGGGCTCGTGGATCGACAGGCCGATGCCATGGCCGGTGCGGTGCGGCAGGCCGGGCAGGCGGTAGTCCGGGCCCAGCCCCGCCCGCTCCAGCACGGCGCGCGCGGCGTAATCGACCGCCTCGCACGGCTCGCCCGGCCGGACGGCGGCGAAGGCGGCGGCCTGGGCTTCCTTCTCGATATCCCAGATGCGGCGGACTTCGTCGCCGACATCGCCGAACGCATAGGTGCGGGTGATGTCGCTGTGATAGCCGTCGATCAGCGTCCCGGTATCGACCAGCACCACATCCCCCTCCCGAAGCACGTCGTCCTGCGGCAATCCGTGCGGGAAGGCAGTGGAGCGGCCGAACTGAACCGCGCAGAAATAATTGCCGGTCGAGGCGCCCAGCGCACGGTGCGCGGCGTCGATGAAGCGGATGACCTCCGAGGCGCGGATGCCCTCATGCAGGATGCGCGCGGCGCGGCGATGCACCTCCAGCGTCATCTCCATCGCCTGTTTCATCAGGGCGATTTCGGCGGGCGACTTGATCATGCGGCAGCCATCGACGACCGGCCCGGCATCGACCAGCGCGACGCCCGGCGCGGCGGCGCGGATACGCTCGACGAACAGGAACGCCATCGCGGGATCGATCGCCAGCGTGCGTGCGCCCGACGCCTTGAGGGCGTCGGCGACCAGCGCGGAGGGGCTTTCATCCTCTTCCCACAGCCGGATGTCGGTGGCGGGAATGGACAGGCTCGCCTCGAACGAGCCCAGTTCAAAGCCGGGGCAGATGAAGATCGGATCGCCCGCGATCGGCAGAAGCATCCCCACCAGCCGCTCGGTCGCGCCCCAGGCGACGCCGGTGAAATAGCGGAGCGACGCGCCCGCGCCGATCAGCAGCGCGTCCGCCCCCATCTGCGCCATGAGTTCGCGCGCGCGGGTCAGCCGCCGCGCGCGTTCCTCCGACGTGATGACGGGGGCGGGGTTCGCCCAGGGCGACAGGCTCGCCAACTCGCGTTCCGCCGTCGATCCGCCGATCATTCCTGCCATGCTATTCGCTCCGTTTCGTATACGGTTTTGCGTGTAGCGTGGCTTGTCGCGCGGCGCCAGCCTGGGGCCGTGGCTTACGACCCGCCGTACATCGCCATCGCATCGCGCCGGAAGGACGCGCCGCTGTCCGTGCGGCTGTAGAACATGTGACCGCCCGGATAGACGTTCAGATGGACCCGTTGCGCCACACCGTAGCTCGGCATCTGGTCGACGATCAGCCGCGATGCGAAATAGGGGCAGGACAGGTCGTCCCAGCCATGGACGATCATCACCTTCATCTTCGGGTCGTTGGCGATCGCCTTGCGCAGGTCGGTGACGGGGGTGTCGTCGGGCTTGCCGCGATCCCAGGCGGCGTTCACCTCATAGGACAGTGCGTGATAGCGGGCGTCGGTCTTCCAACCCACCTCGCGGGTGACGAAGTCGACCATCGCGCTGGTCGTCGGCGCGATCAGCGAGTCGAGCAGCGGGTCGTTGGACCGCTGCTGCGACGACCAGGGGAAGGGGTCGAAGGCGGTGACGTTCGAATCGTAGATGCTGCCGATCGTCGCATCGTTGCGGTGGATTTCGCGCAGATAGGTGCGGGTATCGACCCGCCCGCCCAGCTTGCGGACCAGCGCGGGGTCGAGCCCGGTCAGTTCCGACACGCGCGTCACCAGCCGGTCGACCGCCTGGGTGTCCGACCGCCCGCGCATCAGATCGCGCAGGTAATCGCCGCGCGCATAGGCCTCGACGCCGGCCATGGCTTCGGCGTTCAGCCTGCCCTGCCGCTCCAGTTGCGCCGCCGCCATCGAGGGCAGGTCGATCATCCACGGCAGCGGCGACAGCGCCGTCGCATCGTCGCCCGAAGCCGGGTCGAGATAGGGCGACACCATGACCAGTCCGTTCACCCCGACGCCGATCTGCGACTGGAGTTCATAGGCGATGCGCGGCGCGCGGTAGCCGCCATAGCTTTCGCCCATCACATATTTGGGTGAGCGCAACCGGCCTTCCTTGACCAGCCAGTCATAGACGACCTTGGACAGATATTTGATGTCGGGGTCGTTGGCGTAGAAGGCCTTCTTCGTCTCCGCCTCGTCGACCAGGCTGCGGCTGAAGCCGGTGCCGATCGGATCGATGAAGACCAGATCGGTGAAGTCCAGCCAGCTATTGGGATTGTCGGTCGCGATCGGCGCGTCGGAGGGCACATCGCCCTGCGCACCGAACGGCACCCGCTTGGGCCCCACCGCACCCATGTTGAGATAGACCGAGGACGCGCCCGGCCCGCCGTTGAACGCGAAGGTCACGGGGCGCCGCACATCGCCGCCAGGCACGGTATAGGCGGTATAGACGACCTGCCCGATCTCCTTGCCCTTGTCGTCGCGGACCGGAATCTTGCCGATCGTCGCCTTGTAGCTGATGAGCTTGCCGCCGATCCGTGCGGTCTGATTGATCGTCTTGTCGTCGGGCAAGGGCGGGCGCTTGGCCTCGTCATCCTTCTTCTCGGTGGCGGTCGTCTTGGTTTCGGTCTTCTCCGCCTTTTGCGCGAGGGCCGGGGTCGTACCGGCGGCGAGCAGCAACAGGGCGGACAGGTGCAGGGTCTTCGACAAGGTGGAACGTCTCCAGGCGTAGAATGTGATACTGTATCACATGGAGCGTTCGAGATGTGCAATCCCCGCGCTCCGGCCGGGATCATGGGCGATTGTCGTACGTTACCGCAAGCCCGGCTCCCAACGCCGCCCCTCGAAACCGGCCGCCCCGCTTCCTATCTCGCCTCTGGCATTTCTCCCGGAACAGAAGTAGAACCCGCTCTATGCTGACCAAGATTTCCGTCCGCGGCGCGCGCGAGCATAACCTCAAGGATGTCGATATCGACATTCCCCGTGACACGCTGACGGTGATCACCGGCCTGTCCGGCTCGGGCAAGTCTTCGCTGGCGTTCGACACCATCTATGCCGAGGGGCAGCGCCGCTATGTCGAGTCGCTGTCGGCCTATGCACGCCAGTTCCTGGAGATGATGCAGAAGCCGGACGTCGACCATATCGAGGGGTTATCGCCCGCCATCTCGATCGAGCAGAAGACGACCAGCCGCAATCCGCGCTCGACCGTCGCGACCGTCACCGAGATCTACGACTATATGCGCCTGCTCTGGGCGCGGGTCGGTATTCCCTATAGCCCCGCCACCGGCGAGCCGATCGCCGCGCAGACGGTCAGCCAGATGGTCGACCGGGTGATGACGCTGCCCGAAGGCACGCGCCTCTATCTGCTCGCGCCCGTCGTGCGTGGTCGCAAGGGCGAATACCGCAAGGAAATGGCCGAGTGGCAGAAGGCGGGCTTCACCCGCGTCCGCATCGACGGCCAGCTTTACGAGATCGACGAGGCGCCCGCGCTCGACAAGAAGTTCAAGCATGACATCGAGGTGGTGGTCGACCGCCTGGTCGTGCGCGAGGATATCGCGACGCGTCTGGCCGACAGTTTCGAGACCGCGCTGAAGCTGGCGGACGGCCTCGCCTATGTCGATCCCGCCGATCCGGTCGAGCCGCACACGCCCAAGTCGGCGGTGTTGGGTGACAATGCGCCCGATGGCCGGATCGTGTTCTCCGAGAAATTCGCCTGTCCGATTTCCGGCTTCACCATTTCGGAGATCGAGCCGCGCCTCTTCTCGTTCAACGCGCCGCAGGGGGCCTGCCCGGCCTGTGACGGCCTGGGCGAGAAGCTGATCTTCGACGAGGATCTGGTCGTCCCCAATCACGACCTGTCGATCAAGAAGGGCGCGGTCGTGCCCTGGGCCAAGTCCAACCCGCCCAGCCCCTATTATATGCAGGTGCTGGGGAGTCTGGCGCGTGAGTTCGGTTTCTCGCTGGAGACGCCGTGGAAGGATCTGGACGAGAAGGTCCGCGACGTGATCCTCTACGGGACCAAGGGCAAGGCGGTGACGCTGACCTTCGTCGACGGCAAGAAGTCCTATGACGTCAAGAAGCCGTTCGAGGGCGTGATCGGCAATCTCAACCGCCGGATGCTCCAGACCGAGAGCGCCTGGATGCGCGAGGAACTGGCCAACTATCAGTCGTCGCAGCCCTGCGAAGTCTGTCACGGCGCGCGGTTGAAGCCCGAGGCGCTGGCGGTCAAGATCGCGATGCGGGACATCTCCTATGCGACGCGCCTGTCGGTGGTCGATGCGCTGGCCTTCTTCACCGGGCTTCCCGAGCATCTGACCGACCAGCAGCGGGCGATCGCCGGACCGATCCTGAAGGAGATTGTCGAGCGGCTGGGCTTCCTGAACAATGTCGGGCTCGATTACCTCAATCTCGACCGGACCAGCGGCACGCTATCGGGTGGCGAGAGCCAGCGGATCCGGCTGGCGTCGCAGATCGGGTCGGGGCTGTCGGGCGTGCTCTATGTGCTCGATGAACCGTCGATCGGGCTTCACCAGCGCGACAATGACATGTTGCTCGCGACGCTGCGGCGGTTGCGCGACCTGGGCAATACGGTGTTGGTCGTAGAGCATGACGAGGATGCGATCCGCACCGCCGATTATGTCATCGACATGGGGCCGGGCGCGGGCGTGCATGGCGGCCAGATCGTCGCGCATGGCACGCTCAAGCAGTTGCTCAAGTCCAAGACCAGCCTCACCGCAGATTATCTGAACGGCACGCGCGAGATCGCGGTCCCGGCCAAGCGCCGCAAGGGATCGGGCAAGAAGCTGACCGTGCACAAGGCGACCGCCAACAATCTTCAGGGCGTGACCGCGAGCATTCCGCTGGGCACCTTCACCTGCATCACCGGCGTATCGGGATCGGGCAAGTCGAGCTTCACCATCGACACGCTCTATGCCGCCGCGGCGCGCACGCTGAACGGCGCGCGCATCCTGGCGGGCAAGCATGAGAAGATCACCGGGCTCGAACATCTCGACAAGGTCATCGATATCGACCAGTCGCCGATCGGTCGCACCCCGCGATCGAACCCGGCGACCTATACCGGCGCGTTCACGCAGATTCGCGACTGGTTCGCCGGGCTCCCCGAGGCGCAGGCGCGCGGCTACAAGCCCGGACGTTTCTCGTTCAACGTCAAGGGCGGTCGATGCGAGGCGTGCCAGGGCGACGGGGTGCTCAAGATCGAGATGCACTTCCTGCCCGACGTCTATGTCACCTGCGACGTCTGCCACGGCGCGCGCTACAATCGCGAGACGCTGGAGGTGAAGTTCAAGGGTCATTCGATCGCCGATGTGCTCGACATGACGGTCGAGGACGCGGCGGAATTCTTCCAGGCGGTGCCGCCGATCCGCGACAAGATGGCGATGCTGGTCGAGGTGGGGCTCGGCTACGTCAAGGTCGGGCAGCAGGCGACCACATTGTCGGGCGGCGAGGCGCAGCGGGTGAAGCTGGCCAAGGAGCTGTCGCGCCGGGCGACGGGCAACACGCTCTACATTCTCGACGAGCCGACCACGGGCCTGCATTTCGAGGACGTCCGCAAGCTGCTCGAAGTGCTCCACGCGCTGGTCGAGCAGGGCAATACGGTGGTGGTGATCGAGCATAATCTCGACGTCATCAAGACCGCCGACTGGATCGTCGATCTCGGTCCCGAGGGCGGCGTCAAGGGCGGTGAGATCGTCGCGGTCGGTACCCCCGAAGTGGTCGCGGCCGAACCGCGCAGCTTTACGGGCAAGTATCTGAAGCCGCTGCTCGACAAGCGGCAGGCGCAGGCGGCGGAATAGGGGGGATCATTCCCCGTGAGGGGCGTTGATCGCCCGCAGGTCTGACGAAGGGGCTCCCGGCGGGCAGGGTTTGCCTTGTCGCCGGGGATGGTCCTGGAATCCCAGGGGTTTTTCGCCACTCTTGGCGTGCGGCCTGTTCAGCCGATATCCCGTCGCCCGATCCATGTCGTTGCGCCAGCATAAACTCGATTAACATATCGCAACCTTTGGCGTTGCGAAGCGATTGAGCCCGCATGACCCATGAAGGGAGGATGCGATGCGCGTACTGACACTTGGCCTGATTACCGCCGCGACGCTGGTTTCCGGTTGCTCGACTTACGACAATGGCGGGTTCGGCGGCCCCCGCTATGCCTATGACTATAATCGGCCCGATCCGGCTTATGGCGGCTATTATGCCGACCGTTATTATGTCGATAACCGCCGCTATCGCGAACGCCGCCTGGGCAGCAACGATCGCGTCTATGTCGGCCAGGACGGTCGTTACTATTGCCGTCGCAACGACGGCACCACCGGCCTGATCGTCGGCGGCATCGCGGGCGGTGCGCTGGGCGCGGCGATCACGTCGGGCGGGTCGCAGACGCTGGGCACGCTGCTCGGCGCGGCTGGTGGCGCGCTGGCAGGCCGTGCGATCGAACGGGACAATGTCCGCTGCCGTTGAGGCGGGCGACCTGATCGTTCAAGCGTGATGGAAGGCCGGTCGATCATTCCCGCTGCGGGGGATGATCGACCGGCCTTTTCCTTGCATCGCCCCGTTCTTCGAAGATGAACGAGGTCATTGAACTTGCGACACTTGGCGACAGTTTAGCCCTATCCCTGCGATGGCTCTGCGATGGTCGCCACCCATATTCCCCATCGGGCCAGTATTTGCCCGCCTTGTTATGGGAGTAACAATCATGAAGGCCATGATCCTCGCGACCCTGGGGTTCGCCACCATCGCCGTTCCCACGGTCGCCGATGCGCAGCGCTGGACCCCGATCGCCCAGCGCCAGGGACAGTTGAATGCCCGGATCGACCAGGGCATCCGTTCGGGCGCGCTCAACCGGCGCGAGGCGGATCGGCTGCGCGGACAGTTGCGCCAGCTCGACCGGCTGGAGGATCGCTATCGCCGTTCCGGCGGCGGGCTGAGCCTGTCCGAACGCCGCGACCTCGACCAGCGCTACGCGGTGCTGAGCCGCCAGGTCCGCTTCGAGAAGCACGATCGCAACCATCGGCGCTGACCGCATGACGCCGCGCCCGGTCCTGCCGGGCGCGGTCAGTCGGGTCGCCGGATGGGGCGGCCACTGTCCTTCCACTTGTCGAGTATCTCGCCCGAGTGCTTCCATCGGTCGTTGATGATCGTGTCATCGGCTTCGACAGCCTTGGGAAGGGAAGCAGTCCCGCCGATCGGTGATGCGCTGGTGACCGCCACCGGCGCGACGGGCGGGGCCACGACCTGCCCTGTCGGGAGCGGCGGCACGGCCAGCGCTGGCGGCATCGGCGGAAGCGCCCCGGTTTCGACAGCGCGGGAGGATGCCGATGGCGCAGGTGGCAGGATGGGCAGGATTTCGCCACCCGCATAGGCCCGGTTCATTGCCGCGGCGCTGCCCCAATAGCCCTTCCAGCGATGGAAGAGGTGTGCGCCCACCATATCGGTCATCACCATCGCCCGGTTCCAGGCCGGGGTGACCGCGAATGTGTGATAATGGGTCGCAAGGCCGACAGGCGCATAGACGCCCCCCGACAGGGCAGCCGCCGCGATCCGCGCGGCCCGGGTCCAGCCCGCGATGGAGGGCGGTCGCGACAGCGCGCCGTCACAGACGAAGCTGAACTGGCAGCGTGCCCGCTCGACGCCCTGATAGACGACGCCGCAGACACTGGCCGGAAAGGCGGGGTGACGGGCGCGGTTCAGCACCACCTGCGCGACCGCGCGCTCGCCGTCGATGCCTTCGCCGTTCGCCTCATAATAGATGGCGGCGGTCAGGCACTGCATGGCGCGCGCGCGGTCGATCGCCGTGGCGGGGCCCCAGCGGAATGGGCGGGCGGGCACGACCCCGCTGTCGGTGATGACCGCGCCCGGCGGAATGGGCAGCGCGGGCAAATCCACCGTGCCGGTGCTGCCATCCCCGGCGGCCATGATTCCGGGGGAGGGGACGGCCACGGGCGCGACCTTCCTGGCCGGGGCGGGTGAGATCGGTGCGATCGGTCCGCCCCGCCGCCATTCGGCCCGCGCGGCCAGTACCAGGCCGCAGGCGAGCATCAGGCCCAGCATCGCCAGCCAGCCCTGCACCATCCGCCTTACTGTCCGCCTGGCCACCCGCAACGCGCGATCGCTCCTTGCCTTATTCCTTGTTCCTCCGCCTTTTACCGTCGGCGGGGTTAAGGAATTCGCGCACCCATCAGGGGGGCGGGTGGCGTGCGCACCATATGGTTCAGCGCAGCCTGACCGAATCCAGATCGACCGAGGCGGCGGGGATCACCTCGACATTAGGATGCGCCTGCCGCAGCGCGGGCAGGAATTGCCTGGCATCGCCGACCACGATGATGCTCGCCGCGCCGGGATCGAGCAGCGCGGCGGACGCGGACTGCACCGCCGCCGGATCGACCGCCTGGACACGCGGGATATAGCGGGTCAACTCGTCCAGCGGCACGCCGTTGAGCGTATAGTTCGCCAGGATATCCGCGATGCCGTCGGTCGTCTCGATCGTCCGGCCGAAGCCGCCGATCAGCACCGCCTGCCGCGTCGCCAGTTCCTCGGGCGGCACGGGGGCGGCGCCGAGCTTGCGCATCTCGTCCTCGATCAACCCGACGACTTCGGCGGCCGTCGAATTTTTGGTCTGGGTGCGCGCGGAGATCAGGCCGATATCGCGTCCGGTGAGGACCGAACTGGCCGCGCCATAGGCCAGGCCCCGCTTGATGCGAATCTCTTGGTTCAGCCGCGACGAGAAGCCGCCGCCCAGGATCGTGTTGGCGACTGCCAGCGGATAAAAGCGATCATCGGCACGGCGGATGCCGGAGCGCGCGACGACGACGCCCGCCTGACCGGCATCGGGCATGTCGACCACGATGACTCGGGGCGCGGGGAAGGGGGGCTCGGGGGATCGCGGCGTCGCCTCCGCCCCGGTTCCGGTCACGCGCCAGCCGCCCAGATGACGCTCCGCCAGCATTCTGGCCTGGGCCGGGGTGACGTCGCCGACGAGAAGCAAGGTCGCCTGGCCGGGCTTCCAGCTCCGCGCATAGGCGGCGGTCAGGTCGGCACGGGTCAGTGACTTGAGCGAGCGGACCGTGCCCGATGCGGGCTGGCCATAGGCCCGGTCACCATAGACCACGCGGTCGGCGACCATGCCCGACAATTGCGCCGGGTTCTTCATCGCAACGTTCAGGCCGTCGATCGTCTGGGCGCGGGCGCGATCGATTTCCGCCTGGGCGAAGGCGGGGTGGGTGGCGACATCGGCCAGGATCGTCATCGCGGTATCGGCCTGTGCCGACGGCACCGTCAGGTCGACGCTGGCGCCGTCATCGCCCGCGCTGCTGGAGATGGAGCCGCCCAGGCTTTCGACCGCGCGCGCGATTTCGGTCGCGGAGCGGGTCTGGGTGCCCTTGGTCATCAGATCGGCCGACAGGCTGCTCGCGCCCGCCTTGCCCACCGGATCGGTCGCCGAACCGCCGAGTGCGACCAGCGAGGCGGTGACCAGCGGCAGGTCGTGCCGCTCCACCGTCACCACGCGCAGGCCGTTGGGGAGCGTGGCGACCACCGGCTGCGGCAAAGTCGGGGCGATCGGCGTGCCGGGGGCCGGGGGCAGCACGCGCTGTCCCTCCGGCGCGGGTGTCGCGACCGCGATGTCGGCCGGCGGGGTGAGCGCCGACATACGGACGGTCGGCGCGAGCGTGATCGGGCTGTCGGCCGCGCCCGCAGGCCGATCCTCGACCGGCAGATAGCGGATGGTCGCGCTCTGCCGGTCGTTCAGATAGGCGCGCGCGACGCGCTGGATATCGGCGGCGGTCACGCCCTGGATCGCGGCGACCTGGCGGTCGGCCGCGGTGGGATCGCCATCGACGATGACGCTGTTGGCGATGATGCTCGCCTTGCCCTCGGCGGTTTCGCGCTGCTTGAGCGCGGAGGTCAGCAGTTCGTTCTTCGCCTCGGCCAGTTCGGCGGCGCTGACCGGCGCATCGCGCAGGCGGGCGATTTCCTTCTTGAGCGCGGATTCGCCTTCGGCCGCCGGCCTGCCGCTGGCCATCATCGCATAGGCGACGAGATTGCCGGTCGATTGCTTGGTGTCGAGCATCGTCCCGGCGGACTGCGCCAACTGGTCGCGATAGACCAGATCCTCATAGAGGCGCGAGCTTTCGCCCGAGGACAGGATGGCGTTGAGCACCGTCAGCGCGGGCATGTCGGCGCTGCGCTCGGGCGGGATGTGATAGCTGATCAGGACGGCCGGAAGCGGCGTGTTGGGTTCATAGACGGTGCGTGACACCGCCTGGGTGCGCGGCGGCTCGACGACGGTGACGCGCGGTATCGGGATAGTCGGCCGCCTGATCCCGGCGAAATACTGGTCGACCCAGCGATCGAGCTGCGCCGGGTCGAAATTGCCGGAGACCACCAGCACCGCATTGTCGGGCCGGTAATAGGTGGCGTGGAAGGCACGGACATCGTCGATGCCTGCCGACTCCAGTTCCTCCAGGCTGCCGATGCCCGGCCGCGCATAGGGGTGCGTGGTATAGGCCAGCTTGGGGTAATAGATGGAGAACAGCTTGCCATAGGGCTGGGCAAGGGTGCGCTGGCGCAGTTCCTCCTTCACCACGTCGCGTTCGCTGGCGAAGCTCTTGGGCTCGACCACCAGCGAGGCCATCCGGTCCGCCTCGGCGAAGAGCAGGCGTTGCAGATGGTTGGCGGGCACCACCTCGAAATAATTGGTATAGTCGTCGGCGGTGGAGGCGTTGTTATAGCCGCCGACATCCTCGGTCAGGCGATCCATCTGTTCGGGAACGAGGTTGCGCGTCGCCTTGAACATCAGATGCTCGAACATGTGCGCAAAGCCCGAGCGGCCCTTGGGATCGTCCTTCGACCCGACATCATACCAGACCTGGACCGAGACATTGGGCGTCGTCGTGTCGCGAATGGCATAGACGCGCAGGCCGTTGGGCAAGGTGCGCGTCGTGAAATCGATCGGCTTCACGCTTTCCGTGCGCGCGCCCGGAGCGGGGGGCGGCGAGCCCTGTGCCCCGGCCAGCGTAGGGAGGGCGGCAACGCCGAGCAGAAGCGCGGCACGGAAAAGGCGCATGAAAACCCTCTTTGCTGGAAACGGATTATTTGGACTTGTTACGCGTGCCGTAGAGCACCGCCGCCGCGATCGCGGCCGAGCCGATGCCGACGCCCAGACCGATCCTGCCCAGCGGCCAGTTGCGCGTCCTGTCCTTCACCGAGGCCGCGGTGGCTTCGGCGGCGGCGACGGCATGGTCCTTGGCCTCCTTGGCGGCGGCGAGGATCTCGTTGGGGGCGTCTTCGATATGATCGGTCATGTTACTCTCCTACTCGACCAGATTAGGCCCCGGCAGCGTAGCGCGCCCGGAAGTCGTCCGCAAAGGCCGTCAGGCGTCCCTCTGCGATCGCCGCACGCAGATCGGCCATCATCTGCTGGTAGAACCAGATATTATGCTCGGTCATCAGCATCGCGCCCAGGATCTCGCCCGCGCGGACGAGATGGTGGAGATAGGCGCGGCTCCAGGTCGAACACACCGGACAGCCACAGGCGGGATCGAGCGGCCCCTGATCCTCGGCGAAGCGCGCATTGCGGATGTTGATCGGGCCGGAGCGGGTGAAGGCCTGCCCCGTCCGTCCCGAACGCGTCGGCAGTACGCAGTCGAACATGTCGACCCCGCGCTCCACGGCACCCACGATGTCGGTCGGCTTGCCCACGCCCATCAGATAGCGTGGCTTGCTGGCAGGAAGCTGACCCGGCGCGAAGTCGAGGCAGCCGAACATCGCCTCCTGCCCCTCGCCGACCGCGAGGCCGCCGATCGCATAGCCGTCAAAGCCGATGTCGATCAGCGCATCGGCCGAGCTCTTGCGGAATCCTTCGTCCAGCGCGCCCTGCTGGATGCCGAAGATCGCATTGTCCTCGGCATGTTGCCCCCCGGCGTCGAACGCGTCGCGGCTGCGCTTGGCCCAGCGCATCGAACGTTCCATCGCGGCGGCCTGCACCTCGCGGGTCGAGGTGGTCGGGACCAGTTCGTCGAACGCCATGACGATGTTGGAGCCGAGCAGCCGCTGGATTTCGATCGAGCGTTCGGGGCTGAGCAGATGGCGGGTGCCGTCGAGATGGCTCTTGAACGCCACCCCGTCCTCGGAACGCTTGGTCAGTTCCGCCAGGCTCATCACCTGATAGCCGCCCGAGTCGGTCAGGATCGGCCGGTCCCAGCCCATGAAGCCGTGCAGGCCACCCAGCCGGTCGACCCGCTCCGCGCCGGGGCGCAGCATCAGGTGATAGGTATTGCCCAGGATGATGTCCGCGCCGCTCGCGCGCACATCCCCGGGCTTCATCGCCTTGACGGTGGCGGCGGTGCCGACGGGCATGAAGGCGGGGGTGCGGATTTCCCCCCGCTTCATGGTGATGGTGCCGTTGCGGGCGCGGCCGTCGGTGGCGTGGATGGCGAAATCGAAGCGGGCGGTCATTTTCTGTCTCGGGGCGCGAGCGGGCCGGTCGGGCCATTGGCGTCGGCGGGAATGGTGCGGATGGTCAGCGCCTCGGCGCGGCTGATCGCGCCGTCATGGTCGCGGTCGAAGCGCGAGAAGAGGCGCGAGAAATGCGCCTGAAGCTCGGCCAGGGTGATGCGGTTGTCGCTGTCCCTGTCCACGTCGAACGGGCTGGGCAGCGCATTGCGGTCGCCCAGCCAGCGCTCGGCCCAGTCGGCGAACTGGAGATAGCCGATCGACCCCTGATGCGTGATGTCGATCGCGTCATAGGAGCGCTTCACGCCCGCTTCCATTTCGGCGCGGGTCGTCTTGCCGTCGCCATCGCTGTCGAGCGTCGCGATCATCATCGCGACGGGTTCGACCACCATGGTTGCGGGCGTCTGTGCGAAGGGCTTTGGCCGGGCGGTGACGACGACCGTATTGTCGGCGCCCTGATCGGCGGGCGTCGCCGCCGCCTGCATCATCGACAGCAGCGCCAACAGGATCATGCGCGCGGCCCCGGCAGCAGCAGCGAGGCGTCGCCATAGCTGTAGAAGCGATAGCCCTGCGCGATCGCATGGGCATAGCCCGCCTGCATCCGGTCCAGCCCCATCAGCGCCGACACCAGCATGAACAGGGTGGAGCGCGGCAGGTGGAAGTTGGTCATCAGCCCGTCGATGCCGCGAAAGCGATAGCCCGGTGTGATGAAGATCGCCGTATCGCCCTCAAACGGCCGGATCACGCCATCCTCGCCCGCCGCGCTCTCGATCAGGCGCAGCGAGGTGGTGCCGACCGCGATCACCCGGCCGCCGCGTGCCTTGACCGCGTTCAGCCGGTCGGCGGTGGCGGTGTCGATTCGACCCCATTCGGCGTGCATCTTGTGATCGACCGTATCCTCCGCCTTGACCGGCAGGAAGGTGCCCGCGCCGACATGCAGCGTCAGCGTGGCATGTTCGATCCCCGCCGCCGCCAGCGCCTTCAGCAGGCCGGGCGTGAAGTGCAGCGCCGCCGTGGGCGCGGCGACCGCGCCGGGTTCGTTGGCGAACATCGTCTGATAGTCTTCGGCGTCCTGTTCGGTCACGCCGCGCTTCTGCGCGATATAGGGGGGCAGGGGCATGGTGCCCGCCCGCTCCAGCAGCAGTTCGACCGGCTCGTCGCCATCAAAGTCCAGCGCGAAGCTGCCATCCTCCGCGCGATCGCGCGCGGTCGCGGTGACGCCCGCGCCGAAGTCGATCGCATCGCCCTCGTGCAGGCGCTTGGCGTTGCGGATGAAGGCGCGCCAGCGGCGGGTCCCCTCGCGCTTGTGCAGCGTCGCGCCGATCTTCGCCTCGCCCCGCATCCCCTGCAACTGGGCGGGGATGACGCGGGTGTCGTTGAAGACCAGCAGGTCACCGGCCCGCAACGCGGCGGGCAGGTCGCTCACCCGCTCGTCGCGGGTGGCGTCACCATCGAGGACCAGCATCCGCGCCGAATCACGCGGAACGGCGGGATAGAGCGCGATCCGCTCGGGCGGCAGCGCGAAATCAAAGAGATCGACGTTCACTTGGTGGCCGTTGCCGCCTTCTTGGTCGGGGCCGCCTTGGGGGCGGGGCGTCGCGCCGGAGCGGCCTTCGCCGCGGCGGGCCTGGTCGGGGCCGCACCCGGCAGGGTCACCGGCGCGCCCAGATCGGGCGCCGCGACGGGCGCGGGGGGCACATAGGCCGGGGGATTGTCGGCGGCGATATAGGCGTGGACGATCTTGCTGGGATTCTGCGGCGGCTCGCCTCGCTCGATCCGGTCGACCCACTGCATCCCGTCGATCACCCGGCCGAACACGGTATATTTCTTGTCGAGCGCGAAGCGCGGCTGGAAGACGATATAGAACTGGCTGTTGGCGCTGTTGGGATCTTCCGCCCGCGCCGCCGCTACCGATCCGCGCACATGCGGCAGATAGTTGAACTCGGAGGGCACGTTGGGCAGGTCGGAACCGCCCGTGCCGTCGCCCTTGGGATCGCCGCCCTGCGCCATGAAGCCGTCGATCACCCGGTGGAAGGTCAGCCCGTCATAGAAATGGCGGCGGGTCAGCGTCTTGATGCGCTCGACCATCTTGGGCGACACATCGGGACGCAGCCAGATGGTCACGCGCCCGCCGGTCGACAGGTCGAGCAGCCACAGATTCTCCTTGTCGGTGATCGGCGGCGGCGTCGGGCGGCCGGTGACGTTATCCTCCAGCACCTGGGCGACCTTGGCGGGCGACTGGATCTTGGACTGGGGATTCGCCTGTGCCGGAACGGCGACCAGGCTGGCCATCATCATGGCAAGAGCGGCGAAAACGCGCATCACATCTCTACGACAAGGAAAGGAATGGAGGGGCTGTAGAGCAAATCGCCCCTTGCGCCAATCTGAACCTGTAACGGCCCGCCAATCCTCTCCCTTGGAACAAGGGGCGACGTTACGACCCCTTGCGCCCGGTCGCCTCGACCCGCCGGACCACATCGGCGCAGACGGCCGGGGTCACGAACTTGCTGATGTTGCCGCCATAGATGGCGATTTCCTTGACCAGGCGGCTGGCGATGGGTTGCAGCGCGACATCGGCCATCAGGAAGACGGTTTCGACGCGCGGATTGATCTGCTGGTTCATCCCCGCCATCTGATATTCATATTCGAAGTCGGCGACGGCGCGCAGGCCCCGGACGATCACCTTCGCCCCCTCGCGTTCGGCAAAGTCCATCAACAGCGAATCGAAGGCGACGACATGAATCTCGCCCGCCACATCGGCGACCTCGCGGCGGACCATCTCCATCCGCTCGTCCAGTGTGAACATGGGCGATTTGGACGGGTTGGTCGTCACCCCGATGACCAGCCGGTCGACCAGCTTCGCGCCGCGCCGGATGATATCCATATGGCCCAGCGTCACGGGATCGAACGTGCCGGGATAGACGCCGATCCGGGTCATCGGTCGCGCTCCACGACATAGGCGGCGATGGCGCGCAGCAGATCGGCCTCGGGCCCATAATCGCGCAGATGTTCGACCGCCTGATCGACCAGCATCCGGCATTGCGCGCGCGCGCGATCGACGCCGAGCAGGCTGAGGAAGGTCGCCTTGCCCGCATCCTCGTCCTTGCGCAGCTTCTTGCCCGCCACGGCCTCGTCCCCCTCGGCATCGAGCAGGTCGTCGGCGATCTGGAAGGCCAGGCCCAGATCATGGGCATAGCCGCGCAGATGGGTACGACCCTCGGGCGGCACGCGGCCCAGGATCGCACCCGCTTCCACGGCGGCGCAGATCAGCGCGCCGGTCTTCATCTGCTGAAGCCGGGTGACGGTGGCGAGGTCGAAGCTCTGGCGTTCGGCCTCCAGGTCCATCATCTGGCCGCCCGCCATGCCGCTCGGCCCCGATGCGCGGGCGAGGTCGAGGATCAGTTCGGAGCGGACGAAGGGATCGGCATGGGTCGCCGGATCGGCCAGGATCTCGAAGGCCAGCGCATGGAGGCAGTCGCCCGCCAGGATCGCGGTCGCCTCGTCAAAGGCCTTGTGGACGGTCGGCTTGCCGCGCCGCATGTCGTCATCGTCCATCGCGGGCAGATCGTCATGGATCAGCGAATAGACATGGATCGCCTCCAACGCGGTCGCGACCCAGCCCGCACAGTCGCGATCAACCTGGAACAGATGCGCCGTGGCGAAGACCAGAAGCGGGCGCAGCCGCTTGCCGCCGCCGATCGCGGCATGGCGCATCGCGGCATAGAGCGAGTCGCGCGGATCGCGTGGATCGGCGAGCACCTGGGCAAAGCGGCGGTCGATGTCCTCGGCGACTTCGGTCAGCGCGTCGGACAGCGGAACGGCGGTCAGCGTCACGCCTCAGCCCGCCTGGAAGGGGCGCGTGCCGACGGCCTTGCCCTCGGCATCCAGACGGATCGCCTCGATCCGGGCCTGCGCCGCGTCGAGCCGCTCCGCGCAGCGCTGACGCAGACGGTCGCCGCGTTCGTACAGGCGAATCGATTCGTCGAGTGTCGCCTCGCCGCTTTCCAGTCGGCCGACGATCCTCTCCAGTTCCTTGAGGGCGTCCTCGAACGTCAGTTCTTCGATGGGCGTATCCATGTCGCCGCTATGCGGCACATGCCGCATAGGCGCAAGCGGCCCCGCACAATCCTTTGGCGCGCTTCAGCGAAGCCGCTCGACGGTCCAGGTGTACAGGAACGAGACACCGAACAGGCCCAGGTCGACCGCCGCCTGCAAGCGCCGCGGCGAACGGTCCGCCATGTCATGGGTGATCAGGCGAATATCCGCGGTCGGATGGCGACAGGCCAGCGCCATCAGCGCCAGCATCCCCAGTGCCATCATGATCCGCCGTTCGCGCAAGCGCCTGTCTCCCCGCGCCATATCTACGGCGGGGCGAGGGTGTCGGCAAGAGGGCGGCGGTGGCGGGCACGGCGGGCAGCGCGACACCCCAGCAGGCGCGGTCCCGCCCGGCATTCTTGGCGGCGAAAAGCGCCTGGTCCGCTTCGCGGTACAGGTTGCTCCAATCCGCCTCGTCCCGGACCGGCCCGGTGCACAGGCCCAGGCTGGCGGTCACCCGCCACCCGGACGGATAGGCCCCCTCGCGCAGGCGGGCGAGAAGCTGTTCGGCATCGGGCGCGCGGGCGGCATCGGAGAGCAGCGCGAATTCCTCGCCGCCGATGCGCGCGATCAGCATGTCGGGGCCGAGCGTGTCGGTCAGGGCGATGGCGAATAGGCGCAGCACCTCGTCGCCGACGTCGTGGCCCAGCGTGTCGTTGATCCGCTTGAAATGATCGATATCGGCCAGGATCAGGGTCTGCAGCCCGCTGCGCCCGACCGCCTGGTCCAGAAAGGCCCGTCGATTGTAGAGCCCGGTCAGCGGATCGGTATCGGCCAGTCGCCGCGCGACTCGCTCATCGGCGCGTGCCAGATCGCGCTCCCGGCTGAGCAGATAGATGCGATAGGCCACGCCCAGGCTGGCGATCAGCGCTTCGGCCCCCATCGACAGGACGGTCGACTGGTCGATCCAGGGCCGCCAGGCGATCAGATGCGCGGCGTTCAGCACGCGCAGCATGGCGAGCGCGATCGGCGTGCCCCAGGCGATCGCGAAGGCCCAGAGGAAATTGCTGCGCATCCGCCACGCGCGGACGAGCACGACGACGAGGAACACCAGCAGCACGGCAAAGCCCGCGACCACGATCGCGTCGAGCGTTCGGATCCACAAGGGCGCGAGCAGCGCGAAGGCGAGGTTGGGAATGGCGATCAGGGCAAAGACGATCAATGCCAGCCGGTCGAGCCATCCGCGAAACACCGCGCGTTCGAAGAAATAGCGGGCGAACACCACGATGGTCAGCGCGACACCGGCCAGCATGATCGCGTTCCAGCGATGCCGTTCATTGTTGTCGAGCCAGGGCAGCCATTGCCCGATCAGCCCCGAGGAACACAGCGCATAGCCGGTGATGAAGAAGAGCAGCAGGCAATAGACCGGCTGCAAGGGCTGGCGCAGCGCGGGCCAGAGCGCGAGATTGTAGATGCCCAGTGCCACCACCATACCCATGATGATGCCGTAGATCAGGCTCAGCGAGGATTCGAGCATCAGCGCTTCGGCATAACGCTCGATCCGCGCACCGCGCACGACGCCCCGCATATTGGCCGCGCCATGCGCCTCCCACAGGATGCGGACCGGCCGGGCGTCCTCGCGTGGCAGCGGCACCGTGATCATCGCACCGAGCAGAAGATAGGGAGAGGTGGTCGCACTGGTAAAGGCGACGCGCCGCACACGGCCATCGCCATAGAGGATATGGAGCGTCGTCGCGTCCTGCCACGTGCTGGCGAAGCTGACGCTCAACGGATCCTGCGGATCGCCCGCCACCCGCGGCAAATCCCGTGAGATCACCCAGAAGTCACCGCTGCCGTATCGGGACTGATCGTCCGCACAGTCGAATTGGCCGGGCGACGCCAGAAGGGCATCGGCGGTCTGGCCCGCCCGCATCGGCAGAATGCAGGTCTGCACTGGCTCGCCCACCTGCGCGCGTGCCGGGGTGAACGGCCATGAGGCCGTCCAGACCGCGAGGAGCAGCACAAGCAATCTGATCGGACCCACCCCACCCATGAAGTTCATGTGTCTGCAAAAGGCCGAAAAAACGGTTAAGCTTAACCGAATGCGCGGCATCTGCAATCGGCTTTGCAACACAAGAGCCTCGACATGCCGCCGCGCGGGCTTTGGCAACAAGGAAAAAGGGCCGGGTGTCGCCACCCGGCCCCCTTGGGCAATGGTCAGGACCGCTGCGATCAGTTGGCGTCGACCGCCGCAGGCTTGCCGCCCTTCTTGCGCGGCTTCTTGGGAGCGGCCGGTTCGATCGCGAAGGACAGCGCCCCATCCTTCATCTTCACCGTCACCTCGCCGCCATGGACCAGCTTGCCGAACAGCAGTTCCTCGGCCAGCGGCTGCTTGATTTTCTCCTGGATCAGGCGGCCCATCGGACGCGCGCCGTACAGGCGGTCATAGCCCTTTTCGGTGAGCCAGCTCTTCGCCGCCTCGTCCAGGCTGATATGGACGTTACGGTCGGCGAGCTGGAGTTCGAGCTGGAGGATGAACTTGTCCACCACCCGCGCCACGACTTCCGGCGGCAGATAGCCGAAGGGCACGATCGCATCCAGGCGGTTGCGGAATTCCGGCGTGAACATCTTCTGCACGGCCTGCTCATCCTCGCCCTCGCGGGTGAGGTTGCCGAACCCGACCGTCTCGCGCGCCATGTCGGCGGCGCCCGCATTGGTCGTCATGATGATGATCGTGTTGCGGAAATCGACCGTCTTGCCGTGGTGATCGGTCAGCTTCCCATTGTCCATCACCTGCAACAGGATGTTGAACAGATCGGGATGCGCCTTCTCGATCTCGTCGAGCAACAGCACCGAATGCGGGTTCTGGTCGACCGCATCGGTCAGCAGGCCGCCCTGATCATAGCCGACATAGCCCGGAGGGGCACCGATCAGGCGGCTGACCGAATGACGCTCCATATATTCGGACATGTCGAACCGCTGGAGCGGAATGCCCAGGATCGTCGCCAACTGCCGCGCGACCTCGGTCTTGCCGACGCCGGTGGGCCCGGTGAACAGATAGTTGCCGATCGGCTTGTCGGGATCGCGCAGCCCCGCCCGGCTCAGCTTGATCGCGGAGGACAGGTTCTCGATCGCGGCATTCTGCCCGAACACGACGCGCTTGAGATCGGTCTCCAGCGTTTCGAGCTGCTGGCGATCGTTGGTCGACACGCTCTTCGGCGGGATGCGCGCCATGGTGGCGATCACCGCCTCGATCTCCTTGGGCGTGATCGTCTTCTTGCGCTTGCTGACCGGCACCAGCATCTGCATCGCGCCGACCTCGTCGATCACGTCGATCGCTTTGTCGGGCAGCTTGCGGTCGTTGATGTAGCGTGCCGACAGCTCCACCGCCGACTTGATCGCGTCGGGCGTGTATTTGACCTGGTGATGGTCCTCGAATGCCGAGCGCAGACCCGCCAGGATCTTGATCGTGTCCTCGATGGTCGGCTCGTTCACGTCGATCTTCTGGAACCGGCGCAGCAGGGCGCGGTCCTTCTCGAAGTGGTTGCGGAACTCCTTGTACGTCGTCGAGCCGATGCAGCGGATCGTGCCGCCCGACAAAGCGGGCTTGAGCAGGTTCGACGCATCCATCGCCCCGCCGCTGGTCGCACCAGCGCCGATGACGGTGTGGATCTCGTCGATGAACAGCACCGCGTGGGGCAGCTTCTCCAGCTCGTTGACGACGGCCTTCAGCCGTTCCTCGAAATCACCGCGGTAACGGGTGCCCGCCAGCAGCGCGCCCATGTCGAGCGAGTAGATCACGGCGTTTAGCAGGACTTCGGGGACGTCGCCCTCGACGATCTTGCGGGCCAGGCCTTCCGCGATCGCGGTCTTGCCGACGCCGGGATCGCCGACATAGAGCGGATTGTTCTTCGACCGGCGACAGAGGATCTGGACGGTACGGTCCACCTCGGGCCCGCGCCCGATCAGCGGATCGACCTTGCCCGCCTTGGCCTTTTCGTTGAGGTCGACCGTGAACTGCTTGAGCGCGCTCTCGCCCTTGCCCTTTTCGGCGGGCTTGGAGGGCTTTTCCTCCTCGGCGCCCTTGGGCGGGGTGGATTCGCTGGTCGCGCCGCCCTTGCCGACGCCGTGGCTGATGAAGCTGACTGCGTCCAGGCGGCTCATATCCTGCTGCTGCAGGAAATAGACGGCATAGGATTCGCGTTCGGAGAACAGCGCGACCAGCACGTTCGCGCCGGTCACTTCGTCGCGGCCCGACGACTGGACGTGCAAGATCGCGCGCTGGACGACGCGCTGGAACCCGCTGGTGGGGGAGGGGTCGGTCGCGGCCTCGACCTTCAAGGCGTCGAGTTCGGCGTCGAGATACTGGGCGACCGTGGCCTTCAGTTCGCCCAGGTCGACATGGCATGCCTCCATGACCTTGGAGGCATGTTCGTCGTCGATCAGCGCGAGCAGGAGGTGCTCCAGCGTGGCATATTCGTGGCGCCGCACGGTCGCGGCTTCCAGCGCCTTGTGAAGCGTGGTCTCGAGCGCGGGGGCGAAAGATGGCATCTACGATACTCCTTCCGAGGCGCATGGGACGCGCACCTCGTTTCGACCAATGTCGGGACGGTGGGGCCCGGCATCAAGCCGGTGTAACGCACGGCTACTGAACAAAGCGTATCGGGCGGATGATGACGCCCGGAAGGACAGGCAAGAGGCGCGGTCCCGCCCGGCCGATCCGCAGGCGTTCACCGCTTGAACAGCGCGTCGGCGCTGGCCCGGTCGAGCGAGGCGCGCTCCATATGGCGGCGGGTCCGGGCAATCTCCTGCTCCAGCACCGCGATCCGCGTCTCCAGCTCGGCCAGCGAGAGCGGGTCGAGATCGGCCTGGACCAGCATGGCTAGGCTGTCGGGGATGCGGATCGGAGAATCGTCCTGTTCCATATCGGGATGCAGCGTTGACCCGGTGGCCGCCGATGTCAATAACGGTATGGAGAGAGCCAGCGGATGGGGGAGCGGCAAGTCGGTGCACGCGCAGAGTGATGGGACGGGGATCGCCGATCTTCCCGAAATGATGACCGCGATCGACCCCGAGGATGCAGGCGGTCCCGAGATCCTGGTCCCGACCCGGCGGCCCACGCCGCATCCCGGCGAGGGCGAGGTCCTGATCCGTGTCGCGGCCGCCGGCGTGAACCGGCCGGACGTGATGCAGCGCCAGGGCCTTTACCCCCCGCCGCCCGGCGCGCCCTCCATTCCGGGACTGGAGATTGCGGGAGAGATCGTCGCGATCGGTCCGGGCGTGGGGCCGGAAATGGCGGGTCAGCCGGTCTGCGCGCTGATCGCGGGCGGCGGCTATGCCGAATATGCGGTTGCGGTCGCCGAACATTGCCTGCCCGTTCCCATCGGCCTGTCGATGGTCCAGGCGGCGGCGATCCCCGAAACGCTGTTCACCGTGTGGACCAATGTGTTCGAGCGCGCCTATGCCCGTGATGGCGAGACGCTGCTGGTCCATGGCGGGACCAGCGGCATCGGCACCATGGCGATCGGCCTGGGCAAGCTGTTCGGGCTGACCGTGATCGTCACCGCCGGTTCGGACGAGAAATGCGCGGCCGCCGAAACGCTCGGCGCGGCCAGGGCGATCAACTATCGTTCGACCGATTTCGTCGAGGCGGTTCGGGACTTCACCCAGGGCAGGGGCGTCGACATCGTGCTCGACATGGTGGGCGGCGATTATGTCCCGCGCAACCTGAAATGCCTGGCCGAGGAAGGGCGCCATGTCTCGATCGCGGTCCAGCGCGGCGCCAAGGCCGAGATCCCGCTATGGGAGGTGATGCGTCGCCGCCTGGTCCTGACCGGATCGACCCTGCGGGGTCGTGATCGGGAGTTCAAGGCGATGGTCGCGGATGAACTGGCCCGGATCGTCTGGCCGCATATCGAGGAGGGGCGTCTTCGTCCCGTCATCGATCGCAGCTTCCCGCTATCCCAGGCCGCCGAGGCGCATCGCCGGATGGAAGAGGGCGGCCATGTCGGCAAGATCGTGCTGACCATCGACGAATAAGGGACGAGCGCGCGTAGCATCGGGGCATCTGTAAGCGCTTGGGGGGCTTGATCCGCGGTCCCAAGGCTGCGACGGAGCAAATGCCCGGATCGGCCGTTTTCCGGGCGAGGATGGGCGGGGAGCGTTGATGGTGCAGCAGAGTGGCCGACCATGGCCGAAATGCGGGGCTCTGGTCCTGGCGCTGGCGGTCGGCGCCGTCGCGGGGGTGCCGGTACAGGCGCAATCCGCGCGCGACATCCTGACCCAGGCGTCGTTCAGCGACAGTGACGAAGCCACCGCGTTGCGCCGGGTGTCGGCGGCCTATGCGGTGGCGGGCAATAGCTTGAGGCAGGCGCCCGACGATCATGAGGCGTTGCTGATGCGCGCCACCGCGCTCGGCTACCGTGCCAAGCTGACCGGCAATCGCGGCGATGCGATGGCAGCGCGGCGTCAGTTCGAGGCGCTGATCGCCCAGAACCCGCACGATGCCGAGGCGCAGCTGGCGCTGGGGGCCTGGCATATCGGCGCGGTCAAGAAGCTGGGCTCGATCGTCGCGCGGGCGGCGCTGGGGGCGCAGCGTGGCCTCGGGCTGGCCGCGCTCGACCGGGCGATCGCGATCGGCGGCGACCGCGCGTTGTTTCCGGGACTGGCGGCGCTGCTGCGGCTGGAACTGGACCCGCGCGATCCCCGTGGGCGGGCATTGGCGGAGGCGGCGGTGCGCGGCGGGGCGGCGACCCCGCTCGACCGGATCATCCAGCGGGCCGCGGCGGCGGTGCTGACGCCGGTGCGCGCGGGCGATGCGACGGGCACGCGCAAGCTCGCCTCGCAACTGTTGCCGTTCGGGCGATTCGACGGCGAGACGTGATTCGACTCGGCGCTGGACGATCCGGCCCCGGCGCTCTATGGGGCAGGGGTCAGGCCAGTCTGTATCGCCGCACCTTGCTCTTGGGGACGGCTCGCATTAGATTTGCCGCTGCTACGGCCGCTCCGATGAGGGGCGGCCCTTTTATTTTCCGACTGGAGTGATCCCCGTGGCCCAGCCGCTCATGCCCCATGCGACCGCTTCCTGGCTGGTCGACAATACGTCGCTCTCGTTCGAGCAGATCGCGGATTTCTGCGGCCTTCATATCCTCGAAGTCCAGGCGATCGCCGACGACACGGCGGCGACCAAGCTGACCGGCCGCGATCCCGTCCGCGCGCATGAACTGGCGCAGACCGAGATCGAGAAGGCGCAGGCCGATCCCGATTATCGCATGAAGATGATCAAGGGGCCGGAGCAGGTCCGCCGCACCAAGGGGCCGCGCTACACGCCGGTCAGCAAGCGGCAGGACAAGCCGGACGGCATCGCCTGGATCATCCGCAACCACCCCGAAATCTCGGACGGCGCGATCTCCAACCTGATCGGCACCACCCGCACGACCATCGCGGCGATCCGCGACCGCAGTCACTGGAACATCGCCAATATCACGCCGAAGGACCCGGTGACGCTGGGCCTGACCACCCAGCGCGAGCTGGACTCGGCGGTGGCCAAGGCGGCCAAGGCGACCGGCGGCAATGCCGAGGCGCAGCCGACCGACACCCGTCTGGAGGGCGACCGTGAAGCCCTGCTCGCCTCGCTTCGGGCCGAGCGCGAGCAGCAGAGCCGCGATATCGACTCGATCGGGCATGGCGACGACATCATCGATCCGCACTCGCTGTTCCGCAGCTGATCGCGGGATTTCGGTCTGCAGATACCAAAGGGCGTCCGCCGGCAAGGCGGGCGCCCTTTTTCGTGATGGGGAACGGCGGCGATCCTATCCCGTTGAATGGGGCAGGAGATCATCCATGCCTGACGACGACAAGCGTCCGCCCCAGCCCTTCGATCGCGACAGCGGTTATTCGGGCCAGGACTATCATCGCGACGACGAGCATGCGCTCGGCCGGGCTGAGCCGTCCGGTCGGGCCGAGCCGTCCGGTCGGGTGACCACCGCCGCACCATCACAGCGCGAAGGGAATGCCGGAACGGCGTTGCCCGACGACAATGGCCGTCGCGCGTCGATCGATCCGAAGACGGGCGAAGTCCATGGCAGCGGGGCAGGGGCCGGTGGCGGTCATCGGGGAGACGAGATCGATGAGGTGGATCCCGCAACGCCGCCGGGTGTGGGCAGACGTCCGGTCAACTGACCCCGAATCCCTTCCCCTTCAGGGGAGGACAGCACAGGAGCGCGTTCCCCGCAGAGGCGGTGTGGCCGTTCCGGCGATGTCGAGAAAAGTGGCAGGAGTGCACGGACTCGAACCGTGGGCCCTCGGTTTTGGAGACCGATGCTCTACCAACTGAGCTACACTCCTGCGAGGCGGCCGCCATTAGCCCGGCTGATCGGGCAGGGCAAGCGTCTGATTTGCGAAAATCGCAAAGTTTCTCGGCGACGGCCATTTTCCTGCTTCCCGCCCGCCCCCAGTTTCCGCCCGACCCCAGTTTTAGCCTGACATTGACCCGACCTGCCTTCGCGCGTATAGGCCGCCGCTGCACGAAGGGGATTTCTCGGGAATCGGGACATGTCCGTCGGGCAAGCTTGAACATTGCTGGATGCGAATATGGGCCGGGCGAAAGCTGCGATGGCCCCTTTTTGTATTCCTAAGTGCTGTGATGGCTCCAGCAAAGTAACCTCATGGAAAGGTGAAGGCTTCAATGCCGACGATCAACCAGCTGGTCCGCAAGGGCCGCGAACTGCAGAAGGCCAAGTCCAAGGTCCCTGCAATGGAG
>NZ_JBCNNI010000080.1:0-3608 GCF_039594485.1 Sphingomonas sp. | reverse complement strand
GCGCCTGCAGGTTCATCCTATCGTCGGTCATCGGGGTCTCCGTCGGTTGCGTTTCGCAACCCAAACCTATCCGAAGAGCGCCGATGGCCACCCCTCAGCTACACCACCCCGTGGGGCACGACCGGCCCCGGGCCATCTAACGCCGGAGCCGCCGCTGCCGAACGTTCCTGGCACAATCGATGTGGCTCTACGTAGCGCAGGTGTCGACAATCCGGACATCGCAGCGGCGAAAGCCACGGCTGACAGTAGCGCGCAGCGGATCAACGCGGCGCGGGCAGTAGGGATGCCGACCGTGTCGTTCCGGTCGACCTTCGGGGTCAACGGTTCGACCAGTCCGCTTTTCCTGCGCACTGATATCCCCCGTTTCACCAACCAGTTGAGCGTGAGTGTGCCGTTCACGACGGGGGGACGCATCCGGTCGTCGATCCGCCAAGCAGAGGATCAGAATGCAGCTGATCGGCTGCGCGTCGAGCAAGCGCAGCGTGTGACCATGCAAGGGGTCTTTCAAAGCTGGAACGCCGACGTCGCTGCGCGCCGCGCGGGGCAGGTACAGGTCGCACAACTACAGGCAGCCAAAACGTTGCTGGACGGTTCGCTGCAGGAATATCGCGTCGGCCTGCGCACGACGTTCGACGTCCTCTATGCCGAGCAAACCTTGCGCGACACACTGCTGGCGATCGCCAGTTCAGATTGTGACGCCTATGTCGCTGAGGCGACGCTACTTCGCAAAGTGGGCGCGCTCAATGTCGCCGATCTGACGATGGCCGCGCCATCGTTCAATCCGATCGCCGAGGCCCGCGCCGCCGAGCGCCGGGACCGGCTGCCCTGGGACGGTGTGTTCGCCCTGCTCGATCGGGTCGGGTCGGGCAGCTTTCATTCAAAACCGCTGACGAATTACCCCATCGCCATCACCCAGTTGAAGGCGTCAAGCGGCTTAGGCCCCCGCGATTTCGCATCGGTGTCCGTTTCGGCGAATACCGTCTCGCCAAGCGCGGAGATCCAGTGATGACGACGTTCTCGGAAGATCGTCGCATAATACAGGACGAGTCCGGTCTCGCTGCTTTTGCGGCGCTGGCCGGCCTGCATGGCCTGCTGTTCGATCCGCGCCAGTTGCGTCACGAACTGGGCCACAATCGGCCAGCGACGGCCCAGGACATCGGCCGGCTAGCGCGGCGCGATCCGACGATCCGCACCAAGACGGTCCGCATCGGATGGGACAAGCTGGCGCGTCTGCCCTTGCCGGCCTTGCCCTACGGGCCGGAAGGCTGGTTCATCCTCGCGCGCGTGGCGGATGGCGAGGCGCTGGTGCAACGCTTCGCCAGCGATGGGGCGCCGATGACGCCGCAGCGCCTGGAGCGTAGCGACGTCGAGCGCCTCTGGGGTGGCGAATTGCTGCTGGTCACGACCCGCGAGCAGCTCGGTAGCCTGGGTCGATCGTTCGACTTCACCTGGTTCATTCCGCAGATCGTCCGCTACCGCCGCCTCATCGGCGAAGTGCTGCTCATCACGCTGTGCCTGAACCTGCTCGGACTGGCGGCGCCGCTCTTCTTTCAGAATGTCGTCGACAAGGTGTTGGTCAACGACACGTTCGACACGCTGACAATCCTGTCGATCGGCTTTGTGATCGTCTCGCTGTGGGAGACGGCGTTCGGCTGGCTGCGGACGCGGCTCTATGCGGAAGCCAGTCAGAAGATCGACGTGGAACTGGGCGCGAAGCTGTTTCGGCACTTGGTGTCGCTGCCGCTGTCTTTCTTCGGCGCGCGCCGTGTCGGTGACATCGCCATGCGGGTGCGCCAACTCGAGACGATCCGCGAGTTCCTGACCAACGCGTCCCTGTCTGTGCTGGTCGACCCGTTTTTCACGGTCATCTTCCTGGCCGTCATGCTGATGTATTCGGCTAAGCTGTTCCTGATCAGCGTGTTGACCATCCCTGCCTATGTGCTGGTGGCGGTAGCGGTGACGAAGCCGCTACGTGGGCGCATCGAAGAGAAGTTCGAGCGGGGCGCTGCAAACAATGCGCTGCTGGTCGAAAGTATTGGCGGGATCGAAACGGTCAAGGCGAGTGCGGTCGAGCCGCAATGGCGAGAGCGCTGGGAGCGGCAGCTTGCCGGATACAGCGCCGCGAGCCTGCGTGTCGTCAATCTCGGCAATAGCGGCTCTCAAGCGATCCTGTTGATTTCGAAGCTGAACATGGCCGCGATCCTCTATTTCGGGGCACAGAGCGTGATGGCGCGGACTTTGACCGTCGGTGGTCTGATCGCCTTCAATATGTTCGCGCAGCGGGTGTCCGGGCCGGTGATCCGGATGGCGCAGCTCTGGCAGGATTTCCAACAGGTGCGCCTGGCGATCACGCGGCTGGGCGACGTGCTCAACCAGCCAACCGAGCCAGGGGCGGGCAGCCGTACTGCGCTGCCCGCGATCAAGGGCCATGTGCGGTTTGAAAATGTGCGCTTCCGCTATGACTTGGAGGGGCCGAACACGCTCGACGGCATCGATCTCGATGTGCCTGCGGGCACGGCCATCGGCATCGTCGGGTCCTCGGGCTCGGGCAAGTCGACTGTCGCCAAGATCCTGCAGCGCCTCTACATTCCGCAAGGCGGGCGCGTACTGATCGATGACGTCGATGTTGCACAGATCGATCCAGCGTGGTTGCGGCGCCAGATCGGCGTCGTCCTGCAAGAGAACCTGCTGTTCAGCCGGACGATCCGCGAGAATATTGCACTGGCGGAACCCGCCGCGCCGATCGAGCGCGTGATGGCGGCCGCCCGGCTGGCGGGTGCGCACGACTTCATCGCGCGCCTGCCGCATGGCTATGATACGGTGGTCGAGGAGCGCGGCGCCAATTTCTCCGGCGGCCAGCGGCAGCGGATCGCCATCGCCCGCGCGCTCCTTCACCAGCCGCGCATCCTGATCTTCGACGAGGCGACCTCGGCGCTTGATGCCGAGAGCGAGGAGATCATCCAGACCAACCTGCGTGAAATGGTGCGGGGGCGAACCGTGCTCATTATCGCGCATCGCCTGTCGGCGGTTCGCCAGTGCGACCGCATCATCGCGCTCGAACGGGGGCGGATCGTCGAGCAGGGGACCCATGCCGAGCTTCTGCATATGGGCGGCCGTTATGCCGATCTGCATCGCCGCCAGGCCGGACCTGCTATCCTTCATGGAGTGCCCGCGTAATGAGCGGAACGATCGCCCGTCATCTTGAGGTCGTACGGGATGCGCTGCGTGCCGAGCGCGAGAGGGTGCGGACTCCACGGATCGAGGAAAGCGCCTTTCTGCCCGCCGCGCTGGAAGTGGCGGAGCGGCCAGTGTCACCGACACTTCGCGCAACCGCCTGGCTGCTGATCGTCGGATTGATCGCAACGATCCTGTGGCTGGTGCTCGGCGAGGTTGACGTGGTGGCGACGGCGCAGGGGCGGATCATCCCAGCCGGCGAAGTGAAGCTGATCCAGTCGGCTGGCAGTGGCACGGTCCGGGCGATCTAGAGCACCGAGCGTTTAATCGGAAGCATATCCGGCAGCGGCGAAGTAGTTGCGGCATTCGTGGGGGTTGTACAGGTCACAGATGGATCCGACGGTTTTCCAGAGGTCCTCGATGGTCCTGGCACC
>NZ_JBCNNI010000008.1:0-138180 GCF_039594485.1 Sphingomonas sp. | reverse complement strand
GCGGCATAGCAGCACGCGTTCGTACCTTGGGAGTTGTCATGACCTACGTCGTCACCGATGCCTGCATTCGCTGCAAGTATATGGACTGTGTCGAGGTGTGTCCCGTCGACTGCTTCTATGAGGGCGAGAACATGCTCGTCATCAACCCGTCCGAATGCATCGACTGCGGTGTGTGCGAACCGGAATGCCCGGCCGAGGCGATCCTGCCCGACACCGAAAGCGGTCTGGAGCAGTGGCTGGAGTTGAACAACACCTTCTCCGCCCAATGGCCCAACGTCACGCGCAAGCTGGACCAGACGCCGCCCGATGCCGATGCGATGAAGGACGTCGAGAACAAATATGAACAGTTCTTCAGCCCGGAGCCGGGCAAGGGGGACTGATCAAGGGGGCACCGATCCGGGGGGATTGATTGGGATCAACCAAGGGCGCCGATCGGCGGCGATGCGCGGAAGCGGTTGACGCTACCGCATCGATAGTGTTCCCTTGTGCGGATATGCTGGCAATTTTGTTGCGACCATGCTATATGGTTCCGCGACGGGCCTAGCTGTTATCGCGACCGCCCGCCTTGATGTGTTCGACCCTTCCTTCCCGAGGCCGGCTTGATCAGTGGACCCATTTCCGCTCGTCCGGCGCTCGCGCGAAGGCCCTGATCCGGAAAGGCCCCCAATGGCTGCCAAGGCGCTCCACTTCGACGTCGGTGACTATGTCGTGTATCCCAAGCATGGCGTGGGCCGCGTCATCGAGCTGCAAAAGCAGGAAATCGCAGGGATGCAGCTCGAACTCTATGTGCTGCGGTTCGAAAAGGAGCGCATGACGCTCCGCGTACCCACCAACAAGGCTGAGTCGGTCGGCATGCGCAAACTGTCCTCGGACAAGACCATGCGCGAGGCGATGGAAACGCTGAAGGGCAAGCCCAAGGTCAAGCGTACCATGTGGTCGCGCCGTGCGCAGGAATATGAAGCGAAGATCAATTCGGGCGACCTGGTGTCGATCGCCGAGGTGGTCCGCGACCTGTTCCGCGCCGATGACCAGCCCGAGCAGAGCTATTCCGAGCGGCAGATCTTCGAAGCGGCGACCAGCCGCCTCGCCCGCGAACTCGCCGCGATGGAAGAGGTGGACGAGCCCCGCGCCCAGGAGAAGATCCTGGAAATCCTGCGCGCCGCCGCCGCCATCTACAACAAGGAAAAGCCCGCGGCCTGACGCCACGGTCTTTGCCGAACCGATCAGGGGCGGTCCCATCCGGGGCCGCCCCTTTTCATTTGCGCCCATCAAGCCCCCTGGTGTATTGCAATCACAATACACAGGAGATCGTCCATGAAAAAGGCCGCCTTTCTTCCCTCGCTGCTGGCCCTGGTCGTGCTCGCCATCCCGGCGGCGGCCTGTTCCTTCGACGGCGACGCTGCGGGACAGGACGTGCCGCCGCAAGGATCGGGAGACGTTCGCAGCTATGCCGCGCGCGATTTCTCGGCCGTCGAACTCAGCGGAAGCGATTCGGTCGACGTGCGGGTGGGCGGTGGCTTTTCGGTGCGGGCGCAAGGTCCGGCCAAGGATCTGGACCAGTTGCGCATCGCCAGGGACGGCGACACGCTGCGCATCGGCCTGAAGAACGGGATGCACTGGGGTTCGCGCAAGGGCGTGCGGGTGCTGGTAACCCTGCCGCGCCTGACCGGAGTCGGGGTCGGCGGATCGGGCCGGATGACCGTCGACCGCGTGGAGGGGCCGCGTTTCCGGGCGGGTGTCGCGGGGTCGGGTGATCTGGTGATCGGCGCGATGCGGGTCGGCGAGGCCGATCTGGGACTGGCCGGATCGGGATCGCTGACCGCGTCCGGCATGGTCGATATGCTGAAGGTCGGCGTAACGGGTTCGGGCGATCTGCGCGGCGGCAATCTGCACGCAAAAAGCGCGAAGGTCGGGATCACCGGATCGGGCAGCGTCACCGCCAAGGTCGACGGCCCGGCCAAGGTCGGCCTGACCGGTTCGGGCGACGCCGATCTGGGGCCGAATTCGGTTTGCACGGTGGGCAAGACCGGCTCCGGCTCGGTGCGCTGCGGACGGCAATAGATGCGTCGCCCGTTCCTGCCCGCCCCGTTCCTGCCCGCCCTGCTCCTCGCCGCGCTGGTCCCCGTCACCGGGGCCGGCGCGGCCGACCGCCGGGTCGACCTGAGCAGTTTCGACAGTTTGCGGGTCGAGGGGGCGTTCATCGTCACCGTGACCACCGCCCCCTCCCCGCGCGCCACGCTGTCGGGCGATGCCGAGACGCTGCGTCGGGTGGAGGCGCGGATCGCGGGTCGCAGCCTGATCGTGCGGATGGCCCCCGACGAGGCGACGACACGCCGGTCGACCGGGCAGCCCGTCACACTGACCCTCGCCGCGCCGCCGCTCTCCGCGATCTCGGTCATCGGCGGGTCGCGGATCACCGCGCAGGCCTTGCGCGGCACGGCGATGACCCTGTCGCTGGCCGGTCCCGCCGAGGTGCAGGTCGACCGTGCGGAGGGCGAGCAACTGACCGCGACGCTGCTCGGGCCGGGCAAGCTCACCATCGGCGGCGGGCGGGTCGGCAAGGCGCGACTGTCAAGCAGTGGCACCGCCCTGATCGCGGCCGAAGGGCTGGAGGTGGGCGACCTCATGGTCGCGCTGGACGGTCCGGGCGAGATCAAGGCGCGCGCCCGCTATAGCGCGGCCGTCGCCAATAGCGGGCTGGGCCGCGTCACGATCGACGGCGCGCCCAAATGCCGCGTCACTGGCGGCGGGGGCGCGTCGGTGCGCTGCGGGACTCGCTGAACGGCCCCTGGCCCAGTCGTCGCCGCAGAAAGGCATCGATCGCGGCAAAGGCATTGGCGCGGATCGGGTCGGCCTCCCGCAGGATTTCATGCGCGCAGCCCGCACCGAAACAGACCAGTTCCCCCTGGGGCAGTCGTGCGGCGATCCGCGCGGCGGCGCGCGCATCAACCAGCCGGTCGGCCAGCGCCACCAGCATCAGCACCGGCGTTGCGATCCGCGCCACCGCCGGATCAGCGCGCAACGCCGCCGTGGCGCGAAACGACTCCGCCACCCAGGTCCAACTCGGTGAACCCCGGCACAAGGCGGGCCAGCGCTGCCGGAACGCCTGCTGATCGGCAAAGCGCACCAGATCATGGGTCAGCCTTTTCTGCCGCGCGGTCGCCGCGGCGGGCGTCTCCAGCCGGGGCCAGGCGGGGCGCAACGGATCGCCGCGTCCGCTCTGCCACCGCGCCAACGCCGTGCCCGCCCATTGTCCGATCGGCGAACGCATCGCCAGCATCGGGGCGACCAGCACCGCCGCATCCGGTGCGATCCGCCCCGCCGCCAGGGCCGCGAGGGTGACGAAGCCGCCCATCGAATGGCCGAGCACGACATGCGGCCCCTCCGCCTCGACCGTCCATTCGCGATAGAAGGCGGCCAGATCGTCGATCAGCCGGTCGAAACCGTCGATATGCCCGGTATCGTCCTGGGCCAGACGCCCCGATCCACCCTGCCCACGCCAGTCGAACGCGGTCACGTCCCAGCCCTGCGCGCGCAAGTGATCGATCGCATCGGCATATTTCTCGATCATGTCGGCGCGCCCGGTCTGGAACAGCAGCCGACCCCGGCGCGCCACCCCCTCGACATGCGGCCGGTCGAACCGGCGATGCACCCAGCCATCGGGGGCGGTCCACGCCGACAGCCATGGCGCAAGCGGCAGATTTGCGGGCCAGTCAGGGGCTGTCGGCATGCTGTCTCCCGATGGGGCGAACCCGATTTTTTCGGCCCCGCGCGCATAATATCAGTCTCGATCCATTTCACGAGCGAACCAAGTCGCGGATCGCACGTTCATCCCAAAGCAATATTTCGTTACAGTTCGGGGTGACCGCGGATGCTGACCCGTGCCTTTCGCATGATTCTGGGATGGGTGATCGCCCTGCTCGGTGGCTTTTTCGCGGTGGCGGGCGGGTATCTGCTGCTGCTCGGCGGATCGCCTTACTATGTCCTGACCGGGCTGGCGATGATCCTGTCGGGGGCGCTGATCGGGCGCGGCGACCCGCGCGGGCGCTGGCTGTATGTCGCCATCTGGGTCGCGACCCTGATCTGGGCCGTGTGGGAGGTCGGGTTCGATGCGCTCAGCCTCGTACCCCGCATCGTCGCGCCGACCGTGCTGCTGATGCTGGTCGCGCTGCCCTGGATCGGCCGGTCGATGCGATCCGCGCGCGCCCGGACCCGCGCGGTGCCCGCCGCGATCGGCCTGGTCGCGTTGCTGGTCGCCATGCCCCTGCTGCGCATCCGCCCCGCCGAAGCGCAGGATCCCGTCATGCCCTCCCCCCTGCCGATCGCCGCGCAGGCGCCGGTGGGCGACTGGACCGACTATGGCGGCACCCTGTCGGGTCAGCGTTACTCGGCGCTGTCGCAGATCACCCCCGCCAATGTCGGCAAGCTGGAACTCGCCTGGACGCAGCGGACCGGCGACCTGCCCGACCGGGCCGAGGCGGTCGAGCATAAGCGCGAATATCATTCCGAAGCGACACCGATCCAGATCGGCGACACCCTTTATACCTGCACCCCGCATTCGATCGTGCAGGCGATCGACGCGACCACCGGGCGCACCAAATGGAGCTGGAAGGATCAGGTCAGCCGCCAGGGCAACAGCTATCTCGTCTGTCGCGGCGTCGCCTTTTACCAAGCGCCAGCGGGTACGCCCTGTCCGCGCCGCATCTTCGCGCCGACCTTCGACGCGCGGATGATGGCGCTGGATGCGGATACCGGCCGGCCCTGCCCCGGCTTCGGCACCAATGGCGCGATCGACCTGCGACAGAATATGGGCGTGTCCGGCCCCGCCGACCAGATCAGCACGTCGCCGCCCGTGGTCGCCAATGGCCGGTTGATCGTCGGCGAGCGGATCGTCGACAATGTGAACCGCAACATCCCCAGCGGCGTGGTCCGTGCCTATGACCCGATCACGGGCGCGGGCATCTGGGCCTGGGATGTCGGCCGTTCGCCCGACGCGATCCCGCCTCTGCCCGCGGGTGAGACCTATACGCGCGGCACACCCAATGTCTGGGGGGCGATGACCGCCGATCCGGGCAACGGCCTGGTCTATCTCGGCACCGGCAATGCCTCGCCCGATTACTGGATCGGCTGGCGGCGGCCGTTCGACGACCGGTTCGGCACGGCGATCGTCGCGCTGGAGATCGCGACGGGCAAGCTGCGCTGGATTCGCCAGCTCGTCCACCGCGACATGTGGGACATGGACATCCCGATCGGTCCATCGCTGTTCGACTATCACGCCCCCGACGGACGGACCATCCCGGCGCTGATCCAGACGACCAAGATGGGCCAGGTCTATTTCCTCAACCGCCTGACCGGCGCGCCGATCACCCCCATTGTCGAGCGCCCCGCGCGGCAGGACGGCGCGACGCCTGGGGTCAGGGTTTCGCCGACCCAGCCCTGGTCGGTTGGCCTGCCCTCCTTCACACCCCCCGCCCCGACCGAGAAGACGACCTGGGGCGCGACCCCGATCGACCAGCTCTTCTGCCGGATCGACATCCGTCGCGCGCAGGGGACCGGCATCTATCAGCCGACGGGTCTGAAGCCGATCATCGGCCATCCCGCGTTCGACGGCGTGACCGACTGGGGCGGTGCGGCACTCGATCCCGTGCGGCAGGTCTTCACCGTCAACACCATGGAGATGCCGTTCAAGATCTGGCTGATGCGCCGCGACGATCCCCGCGTGAAATCCTATATGGAAAAGAAGAAGGGCGGCGAGAATGCGCGCGAGCCCAATCTCCAGACCCAGTATAACACCCCTTATGTCGCGGTCGTCGCCGCCTGGATCGGGGTGTTCGGCGCACCGTGCAACGCCCCGCCCTGGGGCCATCTGACCGCCGTGGACCTCAACACCAAAAAGGTGGTGTGGCGCAAGATCCTGGGCACCGCGCGCGACACCGGCCTGTTCGGCAGCCATCTGGGCGTGCCGCTGAAGACCGGCGTGCCCAATCTGGGCGGCTCGATCATCACCGCCTCAGGGCTGGTGTTCATCGGCGCGACGACCGACCAGTATCTACGCGCCTATGACCTGAAGAGCGGCAAGGTGTTGTGGCGTGCGCGCCTGCCCGCCGGGGCTCAGGCGACGCCGATGACCTATCGCGGGCGCGACGGGCGACAATATGTCGTCATCACCGCCGGGGGCCATGGTGCGCTGGGCACGCGATACGGGGACTATACCATGGCCTTCGCCCTGCCGAAGGGAGCATGAGTCCCTTGGCCTTCGCCCACGCTTGAGCGTGGGTGAAGGCCACGCCCGCCCGACCATCGTCAGATCAGAAGATCGACCATTCCAGGATGGCAGGCTCCTTCGCCTGCACGGTCAGGCGCAGGAATCGCGCCTGTCCCACATGGCGCAGGGTGATGGGCGAGCCGCTCACCCCCTTCTCCGCCGCGACCTCATGCCAGTCGCGGCCATCGACCGACGCCTCGATCCGCACGTCCTGAGGCTGGATCACGAAGGCCGGCCGGATCCGGCTCTCCCGCACGGCCCGCACGCTGCCCAGATCGGCGGTCAGCACCGGCGGTTCCCCCGGCGCGGGTCGCCACGCCGTCGCATAATTGTCGTCCGCCGCCAGCGCCGCCGCCCCCTGCCCCGTCCAGCGCATCCCGCGCGCCCGATGCGCGGCAAAGGCCGGAATCACCGGGTCGTGACTCGGCGCCACCCTGGCCAGCAGGCCGTCCTCCTGTACCGTTAGCCGATCGACCGCCACCTGCCGCAGCACCCGGTCACTGCCCATCACGAACGGCAAGGCCTGGCGGTGATAGAGGATGTACGACCGCCCCTGGTCCGCAAAGATCGCATGATGGCCGGGACTGATGATCTGTCTGGCGGCATCGGTTTGCAGGATCGGGCTGTTCGGCGCCTCGACGAACGGGCCCATCGGGGAATTTCCCACCGCATAGCGGACCTTATAGCTGTCCTTGGTGGTGTTGCCGTCACTATAGGTCAACAGATAGCGGCCCTTCTCCTTCACCATGAAGGGGCCTTCGAAATAATTGCCCGGAGTCACGTCGCGGGGCTGGCCGTCGAAATGCACCATATCGGGCTTCAACTTCACGACGAAGCAATGCCCGTTGACCCAGTTCAGCCCCGATCCCCAATAGAGATAGGCCTGGCCGTCATCATCGACGAACGCCTCGGCGTCGATCATATGGTATTTCGGCGCGAAATCGCGCGGGATCAGGGGTTTGCCGCCATTGGCATCGGCCCAGGGCCCGGCGGGAGACGGTGCGGAGCCGACCCACACCTCGCTGCCGACCGAGACATACATATACCAGCGGCCATCGGCTGCCCTGACCACCGAGGGCGCCCAGACCTTGGAATCGCCCGAGGTCGGGCTGGTCGCCGCCTGCTTGGTCGGCCAGTTCGGCTGCGAGAAGGTCCAGTCGCGGCCATTCTCCGAGGTCCAGAGCCCCAGGCGATCGTCCCCCCATGGATCGACCGTGGCGAAGATATACCAGCGCCCCCCGTCGCGTACGATGGAGGGGTCGGCGAAATAGCCCGGAAGCAAGGGGTTGCCCGCCCCCGGACTGTTCCAACGGACCTCGCGCCGGGGCGTGGCGGACCCCGCCGCCCCGGCAAGCAGGACGGCGGCGAGCAGCAGCGCTCCGGCGCGGGGTTTCATCAGCGCAGGTCCAGCATGACCACCGACTTGGCCGGGATCTGTACGGTCAGCATGCCGCCCGACAGCGTCGCCCCCTGGAAGGGCTGCGGTGCGATCTGGTTGGGCGCGTCGAACGTGTTGTGCGCATCCATCGTCGCCCCGGTCAGGATACGACCCGAAACCTGGCCCGCCGTCACGCCGTCCAGCTTCACCGCGACGGTCGCGGGCTGGTTGGGATCGACATTGGTCAGGCCGACATGGACCACGCCCGCCTTGTCCCGCACCGCAGAGGCACTGACCGCCTTCATCACCCACTGGTCCTTGTTGTACCAGCGCGACTGGACATCGACCGGCAGGACGGTGGCGTCCTGATAGTCCTTGTACATGTCGAACACCCAATAGGTCGGCGTTTTCACCATGCGCGCGCCATCGGTCAGGATCATCGCCTGGAGGACGTTGACCATCTGCGCGATGTTCGCACCGCGCACGCGGTCGGCATGGCGGGCGAAGATGTCGAGGTTCAGGCTGGTGACGATGGCGTCACGCAAGCTGTTCTGCTGATAGAGGAAACCCGGATTGGTGCCGGGTTCGACATCGTACCACGTGCCCCATTCGTCGACGAGCAATGCGACCCGCTTGCGGGGATCATATCGGTCCATGATCGCCGAATGACGGGAGAGCAGTTCCTCCATCTTGAGCGTCTTGGACAAGGTGCGGGCCCAGGCTTCCTCGTCGAAGCCGGTCGCCGCGCCCTTCCTTTCCCAGCTATCGGGCACGGTGTAGTAATGGACGCCGATGCCGTCGAACGCGCCCCCGGCGTCGCGCATCATCACCTCGGTCCAGTTATAGTCGTCGCCATTCGCGCCGCTCGCGATCTTCATCAGCCTTTCGCCGGCGGGCACCTTCAGGAAGGTCGAATAGCGGCGGGTCACATCGGCGGCATATTCAGGCCGCATATTGCCGCCGCAGCCCCAGAGTTCGTTGCCGATGCCGAACATGGCCAGCTTCCACGGCTTGTCGCGACCGTTTTTGCGGCGCTCCTCGGCATAGGTCGATTGGGACGGGAAGGTCATATATTCGATCCACTCGGCCATCTCCGACGGCGCAGACGAACCGACATTGCCCGAAACATAGGCCTCCGCGCCGACCAGCTCGGAGAAATTCATGAATTCGTGGGTGCCGAAGCGGTTGTCCTCGGTCACGCCGCCCCAGTTGGTGTTGACCTTGGTCAGCCGCTTGGCCTGCGGGCCGACGCCTTCGCGCCAGTGATATTCGTCGGCGAAGCAGCCGCCCGGCCAGCGGATCACCGGCACGCGAATCGCCTTCAGCGCGTCGATCACGTCGCGGCGATAGCCGTTGATATTGGGAATCTTGCTGCCCTTGCCCACCCAGATACCGGGATAGATGCCGGTGCCCAGATGCTCGGCGAACTGACCGAAGATGCGCTTGTCATAGGTCGCGCCGGGACGGTCGCCATGCACCGCCACCTGATCGCCCGCCGTCGTGGCGGTCTGTGCGGTCGCCGACGATCCCGTCAGCGACAGCGTCGCGAGTGCGGCCGCGAACAGAAATTGGGTTGCCCTTTTCATAGTTTCTCCTCTGCCTGATGCGTTCATGATGACTTATTGTCAGAGTAAAGAATAGCCCCATTGCGTCCTGGATTGACGCCAGGATGGGATCAGCCGCTAAGATGTCCGCGTTTTTGTCCAACCAAGGAATGCGGATGAAGTCTTCGACACATGGGCGCCGCCGCATCTGGGGCCTCGCCGCCGCGCTGGCTGCCGGGTCGATCCTGTCCTCCTCCGCCATGGCGGCGCAACCGCCCGTCGCTGCCCCTGCCCCGGACCGCTCGGTCCCCGTCACGCTGCGCCCCGCCATCGATCGCCCGTCGACGATGTTCGAGGGCTGGGGCACCGCGCTGGCCTGGTTCGCGCATGTCACCGGCGGCTGGCCGGAAGCAGAGCGGACGCGGCTGGCCGATCTCTTCTATGGCAGGGACGGCCTCGGCTGGACGATCGCGCGCTACAATATCGGCGGGGGCAATGCCGCCGATACCAAGCCCTATATGAAGGTCGGCCGCGCCGTGCCCGGCTTCTGGCGGCAACCGGCGGGAACGACCGGCAAGGACTGGTGGCGCGCCGACGATCCCGCGATGTGGGACTGGGACCAGGACGCCAATCAGCGCTGGTGGCTGGATGCGATCACCGCGCGCGTGAAGCAGCCGATCTTCGAGGCGTTTTCCAACTCGCCGCCCTGGTTCATGACGGTCAGCGGCCTCGTGTCCGGCGCCGAAAAGGGCGGCGACGACAATCTCCGTCCCGGCCAGGAAACCGCCTTCGCCACCTATCTGGCTCGCGTCACCGATGCGTTGCAGCGACGGCATCACCTGACCTTCCGCACCCTGTCGCCGGTCAACGAGCCCAACACCAGCTACTGGTTCGCCGCCAACACCCAGGAAGGCGCGCATTGGAGCCCCGCGCGGCAGGCGATGATGATCGACGCGACGGCAGCGGCGCTAAAGGCCCAGGGGCTCTCGACCAGCGTCTCCGCGCCCGACGAGACCGCATCGCACCTGTTCGTCCAGGACTGGGCCGCCTATCCCCCCGCGACCCGTACCGCGATCGGGCAGCTCAATGTCCACAGCTATGGCACCGTCCACCAGACCGCCGTGCGCGATATCGCGCGTGCATCCGGCATCCGGCTGTGGATGAGCGAGAACGACACGCCGCTATCGGGTGATCCCGAGGACCTGACCGGCATGGCGACGCCGCTGGCCTTTGCCGAGCATGTCGTCGGCGATCTCAAGCGGCTGGAGCCCGCCGCCTGGGTCTTCTGGCAGGCGGTCGAGGATCTGAGCACGCGCAAGGGCGAGAAGGGGTCGAACTGGGGGATCGTCAAGGCCGACCTGATGGGCCCGGCCGACCAGCGCCATGCGATCCACGTGACGGCCAAATATTGGGCGATGGCGCAGTTCAGCCGGTTCATCCGCCCCGGCGATCGCCTGGTGCCCGTGGATGACATGGATACGGTGGGCGCGGTGTCGCCGGACGGGCGGCGGCTGATTCTGGTCCATGTCAATCCGGGGCTCTCGCCGCGCCCGCTGACGGTCGCGGTGCCGGGCCGATGGCAGCGGCGAATGATCGTGACCGATGCCGGCCATCAGGCGGCCCCGATGGCGGGGAACATCGCGCCACCTCAGTCGATCGTGACGCTGATTCTGACCCGGTGAGGGCGGGGCGGGATAAATCCCCGCCCCGGGCGGACATCACATCCCGGCATCGGGATCGGTCAGCCCGATCATCCGCCGCCCTGCCCTTCGCGCGAAATTCAGCGTCGCCTTTTTCCGAATATGCGCCAGCAGCGGCACGCTATGCGCCTCGCGCACGATCGCGGCGTCATAGCGGTCGGCAACGATGATCCCGGTCCGCTCGGGCAGAAAGGCGGCGCTTTCCAGCGGTGACCAGTCGAATCCGGCGGGGACCGCCCAGTAGAAACGGTCGCAATGCGCCAGATAATCGGGCCATTTGCCATCGCCCAGCATATCGGCACGCGAAACCTTGATCTCCACGACGACCACGCCGCCCCGCGCGTCCAGCGCCATCAGGTCGGCACGACGCCCACCCTCCAGCGGCACTTCGGGAATAGCGATCAGATCGTGGCGGAGCAGCATCCGCGTCACGCCCCGCGCGACATCGGCGGCGCAGAGAGGCGAGGAAGGATCCTCGACGCACGAAGCGGGCGGCATGTCCAACATGCCACCCACTTAGAACATTTGGCGAACAAAATCAAAGCCCCGAACGGGGCCTGATCGTCAGCGATAGAAGATGTGGTTGCCGATCGCGGCGACCTTCTGGACGCGCACGCCCGGACGGTTGCCGGGGGTGTTGAAATAGAGCGCCTTGCCTGCGCTGCTGTCCCAGGCCTGCGTCAACGCGACCTTCGCCACCGCGACGGCGGTGCGATAGGCGGCGCGCGACGGGCTGACCGAGGGGATGGCGCCGTGACGCACGAAGCTGAACTGACCACGCTGCTTGATGACATCGCACACGCCGGTCGGGAAGCGGCCCGACTTGGTGCGGTTCAGGATCACCTGCGCGACCGCGAGCTGGCCGTTCAGCGGCTCACCCTGCGCTTCGAAATAGATGGCACCAGCCAGGCAGCGGAGCTCTTCGCTCGACGCCATATCGTCCTGTGCGGCAACGGCATCCGCCAGCGAGTCAAACTCTTCGTCGCTGTCATCGATCTGGGCCGGCTCGGAAGCCGTTTCGGAAACATGGGAAAAATCGGGCAGCGCGGACATGGTGGCCCGGGCGCTGAGGGGAACAATCGCCAGGTCGGCGGCGTTGATCCCGGAAACAGCCATTGCAGCGGCTGGAGCAGCACCTGCGGCAACATTGGTCGCCAGGCTGGGGGTGCTGGTGGCGAGAAGGCCCGCCAGAGAAAGAGCAAGAGCCGCAGACGTGGCGACCCGCTTGAAAACCGTCATTCACTTTAACAGACATGCGGTTGGATCACGGACCCGAGCATTGCCCAAAAGGCGCTCGTCCGGGCTTCCCCCCGACTGCGTAACCGACCGGATCGCACCCGATAAGCACAACGCGAAACTAAGACCGGGCGCTCGTGGCCGATACGGCCGCGTTCGTCAATCGTTCAGGATCGTTTCAGCGGTGAACCGTTCTGCCGTAGCGCCATCCAGTTCCACCACCCACAGGTCGGGATCGCGCGCCCGGCGGCGTTGCCAATAGCCCGTGACATCCTCGCGCGGGGTGGTGTCGATCAGCGCGGTTCGGCCGTCCGGGCCGATGCCGCGCTCCAGCACCCGCTCGGTCCGGTCGGGGCCGATGACGATCACCAGGATGCCGCCCGCCATCGGATCGCCCTTGGCCAGCACCATGCCCATGCCGCCACCGTCGTTCATCCGGCGAAGCAGGGCCGTAACCAGCATGCCGCTCGGCAAACGGCTTTCCATGGCTCAATCCACCCGATAGCCGGGCAATGTCGCCAGCGCGATCTGCGAGCGCATGAAGGTGCCGGTGCCGCGCGCGACCTCCTCGCCATCGGTGTCGATCAGTCGCGCATCGGCGACGAACACCCGCCGCCGCCCGCTGACCAGCCGCCCCTCCGCCATCACCGGCCCCGCCTTCATCGGCCGGGTCAGCAGCAGGTTGAACTGGGTCGTCAGCAGGAAACGATCGGTGACCAGGCTGTTGCAGGCATAGAAGGCCGCATCGTCGAGCATCTTGAAATAGATGGTGCCATGCGCCGCGCCCGCCGCGTGATAATGCCGTTCGTCGATCTCGAAGCGAATACGCGCAAAGCCCGGCTCAGGAATCTCCAGGACCGACTCGAACAGCCGGTTGATCGGGGCTTCTCCGTATAGCGCCTCGAGCGCGCGGAAATGCGCCGCCTCCCCCTCAGGCCGCGGCGTCACGCGCCTCGTCCTGGGTCAGCAGCGCCCAGATCGCATCGGTAGATCCCGCACCGCGCAATTTGGCGACAAATCCCTTGTCGCGCAGCCGCCGCGACACGCGCGCCAACGCCTTCAGATGCGCCGAACCCGCATCGGCGGGGGAAAACATCGCGAAGACCAGATCGACCGGCATGTCGTCGACCGCCTGGAAATCGACGGGCTGAGCCAACCGGGCGAACACGCCGACGATCTGCGACAGTCCCTGGACCTTGCCATGCGGAATCGCGATGCCGCCGCCAAAGCCGGTCGATCCCAGCTTTTCACGCTCGGTCAGGACATCGGCCAGCGATTTGGCATCCTGCCCGGCGGGAGCGGACGCAGCAGTCGCCAGCATGTGGAACAAGGTCTTCTTGTTGGCGGCCGAAATTCCGGCCAGCACCGTATCGTGGCGCAACAGATCGCTGAAATCGTTCATCGTTTTTTCCGGTGCGCCCCCGCGCAGGCCGCCTATTAGCGACCCGCGCGGAAGAACGATAGAGGTTATCCGGCCGGTCCCGCCCGTTGCGGTTCGACCCAGCCGATGGTTCCGTCGCCCCGACGATAGACCATGTTATACGATCCGGTGCCCGAATTCTTGAACAGCAGGGCCGCAGTATTGCGAAGATCGAGCATCATCACCGCATCCGACACGCTGGCATCGGGAATATCGACGCGGGTTTCGGCGATGATCAGGGGCGCATCGCCGGCGTCGTCCTCGTCAATCTGTTCGGCGAACAGCGTATAGCCCGCATCATAGGCCCCCGCCTCGGCCAGTTCGATCGCCTGGCCCTGGTTGCGGTCCTTCAGGCGGCGCGAGTAGCGGCGAAGCTGCTTTTCGATCTTGGTGGCGGCACCGTCGAAGGAGAGATGCGCATCCTGCGCATCATGCCGGCCCTTCAGGACCAGGCCGCGCGTCACATGCATCACGATATCGCATTTGAACCCGACATCATGCGGGCCCCGGCCGAACGTCACCTCGGACGAAATGGCGCGGGCGAAATATTTCTCGGCGATACCCTGAAGCCGGTCCGTCACATGGGTCCGCAGCGCGTCGCCCGTTTCGACCTGATGACCAGAAATCCGGATATCCATCGTCTTCTCCTTAGTACGACTGCTGGAACGGTCCTTTTGGCCTGTTCCCTGGCGTCAGCCGGACGCCTCGGCCCCCCAAATCGGATCGGTGATCCCCTTTAGAAACGCAGCATGGTCGGCAAGTTCCGCATCGCTGGGACGGAAGCTGCGCGGCGGTCGCACCCGGGCGGGGGCGCGGGCCGCGATCGTCGGCCCGGTATCCACCGTCGTTTCGGCCATCAGGCCCAGGCCGATCTGCCGCCCGCCCATAAGCTCGACATAGACCTGCGCCAGGAGCTGCGCGTCGAGCAGCGCGCCGTGCAGCACGCGATGCGAGCGGTCGATACCGTAGCGCGAACAGAGCGCGTCGAGGGTATGCTTGGCACCGGGATGCTTGCTGCGCGCGATCGCCAGCGTATCGACCATCCGGGTCTTTTCGCACACCAACGGAAAGCCCAGCGCCCCCAACTCACCGTTGATGAAGCCGAAGTCGAAGGTCGCATTGTGCGCGATCAGCGGCGCGTCGCCGATAAAGTCCAGGAACTCGGCCACCCCGGCGGCAAAGACCGGCTTGTCCTTCAGAAAGGCATCGGACAGTCCGTGGACCGCCTGCGCCTCGGCGGGCATCGACCGTTCGGGGTTGAAATAGGCGTGGTAGGTGCGCCCGGTCTCGACCCGGTTGACCAGTTCGACACAGCCGATTTCGACCAGCCGGTCGCCTTCCGAAAATTTGAACCCAGTCGTTTCGGTGTCGAAAACGATCTCTCTCATGGCCCGACTATCGGCCTTCGGAGTCCCGCATGCAAGTGATCAGCGCCTGCACTTTTTCACGGGTTTCGTTCAGTGGAATATCGGTCGCGATGACATGATCGGCCCGCGCCCGCTTCTCCACATCGGGTAGCTGACGCGTTAGAATCGCGACAAATTTCTCGCGCGTCATGCCGGGTCTTGCCAACACCCGTGCCTCCTGCACGGCGGGTTCTGCCGAAACCACCAACACCTTATCCACAGTCTTGTCACCGCCGGTTTCAAACAGCAGCGGCACATCCACCACCACCAGCGGAGACTCGGCATGAGTCGCCAGGAAGGCCGTGCGCTCGGCCTGCACCGCCGGATGGACGATCGCCTCGAGTCGGCGCATCGCGGCATCATCGCCCAGCACCGCCCGGCCCAGCGCCGCGCGATTCACGCCCTCGGGTCCGGTCGTCCCCGGAAAGGCGCTCTCGATCGCCGCGACCAGTGTTCCACCGGGCCCCTGCAAATGGTGGACACAGGCATCGGCGTCGAACACCGGCACGCCCTCGTCCCGGAACATCTGCGCGACGGTCGACTTGCCCATGCCGATCGAGCCGGTCAGCCCCAGGACGATCATCCGAGCAGGATCGCGCGCAATTCGTCGTCGCGATCGCGCGGCGGTGCGGCGCCGAAGAACAGCTCGAACGCCACCGCCGCCTGGCCGATCAGCATCTCCAGCCCGTCGATCGTCACCAGGCGGCGCGCGCGCGCCGCCGCCAACAGCCCGGTTTCGAGCGGCGCATAGACGATGTCATAGACCACCGCGTCCGCCGGCAGGGCCGACAGGTCGAGGTCGAGCGGCGGCTGGCCGGTCATCCCCAGGCTGGTCGCGTTGACCACCAGCGCGCTGGAGGGGACGCCGCCGCCGATCGGCAACGCCTGTCCTTCGAAACCGAAGGCGGACAGCAACGCCGCCCCCTTCGCCACATCGCGGTTGAACAGCGTCACCGGCCCGACATTCATCTCCGCCAGCGCGAACAGCACCGCGCGCGCCGCTCCCCCGGCCCCGACCACCGTCACCGGTTTGCCCGCCAGATCCAGGCCGGCCAGCGGTGCCGCAAAGCCGGCCGCATCGGTGTTGGTACCGACCAGCGCGCCATCCTCGGCCCGGATCGCGGTGTTGACCGCGCCGATCGCGGTGCGGACGCCACTCCGATCCTCGACCTGCGCCAGCGCCGCGACCTTGTGCGGCACGGTGATGTTGCAGCCGCGCCACGCCGGATCGTCCTTCCGCTCGGCGAAATAGGCCGGCAGCGCGTCGGGCGTGACATGGGTGGCCCGGTATTCGGCGTCGATCCCCAGCGCCTCCAGCCAGAATCCGTGGATCAAAGGGGATTTGCTATGGCTGATCGGGTCGCCGATCACGTCTGCATAGGGCTTGCCCATCACGCCGCCATCCAGCCGCGCTCGCGCAGATAGCCGAGCACGGGGAGCAGCGGCATGCCGAGAATGGTGAAATGGCTCCCCTCGATCCGCGAGAAGAGCTGCACGCCCGGCCCCTCGATGCGGAAACAGCCGACACAGCCGGCGATTTCGGGCCATTCCTGATCGAGATAGCGGTCGATAAAGGCGGGCGAGAGCGGGCGGACGTGGAGTTTTGCGCGCTCGACATGCCGCCAGACGGGGCGGCCATGCTCGGCGACGACCGCCGCGCTCCAGAGTTCGTGGGTGCCGCCGCTCATCCGGGTAAGATGCTCGGCGGCCTGTTCGCGGCTCTCCGGCTTGTCCAGCAGCGTGCCGTCGGCCAGCGCGACGATCGAATCGGATCCCAGCACCGGGACCGGCCCGGCATTGGCCGACACCTTCACCGCCTTCATCTCGGCAAGCGCGTCGGACAGGTCGCGTGGAGTGGCGCCCGCCATCGCCGCCTTGACCCCCGCCTCGTCGACACGGGCGGGCAGGGCTTCATAGGCGACACCGGCGGCGTCGAGCATCGCCCGGCGCGAGGCGCTTTGCGAGGCGAGGATGATCATGCGTCGGACTTTCTTTGGTTTACCAGTGAGATGATCGCCGCCGCCGTCTCCTCGATCGAGCGGCGGGTGACGTCGATCACCGGCCAGTCATTGTCGGCGAACATCCGCCGCGCGAACGTGAGTTCGCGATTCACCGCTTCCTGCTCGACATAATCGGTGTCGGGCGCCTGGTTGAGCGACAACAGCCGGTTGCGCCGGATCGCGATCAGCCGGTCGGCACTGGTGGTCAGCCCGACGACCAGCGGCTTTTTCAGCGTGAACAGGGACGGGGGCGGGGGGCTTTCGACCACGATCGGGATGTTGGCGGTCTTGAACCCGCGATTGGCGAGATAGATGGAGGTCGGCGTCTTCGACGAACGGCTGACCCCCGCCAGCACGATATCGGCCTCCTCCCATTCCTCCCAGGCGATGCCGTCGTCATGCGCGATGGTGAACTGGATCGCATCGACACGCGCGAAATAGGCGGCGTCGAGCACATGCTGGCGGCCCGGCCGCATCTTCGCCTGCACCCCCAGCAGCCCCGACAGGGCGGCATTGACCGGATCGAGCGGCGCGACCGTGGGCAGGCCCAGCGCATGGCACCGGCTTTCCAGGATGCGGCGGGTCGCCGGATTGACCAGCGTGTAGATCACCAGCCCGGGATTCTGGGCGATCTCCTGAAGGATGCGCTCCAGATGGCTTTCGGTGCGCACCATCGGCCAGAAGTGCCGGACGGTTTCCACATCATCATATTGGGCGAGCGCCGCCTTGGCGATGTTCTCCAGCGTTTCGCCCGTGGAATCGGACAGAAGATGCAGGTGGAGCCGCGTCGTCATGACCGGCCTAATGACTCTGTGGATAACATGGGAAGAATCGGTAGCGTAACTTCGCCGACCGGCCAAGCGACCCATGGCCGGTGGATAACGACCGATTCGTCCACAATGAATCTCACAGGTCCGATTCTTTTCCACAGCCTGTGAGTTACGGGGGTCATGAATCCGAATCCCGTTGAATCGGCGATTCCCCATGAGTCAACGTGTTGGCATAATGGGGAGAGCCGCATAATCCCGACAACCAACGTGCCAACCACTTCAACAATCCATCTTTAGAATCTTCTTGAATAGAAGAAGGGGGGTCTCCTGACCGACGTTGCGATCCAAAAACCCCTGCTCGCCGTGCTGAACGGAGAGCGGCAGGCGACTCCGCCCATGTGGCTCATGCGACAGGCCGGACGCTATCTGCCCGAGTATCGCACGCTCCGAGCCGAGAAGGGGGGCTTCCTTGCGCTCGCCACCGATCCGGCCGCCGCAGCCGAGGTGACGGTCCAGCCGATCCGGCGGTTCGGCTTCGACGGGGCGATCCTGTTCTCCGACATCCTGATGGTTCCCTGGGCGCTGGGCCAGGATCTCAGCTTCGGGGCGGGGGAGGGACCGCGTCTGGTGCCGGCACTGGTCGATCATGCATTGAATGCCTTGCAGACCGTTCCTGAGCGCCTCGACCCGGTCTATGCCACCGTGGCGGGGGTGAAGGCGCAATTGCCGTCCCAGACCAGCTTTCTGGGCTTTGCGGGCTCTCCCTGGACGGTTGCGACCTATATGGTGGCGGGGCAGGGGTCCAAGGATCAGGGCGAGACGCGGCGATTCGCCTATGCCGAACCCGAAGGCTTCGGCGCGATCATCGATGCGATCGTGGCGATGACCATCGACTATCTGGCAGGACAGGTCGCCAACGGGGTGGAGGCCGTGCAGCTATTCGATAGCTGGGCGGGCTCGCTCTCCCCGGCGCAGTTCGAGCGCTGGGTGATCGCGCCCAATGCCGCGATCGTCGAGGGGGTCCGGGCGCGCTGCCCCGGCGTGCCGGTGATCGGCTTTCCCAAGGGGGCAGGGGGCAAGCTGCCCGCTTATGCGCGCGAGACGGGCGTGGATGCGGTCGGGCTGGACGAGACGGTCGATCCGGTCTGGGCCGACACCTATCTGCCAAAGGGGCTGCCGGTGCAGGGCAATCTCGATCCGCTGGCGCTGATCGCGGGCGGCGGGGCGCTGGACGAGGCGGTGGATCGCATCCTTGCCGCCTTCACCGAGCGGCCGCACATCTTCAACCTGGGCCACGGCATCTTGCCCGACACGCCGATCGCGCATGTCGAGCGGCTGATCGGCCGCGTGAGGAACCAAGCATGATCGGATTGTTGGGAGCCGCCTATGAATGGGTGAAGGCGGCGCATATTATCTTCGTGATCTTCTGGATGGCGGGGCTGTTCATGATGCCGCGCTATCTGGTCTATCATCAGGAGGCGCTGGTCGCGGGCGATGCCGCCGACGCCGCGCGATGGATGGAGCGCGAAGGCAAGCTGCGCAGCATCATCCTGACGCCCGCGATGATCGCGGTATGGGTATTGGGGCTGTTGCTGGCAGTGTCGCTGGGGCTGTTCTCGGGCGTGCCGGGACTGGGCTGGCTGCACGCCAAGCTGTTCTTCGTGCTGCTGCTCAGCGGCTATCATGGCTGGATGGTCGGCTATTCGAAGAAGCTCGCGCGGGGCGAGACCAAATTGACCGGCAAGCAACTGCGCATGATCAACGAAGTGCCCGCACTCGCCGCGACGATCATCGTCGTGCTGGTCGTCATCAAGCCCTTCTGACCCTTGCTTCGGACGCGCGCCGTCGCCGCGCGCCTCCTTTCCCCATTGACTTGGGGTTCCCCGAATCCTAACTCGCAAGGGTACGGCGCGGTCCTCGCGTCGGGTACGCTTCCTTATCGATACGCCTCGTTTCGCCGCGATCCTCGCCGACCGACGCCCTCCGACCAGCCGGACCGACCATGCATCTGAAAGACCTTAAGAAGAAAACGCCCGCCGACCTCGTGCAACTCGCCGAGGAATTGGGTGTCGAGAGCGCGTCGACGCTGCGCAAGCAGGACCTGCTGTTCGCCATCCTGAAGGAACAGGCGGAGAAGGGCGACCAGATCATGGGCCTGGGCACGATCGAGGTGCTGCCCGACGGTTTCGGTTTCCTGCGCTCGCCGGAAGCGAACTATCTGGCCGGGCCCGACGACATCTATGTCTCGCCCAACCAGGTCCGCAAGCATGGCCTGCGCACCGGCGATACGGTCGAGGGTGAGATCCGCGCGCCCAAGGACGGCGAGCGCTATTTCGCGCTGACCAAGCTGACCAGCGTCAATTTCGATGACCCGGAAGCGGTCCGTCACCGCGTCAATTTCGACAACCTCACTCCGCTCTACCCCGAGCAGAAGCTGATCCTCGACCCCGCCGACCCGACCCAGAAGGACAAGTCGGCGCGCGTCATCGACATCGTCAGCCCACAGGGCAAGGGCCAGCGTACCCTGATCGTCGCGCCGCCGCGCGTCGGTAAGACGGTGATGCTGCAGAACATCGCCAAGGCGATCACCGACAATCATCCCGAAGTCTTCCTGATCGTCCTCCTGATCGACGAACGCCCGGAAGAAGTCACCGACATGCAGCGCTCGGTGCGCGGCGAGGTCGTCTCCTCGACCTTCGACGAACCGGCGCAGCGCCACGTCCAGGTCGCCGAGATGGTGATCGAAAAGGCCAAGCGCCTGGTCGAGCACAAGAAGGATGTCGTCATCCTGCTCGACTCGATCACGCGCCTGGGCCGCGCCTACAACACCGTCGTTCCGTCCTCGGGCAAGGTGCTGACCGGTGGCGTCGACGCCAATGCGCTCCAGCGGCCCAAGCGCTTCTTCGGCGCGGCGCGCAATATCGAGGAAGGCGGTTCGCTCTCGATCATCGCCACCGCGCTGATCGATACCGGCAGCCGCATGGATGAAGTCATCTTCGAAGAGTTCAAGGGCACCGGCAACTCGGAAATCGTCCTCGATCGCAAGGTGGCGGACAAGCGCATCTTCCCGGCGATGGATGTCGGCAAGTCGGGCACCCGCAAGGAGGAACTGCTGGTCGAGAAGGACAAGTTGTCCAAGATGTGGGTGCTGCGCCGCATCCTCATGCAGATGGGTACCATCGACTCGATGGAGTTCCTGCTCGACAAGATGAAGAACTCGAAGACCAACGAGGACTTCTTCGACTCGATGAACCAGTAAGGCGCGTATCGGGGCGTCGCCCCCGGTTCCGCCACGGCATGATGGGTTCGCCGACGGGAATTAGGCCCGTTTGCGAACCCATTTTCGTTTTCAGGCGTTAGCAGGCCCGATCCCACCCCCTTTCGGGATCGTGCCGGTCCAAGCACGGCACGGCCGCGTCGTTGCTTATCACGCGACGCGGCCAAACGGGGGCCATGCGCAGATCATGCGCGGGGCGCTATCCCACATCCGATCACGCGGACCGGATGTTCAGGACTGGCAATTCGGTAGGATTACGGCCGGGTGCGCCCGCCGCCGCCCGTGCCCGGTGCACCGGCGCCAGCACCCGGTGCGCCGACCGAGCCGATATTGCCGAACAGATCCTGGAAGAAGCCACGTTCGCGGCCCAGAGTCGGCGTCGTCTTGCCATAGGGGGAGATGTCGGCGACCTGATCCAGGCCCGAACGGCGGATCGCGGTGACGTTGCCCGCCTGGTCGAAGCTGATCTGCAGCGTGATCTGCGACGAGGGGTTGGGCAGGTTGAAGCCCAGATTGCGACTGTCGCGCGCCACATAATACCAGTCGCCGCCGCCGAACTGGCTGGCGATCGTCGGCGTGCCCAGCGTCTGGAGCACCGACTGGCGGTTGTCGACGCCCGGCTGGACCGAGTTGACGAGATCGGTATCGACCACATAACCCTGATGCGACCGCAAAGGCGTGCAGGCGGCCGTGGCCATGACCAGGCCGAGCCCGAGGGCGGCGAGCCGGGTGGAAGAAACGCTCATCATCATCTCCGGGCCGGGATATCGGCCGCACACGCGGGATAGCACAGGCGATCGATCCGCTCGACCGTCACCCCCTCGATATGCCAAGGGAAAGGCGCATACAAGCACTCGCGCGGGTATGATCGCGCAGGGAAGGGAGAGGCAGGTGGCCTCAGGCTGGCTGAAGCGGATGACCGCACGCTATTTCGGACGCGATGGGGATGAGGCCCTGCCGCTCTATAACGCGGTGGTGCTGCGCGCCCGTGCGCCGCACTGGTATCTCGATGGCGGGGTGCCCGACACGGTCGATGGCAGGTTCGACATGATCGCCGCGATCCTGTCGCTGGTCCTGATCCGGCTGGAGGACGATCCGCAGGCGGCAACGCTGGCGGCGCGGTTGACCGAGCGGTTCGTGACCGACATGGATGGCCAGTTGCGCGAACTGGGTATCGGCGACATCGTGGTCGGCAAGCATATCGGCCGGATGATGGCGATGCTGGGCGGCCGCCTGACCGCCTATCGCGAGGGACTGGCGGGAGAGGCGGGTGCGCTCGACGCAGCGCTGCTCCGCAACCTGTATCGGGGGGTGGCGCCTGTCGATGGACAGGCCATCCCCCATGTGCGCGATGCGATGCGCACCCTGAACCAAGCGCTGGCGGCGGTGCCGCTGGCGCAATTGAAAGCTGGAGACCTGCCGTGACCCCCGAATGGAGCCGCCCCGAAAAGATCGATACGATCGGCGAGCGCGAAAAACCCGTCGCGATCCAGGCGTCCGAAGACGAACGTCGCGCGCTGGCGGGACGGTTCGGCCTGTTGTCGATCGACAGGCTCGACGCCGATCTGGTCGTGCGGCGTGACGCGATGGGCATCCTCGTCACCGGCAAGGTGCGCGCCGCCGTGGTACAGGCCTGTTCGGTGACCGGCGATCCGGTGCCGGCCAAGGTCGACGAGCCCGTGACGTTGCGCTTCGTCGAACCGGCGGGCCACGGCGGGGAGGAGGAAATCGAATTGTCCGAGGATTCGCTCGATACGATCGAGATCGAGGGCGGGACGATCGATCTGGGCGAGGCGGCGGCTGAAACCATGGCCCTGTCGCTCGATCCCTTTCCGCGCAGCCCGGATGCGGCATCGGTGTTGAAGCAGGCGGGGGTGATCAGCGAGGATGAAGCCGGCCCCTTCGGCGCGCTCGCCGGATTGAAGGCGAAGCTGGAAGGGAAGGAATAAAGGACGTTACGGCGTATCGGGCCCCAGGCTGGGGTCCAGATCGCGCGGACGGACAAACGCCACCAAGGTTGCGCTTTGCGACCGCGCCTCGCTCCATCGCTCGATCGGCAAGGTCATCTGCGCGACGGTGGCAGTGGGATATTTGTCCTCCGCCCGGTCGCGCAGCTCGCCGTCCAGCGCCATGTCGAGCACCAGATCCTCCAGCCCCGGATTATGCCCGACCATCAGGACATGGTCGCGATCGTCGGGCAGGGCATGGACCTGATCGAGCAGGCTGGCCGCCGAGGCGAGGTAAAGCGCCTTGTCCCATACCGGCTCCAGCTTGCGGCCATAACCGCTCCACACCTCGTCCAGCGTTTCGATCACCCGGACCGCGGGGGAGGCGAGGACATGATCGAAATGCAGGTCGAGCGATTTCAGATGCCGCCCCATCATCGCGGCGGCGCGGCGGCCCTTGGCATTGAGCGGCCGGTCGAAATCGCGCGAGACGGGGTCGTCCCAGCTCGATTTGGCGTGGCGAAGCAGGGTCAGCGTCTTCATCGGACCGGATTCTCCGTCGCGGCGGCTGGCAGGGACTGCGCCATCCCATGCCCGATCCCCGCGTCGGAGGAAAGCCGGCCCGCAACCCGCTCCACCGCCTCGTCCAGCGTGACGCGCGAAATCGCCACGCCCGGCGGGAAGGCGTCGAGCAGGCGAGAGGGCATGGCGGCGGACAACAGGACGAACGCCCCCCGATCGTCGCTGCGCCGGATCAGCCGCCCGAACGCCTGCGCCAGACGCGCGCGGACGATCCGGTCGTCATAGGCGCTTCCCCCACCTGCCAGCTTGCGGGCGGCATGAAGCACGGTCGGCTTGGGCCAGGGTACGCCCTCCATGACGACGAGGCGCAAGGATGATCCGGGTACGTCGACGCCGTCCCGCAAGGCATCGGTGCCGAGCAGCGAGGCGGCGGGATCATCGCGAAAGATATCCACCAGCGTCCCCGTGTCGATCGGGTCGACATGCTGGGCATGGAGCGCCAGCCCCTCGCGCGCGAGCCGGTCGGCGATCCGGCCATGCACGCCCCGCAGGCGTCGGATCGCGGTGAACAGCCCCAGCGTACCGCCACGCGACGCCGCGATCAGCCGGGCATAGGCATTGGCGAGCTGGGGAATGTCGCCGCGCTTTACATCGGTGACGATCAGGACTTCGGCACAGGTCGGATAGTCGAACGGGCTATGCGCGACGAAATGGGCAGGACCGCGCGCCAGATGCGGCGCGCCGGTCCGCGCCTCCGCCACGTTCCAGTCGCCGCCCGCCCGCAATGTCGCCGACGTGACCAGCGCGCCATGTGCAGGCTTCAGCACGATCTCGGCAAAGGGGCGGGTGGGGTCGAGCCAGTGGCGATGCAGCCCGATATCATATTCGCGCCCCTCGACGCGGTCGACCGCCAGCCAGTCGACGAAATCGGGGGCCACCGGCCCGCCGATCCGGGCGAGCAGCGACAGCCAGGCACCGACCGTCTCGGCCCGCCACGCCAGCGAGGCGATGGCGCCCTCGACCCGCGCCCGTGCCGGTCCGTCGAGCCAGTCCGGGGCTTCGTGCAGCACCGCCTCCAGCCGCTGCCCCAAGGTCACGAGCGGGCGCAGCAGTGCGTCGAGCGCATGGGCGGCGGGGCCGGCCGCATCGATCAGTTCGGGTGAGGGATCGGCGAGTTCGGTTTCCAGACCATAGCCTGCATCGCCCGGCTGCTCGGCACGGGCAAAGGCCAGGCCCCGCACCGCCGCCAACAATGTCTCGATCGGACCAAAGGGCTGTCCCTCCGCCAGCCGCCCCAGCCAGCCCTCGCTCGCCAGCGCCTGCGCCGCCTGTACCGCGTCGCCGATCGCGCGGTTGCCGCCCTCGTCATAGCTGGCGACGTCGGACAGGCGTGCGGCGAGACCCCGGCGACGGCCGCGCGATCCGGCCTCAGGTCCGAGAATCCAGCGGCGCAGCTCGATCGTCTCCGATCCGGTCAGCGCGGTCGCGAACATCGAATCGGCCGCATCGAACAGATGATGGCCCTCGTCGAAGACATAGCGGGTCGGCCGCGTCTGTGTCTCACGCCCGCGGGCGGCATTGACCATGACCAGCGCATGATTGGCGATGACGATATCCGCCTGGACCGAGGCGCGCGCGGCGCGCTCGATGAAGCATTTCCGGTAATGCGGGCACCCGGCATAGACGCATTCGCCGCGCCGGTCGGTCAGTGCCGCCGATCCGTTGCGCCGGAACAGCGTCGTCAGCCAACCCGGCAGATCGCCGCCGACCATATCGCCATCGCTGCTATAGGCCGCCCAGCGCGCGACCAGTTGCGCCAGCACCGCCGCCCGCCCGGCGAACCCGCCTTGCAGCGCATCCTCCAGATTGAGCAGGCAGAGATAATTTTCGCGGCCCTTGCGCGTCACCACGCGCTCCTTGCGCAGTACGGGATCGGGAAAGATCCGCGCCGTCTCGCTGCTCAACTGGCGTTGCAGCGCCTTGGTATAGGTGGAGATCCACACCGCGCCACCCGCCCGCTCGGCCCACAGGCTGGCTGGCGCGAGATAGCCCAGCGTCTTGCCGATTCCGGTGCCCGCCTCGGCCAGGACCATGTTCGGTGTGTCGCGTACGGCGCGCGGCGCGAAGGCGGCGGTGACGGCGGCGGCATAGGCGCGCTGGCCGGGGCGCTCCTCCGCGCCATCGCCGGTCAGATGGCGCAGGCGCTCCTCCGAATCCTGCGGCGGCAGGTCGATGGTGCGCGGGGCGGGGCGGGGGGCGTCTTCCTCCCATTCGGGCAGCGCGCTGAACAGCCAGCGCTCATTGCGTTCGGGGCGGGTAAGGCGCGGACCGATAAGCGGTGCCCAGGGCCAGCGCAGCCGTGCCAGGCTTTGTGCGGCGGTCCAGGCTCCTTCGCGTTCGGGCCAAGCGCCGTCCGGCGTGGCGAGCAGCGTTTCGGTCGCGCGAAGCAGGAACGCCGCCACCTCCGCATCCTGCTCGGGCGGTTCCAGCTTGCAGGCACGGGCAAGGCCGTGCGGGGTCGGCACCGCAAAACGCGCGGGGTAAAGAAAAGCGAACAGCTCAAGGATGTCGAGCCCCGACAATTCGGCATAGCCGAGCCGCTGACCGATCAGCGGGGCGTTGAGCAGGATAACGGGCGTCTCGGCGGCCAGCGCAATCGCCTCGCCCCGCGACACTGCACGCGTCTGCCCCTGGGTGGAAATCCACACACCGCTATGGCTGGCATGAAGGGCGGGGTGGGGAAGCGCGGTCACATCGAGGGATATCGGGGAGTGGGAACAGGATGGCAACGGGGCGTGATGGTTTTAATCGGCCTGCTCGGCACGTGTCTGGCTGTTCCACGTGGAACATGATCGTCTGTGGATAAATCTGTGGGCAAGATGCGAAGAAGGGGTGGATGACGCTGGGATAATGGGTGGATCGTGCAAAAGCATTTGTGCATCGCGCCTTGCCTTGTCAGAGGCAAATCCATGACAGACGAACTTCGCTCCACCGCTTTCGAGTCCAAGGCCTGGCCCTATGAGGAGGCTCGCAAGCTCCTCAAACGCTATCCCGACGGCAAGCCGGGCGGCGAGCCGATCCTGTTCGAAACCGGCTATGGCCCGTCAGGGCTTCCGCATATCGGCACCTTCAACGAAGTGCTGCGCACCACCATGGTCCGCAACGCCTTACATGCCCTGTCGGACCAGAAAACCCGGTTGATCGCTTTTTCGGATGACATGGATGGTCTCCGCAAGGTGCCGGACAATGTGCCGAACCAGGAGATGCTGCGCGAGCATCTCGGCAAGCCGCTGACCCAGGTGCCTGATCCGTTCGAAAAGTTCGACAGCTTTGCCGCGCATAACAATGCGATGCTGCGTCAGTTTCTCGACCGCTTCGGCTTCGAATATGAATTCGCCTCTTCGACCGAATACTACACCTCCGGTCGGTTCGACGACGCGCTGCGTCTGGTGCTCAAACATTATCAGGGCATCCAGGACGTGATGCTCCCGACCCTGCGGGCCGAACGGCGCGCGACCTATTCGCCCGTCCTGCCGATCAGCCCCAAATCGGGCATCGTGCTTCAGGTACCGGTCGAGGTCGTGGATGCCGAGGCGGGCCTGATCGCGTTCGAGGACGAGGGCGAGCGGATCGTCCAGTCGGCGCTGGGCGGGCTGTCCAAGCTGCAATGGAAGGTCGACTGGGCGATGCGCTGGGTCGCATTGGGCGTCGATTATGAGATGGCGGGCAAGGACCTGATCGACTCGGTCACCCAGTCGTCGAAGATCGCCCGCGTGCTCGGCGGCCGCCCGCCCGAGGGCTTCAATTACGAGATGTTCCTCGACGAGCATGGCGAGAAGATCTCCAAGTCCAAGGGCAACGGCCTCAGCCTCGACCAATGGCTGACCTATGGGCCGGAGGAGAGCCTGGCCTTTTTCGCCTATCGCGAGCCCAAAAAGGCCAAGCAGCTCCACATGGGCGTCATCCCGCGCGCGGTGGACGAATATTGGCAGTTCCGCACCAACTACCCGAACCAGTCGCTCAAGGAGCAGTTGGGCAACCCGGTGCACCATATCCATGACGGCAAGCTGCCGCAGGGAGAGCTGCCGGTGACGTTCGGCCTGCTGCTCAACCTGGTCGGGGTGATGGGCGAGGCGACCAAGGAACAGGTCTGGGGCTATCTCGCCAATTATGTGCCGGAAGCGTCGGCCGAGAAATATCCAGAACTCGACCGGCTGATCGACCATGCGCTGGCCTATGCCCGCGATTTCGTCGCGCCGACGCTTCAGCGTCGTGCCCCCGAGCCGCATGAGGCTGAGGCATTGCGCCAGCTCGACGCCCAACTGGCGGCGCTTGGCGATGGGGCGAGTGCGGAGGACATCCAGAACATCGTCTATGAAATCGGCAAGACCGACGCTTTCCCGTCGCTGCGCGACTGGTTCAAGGCGCTCTACGAGACGCTGCTGGGGTCGGCCCAGGGGCCGCGCATGGGCAGCTTCATCGCGCTCTATGGTGTGGATAACAGCCGCAAACTGATCGCCGAGGCGCTGGCCAAGGCGGCGTAAAAAGGGAAGGGGGGAGCCGGCCAGCTCCCCCCTTTTTCGTATCAGCCGAGATGCTCGGCGAAGAAGGCCATGGTACGCCGATCCGCCAGTTGCGCGGCCTCTTCCGAACGGCGCGATCCGAAGGCGGCGGCAAAGCCGTGATCCTCGCCGGGATAATCATGCAGCGTGACCTTGGGGTGATCGTCCAGCCCCTCATGCACCCGCTTCTGCGCCGCCTTGTCGACGAAATGATCCTCCTCGGGGATGTGGAGCATCACCGGCTTGGCGATGGCGTGCTTCTCCCCCAGCAGCCCGTCGATGCCGACCCCGTAATAGCCGACACTGGCATCAACATCGGTCCGTGCCGCGGTCATGAAGGCCAGTCGTCCGCCCAGACAATAGCCGACCACGCCGACCTTGAAGTCCGCGCCATGCTCGGCACGGATCGCGTGGATGGTCGCCTCGATATCACGAATGCCGCCGTCCTGATCGAACTGGCCCATCAGGTCGAGCGCCTGCTGCATCTCGTTCGGCACATCGGGGTCGAGTTCGATGCCCGGCGCGATCTTGTGGAAAAGATCGGGCGCGACGGCCAGATAGCCCGCCTCGGCCAGCATGTCGCATTTGCGCCGGATACCCGCATTGATCCCGAAAATCTCCTGGATGACGATGATCGCGGCGGACGGCTTGCCCTCCGGCTCGGCATAATAGGCATTGAATGCGCCCTCGCCGTGTCCGGCGGCGATGGTCTTGGTTCCGGTCATGTGCTGGCTCTCCTGAAGCAACGAGGCGTTGCGGGGTCATGGTCGACGCGACCATAACGCCTTATGGCTCTGTTGGTCGCGTGAAGGAGAATGACGCATGAAAGTGAATGTGGAAATCGACTGCACGCCCGAGGAAGCGCGGCGCGCCATGGGCCTGCCCGACCTGACGCCGATCCATGAACGCTATGTCCAGATGATGCTGGACACGATGCAGTCGGGGGTGAAGCCCGAGATGATCGAGGCGATGATGCGCAACTGGGCACCGATGGGCGAGGCGGGCATGGCGATGTGGCGGCGCATGTTCGAGGGGCAGAAGGGCTGATCCTTCCCATGACGGACACGATCTTCGCCGTATCGAGCGGACAGCCGCCCGCCGCGATCGCGGTGATCCGGGTGAGCGGACCAGGCGCCTTCGCGGTGGCCGAACGTCTGGCGGGGCGATTGCCAGAGCCGCGTCGCGCGGGGCTCCGGTCGTTGCGCGACGGGGAGGGGGCTTTGCTCGATTCGGCGCTGGTCCTGTGTTTTCCCGGACCAGCGACCGCGACCGGAGAGGATCTGGTCGAACTCCATTGCCATGGGGGGCGTGCCGTCGTTGCAGCGGTCGAGGCGGCGCTGGCGGAACATCCTGGTGTCCGTCGGGCCGAGCCGGGGGAGTTCACCCGCCGGGCCTTGCTCAATGGCCGGATCGATCTGGCCGAGGCCGAAGGGCTGGCCGATCTGCTCGAAGCGCAGACCGAGCGACAGCGACGCGCGGCGATCGGCGCGGTTGAAGGCCGGGTGAGCCAGGCGCTGCGCGGCTGGATGGATCAGCTTTCCGCGCTGTCCGCCGCGATCGAGGCGATGCTGGATTTCGCCGAAGAGGATGACGTGCCGCTCGACGCGGCGGTCGTCGCCCGGATCAAGCGCGACATGGATGCGCTGTCCGCCGCGATACTGGAGGTCGTCGATCGGCCGCCGGTCGACCGGCTGCATGACGGCATTCGCGTGGTGCTGGCCGGGCCGCCCAATAGTGGCAAATCGACCCTGCTCAACCTGCTGGTCGAGCGCGAGGCGGCGATCGTCTCGCCGATCGCGGGGACGACGCGCGACCGGATCGAGGCGAGCGTCCTGCGTGGCGGGATCGCCTATGTGCTGACCGACACTGCCGGGCTGGCCGAGGATACGGATGACGTGATCGAGGCGATCGGCGTCACCCGCGCGCAGGAAGCGATCGTGCAGGCCGATATCCTGTTGTGGATGGCGGATACCCCGCCACCGCGCGCGGACGCGATCTGGCTTCACAGCCGCGCCGATCTGCCCGAGCGGGCGGCCCTGCCCCCGGGGCGGCGGCTGGCGGTGCGGCGGGATGACAGCGCTTCGGTCGCGGCGGTGTGGGAGGCGATTGCGGAGGCGGCGGCGACCCTTCTGCCACGCGAGGACGCGATCGGGTTCAAGCGCCACCAGCAGGCGCAATGTCGCCGCGCGGCACAGGCGCTGATGGCGGCAGTGGCGCGGACCGACGATATTCTTCTGGTCGCGGAAGAGCTTCGCGTCGCGCGGCAGTCGCTGGCCGAGCTGCTGGGGGTCAGTGCGACCGAGACGATGCTGGATGCATTGTTCGGGCGGTTTTGCCTCGGCAAATGATGTTCCACGTGGAACGTTGAGCCGGATCGCTTTGACGCTGCCCGTCGCTTGGGATAGGGCGGGCGCATGTTTGATGTCGTAGTGATCGGTGGCGGTCACGCGGGAACCGAGGCCGCTGCTGCGGCCGCGCGCCGGGGTGCGCGGACGGTCCTCTTGTCCTTCGATCGTCATGGCCTGGGCGCCATGTCCTGCAATCCGGCGATCGGCGGATTGGGGAAGGGGCATATCGTGCGTGAGGTCGATGCCTTTGACGGGTTGATCGGCCGTGCGGCGGACCAGGGCGCGATCCACTACCGGATGCTCAACCGCAGCAAGGGCACGGCCGTCCAGGGCCCGCGGGTGCAGGCCGACCGGCGACGCTATGCCGGCGCGATCCAGGCGATGCTCGCGGCCCAACCGAACCTCACCATCGTCGAGGGAGAGGCCGAGGCGCTGGTCCTGAACGGCGACCAAGTGGCAGGCGTTCAGCTTGCCGATGGTGGCGTGCTGGCCTGTCGCGCGGTCGTGCTCGCGACCGGGACGTTCCTGGGCGGGCGGCTGTTCCGGGGCGAGGAGCGGCATCTCGGTGGCCGTATCGGCGAGCGGGCCGCGACCCGCATGGCGGAGCAACTTCGCGCGCTGGGCCTGCCGATGGCGCGGATGAAGACGGGCACGCCACCGCGTCTGGACGGTCGCACCATCGACTGGGCGCGGCTGGACGAGCAGCCCTCCGATTCCGATCCCTGGACCATGTCGCCGATGACGGCGACGCGGCCCCTGCCGCAAATCGCCTGTGCGATCACCCGGACGACCGAGGCGACCCATGCGATCATCGCGGATGCCTTTCATCGCTCGCCGCTGTTCACTGGCGCGATCGAGGCGAATGGGCCGCGCTATTGCCCGTCGATCGAGGACAAGATCAAGCGCTTCGCCGATCGCGACAGCCATCAGATCTTCCTGGAGCCGGAAGGGCTGGATGACCCGATCGTCTATCCCAACGGCCTGTCGACCTCGTTGCCGACGGATGTGCAGGCGGCGATGATCGCGTCGATGCCGGGGCTGGAACGGGCGGTGATCACGTTGCCCGGCTATGCGGTGGAATATGACCATATCGACCCGCGTGCGCTCGACGCCCGGCTGGCGCTGGGGGCGCTGGCGGGGGTGTTCTGCGCAGGCCAGATCAACGGCACGACGGGATATGAGGAAGCGGCAGGGCAGGGGCTGATCGCCGGGCTCAACGCGGCCGGTCATGCTTGTGACCTTGGCCCCGTCATCCTCGATCGCGCATCGAGTTATCTGGGCGTGATGATCGACGATCTGGTGTTGCAGGGCGTGACCGAGCCTTATCGGATGCTGACCGCGCGCGCCGAATATCGGTTGTCATTGCGTGCCGACAATGCCGAGACGCGATTGGGTGGGATTGCCGAGGAGGCCGGGTGCCTGTCCGCCGAGCGGTTGGCGCACCGACGGCGACGGCAGGCCCAGCAGGTCCTGTTGCGCGAACGGCTGTCCATCGCCCGGACCGCCTCCGATCTCGCGCGGAGTGGGGCGGCGATCGCACAGGATGGCGCGCGTCGCAGCGCGTATGAATGGCTGCGCTTCGACGGTGTCACACTGGCGCATGTCGCCGCCGATGCCGCGGACGGATGCGACCCGGCCGTGGTGGCGGAGACGCTCGAGGATGCGCGCTACGCCCCCTATGTCGAGCGCCAGGCCGAGGAGGTCGCGCGGCTGCGTGCCGATGAGCAGATCATCCTGCCGCCCTCGCTCGACTATGCCGTTATTCCGGGCCTGTCGCAGGAGATGATCGACCGACTGAGCCTCGCGCGTCCGGCGACGCTGGCGGCGGCTTCGCGGATTCGCGGCATCACTCCCGCCGCGCTGTCGGCGGTGCTTCTTCACGCACGAAAGGCGGCGGCATGACCGAAGACCAGGCACGCGACTGGATCGTCGAGCGGTTCGGCACGGACGCTGCCGAGCGGATCGATCATTTCCTGGCGCTGGTGATCGTCGAGAATGACCAGCAGAATTTGATCGCGCCCTCAACCATCCAGACCATCTGGTCGCGCCATGCGCTCGATTCGATGCAGCTTGTGCCACTCGCCGGGCGTAGCGACGGTCAGTGGGTCGATATCGGCACCGGTGGCGGCTTTCCCGGCATGGTGGTGGCCCTGGCCTGGGGCGGGCAGGTTGCGCTGGTCGAGCCGCGAAAGCGCCGCGCCGACTTTCTACGCGATTGTGCCGAACGGCTTGGTGTGGCGGACCGGGTGACGGTCCATGCCTCGAAGATCGAGGCGGTATCGGTCAAGGCCGACATTATTTCGGCGCGCGCGGTCGCCAGCGTCGAAAATCTTTTGCGCGCGGCCTCGCACTGCGGCAAACAGGAAACGCGGTGGTTGCTCCCGCGCGGCCGCCTTGACGAGCGCGAAATCAAGACCCTCAAGCGGCAGTGGCGCTTCGTGTTTCACGTGGAACATAGCATCACCTCGGCGGATTCGTCGATCGTGATCCTCGACCGAGTAGAGGCCCGATGATCTGCGTTGCCATTGCGAACCAGAAGGGCGGGGTGGGCAAGACCACCAGCGCCATCAATCTTGCCACCGCTCTGGCGGCGACGGGGCTGAACGTCCTGCTGATCGATCTCGATCCACAGGGCAATGCCTCGACCGGCCTCGGCATTCCCAACAGCCAGCGGATGTTCTCCAGCTATCATGTGCTGCTGGGCGAGGCGCGGATCGACGATGCGGTGGTCCATACGCAGGTGCCCCGGCTCGATGTCGTGCCCGCGACCGTCGACTTGTCGGGGGCGGAACTGGAACTGGTCGATTTCGAGAATCGGACGCACCGGCTTGATCAGGCGATGCGGCGGACGCAGGGCAATTGGGATATCGTGTTGATCGATTGCCCGCCCTCGCTGGGGCTGCTGACGATCAATGCGATGGTCGCGTCCGACTCGCTGTTCGTGCCGCTGCAATGCGAGTTCTTCGCGCTGGAGGGGCTGTCGCAATTGCTGACCACGGTGGAGCGGATTCGCGCGCGGTTCAATCCGGGGCTCGCGATTCTGGGCGTGGCGTTGACGATGTATGACCGTCGCAACCGGCTGACCGATCAGGTGTCGGCCGATGTGCGTGCGGTCCTGGGGGGTGTGGTGTTCGATACGGTGATTCCGCGTAATGTCCGACTGTCGGAGGCGCCCAGCCACGGCTTGCCGGCGTTGATCTATGACCATCGCTGCGTCGGCAGCCAGGCCTATATCGCGCTGGCCCGTGAGCTGATCGCACGTCTGCCGCTCCACAGCCAGCCAGGAGCCGCGGCGGCATGAGCGCGGAAACGGCCAAGCGTCCGCGTCCCGGTCTGGGGCGTGGATTGGGTGCGTTGCTGGGCGATATCGCGCGTGAGGCGCCGACCCGTCCGGGCGATCAGCCGGCGCCGGGCGGGGTGCGGATGCTGCCCGTCGGATCGCTGTCGCCCCATCCCGATCAGCCGCGGCGCCATTTCGAGGAAGCGGCGCTCGACGAACTCGCCGCCTCGATCGCGGCGCGCGGGCTGATTCAGCCGATCGTCGTTCGCCCACATGGCAAGGATTACCAGATCGTCGCGGGCGAGCGTCGCTGGCGCGCGGCCCAGCGTGCGCGGCTGCACGAGGTGCCGGTCGTCGTTCGCGATTTCGATGACGCGCAGACGCTCGAAATCGCGCTGATCGAGAATATCCAGCGGCAGGACCTCAACGCGATCGAAGAGGCGCAGGCCTATCAGCGGCTGGCGGGCGAATTCGGCCATACCCAGGAGGCGCTGGCCAAGATCGTCCACAAGTCGCGCAGCCATGTCGCGAACCTTCTCCGCCTGCTCGAACTGCCCGATACGGTGCAGTCGCAGGTGGTCAGCGGCGCGCTGTCGATGGGCCATGCGCGTGCGCTTTTGGGCGCGGACGACGTGGAATCGTTGGCCGATCAGGTGATCGTGCGCGGCCTGAGCGTGCGTGAGACCGAAAAGCTGACGCGCGAGGCCAAGGGTGGCGGTCGCAAGGCGACCTCGGGCGACCGGCCCACGAACAAGCCGTCGGGTCAGGATGCGGCGGATGCGGACATCGCGGCGCTGGAGGGGCAATTGGCCGATCTGCTCGGCCTGACGGTGCGGATCGCGCATGGCGAAAAGGGCGGCACGCTGACCCTCAGCTATTCGACGCTCGATCAGCTCGACATGGTGTGCCAGCGGCTGACAGGTGAGGGGATTTGAAAGCGGGACGCTGGTCTGCTTCGCAGACAGGCGCAATTGGCTTTTGATTTCTGAGGTGGGGCCTTCGATTTCGGCGAAAATAGCTGAAGTCGAAGGCTATGCTTCACGCTAACCCCGTCGTGCAATTCCTTGCGCGATGATCGTGGCTTCCGACTCTGCCAGGACCGCTCCGGCATTGCCCGGGGCCATCACCGCGCGTTCCGCCGCCCGGATACGGGTCAGCGCCCGCGCCAGCATAGCGGGGGTCCAGCGGCGCAGCGCCCGCGCGGTCCGCGCCTCGTCACGGAAGAAGACGCGGTGGCGTTTCATCACCGCCTCGACGGGCTCGCCCGCATCCAGATCGGCCCGCATCTCCGCCAGCGCGACCAGCCGCCGCGCCAGCGCGCGTAGCCAGGGAATGGGGGACGCGCCCCCTTCGTCCAGCAACGCCAGTTCGCCGCCCAGATCGGCGACGCGGCCCTCGACAACGGCTTCGACCGCATCGCCCATCTCGACCTCGCCCAGATCCGCGCCGATCGCATCCATTACGCCATGGTCGACCTCACGCGGGCGATCGGGCGCGGCGTCGAGATAGAGGGCGATCTTTTCCAGCTCGCGGGTCATCACCGATCGATCGGCCCCCGCCGCCTCGACCAGCCGGTTCGCCACGCCGCTTGCCAGGCGCAGCCCCATATCGCCCGCCATGGTCGCGGCGAGCCGCTCGGCATCGGCCGCGGTGGGGGCGTAGCAGCCAAAGGCCATGGCGCGCGGGGAATCGAGCGCGAGTTTGACGATCTTGGCCGTCGTCTTGACCGAGGGGGCGATGGCGACCACCGGATTGCCGGCCGAATCGGCCTCCAGCAGGGCGGTAAAGGCTGCCAGTCCCTCCTCGCCAACGCTGGCGATGCGGATATGGCGGGGGCCGCCGAACAGCGACATGGCGGCGGCCTCGTCGGTCAGGCGGGCGGGATCGCTCTTGAGCGTCGCCGAGTCGAGGTCGATCCGCTCGGCATCACGGCCCATCGCCCCGGCCAGGACCCGCGCCAACTCGCTTGCGCCCGCTTCATCGGGACCATGGAGCAGGTAAAGGCGGATATCGGCGGACGGGCGCGCCAGCGCCTGGCGGATCTGATTGGCGTTCGCCTTCACAGTATCCGGGCCTTCACGGCCGCGCTGGCGCCATCGCCTCGCCGGAACGCGACCGGGCATAGGTGGCGAGGCGCGCGACGATCTCGTCCGCGACGATCACCGACAGCCGCTCCAGCGCGGTGTTTTCCGCCGCGATGGTGGCATATTCGGAACGGACCACATCGATCCCCGCGTCCGAACCGGCGGTGGCGTCGACCAGCACCGCATTGCTCGTCTGGTCGACCAGTTGATAGCGGGCGCGCAGGATACGCCGTTCGCGCACCACCGAGTCGTCCCGTCGCACGCCCAGGCCGCGAATCTGGTCGTCGAGACGGACATCAAGCCGATAACGCGCCCCGCCACCCTGGCCACCGCCGAGCCGGTCCTTCAGCGCATTGGCCATCAGCCAGCCCGCTTTCCCCTCGATCGGTGCGACCTCGACACCCGACAGGGCGGTGGCGACCGCCCCCGAGCCACCGCCCGCATAAAGCGGATGAAGGCCGCAGCCGGTCAGGCCAAGCGTCAGCGTCAGCCCGGCGACGAGGAGGGGGAGGGGGCGCATCATGCGACGATATTCACCAGACGGTCGGGCACCACGATCACCTTCTTTGGGGTCGCCCCGTCGAGCGCCCGGACGATCTTGTCCGAAGCCAGCGCGGTCGACTCGAGCACATCCTTGGGAAGCCCCTTGGCGACGGTCAGCGTGTCGCGCAGCTTGCCGTTGACCTGTACCGCGACGGTAACCTCGTCCTCGACCAACAGGGCTTCGTCGACTTCGGGCCAGGCCGCATCGGCAATCAGGCCGTCCTGCCCCATGCCGGCCCAGGCTTCCTCGGCCAGATGCGGCACCATCGGCGCGACCAGCAACATGGTGGTGCGGATCGCCTCGCCGCGCGTGGCGGAGGGCTTGGCCTTTTCGATGGTGTTGACCAGTTCGTACAGCTTGGCGACCGCCTTGTTGAAGGCCAGCGCCTCGATATCGGCGGCAACACCGGCAATGGTCTGGTGCAGCTTGCGCGCGAGCGCCTTGTCCTCGCCCTCGGCGGCTTGCGCGCCGTCGAACAGGCGCCACAAGCGCTGGACGAAGCGCCACGAACCCTCGATCCCCGATTCCGACCAGGGCAGGTCGCGCTCGGGCGGGCTGTCGGACAGCATGAACCAGCGCACCGCGTCCGCACCATATTGATCCACGATGGGTTCGGGATCGACGGTGTTCTTCTTGGACTTGGACATCTTCTCGACGCGGCCGACGGTGATCGGCTGACCGGTCGCGATCTCGATGCCGTCACGGATCTCGCCGGGGGCCAGCCAGCGGCCGTCCGACGATTTGTAGCTTTCGTGCGTGACCATGCCTTGCGTGAACAGCCCGGCAAAGGGCTCCGCCACGTCGATCAGGCCGATATGCTTCAACGCGCGTGTCCAGAAGCGGGCATAGAGCAGGTGCAGGATCGCATGCTCGACGCCGCCGATATACTGGCCGACCGGCAGCCACTTCCCGACCACCTCGGGATCGAATGGGCGATCCTTGGGCTGGCTGGCGAAGCGTATGAAATACCAGGACGAATCGACGAAGGTGTCGAGCGTGTCGGTCTCGCGCCGGGCGGGCTTGCCGCAATTGGGGCAGTCGACATGCTTCCACGTCGGATGCCGGTCGAGCGGGTTGCCGGGAACGTCGAAGGTGACATCCTCGGGCAAAGTGACCGGCAACTGGTCCTTGGGCACCGGCACCGCGCCGCAATCGTCGCAATGGATGATCGGGATCGGCGTGCCCCAGTAGCGCTGGCGGCTGACGCCCCAGTCGCGCAGGCGGTACACGGTCTGGCCCTGGCCCCAGCCTTCGCTCTCGGCGCGGGCGATGACGGCGGCCTTGGCGGCTTCCACGTCCAGCCCGTCGAGCGGGCCGGAGTTCACCAGACGGCCAGTGCCGGTATAGGCGGTATCGCCCTCGAACACCGGATCGGTGTTGTCGCCATCGGCCACGACGCGGGTGACGGTCAGGCCGTATTTGCGCGCGAAATCCAGGTCGCGCTGGTCATGCGCGGGCACGCCCATCACCGCGCCCGTGCCGTAATCCATCAGCACGAAGTTCGCGATATAGACGGGCAGAGTGACGCTGGCGTCCATCGGATGCTGCATCCGATAGCCGGTGTCGAAGCCCAGCTTCTCCTGCGTTTCCAGCTCGGCCGCGGTGGTGCCACCCGCCTTGCAGCGCTCGATGAACGTGGCCGCGTCGGCGTTCGACTCGGCCAGATGGCGCGCGATCGGGTGATCCGCCGCGATCGCGACGAAGCTCGCCCCGAAAATGGTGTCGGGGCGGGTCGAATAGACCTCGATCGACTCGGCAAAGGGCGCGACGGGTGCAAAGCGGAACTGGAGCCCCTGGCTGCGGCCGATCCAGTTTTCCTGCATCAGCTTCACCTTGTCGGGCCAATGCTCCAGCGTGGTCAGACCTTCCAGCAGCTCGTCGGCGAAGTCGGTGATCTTCAGGAACCACTGGTTCAGCTTGCGCTTCTCGACCAGCGCGCCCGAGCGCCAGCCGCGCCCGTCGATCACCTGCTCATTGGCCAGCACGGTCATGTCGACCGGGTCCCAGTTGACCGCCGATTCCTTGCGATAGACCAGGCCGCCTGCGTACAGGTCGAGGAACAGCGCCTGTTCGTGCCCGTAATAATCGGGTTCGCAGGTCGCGATCTCGCGGGTCCAGTCCAGCGCGAAGCCCAGCCGCTTCAACTGCGCCTTCATCGTCGCGATATTGTCGCGGGTCCAGCCGCCCGGATGGACGCCCTTTTCCATCGCGGCATTCTCGGCCGGCATGCCGAACGCGTCCCAGCCCATCGGGTGGAGCACCTCATGCCCGATCATCCGCCGATAGCGCGCCAGCACGTCGCCCATCGTATAGTTGCGGACATGGCCCATATGGATGCGCCCCGATGGATAGGGAAACATCTCAAGGACATAGGACCGTGGCTTGGTGCTGTGATCGTCGGCGGCGAAGGTGCGCCGCTCCTCCCAGATCCGCTGCCAGGTCGAATCCGATTTCAGGGCGTTGAAACGCGAGGCCATTCTTGTCGTCTTTTACTTCGTGATCGAGGCACGGCGCAGGTCGCGCGCCTTGGTGAGGATGATGTCTTCCAGCTTCTGGATGGTCGACGCCTGGACGGGCGCGGCCACCCACTGGCCGCCGCGATTGACCTCGCGCAGCGCGGTCACGCGCAGCGCATCGGCGCGCAGATCCTGGTCCAGGATGGTGACGGTGACCTTCATCCGCTCGGTCGGAACCTGCGGGTTGATGTACCAGTCGGTGACGATCACGCCGCCGTTGGAATCGGTCTGCGTCAGCGGCATGAAGCTGAGCGTGTCGAGGCTGGCGCGCCACAGATAGGAATTCACGCCGATCGTGGTGATCTTCGACGCGGCCAGGTCGCCCTGCGGGCGATCCTTCTTGCCGGCACAGGCCCCGAGCGACAGAGCGGCGATAACCGCGAACGCGGTGGCGGAACGGCGAAGCATCGGCATTGTCCTGACTGGGAATAAGGGTTGCCTATCGCCTCTACAGGGGTGCCGACACCCCGGCAAGCGCCCGGATGGGAAGGGGGCGGGCGGGCAAGGCCGGGCAGGCGGGGATGGGGGATTCTGTGGGGGATACGCAACAGTTGGACAAGAATCGCTGCCGCAGGCGTAACAATGGGATCGCTCGCATCCACTTTTATGTTAGGACGATCCTTGCAAAGGGGTCTTCAAAAAGGGGTCGGCCGTGTTTTTCGGGCGTGTGGTGATCGGATTGGCAATCGGGGCGCTCGCCGCCACGACTGCGCTGGTCGCGCCCGCCATCGGCGCGATCGAGCAGAGCCCCCGTACCGTCAAGCACAGCCTGACCTTGCGCGGCAGCGGCGGCTTCACCCCGGCCGCAGCCGATCCGCGACTCGCCGCGATCTTCGCGCGCAGCGGGCTGGACGCGGGCGATCTGCGCTTCACCCCGGCGGAAAGCCAGCGGGGCGGCAGTCGCGCGGTGAATATCGCGGTCCGCGCGCGGACCAGCCGCACCAGCGAGGAACGCATCGCCGCCAATACCGCGCCGACGGTCGGGCTGGCACCGATTTCCTATAATCTGGGTGTCGCGGTGGGCTGGAAGCGTCTGGCGGTATCGGGCGACATCGCGCATGTCGATCTGGCGGGCATGCCGGGCAGCCGCGAAAGCGCCGATGTGGCGGTCAGCTATACCGCGAATCGCTTCACCGGCCGGGTCAAGGCCTCGACCGATCGCCCGATCGAGGGCGTGACCAAGCTGGTCGACATGCCGTCCAGCTATTCGCTCGACATGGGCGGTTCCTATGCGCTGACCCGCAACCTCGATGTGACGGCGGGTGTCCGCTATCGTTCGGATCGCGAGCGTCTGGCGCGGATCGACGATGATCGCCGCAGCAGCCAGGCGGTCTATCTGGGTACGGCCTTCCGCTTCTAAACGCGGTAAGCGCATGGCGATAGCGGGTGCGCTTCTTGTCTCGGATGAACGCCGCGAGTCCCGCCGAAGGAGATGCTTGGGCGGCGATGGTGGCCGTCAGGATCACCGGAAACATGATGGCGTCTCCCAGACCCAGGGCCGACCTTACAGCCAGGCGTCGATAGCGGCCCAGCCATCGAATCGCCCGCGCAATCGGCGGAAGCGTTTCGCCGTCATCCCCCCCAATGCGATCATGGGCAGGCCCAGTCCCAGCCCGATCCGCGCGGCGCGCGCCGGGCCAAGCGCAGGCGCGCCGGGATGCGAGCGGGTGGGAAAGAGCGGCGACACGAACAGCAGGTCCGCCCCGACCTTCCAGCCCGCGATCGCCTCGGCTCGGTCATGCGCGGGGTGGCTGCGCAAATCCGAACCCCGACCGTGCTTGTGCACGCCATCGCCGGGCAGGCCACCGCCCGCCACCAGCAGGATCAGCCGCCGCGCCCTTGCGATTCGCCGCACGCGCCGGTGAATCGCGCGCCGTTCGGCCGGGGGCGTGGCATGGTGGCGAAAGACCACGCCCGACCCCGGCGGCAGGCGGCGCAGCGCGGCCCATAGTCCGTGTCCCAGCCGCTCGTCGGTCATCAGCCATGTCACGGGGTATCGGTCGGGCATCCTGGGCATTATAGCGCCCGGCATGACCGACGACAGCGTTTCCCGCCTTGCCACCGTCTCCGCCCGGCTTCAGCACGCCGCGAAGCTGGGCGACCATCCGACACCGACCCTGATCGCGGTGTCGAAGACGCATGACGCCGACACGATCCGCCCGCTGCTCGACGCCGGGCAGCGCGTGTTCGGCGAGAATCGCGTGCAGGAGGCGGCCGCGAAATGGCCTGCGCTCCGCGAGTCGTATGACGGGGTCGAACTTCATCTGATCGGACAGTTGCAATCCAACAAGGCCGCCGATGCGGTCGCGCTGTTCGATGCGATCCATACCGTCGACCGCCCCTCGCTGATCGCCGCGCTGGCCGAGGCGATGGGCAAGAGCGGGCGGCGGCCCGAATGTTTCCTCCAGGTCAATATCGGCGAGGAGGAGCAGAAGGGGGGCTGCGCGATCGCCGAAGCGCCGGACCTGTTGGAGCAGGCGCGCGCCGCCGGGCTGCCGATCGTCGGGCTGATGGCGATTCCGCCGCACGGGCTCGACGCCGCGCCCTATTTCGCGCTGCTCGCCAAGATGGCGCGCGAGATGGGGCTGGCCAGGCTGAGCATGGGCATGTCGGAGGATTACGAGGTCGCGGCGATGCTGGGCGCCAGCCATGTCCGCGTCGGCAGCGCGCTGTTCGGAGCCCGTGCATGAGCCGTTTCGCCGCGCTGCTGTTCGATTTCGACGGCGTCCTGATCGACAGCGAATATGAGGGCAATCGCCATCTCGCCGAATGGCTGACCGCCAACGGCCATCCGCATACGCCCGAGGAGGCGATGCACCATTATATGGGGCTGGCGGGCAAGGACTTTGTGGCGGCGATCGAGGGGCGGATCGGCTACACCCTGCCAGACGCATTCTACGAGGCGCGGCGGGTCGAGGATATCCGCGCGATGGAAGAGGGCGTGGCAGCGATCGCGGGTGCGGTCGATTTCGTCCGTTCGCTCCCCGTCGATTTCCCCAAGGCGGTGGTGTCGTCGAGTCCGACCGTCTGGCTCGATCGCCACCTGCGCCATCTGGGGCTGCGCGAGGCGTTCGGCGAGCATGTCTATAGCGGCCGCGAGCATGTGACCCGCGGCAAGCCCGCGCCCGACCTGTATCTCTACGCCGCCGACAGGCTGGGGGTGCGGATCGAGGATTGCGCGATCCTGGAGGATTCCCCCGTCGGCGCGACCGGCGCGGTGGCGAGCGGGGGCCATGTCATCGGCATGTGCATGGGAACGCATTGCGCGGTCGGGCATGATGAACGGCTGCGCGCGATCGGCGTCGCGGCGATCGCCCAGGATTATACCGATGTGAGGCGTGAACTGGGGCTTTGACGGCCCGCCCGCCCGCCCGCTCGATCCCGCCGTTCAGCGGAACGGAGGGACGTGCGGAGACGGGCCAGTCGTCAGAGCTGGTGCCCCGTCCGGTCGCGCTTGGTCGCCAGATAGCGTTCGTTGTGCGGATTGGGCGGCAGGCTGTGCGCGACGCGTTCGACCACCCTTAGCCCCGCTGCGTTCAACCCGGCGACCTTGGCCGGGTTGTTGGTCAGCAGCCGCACCCGGTCCTGCCCGAGCAATTTCAGCATCCGCGCCGCGACCCCGAAATCGCGCGCATCGATGGCGAAGCCCAACCGGGTATTGGCGTCGACCGTGTCGAATCCCTGGTCCTGAAGCTGATAGGCGCGCAGCTTGTTGACCAGGCCGATCCCGCGCCCCTCCTGTCGCAGATAGAGCAGGATCCCCCAGCCCGATTCCGCGATCGCCTGGATCGCGGCGTGGAGCTGTGGTCCGCAATCGCATTTCAGGCTGCCCAGCACATCGCCGGTCAGGCATTCGCTGTGCAGCCGGACCAGGGGCGGCTGGTCGTTGGGTTGGCCGATCAGCAAGGCGACATGCTCGCCCGCGGCATGGGGCGAGCGGAAGGCGACGATCTCCGCATCCTCGGCCCCCGCCACCGGCAGGCGGGCACGGGTGGCGATGGCGAGCGCCTCGGCATCTTCATGCGCGGCGATGTCGGCGAGCGACAGTTCCGCTTCCACGCCCACGCCGCCGAGGAAGAAGGCGGGCAGCATTCCGGCGATCCGCGCGAACCGGATCGCGGCCGCCGCGATCGCTGGATCAGGCAAGGGGACGGCGCGGTACGGGCCTTTGAGCGGTGTCGCGAGGTCGAATTGCGGATCGGCCAGCGCGGTGGCGGCGGCGAAGTCGATCCATGGCGCACGCTCGACCAGTACCGCCGCATCCGGGTCGGCGGCCTCCAACTGGTTGCTCAGCTTCAACGTCGCCGCCCGCCCGGCCGAGATCAGCACCGGCGCCCGGGCGTCGGGATCGAAGGCGGCCAGGCGAAGCGGGTCGGCCGTCTCGACCGCGAGCAGCGGTTGACCCTGGATCGCGATCGGCCAGCCCCGGCGCAGCGCGTCGATGGCGCGGGCGGCCGCCTTGGGATCGGGAGTGTTGGGACTCAAAAATCGAATTCCGTCATGATCGGGATATGGTCGGAGGGTTTCAGCCAGCTCCGGCACCCCTCGAACACCTGATGCGCGACGGCCTTTTCCGCCACGTCGCGCGTCGCCCACATATGATCGAGCCGCCGCCCGCGATCCGATGCCGCCCAGTCCTTCGCGCGGTAGCTCCACCAGGTATAGAGCCGCTGCGGCGCGGGGATGAAATGCCGGCCGAGATCGACCCAGTCGTTGGAGGCCTGGAGCCTGGCCAGCGTCTCCACCTCGATCGGCGTATGGCTGACCACGTCGAGCAACTGCTTGTGGCTCCACACGTCCGATTCCAGCGGCGCGATGTTGAAGTCGCCGGTCAGGATGGTGGGGCAGTCCAGCTTGCCCGACCAGTCGATCATGCGACCCAGGAAATCGAGCTTCTGGCCGAACTTCGGGTTCACCTCGCGGTCGGGCACGTCGCCGCCCGCTGGGATATAGACATTCTCCAGCCGCACGCCGTTGGGCAGGCGGATACCGACATGCCGTGCCTCGGCATTGGCCTGCCAGTCCAGGCGATCATCCTCGGTGATCGGCACGCGCGACACGATCGCGACGCCGTGGTGCATCCGCTGGCCATGGATGATGATGTGCTCATAGCCCAGCGACCGGAACAGATCGAAGGGGAAGTCGTCGTCGACGACCTTCGTCTCCTGAAGACACAATAGGTCGGGCGCGGCTTCCGTCAGGAATTGCTCGACGATGGCGGCGCGGAAACGCACCGAATTGATGTTCCAGGAGGCGATTTTCACGGACGCCGATGTAGCGGCGGGGCGGGGGGGAGACAAGGTTACGCCCGATGGCATGCCGGGAAACGAAAGGCCCCCGCTCCGGGGGCATGGAGCGAGGGCCGACCTGGCGTTCGTCACGCAGGCGGGATGAGGGTGCTCGTTCGAGCAACAGGGGGGAACCTCGAACGCCCCTCAACCGCAAGTCCCTGATAGGGCAGCGAACCTGTCGCGCGGATGAATGAAACGGCCCTCCAGCGTTCAGTTTCGCGCCGCCGTTCTCCGGGGATCGTTGAATCGGAACGCCTTATCGTCGACGGGCACGCCGAATCGCTGGTTGGAAAGGCGGATGGTGGTCCGGTTGTTCTGACTGTCCAGCGCGACCCAGCCCTGCATCATCAACCCGCCGGGGGCGGCGGCGTCGCGCGCGAAGACCAGGGTGATCCGGCCATATTCGGGATGCTTGGGGTCGTTGGCCTCGACCGACAACAGGCGCGAATCAGCGCTCGGCACGACCTTGGCATAGCGGCCGATGTCGCGGCTGGGATCGAGCAGTACGCCCAGCGGCGAATTCTTGATCGGCCAGCGCTGCACCTGGCGCACCGAATAGTCGATGAAGGTCAGTGCGCCGCCATCGGCGACGATCAGCAGCGGCACGCCCTTTTCATATTGGAAGCGGATCTTGCCCGGCTTCTTCATGGTCAGCGTGCCGGTCAGCACCTTGCCCGCCCGGTCGGTCTGGGTGAAATCGGCGGTCATCGTGGTCACCGATTGCAGGTGACGCTGCACCGCGGCCAGATCACCGCTCGCCTGGGCGATGGCAGGGACCGGGGCCAGGGCCATCGCGGCGGTGACCGGCGCCGCCAAGCGGAGCGCCACAATCGAACGAAACATGCAAAAACTCCTGTCGAGCACATGGGGCTATGCGCGAAACCGATTGAACAGGCCGTGAATCAGAGGATCAGCGACGTCCTTAGCCCCCGGGGTGGTGGACGCACCGGATATGGGGCGTGTGTGCAGCATCGCCGCGTATCCCCGGATCATCGCCATCCCCCCTGCCGCCTGTTTCCGGTCCCGTGTCGTTGGGCGGATCAAACGACCGGAAAGGCAAAAGGTGCCCCATGCGTCGGATGGTCAGGTCCTCCCCCTTGCGGGGGAGGAACGGTGTCAGGCTTCGTCCGCCGCATCCCGGACCTGATCGACATAGTCGCCGTAACCCTGCGCCTCCATCTCGTCGAGCGGGACGAAGCGCAGCGAGGCCGAGTTGATGCAGTAGCGCAGGCCGCCACGATCGCGCGGGCCGTCGGGGAAGACATGGCCCAGATGGCTGTCGCCATGCGCCGAGCGGACCTCGGTGCGGATCATGCCATGCGTCGTGTCGCGCAGCTCGTTGACATGCGCGGGTTCGATCGGCCGGGTGAAGCTGGGCCAGCCGCAATGCGAATCGAACTTGTCGGCGGAGGCGAACAGCGGTTCGCCCGAGACGATATCGACATAGAGGCCCGGTTCGCGCGTATGCAGATATTCGCCGGTACCGGGGCGCTCGGTGCCGCTTTGTTGCGTCACATAATATTGTTCGGGGGTCAGCCTGGCGAGGGCTTCCTCGGTCTTGGCATAGCGGGTGTCGGCCATTGGGGGGCTCCTTTTGCGGGAAAATCAGGCTTCGGCGACGATCTGGCGAAGCGCCTGTTCGAACGCTTCGGGCGGCTGTCCACCCGAAATGAGATAGCGATTGTCGACAATGATCGCGGGCACCGACTGGATGCCGCGCCCCTGCCACAGCCGCTCCGCCTCGCGCACCTCGGCGGCGTAGCGGTCGGTCGACAGGATCGTGCGGGCTTCGTCCTCGGGCAAACCGGCGCCGGCGGCGGCGGCGATCAGCACGTCGTGCTTCGAAATATCCTCTCCCCGCGTGAAATAGCTGTCGAACAGCGCATGTTTCAGCGCCGCCTGTCGCCCCATCGTCTCCGCCCAGTGCAGCAGGCGATGCGCATCGAAGCTGTTGTAGATGCGCGACGTGTCGCCCATCGCCATGGTGAAGCCGACCGCCGCTGCCCGCTCGCGGATCGTCGCGCGGGTGGCGGCGGACTGTTCGGGCGTCGCGCCATATTTGCGGCCGATATGCTCGACGATATTCTCGCCCTCCGGCCCCATCGCGGGGTTCAGCTCGAAGGGCTGGAAATGGATGTCGGCCTCGATCGCATCGCCCATCCGCTCCAGCGCGATCTCCAACCCGCGCAGCCCGATGATGCACCAGGGGCAGGAGATGTCGGAGACGAAATCGATACGGATGGGCCGAGGCATGAGAAGTCCTGATTGACGTGGCCGCGAACGGCGTTGGACCCTATGTGGGAAAGCCCGACGCCCGGGCAAAGGGGCGCGAACGCAAAGCCTGTGTTTCGCCCCCTTGTTCGGACGTCCCGTTTCCCGCGCCTGCCCGCGCCTGCGACCAAGGAGTAAGCCCATGACCCGAACCGCGCTTGTCACCGGCGCCACCGCCGGAATCGGAGCCGCGACCGCGCGCGCCTTTGTTGCCGCCGGATGGCGGGTGATCGGGACCGGGCGCCGCGCCGACCGGTTGCGGGCTCTGGCCGAGGAACTGGGCGGAGGGTTCCACCCGCTCGCCTTCGACATCACCGACGAGGATGCGCTCGATGCCGCGCTGGCGGGATTGCCGCAGGCGTTCGCGGATATCGACCTGCTGATCAACAATGCCGGGCTCGCGCTCGGCACCAGGCCCGCCCAGGACAGCGATCTGGCCCAGTGGCGGACGATGATCGCGACCAATATCGATGGACTGATCACCATCACCCACCGGCTGCTCCCCCGCCTGATCGAACGGCGCGGGGGGATCATCAACCTGTCCTCGGTGGCGGCGAACTATCCCTATACCGGCGGCAACGTCTATGGCGGGACCAAGGCGTTCGTGAAGCAATTCTCGCTCAACCTGCGCGCCGACCTGCACGGCAAGGGGGTGCGCGTGACCTCGATCGAGCCGGGCATGGTCGAGACCGAGTTCACCACCATCCGCACCGGCGGGGACCAGGCGGCGTCGGATGCGCTTTATGCGGGATCCCACCCGATGACGGGGGAGGATATCGCCGCGACGCTGCTCTGGGTCGCCGAGCTGCCGCCGCATCTCAACATCAACCGGCTGGAGCTGATGCCGGTCAGCCAGTCCTTTGCGGGCTTCCAGGTCGCGCGCGAGGGGTAAGCGGTCAGAGCGGTCGGTGCATCACCAGGGCATCGACCGGCCCCAGCTTCGGGTGCCGGAACGCCGCCGGCACCCGGCCGACGGTCGCAAAGCCCAGCGAGGTCCACAGATGGACCGCGGCGGCATTGGCGCTGACCACGAAGTTGAACTGCATCGCGGTAAAACCGCGCGCCCGCGCCGCGTCGAAGGAATGCCGCGCCATCGCCCGCGCGACTCCACGCCCGCGTGCGGCGGCACTGGTCATGTATCCGGCATTGGCGACATGATCCCCGCCGCCCGCCTGATTGGCGCGCAGATAATAGGTGCCGAGGACCGCACCCGCCTCTTCGAACACGAAGGTCGCCCTGTCCGGTCCAAGCCAATAGGCGAGGGCCTCCGCCTCCGGCATGGCGGGGTCCAGCGCATAGGTCTCGCCCGCGCGGATCACCGGCAGGATGATCGCGGCGATGGCGGGGGCGTCGTCGGCGGTGGCGGGGCGAATCGGCATGGGGCGAAGGATACGCGCCGGATGGGAGATTGGCATCGACGGATCGTGACCTGATCCGCGCGACTCATCTCCTCGGTCCCGATGGCCATGATCGGCAGAGTTGCGGCAAAAGGGTGAAAATCCCTGACGACAGCAGAGGACGAAGGACGATCAACATCGCCACGATCTGTTCGCTATGCTGTAAAGGATATATCGCGTCGCATCGCGATAATGGCGACTTGCAGTGAAGTCGCTGGAGCGGGCGAAGGGATTCGAACCCTCGACCCCAACCTTGGCAAGGTTGTGCTCTACCCCTGAGCTACGCCCGCTCTGGCGTTCCGAACCGGCGAACCGGCTGGGGTGAGGCGCGCTAATAGATGGGGGTTTTCGAACCGGCAAGCCCTTTTTTCAAAAATTTCTCATTGGCGACTCCATCATGAGAACATTACAAGAACATATATGGAGGACCCCTTCGCCCTGATCGATCGCCTGCGCCGGGCCGCCGCCTTGGCGGTGCGTGACGATGGGGGCGGGGCGATGGGCGACGATGCGGTCGTGCCGCGACTGGCGAGAGCGCAACTGCATGAGATTCATGCGCTTTCACAAGAGGAAGCGGCCAGCGGCGCGGGCTTTGCGATCGGATGCGTGCTCAGCGTCGCGGCCAGGCCGGTCCTGTGGCTGCGGACCGAGGCGGCCGAGCGGCAGGGCGGGCGACTCCATGGGCCCGGGCTGGTCGCGATGGGGCTCGATCCCGATGATCTGGTCGTGGTGGTGGTCGCCGACGATGCCGCGTTGCTGCGCGCGGCGGCGGATGCGGCGCGCTGTCCGGGGCTGGGCACCGTGTTGGTCGAGGGGTGGGGGGCGATGCGCGGTTATGACCTCACCGCCTCGCGCCGGTTGATGCTGTCGGCCGAGGCCTCGGGCGTGCTGATGATCCTGTTGCGCGTCGGAGGGGCGGTGGTGCCGAGTGCGGCGGCCACGCGCTGGGCGGTGTCGTCCGCATCCTCGCGGGCGCTGGCCGCCGATGCGCCGGGAGCGCCCGCCTATCACCTGGAATTGCTGCGTCGACGGGGAGGGCCAGCGGGCGCCCGGTGGCGCGTGGAGTGGAACCATGACACGCAAGACTTCGATCCCGCGCCGCTATCTGGCGCTTGTCTTTCCCTGGTTGCCGATCGAGCGGTTGCGGGCACGCCGCCCGCACCTGTTCGTGGCGCGCGATGAGGCACCGATCGCCTTTGCCGAATCGGTCCGGGGGGCGCTTCGGCTCGCCGCGCTCGACCGGGCGGCGGTGGCGGCTGGGCTGTCGGTCGGGCTGACGCTGGCGGACGCGCGTGCGCGGGTGCCGGAGCTGGAGGTGTTTCCGCACGATCCCGCCGCCGATATCGACTGGCTGGAGCGGCTGGCCGAGGGGGCGCGGCGGTACAGCCCGGCGGTGGCGCTGGACCCGCCGTGGGGGCTGGTGCTGGACTCGGCGGGGGCGGACCATCTGCTCGGCGGCGAGCGCGGGCTGGCCCAGGATATCGAGACGCGGATGGCCCGGCGGGGGATCACCGTGCGGCTGGCCTATGGCGACACACCGGAGGCGGCGCGGGCGCTCGCGCGCCATGCCGGGGCACCCGCCCCCGATGAGATGGGGGCGATCCGCCGCCTGCCCGTCGCCGCGCTGGAACTGGATGAGGAGGCCACCGCCGCGCTGATGGCGGCGGGGCTGAAGCTGGTCGGCGATGTGCTGGCGCGACCGATGGCGACGATCGCGGCGCGTTTCGGGCGCGAGGCGGCGACCGCGCTCCGGCGGTTGACGGGCGAGGAGGACAGCCCGCTGACCCCGCGCGTGGCGGCGGCGCCGATCGGGGTGGAGCGCCGCTTCGCCGAGCCGGTGGCCAGGACCGAACATATGCTCGGCATCCTGGAGGAACTGGCGGGGGAGGCGGCGCGGGTGCTGGAGGAACGGCATGAGGGCGGGCGGCGCTGGGATGCGCGGCTGTTCCGGGCGGATGGCGAGGTTCAGGGGCTGCGGGTCGAGACGGGGCAGCCGACCCGCGATCCGGCCGTGCTGCTAAGGCTGTTCCGCGAGCGGATCGAGGCGCTGGCCGACCCGCTCGATCCCGGATTCGGCTATGATCTGATCCGGCTGGACGTGGGTCTGTCTGAAAAGCTGGATGCGGTGCAATTGCGGCTGGAGGGCGGCGAGGGCCGCGCGCAACAGGCGACGGAGGCGGTCGCGGCGCTGATCGACCGGCTGGGCACGCGGCTGGGGCGTGAGCGGGTGCGGCGAATCCATCCGCGCGACAGCCATATTCCCGAACAGGCCGAATTGCTGCTGCCCGCGACGGAGAGCGCGCCCAGGGCGGAATGGACGCGGCCCGAGCCGGGCGAGCCGCCATCGCGTCCGATCCACCTGTTCGATCCGCCCCAGCCGATCGAATCGCTCGCCGCCGAGACGCCCGACGGGCCGCCCGCGCGCTTCCGCTGGCGGCGCAAGCTGCACGATGTGGCGCGCGCGGAAGGGCCCGAGCGGATCGCTGGCGAATGGTGGCGGCGGCCCGACATGGCACCACCCACACGCGACTATTACCGGGTGGAGGATGTGCGCGGGCGGCGCTTCTGGATCTTCCGTCATGGCCTCTACAGCGAGACCGAGCGGCCGCGCTGGTATGTCCATGGCCTGTTCGCATGACGATGCGCGATCACCCGGCGAAGCATGGCAGGGCGCCCTGCCACCTTCCCTTGCAGGGAATTGGTGTGAGAGGCGGCATTCCCGTCCCTCCAGGCTCCATCCCGGCCTTCGCCGTTATGGTCTGGCTGGGTTTGCCACGATCCTTTCCGATGGAGAAAGGGGGGCTGAGTGTCGGCCGGGCCTGACTTTGCCGAACTGGTTGCGGCGACGCATTACTCCTTCCTCGATGGCGCAAGCTCGGCGGAGGATATGGTCGCGCGGGCCGATGCGCTGGGCCTGAGCGGGATAGGGATTGCCGATCGCAACACCGTGGCGGGGGTGGTCCGCACGCTCAAGGCCTGGCGCAAGGCGTGTGCGGCGGCGCAAGAGGCAGGTCTTCCGCCGCCGCCGACGCTCGTCGTCGGTGCCCGTCTCGTCTTTGCCGACGGGACGCCCGACATCATCGTCTATCCGGTCGATCGTGCGGGCTGGGGACGGCTGACCCGGTTGCTGACGCTGGGCAACAAGCGGGCGAGGAAGGGCGGTTGCATCCTGGGGCTGGGCGACCTGACCCGCCATGCCGAGAATCTGTTGATGATCGTCCGGCCCGAATCGACCGCGCGGCCTTGTGAACCGATGCCCGGTGCGATGCTGCCCCCCAGGCGTGCCGATCCGGGACTGGCGGCGACGCTCGACGGGCTGGTGCGGTGTGCGCCGGGGCGGGTGTGGCTGGGCGTGACCATGCCGAGAGGGGGAACGGACCGGCGGCGGCTGGCGGCCTGGGCCGCGCTGGCCGAGGGGCGGGGGGTGCCGCTGCTCGCCACCACCGATGCGCTGTTTGCCGAACCGGCCGATCGACCGGTACAGGATATACTGACCTGTATCCGCGAAGGGCTGACCATCCGTAGCGGCGGCCGGCGGCTGGCCGCCAATGCCGAGCGGCACCTGAAGTCAGCATCCGAGATGGCGCGGCTGTTCGCCGACCGGCCGGGGGCGGTGGCGGAGAGCATCGCCATCCTCGACCGGATCGATTTTCGGCTGGACCATATCTCTTACCAATATCCCGACGAGCCCGTGCCGGACGGCTGGGAGGCGCAGGACTGGCTGGAGGAACTGGTCTGGAAGGGCGCGGCGGAGCGGTTCCCGGAGGGGGTTCCGGCCAAGCTGCAAAGCTCCTTGCAGGAGGAGCTTTCGCTGATCCGGGACCGCCAATATGCGCATTATTTCCTGACCGTGCACGACGTTGTGCGTCATGCGCGCAGTCTCGACCCGCCGATCCTGTGCCAGGGGCGCGGCTCGGCGGCCAATTCGGCGGTGTGCTGGATCCTGGGCGTCACCTCGGTCGATCCGACCAAGCATGACCTGCTCTTCTCTCGCTTCGTCTCGGCGGAACGCGGCGAGCCGCCCGATATCGACATCGATTTCGAGCATGAGCGGCGCGAGGAGGTGATCGAATACATCTACAAGCGTTATGGCCGCCATCGCGCGGCGATCGCCGCGACCGTCATCCATTACCGCCCACGCAGCACGGTGCGCGAGGTCGGTCGTGCGCTGGGCCTGAGCGAGGATGTGACGCAAAGGCTGACCAGCACCGTCTGGGGCAGCTTTTCCCAGCGGTTCGAGGAGAAGCGTTTCCACGAAACCGGCTTTTCCCCCGACAATCCAGAGATCGGACGGCTGCGGACGCTGGTCGACCGGCTGCTCGGCGCGCCGCGCCATCTGTCGCAGCATGTCGGCGGCTTCGTGCTGACGCAAGGGCGGCTCGACGAGACGGTGCCGATCCACAATGGCGCGATGGAGGGGCGGACCTTCATCGAATGGGACAAGGACGATATCGACGAACTTCGGATCATGAAGGTCGATATCCTGGCGCTCGGGATGCTGACCTGCATCCGCAAGGCGTTCGACCTGATGGAGACGAACGGACTGCCGCGCCCGGCGCTCGACACGCTGGCCCAGGACGAGGACGCGCGTGTCTACAAGATGTTGCAGAAGGGCGACAGCATCGGCGTGTTCCAGGTGGAGAGCCGGGCCCAGATCAACATGCTGCCGCGTCTGAAACCGCGCGAATTCTATGACCTGGTCGTACAGGTGGCGATTGTCCGTCCGGGGCCGATCGAGGGCGACATGGTTCATCCCTATCTACGGCGACGGGCGGGGACGGAGGCTGTCAGCTATCCTTCGCCCAAGAACGGGCCGACGAACGAATTGCAGAGCCTGCTCGGCAAGACCTATGGCGTGCCGCTGTTCCAGGAACAGGCGATGAAGCTGGCGATCGTGGCGGCCGGGTTCACGCCCGATGAAGCCAATGAACTCCGCCGCGCGATGGCGACGTTCCGCAATGTCGGCACCATCCAGAATCTGCGCGAGAAGATGGTCGGCGGCATGGTCGCGCGGGGCTATGAGCCCGAGTTCGCCGAACGCTGTTTCAAGCAGATCGAGGGGTTCGGCTCCTATGGTTTTCCCGAGAGCCATGCGCTGTCCTTCGCGCGGCTGGTCTATGTCTCGGCCTGGTTGAAATGCCATCAGCCCGCGATCTTCACCTGTGCGCTGCTCAATGCACAGCCCATGGGATTCTATGCCCCTGCGCAGCTCGTCCGCGATGCGCGCGAGAATGGGAAGGTCGAGGTGCGGCCGGTCGATGTGAATCACAGCGGCTGGGACAATCGGCTGGAGCGGCGGAGCGACGGGGTGTTCGCGCTGCGGCTGGGGTTCCGGCAGGTCGATGGGTTTCGCGTGGAATGGGGGAACAAGATCGCCGACCACGCCCCCTATGGCACCATCGAATCGGTCGCGATCCGTGCGCAGCTCCCCCGCCGCGCGCTCGATCTGCTGGCGCAGGCCGATGCCTATCGCTCGCTGGGGCAGGGGCGGCGCGAGGGGCAGTGGGAGGCGCGGCGGATGAAATCGGCGCAATTGCCGCTCTTCGCCGCGATGCAGGCCCCCGAAATGGCGGCGGAACCCGATGTGACCCTGCCCCCCATGGCGCTGTCCGAAGAGGTGACCGCCGACTATCGCGCCACACGCCTGTCGCTGAAGGGGCATCCCATGGCGTTCCTGCGCACCGAACTGGCGGCCGAGGGGATCGTGTCCGCCGCCGACATTCGGACCATGCGCGACGGGCGGCGGGTGAGGGTGGCGGGCGTGGTGCTGGTCCGCCAGCGGCCCGGCAAGGGCAATGCGATCTTCGTGACGATCGAGGACGAGACGGGAATCGTCAACGCGTTGCTCTGGGCCCGCGATTTCGAGGCGAACCGGCGTGCGGTGATGGCATCGCGGCTGATGCTGATCCACGGTGTCGTCCAGCGTAGCGAAGAGGGCGTGGTCCATGTGATGACCGCCAGGGTCGAGGACCGCAGCGCGATGCTGGCCCGGCTGGAGGATGTGCCGGCGGCTCCGACGCGCTCGCACGATCCGCGTGGCGGCCCCGTCCAACGCGGCGTCCATCCGCGCGATGTCCGGCTGCTGCCCCGTTCGCGCGATTTCCACTGAGGATGGCGCCGGGCGGGTGCAATTTCTGTGACGGCATCGTGTCGAAGGACTTGTGCCCACCCCCCGCCATGCCATATTTTACATCATCATGGCCCTGAACAGCGATCTCCTCACCCATCCCCTGGGGATGTCCGGCAATGCGCCGGGGCGCGGGCCGGGCCACGGCCCCGACCATGGCGACGATGACGGCACCGGCCTTGGCGTCGCGACGCGCACCCGCGCGCGCACCAAGCAGCCGACGCCCTACCGCGTCCTGATGCTGAACGATGATTACACGCCGATGGAATTCGTCGTGCTGTGCCTCCAGCGTTTTTTTCGGATGAGCATGGACGATGCGACGCGCGTGATGCTGCACGTCCATCAGCGCGGCGTGGGGGTGTGCGGCGTCTTTTCCTATGAGGTCGCCGAAACCAAGGTGGCGCAGGTCATCGACTTCGCCCGCGCCAACCAGCATCCGCTGCAGTGCACGCTCGAAAAGGCGTGACCGGCTGATACCCGGTTCCCGCCTGTGGCGCGGGATACGGAAACGGCGTCAGCGCCCCGGCGGCAACCAGTTCAGGTCGAGTCCGTCGAATCGGTCGACATGGCCCGCCTCGCGCGTCAGGCCCGCTTCGTCGAGCACATGGACATGGCCGCCCTCGCGCTGGATCAGGCCGTCATCCTCCAACTGGCGCAGCATCCGGTTGACGTGGACGGCGGTCAGGCCGATCGCATCGCCCATTTCTTCCTGCGTCAGCCCCGGGGCGAAGGAGGCCCCCACATCCAGCCCCGCCTGTCGCATCTGCCCGCGCAGCGACAGCAGCAGCGCGGCGACCCGGACCCGCGCCGAGGTACGGCCCAGGCCCGCCAGCCGGTCGGTGGTGACGACCCGTTCGATCTGGTTGAGCACGAGGATCAGGCTCATCAGGCGCGGATGCTCGACCGCCAGCGCGGCGATCATCGACCGGTCGAAGGGGCAGACCACCGAGTTGGTTACCGCCACCACCGCATCGGGTGATCGGCCATAGACCAAAGTGGACAGCGCGAAGAGATCGCCTGGAAACAGGAAGCGCACGATCTGGCGGCTTCCGTCGTCGAGCAGGACATAGCACATCAACATGCCCTGGCGGACGACGAACAGCTCTTCGCTGCGCGCCTGTTCGTCCATCAGCACCGTACCGCGTCGCACCGGGCGCGTGCGTATCTCCAGTCGGGAGAGCGCGGCGCGCTCTGCCTGAGTCAAAGAAACCCATTTGCCTAGGCGATCAGCAAGGCTGCTTTTTGACACTGACACTCCAATTACCCGCCGGAGGAATGCCTTAACCACGGAGGCTCGGAGGCCGCATTAATATCGATCAACCGACCTCGTGGCCGCCGAACAGGATGGGCGGATGCGCGATTCGCGGCACGATCCGACAATGCGGTGGGGAAGAGCGTCTGCGACCCTTGGCGGTGGCTCGTGTGTCCGCTAGGAGGACGGGTCTATGGACCGTATCCTCATTCGCGGCGGCAACCGGCTGTCGGGTCGCCTGAAGATTTCGGGCGCGAAGAACGCCGCGCTCACCCTGATGCCTTGCGCGATCCTGACCGACGAGCCGGTCACGCTGCGCAACCTGCCGCGTCTGGCCGATGTCGACGGGTTCGGCCATCTGTTGAACCAGATCGGTGCCTCGACCCGGATCGAAGGCACGCGGCCCGAGGATTTCGGCCGGGTCATGACGATCCGGGCGGGCCAGTTGTTCTCGACCGAGGCCCCCTATGACATCGTGCGCAAGATGCGCGCGTCGATCCTGGTGCTGGGCCCGATCCTGGCGCGCGCGGGCGAGGCGCGTGTCTCGCTGCCCGGCGGCTGTGCGATCGGCAACCGTCCGATCGACCTCCACCTCAAGGCGCTGGAGGCGCTGGGCGCGGCGATCGAACTGACCGCCGGTTACGTCAAGGCCAGCGCACCGGGCGGCCGTCTGTCGGGCGGGCGCTACACTTTCCCGGTGGTGTCGGTCGGCGCGACCGAGAATGCCCTGATGGCCGCCGTCACCGCCAGGGGGACGTCGGTGCTGGGCAATGCCGCGCGTGAGCCCGAGATCGTCGACCTGTGCCGCCTGCTGATCGCGATGGGCGCGCGGATCGACGGCGTCGGCACCGAGACGCTGACCATCGAGGGTGTCGACCGGCTGCACGGCGCGACCTATTCGGTGATGCCCGATCGGATCGAGGCAGGCTCCTATGCCTGCGCCGCCGCGATCACCGGCGGCGACCTGGAACTGGTCGGCGCCTGTGCCGAGGACATGCGCGCGACGCTCGCCGCGCTGACCGAGGCCGGTGTCACCGTCGAGGAAGGCCGCGATTCGATCCGCGTGAAGGCCGATGGCCCGCTTCAGCCGCTGACCCTGTCGACCGCACCCTTCCCGGGCTTCGCCACCGACATGCAGGCGCAGTTCATGGCGATGCTGTGCAAGGCCGACGGCACCAGCACCCTGACCGAGACGATCTTCGAGAATCGCTACATGCACGTGCCCGAACTGGCGCGGATGGGGGCGGACATCCAGGTTCACGGCCGCACCGCGATGGTAAAGGGCGTCGCCAGGCTGACCGGCGCGCCCGTCATGGCGACGGACCTGCGCGCCTCGATGAGCCTGATCCTGGCGGGGCTGGCCGCCGAGGGCGAAACCTCGGTATCGCGCGTCTATCACCTCGATCGCGGTTACGAGCGGCTGGAAGAAAAGCTGTCCGCCGTGGGCGCCGATATCGAGCGCGTCGGCGACTGACCCCGGAACCTCCCCAGGCCATGCCTGGGAAGGGTTCGTCCCTCCGCGGGCTACCACCAGCCGTCGGCCTCCAGCACCGGCACCATCGCCCGCGCCTCCATGCCGTCTTTCAGGATCAGGCGGACGCCGCGCTCCCCGCGCCGGGCCTATGGTGACGCTTTATCTCGGCGGACTGGTCGGTGCGGGGGCCTTCGCCTTGCTGCCCGGCCAGGCCATGGGCATGTGGCTGTTCGACCGGATCAGGTGATCAGGCGGCGCAACGTCTCCACCCGGTCGGCCTCGGCGGCGGGCTTGTCGGTGCGGATGCGGGCTATCCGGGGGAAGCGCATCGCGACGCCGGATTTGTGCCGCTTCGATTCGTGGATCGAATCGAACGCGATCTCCAGCACCAGCGACTTCTCCACCTCGCGAACCGGGCCGAAGCGCTGCACGGTATGCGCGCGCACGAAGCGGTCCAGTGATCGCAATTCCTCGTCGGTGATCCCCGAATAGGCCTTGCCGACGGGGAGCAACTCGCCCTCCTCGGTCCAGCAGCCAAAGGTGTAATCGCTATAATAGCTCGACCGGCGGCCATTGCCGCGCTGCGCATACATCATCACGCAATCGGCGGTCAGCGGATCGCGCTTCCATTTGTACCACAGGCCGACCCGCCGCCCGCCGCTATAGGGCGAATCGCGCCGCTTGAGCATCACCCCCTCGATCGCGGCGTCGCGCGCGGTGGCGCGAAGGGCCTTCAGCGCGGTGAAGTCCTCCGCCTCTATCACCGCGCTGACATCGAAGCGATCGGGGTCGAGCCTGGCCGCGAACCCCTCCAGCCGTTGCCGCCGCTCGGTCCAGGGGAGGGCGCGGACATCCTCGCTCCCGTCGACCAATATGTCGTAGAGCCGGACGAAGGCGGGATAATCGGCCAGCATCTTCGCCGATACCGTCTTGCGCCCCAGCCTTTGTTGCAGCGCGTTGAAGCTGGCCGCGCCGCCGCCATCCTCCAGCGTGCCGCCCTGATGCTCGCCCTTGACCAGCAACTCGCCATCGACCGCGCCGACCGTGTCGAAAGCGCTGGCGACATCGGGGAAGGCGTGGGTCACGTCGTCGCCGGTGCGGCTATAGAGTCGCGTCTGCCCTGCGACATGGACGATCTGCACCCGGATGCCGTCCCATTTCCATTCGGCGGCATAGTCGGTCAGGTCGACCCGCAAATCCTCCAGCGGGTGGGCGAGCATGAAGGGGCGGAAGACCGGCACATTGGCGGGCGTCGGCTGCGCGCCCGTGCCCTCGCCCCAGGCGAAGAGTTCGGTGTAAGGCGGCGACAGGCCGTGCCAGACCTCTTCCACCGCATCGACATCCAGCCCGAAAGCCTGCGCGAAGGCGGTCTTGGCGAGCCGCGCGGACAGGCCGATGCGCAGCCCCCCGGTCGCCATCTTGAGCAGCGCGAACCGCTCCTCCGCCGTCATCCGGTCGAGCATGTCGGCCAGCACGGCGGGCGCGTCGGAGCGCGACAGATGCCGCAACCGCTCCACCACCGCGCTGACCGACAGCGGCTCGGGATCGCGCGGCCGGTCCCGCGCGGGCCAGAGCAGCGCGACCGTCTCCGCCGTGTCGCCGACATAGTCGCGGCTCATGCGGAAGAGCACGGGATCGACCCGTTGCTCGATCAGCGCGCGGATGAGCGCGGGCTTGACGCCGGGCAGGTCGAGATCGCCGGTTAGCGCCGCCATCGCCCAGCCCCGGTCGGGATCGGGCGTGGCGGCGAGGTAATCCGCGACCAGCTTCAACTTGGCGTTGCGCGACCTTGTGTAGATCAGCGCATCGAGCAGCGCGGCAAAATCGCGCACCGGCGGATCAGTCGATCGCGTTCCTCACAGACTTGCCTGCGACCAGTCCCAACACCAGGAAGATGACGAACAGCGCGATCGCGATGAAGAACAGGATCTTCGCGATCCCGACAAACGCCCCGCCGATACCCCCGAAACCGAGCGCACCCAGGATCAATCCGATGACGAGGAAGGTGATGGCGAGCTTCAGCATGGGGCAATCCTCCTGACCTTGGTAGGGAGGAAACCGGCCAAGCGGGACGGTGTTCCCCCTGGGCGGTGGTCAGCGTCTCCTTTCGGAGAGGGGGGAGCCCGACCGGCCTTCGATCATCCGTTGTCGGGAATGCTGATGACCATGTTGGTCTTGCCATCGTCTTCACGCGAAACCACGATCGAAACCTCCTTGCCATCCTTCTGGCCGGAGATCATGCCGGTTTCACCGGAGATCAAAGAGGAAGGCAGCTTCCAGCCTTCCTTGTTCAAAGTGCCCTTGTAGAACTCGACCACCTTGGCGACCGGATCGGCCGAGCTGAGAGTCACCATCTTCAACTTGCGGCCATTATTCTCGGTTTCGACCACGCCGGTCACCGACGCACCGGGATAGACGGGGGCATAGCCGGGCATGACGACCTTGGTCGCGTCCGTGCCATCCGCCACGCGGATCGTGCCCTGTTCCGTGGTGATGGAGGAGGTGCCCTTGCTCTCATCGCTGGTGAATGTGGCGCCTGCCACGGTCGCCGACTTCTCGCTCGATCCACAGGCGGCAAGCAGCAGGCAGGTGGTCAGGACAACGTGACGCAAGACGATCCTCCGATGACAGCTTTGCTATACATCAATGCCACGGCTTGGCGGCATGATAAACCCCGCACCGATCGCGTTCGGCGCATGCAAAAAGGCCCCGGCTTTCACCGGGGCCTTGTCGTCTTGCAGTGCGACCGGGCGATCAGCCCTTGCGGCCCGCTTCGAACAGGAACCAGGCGCGTTCCTCGGCCTGGTCGGTCCATTCGTCGACGATGCCGCTGGTGGCATTGTCCTTGGCCTCTTCGGCGGCGTCCTTGACGGTGCGGAAACGCTCGACCAGCTTCAGATTGTCGTCGCGCAGCTCGACCAGCATGTCGGCGGCGGACACGAATTCGCGATCATTGTCGACGATCGTCTGGCGGCGCGCGATGTCGCCGATCGAGCGCAGCGTGACGTTGCCGGTCTTGCGCACGCGCTCGGCGATCGCGTCGGTCACGCCCAGGATCTGCGTCGCCTGATCGTCGAGCATCAGGTGATAGTCGCGGAAATGCGGGCCCGAGACGTGCCAGTGGAAATTCTTGGTCTTCAGGTAAAGCGCATAGCAATCGGCCAGCGCTCCGTTCAGGGCGTCGGCGACGCTGGCGGTCGCGTTGCGGTTGAGGTCGGTCGGCGTATCGAGTGCCGGGTTGATATCGGACATGTCAGACTCCCGCTATCTGGAATGGGCTGGCTGGATCGTTGCGTGAACGATCCGATGACGGAATTGCTCCATTCCGTCCATCCGCAAAACCCCGTGCTGTGTGATCGATGCCCTAGATCAGTCCCCCCTAGATCAGTCCCTTGGTCGACAAGCCGATCACCAGCCCCGCGAGGATCAGGACGCTGCCGATGGCGATCCGCATCGCGCGCAGTGGCAGGCGGCGCCATTCGCGCTCACCCAGCGTCAGCGGAGGCAGGATCGCGCCCAGCGTCCCGGCCAGCGCGCCGGGCAGCGCGGCCCAGGGCAGGGGCGAGCGCGCGGCGGCGGCCATGACCACCATGACGCTCAAATCGGCCAGCAGGATCACGCCGGCGCCGATCGCTGCGGTTCCTGTCACGCCCAGCCGGGAAAAGCCGCCATAGGAGGCGGCACGGCGTGGCCGCCCCATCATCCCGAACCCGACCAGCATCAGCGCGATGGCCAGCAACAGTCCGTGCATCTCCGGGGTGAAGCGGGCGGCCAGCATGATGCCCAGCCGGATCGCCAGTGCGCAGAGCAGCGCCTGCGCCAGCATCACGCCGCCGACCACCTGGGTCGGTCGCCCGGTCCGCTCGGCCAGCCGCATCGTGAAGTCGCCCAGCCGCCCGCCGATCTGAGCGACCAGCATGACGACCAGAACGATCATCAGCGCGTCCATCAGCCCGCCAGTCGCATCGAGCAGGCGTCGGCGAATCGGTTGGCGGTTTCGAGATCCTGCCGCTCGCTGGCGATCGCGTCGGTCAGCATGGTCAGCCAGCCATGGACGGGGCCCGCGTCGCCGTCGCGCATCAACGCCCGGTCGATGAAATGGGTGACGGTGACCGCGGGGGTGAGGCCCAGGCCATGGACGATCCGGCGAATCGCCTCGACATCGTCCGCCAGGTCGGCCGGAGGCGCATAGGGCGCGCGCACGTCGAGCGCCGCGATCCGGGCCCAGAGCTGGTCGCGAATCGCGTCGTGCTCGGGGGCCCGTGCCAACGAATCGCTGCTGTCCATCGCGTGCTGCCGTCCCTTTGTGCCGGTGTCATTCCGGCCCTTCGCCGTGTAGGGGCTTGTGTAAGGATAGCGGGGCGCACGTAAAGAGGGGCTTAAATCGGGCGAAAAGCTTGACTCAGGCGGGCACATGCGCCATGCGCGCCCCTTATATAGCGGCGGCTCCGGCTGCCGCTTTCGCTTTTTCACGCATACAGGAACCAGGTCATGGCCAAGCCGACCACCGTCAAGATCAAGCTCGTCAGCTCGGCTGATACCGGCTTCTTTTACGTCACCAAGAAGAACCCGCGCACCAAGACCGAGAAGCTGAGCTTCAACAAGTACGACCCGGTCGTGCGCAAGCATGTCGAGTTCAAGGAAGCCAAGATCAAGTAAGTCACGGACGGGCGACCGTTCGCGTCGCCCCGTGAAGGCTTGAAAGGCGTGAAGCCGCCGTCCCGAGGGGCGCGCGGCTTTTTGTCGTGTGCGTCCTGTTTTTTCCTCCCGTTCGCGGGGAGGGCTTATCAAGCCGCTTCGGGATAGAGTGTGCGAATCAGCCAGTCGTGGAACAGCTTCACCGACTTTTGCTGGAGCGCGCGCGGACGACAGACGAACCAGTGGCTGTAAGGGCTGTCCACCTCGATATCGAACAGCCGGACGAGGCGCGGGTCCTGGGCATGTTCGAAATGGCTGGCATGCATGAAGGCGATGCCCAGCCCCTGCGCCACCGCCTCCAGCATCAGCCCGCCCGAATCGAAGAAGTCGATCGCCTTGGGCTTGATGCTGGGCAATCCGGCCGCCTGGCACCAGGCGGTGAACGCATCGGGCATTTCGCGGTGGAGCAGGGCGGTCATGCCGTTGAGCTGTTCGGGGCGTTGCAACGGATTCGGCCCCTCGACCAGCCGCTTGGCACCGATGACATAGACCTTGTTTCGGTCGAGTCGCTTGGCATAGAGCGACGGGTCGATATCGCGGCCCAGCGCGATCACCGCGTCCAGCCCTTCGCCCAGCCGGGCGATGCCGTGCCCGGCGGTGTCGATGTCGAGATGCAGTTCGGGGTGTGCGGCGCGCAACATCCCCATATGGGGGAACAGCCGCTGCGCCGCATAAAGCGGCAACACCCCTAGTCGCAGGCGCAGCACCTCGTGCCCGCTGGTCATCGCCTCCACCGCGTCGGACAATTGGTCGAGCAGCGGTGCGATCTGTTCCATCAGCGTCTCGCCGTCTTCATTGGGCACCATCGCCTGGTGTCGCCGGGCGAACAGCGGCTTGCCGACGAAGCGTTCGAGCGTCTGCACCCGGCGGCTGAGCGCCGGGGCGGACAGCGCCAGTTCCTCGGCGGCGGCCTTGATGGAGCCCAGGCGTACCACCTGAACGAATGCTTCGATCGCACCCAGCGGAGGGAGCCTGCGCATCACGCACCTGTCGTTGTGAACATCCTCTCGACCAGAGGATTGCATAAACTGCAATCATAGCCAAGCTTTTCGCACTTGCAACATAGCGTGCTGCGACGCAAAAGGAACACGCCTTTCAGGCATCCTCTCCTAAAAACTTTCCGGGCTGGTCGTTTCGATCGGCCCTTTTTTTTGTCTCCGTTCGGCCGGGCGCTCTTTCGCTGGCCGGAACCCGCCCCCACGTCCCGCGCTTTCGTGTTGAACAGCAAAGCCAAGGGACGATCATGGCCGACAGCGACGCACCGACGCGCAAGATTCAGGTGGCCAATAGCCGCCCCGAGGATTCCGGGCGCGGCCTGGCCCATCTGCCGCGCAGCCTGATGGCCGGGCTGGGCATCACCGAGGGCGACGTGATCGAGATTGTCGGCAAGCAGGCGACGCCCGCCCGTGCCGTCGCGCCCTATCCAGAGGATGAAGGGCTGGACCTGTTGCGGATCGACGGGTTGCAGCGCGCCAATGCGGGCGTGGGCTCGGGCGATTTCGTCGAGGTCCGCAAGGTCGAATCGAAGCCCGCGACCCGCGTCGTCTTCGCCCCCGCGCAGGAAAATCTGCGCCTCCAGGGGTCGGCGCAGGCGCTGAAGCGTACCTTCTTCAACCGGCCGCTCTGCCAGGGCGATGTGGTGGCTACGGCGGGACAGCAGCGGGTCACCAACATGCCGCCGGGCGTCGCGCAGTTCATGAACGCGCCCGCTTATGCACTCCAGGAAATCCGGCTCGCGGTCGTCGCGGCCAGCCCCAAGGGCGTCGTCCATATCGACGAGAATACCGAGGTCGAGCTGCGCCCCGAATATGAGGAACCGCGCGAGGCGCGGCGCGCCGACGTCACCTATGACGATATCGGCGGCATGGCCTCGACCATCGACCAGTTGCGCGAGATGGTGGAATTGCCGCTGCGCTATCCCGAACTGTTCGAGCGGCTGGGTGTCGAGCCGCCCAAGGGCGTGCTGCTCCATGGCCCGCCCGGCACCGGCAAGACCCGGCTGGCGCGCGCGGTGGCGAACGAGTCGGACGCGCAGTTCTTCCTGATCAACGGGCCCGAGATCATGGGCTCGGCTTATGGCGAGTCCGAACAACGGTTGCGCGAGATTTTCGAGGAGGCGACCAAATCCGCCCCCTCGATCGTCTTCATCGACGAGATCGACTCGATCGCCCCCAAGCGCGACCGGGTGCAGGGCGAGGCGGAGAAGCGGCTCGTCGCGCAGTTGCTGACCCTGATGGACGGGCTGGAGGCGCGGGCGAACCTGGTCATCATCGCCGCCACCAACCGGCCCGAGGCGATCGACGAGGCGCTCCGGCGGCCGGGCCGCTTCGACCGCGAGATCGTGGTGGGCGTTCCCGACGAGCGCGGACGGCGCGAGATCCTGGGCATCCACACGCGCGGCATGCCGCTGGGCGACAAGGTCGATCTGACCGAGCTGGCACGCACGACCTTCGGCTTTGTCGGGGCGGATCTGGCGGCGCTGACCCGCGAGGCGGCGATCGAGGCGGTGCGGCGGATCATGCCGCGGCTGAATCTCGAGGAGCGGACGATTCCGGCGGACGTGCTCGACACGCTGTCGGTCACGCGCGAGGACTTCATGGAGGCGCTGAAGCGCGTCCAGCCCTCGGCGATGCGCGAGGTGATGGTACAGGCTCCGACCGTCCGCTGGGATGATGTCGGTGGGCTGGACACCGCGCAGATGAAGCTGAAGGAAGGTGTCGAGCTGCCGCTCAAAGACCCCGACGCGTTCCGGCGACTCGGGATTCGTCCGGCCAAGGGCTTTCTGCTCTATGGTCCGCCGGGCACCGGCAAGACCCTGCTCGCCAAGGCGGTCGCGCGCGAGGCGCAGGCCAATTTCATCGCCACCAAGTCCAGCGACCTGCTGTCCAAATGGTATGGCGAGAGCGAGCAGCAGATCACCCGGCTGTTCGCCCGCGCGCGACAGGTGGCACCGACGGTCATCTTCATCGACGAACTCGATTCGCTGGTGCCCGCGCGCGGCGGTGGCCTGGGCGAGCCCCAGGTGACCGAGCGGGTGGTCAACACCATCCTGGCCGAGATGGATGGGCTGGAGGAACTCCAGTCGGTCGTCGTGATCGGTGCGACCAACCGGCCCAATCTGGTCGACCCGGCGCTGTTGCGGCCGGGGCGGTTCGACGAACTGATCTATGTCGGCGTGCCGGACAAGGCGGGACGGCGGCGGATTCTGGGCATCCAGACCGCCAAGATGCCGCTGGCCCCGGACGTCGATCTGGATGATGTCGCGGCGCGGACCGATCGTTTCACCGGCGCCGACCTGGGCGATGTGGTGCGCCGGGCGGGGCTCGTCGCGCTGCGTCGCTCGCTGAGCGCGAAGGAGGTCGACATGGCGGCGTTCGAGGAGGCGCTGACCGAGGCCCGGGCCAGCGTCACGCCCGAGATGGAGCGCGATTACGAACAGATCGCGGCGCGGCTGAAACAGGACGCGGCCGCGATCCAGCCGATCGGCTTCATCGCCCCGGGCATGGTCACGCCGAGAGGGGAGTAGCAGCGTCAAGGCCCATACCCGTCGCCCCTGCGAAAGCGGCGGCAGGGGCGACGGGGGCGACAGGGGCGGGGCTTACGCTTCCCAGGCGTAACTCCGCCCCACCGCCGCGACCGCCACGTCGTAGCGCGAATACCATTGCGCCCGCCCGCGCTCGCGGATGGCGGCATGATCGGGGTGCGCGCGCCAGGCGACGGCGCTGGCCTCGTCCGCCCACCAGCTGATGGTGATGCCCAGGCCATCCGTCCCGCGCACGCTGTCGACACCGCGATAGCCGGGCTGTTCCGCGGCCAGCGCGGCCATCGCCGCCGCCGCGTCGCCATATCCGGCCGTATCGCCATCGCTGCGCTGCGACACGAAGATCACCGCGATCTGCCCCGTCCGATCCATGCCTTTCCCCTGCTTGTCGCGTCCGCTTTGCGACGGAATGCAGTATCGCCGCGCAACCCAATAGCTTGAAAGTCGTTCGGCACCTGTGCGACGAGGGGATTTCCCTCGCGTTTCCTCCACGCGGGGATCACGAACGACAGGAACTCGATGCCCAGCTCGACCACCGCCGCGCGCAAGTCCCGCACCGACGCCACGGGTTATCCCTCGCCCGGCCAGATGTTTTTTCAGCAATTTCTGAAGCATCCGGTGATGGTGGGCTCGATCATCCCATCCTCGGGCAAGCTGATCCGCAAGATGCTGGCGCCCGTCGACTGGGCCAATACCAAGCTGTTCGTTGAATATGGCCCGGGCGTCGGCACCTTCTGCCGCCCGATCCTGGAGCGCATGGCACCCGATGCCAAGCTGATCGCGATCGATACCAATGCCGATTTCTGCGATTATCTGCGCCACACGATCATCGATTCCCGCTTCGCCGCGGTGAACGGATCGGCGGCCGACGTCCAGAAGATCGTGCGCGACCATGGTTTCGACCATGCCGACTATGTGCTGTCGGGCCTTCCCTTCTCGACCTTGCCGCCCGGTGTCGGTCCGGCGATCGCCCAGGGCACGCATGCCGTACTGCGGCCCGGCGGGGCTTTCCTGGTCTATCAGTTCAGCCCCAAGGTGAAGGACTTCCTGGTTCCCCACTGGGACAATATCGACCATGACATGGAATGGTGGAACGTGCCCCCGGCGCAGCTTTACTGGGCGTGGAAGGACTGATCCGCCGTCCGCCCGGCGGTGTCTAATCCCCGTCGGGCGACTCGATCCCGAAATTGAGCCCGCGTGAGATCGAAGGGTCGATGACCGCGATCAGCAGATAGGCCGCGAATTGCCGCAGCCGCTGGAACCAGCCGGTATGCCGCTTGTACCATTCGGGCGTGATCGGCTCCGACCGCGCGACTTCGCCGTCCACATAGGCCCGCACATGATCGGCAAAGCCCAGGTCCTCGATCCGCAGCATCAGTTCGAGATTCACGAACAGGCTGCGCATGTCGAAATTGGCCGAGCCGATGTGCACAGCATCGTCGATCGCATATAATTTCGTGTGCAGCTTGGTGAGCTGATATTCGAAGATCCTCACCCCCTTTCGCAGCAGGCCGGCATAGGTGAAGCGCGCCGCCGCGATCGTCGCTTCATTGTCCGACTTGCCCGCCGTGACGATCCGCACCGCCGCGTCGCGCCTTCCGGCCCGGTCCAGCCGCCGCAACATTGAGGGGCTGGGGGTGAAATAGGCGGCGATCAGGTCGATCCGCCGACCGCGGCGCATGTCGTCGCGCACCGTCCGGGCCCAGGGCGACAGGCGTCGGGTCGGCCCGCCGATCAGCCAGCGCAACCGTCCGGTCGATTCGCTCCAATGCGCCAGCGCCCGGTTCAGGTCGCGCAGTCGCCCCTTGTCATCCTCCGTCCAGGCGAACAGCGCATCGAAATAGCCCGCCATCCGCGCCGCCGCCGGCCCCTCCATCAGCAGGCCCAGGTCGCGCCAGCTATGGTCGGCGGGGGTGCCGAAATAATCATCCTCGATATTGAACCCGCCGATGATGATCCGGGCGGGGTGGGGTGTTTCGGCATCGGCTCCCTCTGCGTCCGCCAAAGCGAGCTTCTGGTGATTGCGCAGCAGATAGCGGCGGCCGAAGCGCGGCTCGAACCGCGACAGCCTTGCGCCCGACTCGACCAGCGGGCGGAAGAACGCTTCGTCCGCCCCCGCGCCAAAGCCGTCGACGACCACCGTCACCGCGACGCCCCGATGGGCGGCGGCGGTCATCGCATCGCGCACCCGTCGCCCGGTCGCGTCGCTGGCGTAGATATAATAGAGGATGCGTAAGGACCGGCGCGCGCCCTCGATCAGCGCCAGCAGCGCCTCCAGCCGCCGGGGGCCGGTGTCGAGCAGCGTCAGGGCATGGCCATCGATGTGAAAGACCGGCTGCTCAGGGGGGGGCGTGGGCGAAATGGCGGGCTCCTTGAGCGCATGATCCTCTTGATTGCGTAACGGTCAAGGCGACAGGTGCGTTGCATTGATATGGGACGTCATATGGACATCATCGGGTCATTGCGCCGCGCTTTTGACTTGTCGCGCCTTTGCTGCTAGGCGGCCTGCTTTCATCCCAGCATTATTTGCGAAGGACACACGCATGGCGCGCGTCACCGTCGAGGATTGCGTCGACAAGGTTCCCAACCGTTTCGATCTGGTGCTGTTCGCGGCGCAGCGGGCTCGTCAGATTTCCGGCGGGGCTGACCTGACCGTCGATCGCGATCGCGACAAAAACCCGGTCGTCGCTCTGCGCGAGATCGCGGAGGAAACGGTTCGTCCGACCCATTTGGAAGAAGCCGTGGTCAACAGCCTGCAGCGCGTCCAGATCGATGACGAGGACGAGGCGGACGATGTCGGCAGCCTGCAGGCCTCGGCCGAGGCGCTGCGCCTGACCGCCGCCGCCCCGCCGCGCAACCAGAATCTGGGCGCCGATTACGACGGCTGATCGCCTGTCGCGATCGATAGGAAAAAGGGCCGGTGCGAACCCTCGCACCGGCCCTTTTCGTTCGGGCGACAGGGTCAGTAGCCCCAGCCGCCGCCATGCCAATAGTCCCAGCGCGCGGCATGGCGTTCGTGCCGGGCAAAGCGCGCGTCGCGCCGCGCCTCGGCCCGACGAACGGCGGCGGCATGGGCATAGGCATCGGCCGCACGATAATCGCCATAATAGGCCGCCGTATCGGCCGCCCGCTGGTCCCGCCCGGCCTGATAGGCATGGACCTCGGCACCATGCCTGGCGCGATGGGCCATATAATCGTCATAGCGCCAGTCCTGCGCACTGGCGGCTCCGGCGATCGTCATGGCCCCGCCGGCCAGCGCGAGCAGCAATCCCGTCCTGAGCATATTCATCGCAACACCCTCAAACCAATTCGCTCCCGGATGGGCGGGACATTGCGCGACTTATCCTGAACCGAGCGTGGCGGCGGCGTTCAGCCTATCGGCAGGTGGAGAAAGGATCGGCCGTTACGCGCGCCGCGAAACCGGCTCCGCCAGGATTTTCGCAAAGCAGACGGCCTCGGGCCGCCCCGCATATTTCCCGAAATTGGAAATCCGCCGATAGCCGTTCTTATGGTAGAATCGCACGGCCCTGTCGTTGACCAGCCGCGTCTCCAGCCACAGCTCGCGATATCCGTCAGCCTGCGCGCGCGCTTCGAGATGCGCAAGGACCGCGGCACCGACACCCTTGCTTCCGGGCAGGGCAAACATCCGCTTGAGCTCCGCCACGCCTTCCACCAGCGGCCGATACGCGCCACAGCCGATCGGCCGGCCCCGATCGTCATAGGCCAGCACGAACGACGCGCCGACTCCTTGTACGTCCAGAGGGTCGAAGGAGGCCCTGCCACTGTCGCCGGTGATCGCTTCCAGTGCATCGGAAAGACGGTCGAGCAACCCGGCCGCCGCCGGATCGCAAGGGTCGGCAGGTTCGATACGCATTCGTGGCATGGCTCCCTCTTGGGGGCGAGGGTATCGCGTCGGTTTCGTCCGCGCCAGTTCGCCCCGCCGCCGCGCCTGGCCGAGTGTGTGTTGACATAATAATACACATGCGCGATCCTGTCCGCTTCTCATTGGGGAGAAGGTCCATGTACAGCGAGAGCGACATTGACGGCGCAGTGGCGGCGGGGGCGATTTCGCCCGATGCGGCGGCCGCACTGCGGCGCCACGTCGCGACATCCCATGCCGCGCCGGCCGTCGATGAGGAGCATTTCCGGCTGCTGACCGGGTTCAACGACATCTTCGTATCCATCGCGATCGCGTTGCTGCTCGCGGCGGTGGGGCAGATCGGCTTTCGCATCAGCCACGGGCTGGGGGGCGGGTTCGTCGCGGTGGCGGCGTGGCTGCTCGCTTATTATTTCACCGCCAAGCGGCGCATGGCATTGCCCAGCATCCTGTTGCTGCTCGCCTTTGTCGGCGGCGTGGCGGGCGGCCTGATCGGGGTGATCGAAACCCTTTGGCCGCACATCAACGGCACCGAGGAGGGATTGGCGGCGTCCGTGACCGGCCTGGTGTCGGCGGGCGCGGCCTGGCTGCACTGGCGTCGATTCATGGTGCCGATCACCGTCGCGGCGGGCGCGGCGGCGCTGGTCGCGGTGGTGATCGGGCTGCTGCTGGCGGCCTTTCCCGACATCAAGCAGGGCCTGTGGCCGATCCTGCTGGCCTGCGGGCTGGGCGTGTTCGCGCTGGCGATGCGCTGGGACATGTCCGACCCCAAGCGCGAGACCCGGCGGGCGGATGTCGCCTTCTGGCTGCACCTTGCCGCCGCTCCGATGATCGCCCATCCGATCTTCCAACTGCTCGGCGTCTTCGATGGGGACATTGGCGGGGGCATCGCGGCGATCGTGCTGGCGCTCTATCTGCTGTTCGCCGGGATCGCGCTGGCGGTCGATCGGCGTGCGCTGCTCGTCTCCAGCCTCGTCTATGTCCTCTATGCGCTCTATTCGCTGTTCCGCAGTGCCGGTGCGGTGGAGCTGGGCGCGGCGTTCACCGCCTTTGTCATCGGCGCGGCGCTGCTGACGCTGTCCGCCTTCTGGCAACCGATGCGGCGGTGGGTGATCGGCCGGCTGTCGCAGCCGATGCGCCTGCGCCTGCCGCCGGTGCAGCAGCCCGCATGAGGCAAGGGGGCGCCGCGCGCGTGGGGCGGGCGGCGACCCTGACCGATCGGCTCAGGCCTCAATAGGCATAGGCCCGCACCAGATCGTAGAGATAATCGCGTCCGTCATAGAGTGCCTTGACCTGGATCCGCTCGTTCAGGCCGTGGATGCCCGACATGTCCTTCTCGATGAAGATGCCTGGCGCGCCATAGACGGGGATGCCGATCGCCTGGAAGAAGATGCCGTCGGTCGCGCCCGTCGACATCATCGGCACCATCGCCACGCCGGGGAAATGCCTGGCCGCGACCGTTTTCATCGGGCCGATGATCTTCGGGTCCAGCTTGGGCGGGATGGCGGTCGGGCGGACCGGCTGGTTGGCGGTCACGGTGATCTTCGGTCCGGCCAGTTCCTTCAGGCGGGCGAGCGTGCCCTCCACCGTTTCGCCGGGAAAGATGCGGCAGTTGATGTTGGCGGTCGCCCGCTGCGGCAGCGCGTTTTCGGCATGGCCCGCCTGAAGCAGCGTCGCGACGCAGGTGGTGCGCAGCGTCGAGTGCAGCGCCTTGTCCTGGCTGACGATCGCATCGGCCGCCTTGTCGTTCGGATCGGCGAGCAGCCGGGTGATCGCATCGCCCAGCTGGCCGCCCATCCGCTGCGCCGTCGCGGTCAGGAAGGCGCGGGTGGTGTCGGTCAGGACGACGGGAAATTCATACCCCTGCACCGCCTTCACCGCGTCGGCGAGTTCATAGATCGCGTTCTGCGGCGTGGGTTGCGAGCTGTGCCCGCCCGGATTGGTGGCGAGGAAGGTGTAATTCTGTGCCGCCTTCTCGCCGACCTGCACCGCCAGCAGTTGCCGCGTGCCATTTTCGTCCAGACGGCCGCCGCCGCCCTCGTTCAGGACGAATTCGGCCGCGATCAGATCGGGCTTGTTCCTGGCCAGCCATTCCGCGCCGTTGAAGGCGAAGGTCGTTTCCTCGCCACAGGTCAGCGCCATCTTGATCGTGCGCTTGGGCGGGGTTTTCTTCAGGCGGATCAGCGTGTCGGCCCAGATCGCGCTCATCGCCTTGTCGTCGACGGTGCCGCGACCATAATAATAGCCGCCTTCCTCGATCAGCGTGAACGGATCGCGGGTCCAGTCCTCGCGCTTGGCCTCGACCACGTCGAGATGGCCGAGCAGCAGCATCGGCTTCAACGTCTTGTTGGTCCCCGGCAGCACCGCGACGATGCCGCCGTCCTTGGGATGTTCGGGCACCGAGAAGAGGGTGATGTCGGCGTCCTTGTATCCCGCCGCCTTCAGCCGGTCGGCGATCTGGCCGGCGGCCTGGGTGCAGCTTCCGACCGACAGGCTGGTGTTGGTTTCGACCAGTTGCTTGTAGAGGTCGAAGAACGCCTTCTGGTCGGGGCGTGCCTGCGCCGCCGCCAACCCGGGCATCAGCGCACAGGTCGCGAGTGCGCCGCCGATCCATTTTGCCAACCGCATCTTTTATCCCCCTTATTTCGGTTTCCGGGGCGAATAGAGCGCGTCATGAGGACAGGTGCAAGCGATTGCGCTTCTTCATCCTCCTCTGGCAGGCGAGGAAAGTGGAGCGGCTAATCCTTTGACCCGAGCGGATTTCGCGCTAGCAGTCGGCGATGGACCATCCCGACGTCGCATCCCGCTCCCGCCTGATCTCCCCCTCGCTCTTCGCGCTGTCGATCTTCTACGGCGGCATGGTGTGTATCGCGGGGGTGCTGGGCAACAAGCAGGTCGCGCTGGGCCCGCTGGCGGTCGAGGCGGGCATCTTCGCCTTCCTGTTGCTGGTCGTGACGTCGAGCGCGGTGGCGGAACTGCATGGCCCGCAGGTCGCCGGACGGCTGGTGCGGGTCGGGTTCGTGCCGCTGCTGGTGTCGCTGGGCCTGTCCTGGGTGGTGTGGATGCTGCCGCCTTCGCCGGAGATGATCCCGGCCAATCGCGACGCCATCCAGCTGGTGCTGGGGTCGACCTGGCGGATCTGGCTGGGCGGCATCGTCGCGTACGGCGTGTCGCAGACGCTGAACGTCACCATCTTCGCCGCGCTGAAGGGCAAGGAGGGCAGCAGGCTGCTCTGGCTGCGCGCGGCGGTGGCCAGCATGCTCAGCCAGATCGTCGACACGCTGCTGTTCGTCACCATCGCCTTTTACGGGGCGTTCCCGATCGGCCAGTTGATCGTGGGACAGATGATCGCGAAGGTCACGCTGTCGGCCGTGCTGGTGCCGCCGCTGATCTATGTGTTCGTCGGGATCGGACGGCGGCTGGACCGGGCCTGATCCGATATTGCCGGTTTTCCCCGCTCCCGACCCGCGATAAAGGGCGGGGATGACCAACCACGATCCCGACGCCGCCCTGCTCGCCAAGGCCGAGACGCTGACCGAGGCGCTGCCCTATCTCCAGCGTTATGCGGGCAAGACCTTCGTGGTGAAATATGGCGGCCACGCCATGGGCGATCCCGAGCGCCAGCGCGATTTCGCCGAGGACATGGTGCTGCTCAAGGCGGTGGGCATCAACCCGGTCGTCGTCCATGGCGGCGGGCCGCAGATCGGCGCGATGTTGAAGCGGCTGGGCGTCGAGTCGCAGTTCGTCAACGGCCTGCGCGTGACCGACAAGGAAACCGCGCAGATCGCCGAAATGGTGCTGGCGGGGTCGATCAACAAGGAAATCGTCAGCTGGATTTCCGCCGCCGGGGGCCGCGCGGTCGGCATTTCGGGCAAGGATGCCGGGCTGGTCATCGCCGAGAAGGTGCAGGGGCGCGAGGCCGATCCGTTGAAGGGCATCGAGCGTCATGTCGATCTGGGCTTCGTCGGCGAGCCGGTTTCGGTCGACCCGCGCCTGATCGAAAGCCTGTGCGCCGACGGCATCATCCCGGTCATCGCGCCGGTCGCCATCGGGCTGGACGGCCACACCTATAACATCAACGCCGACACCATGGCGGGCGCGATCGCCGCGCGGCTCCATGCCTCGCGCTTCTTCCTGCTGACCGACGTCGCGGGCGTGCTGGACAAGCAGGGCGAGTTGATGACCGACCTGAACCCGGCGCGGATCGCGGAGCTGCGTGTCGACGGGACGATTTCGGGGGGCATGATCCCGAAGCTGGAGACCTGCGTCTCGGCGGTCGAGGCGGGCGTGGACGCGGCGGTGATCCTGGACGGGCGCGTGCCGCACGGGATGCTGCTGGAAATCTTCACCAAGCAGGGTGCGGGAACGTTAGTCCGCCGGTGATTTTCGGCCTGAGGCGAGGTCGGGGCATGGCCTTCGACTTCGCTCAGGCTGAACCTGCGAAAATGCGCCGTCAGAAATCGACCGCCACGCCCTTCAATTCCCAATCGCCATAGCGGACCGGATTCTTGCCGAGCGGATCGTCCTGCGGCTCGGGCTTGGCCTCGGGCCGCGGCACCGGCGGGTTTTCGGACAGATAGGCGGGCGGTTTCACATGGTCGGGGCGCTGGCCCATGGGCGGTCCTTTCGACTAAGGGGCAAATATTGCAGCCCATGTCGGGGCTGACAGGAGTTTTGCCAAGTGACACGTCCTCCCCAATCGCCGACCCGTGGCCGTCCCGATCGTCGCGGTGGTCCCAAGGGCGAGGACCGGCGCGGGCGTCAGCAGCGCCCCACCGAACCGCTGGGCACCGCGAGCCGTCGCGCCGCCATTCGCCTGCTCGACGCGGTGCTGCGCCGGGGTGAGCCGCTGGAGGCGGCGCTGGCTTCGGCCACGCGCGCGCTGCCGGGCGGGCCCGACCGGGGGCTTGCCCATGCCATCGCGGCGGAGACATTGCGCCGCCTTCCTGATCTCGACGCGCTGATCGACTCGGCGACGAAGCAGCGGCTGCCCGACGATGCCAAGGCGCGCTTTGCCCTACGGATCGCGCTCGTCCAGGTGCTGGCGCTGGGTACGCCGCCCCATGCGGCCATTTCCACCGTCTTGCCGCTGGTCGATGGTGGCCCGCGCAAGCTGGTCCACGGCGTGTTCAGCACCATCACCAAGAGCGGCGTGCTGCTCCCCGAAATCCCCGCGCTGCCGGACGCGACCGAAGCGCGCTGGGAAGAGAATTGGGGCGAGGAGATGGTGGAGGCGGCCGCCCATGCCATCGCCGCGCCGCCGCCGCTCGACCTGACGCTGGCCGATCCGTCGGCGACCGATCAATGGGTGGAGACGCTGGGTGGGGTCAGCCTGATGCCCGGCCATGTCCGCCTGCCCTCGGGCCATTCGGTGATGGAGTTGCAGGGGTTCGACGAAGGCGCCTGGTGGGTGCAGGACTTGGCCGCCTCGATCCCCGCGCGCCTGCTGGGCGAGGGCAAGGGTCATGTGCTCGACCTGTGCGCCGCGCCGGGGGGCAAGACGCTGCAACTCGCCGCCGCTGGCTGGACCGTCACCGCGATCGACCAGTCCGAATCGCGCCTCGCCCGGTTGAATGAGAATCTGGAGCGGACCAACCAGTCCGCCGAGGTCGTCGCCGCCGACCTGCGCGAATGGAGCCCGAAGGATCAGGCCGATGCGATCCTGGTCGATGCGCCGTGCAGCGCGAGCGGCATCTTCCGTCGTCACCCCGACGTCCTCTACCGCGTCCGCCCGGCGATCATCGCCGAGATGGCCGAATTGCAGCGCGTGATCCTGTCCCGCGCCGCCGACTGGCTCAAGCCCGGCGGCACCCTGGTCTATGCCACCTGCTCGCTGGAGCCCGAAGAGGGCGAGAATCAGATCGCGGCCTTCCTGGCCGAGCGTCCCGATTACGCGCTCGTCCCGATCACCGGCGACTGGCCGGGGATCACCGACAAGGGCACGATCCGCACCCTGCCGACGATGCTCGCAAAGGAAGGGCGGCTCGACGGGTTCTTCATAGCGATGCTGCAACGCAAAGGCTGACTTGGGCGCGATATGCGGGTAGAGGGAAAAGCCATGCTCCCTGTGCGTATCGCTCCCTCCATTTTGTCCGCCGATTTCGCCAAGCTGGGTGAAGAAGTCCGGGCTATCGACGCCGCCGGCGCCGACTGGATTCACATCGATGTGATGGACGGGCATTTCGTGCCCAACATCACCATCGGCCCGGCGGTGGTGAAGGCGCTGCGCCCGCACACCGCCAAGCCGTTCGACGTGCACCTGATGATCTCGCCGATCGACGCCTATCTCGACGCCTTTGCCGAGGCGGGGGCGGACACGATCACAGTGCACCCGGAGGCGGGGCCGCACATCCACCGCACGATCCAGCATATCAAGGGGCTGGGCAAGCGCGCCGGGGTCGTCCTGAACCCCGCGACGCCCGCCAAGATGCTGGATTACCTGATCGACATGGTCGACCTGGTGCTGGTGATGAGCGTGAACCCTGGCTTTGGCGGCCAGAGCTTCATCGAGAGCCAGCTCAAGAAGATTGCGGCAATCCGCAAGATGATCGACCATAGTGGTCGCGCGATCGACCTGGAGGTCGACGGCGGCGTCGATCCGGTCTGGGCCAAGCGCTGTATCGAGGCGGGGGCCGATGCGCTGGTCGCGGGGACGGCGGCCTTCCGGGGCGGTCCGGCGCATTACGCCGCCAATATCGCCGCCCTGCGCGGTTGAGCGGGCGGTTGACCGACATGCGCGACCGCATCGGGGGTGATGTCGCCCCGTCCGCCGCCGACAGTATCGAAGAGGGCAAGCGCCTCGTCCGCGTCCAGACCGGGGGACTCTCGCTCGCCGATCGGTTGAGCGAGCATCTTCACCGGCTGACCTGGCGCACGCCGCTGCATTCGCTGCGGCTGAAGGGGCGGCATCCGCTCAAGCTGATGGCGGTGCCCGAGGACCCGATCCTGGGCGATATCGAGCGCGGCCATGCGCTGCTCGGCGGGGTGCTCGACTGGCGCGGCGAGGAGCGGGGGGTCGAGTCGATCGACTTTGCGCGGCCCGACTGGTCGACCGGGTTCGCCGACCATCTGCACAGTTTCGCCTGGCTGCGCGACCTGTCGACCGTCGCGACCCGGCAACAGGGCGCGCCGATCGCCGAATATCTGATGGGTCGCTGGCTCGACGCCTTTGCCGAGACGGTCGACGCGACGGCGTGGCGGCCCGACCTGTGGGGGCGGCGCATCCTGTTCTGGACCGCGCATGCGCCGCTGATCCTGTCCTCGACCGATCTCGTCTATCGCTCGCGCGTGCTCAACACCATGGCGCGCGGCGCGCGGCATCTGGATCGCGGTGCGGACAAGGCGCCCGCCGGGGTCGCCCGGATCGCGGCCTGGTGCGGGGTGATCGCGGCGGGATTGCTGCTGGCGGGGGGCGATCCGCGCCAGGTGTTCGGCGAGGCGGGGCTGGCGCGTGCGCTCGACAGCGGCCTGTTCGCCGATGGCGGCGTCATCGCGCGGAACCCGGCGGTGCAGCTCGATGCGGTCATGCTGCTGACCATGATGCGCGAAGTCTATGACGCGCGGGGCCTCGCTTTCCCGGACGCCTTCCAGGCGCGGTTGCAGCGGATGATATCGGCGCTGCTGGGCGTCATGCATGGCGACCGGGCCCTGTCGAGCTGGCAGGGCTGCGGCCCCGAAACGCCCGAGAAGATCGCCGCCGTGATCGAGGCGTCGGGCGTGCGCACCCGGCCGCTGCGCCAGGCGGGTGACTGGGGCTATCAGCGGCTGGCGGCGGGGCAGACGGTGCTGATCGTCGATGCCGCGCCCCCGCCCATCGCCCGTGCGGTCGAGGGCGGCTGCGCCTCGACGCTGGCGTTCGAGTTCTCGGATGGCGCGCAGCGGATCGTCGTCAATTGCGGCGGCGCGCGTGCGACCGTGGCGCAGGTGCCCGCCAGCCTTGCGCATGGCCTGCGCACCACGGCGGCGCATTCGACGCTGACGCTGGGCGATTCCAACTCCACCGCCATCCATGCCGACGGAACGCTGGGGCGCGGCGTCGCGGAGGTGGAACTGAGCCGCCAGGAATCGGACGCGGCCAGCCGGATCGAGGCGAGCCATGACGGCTATGTCCGCCGTTACGGCTTCACCCATCGTCGCCAGCTTCTGCTGACCGGCGACGGGCGCGAGCTGCGCGGCGAGGATGCGCTGTTGCCGCAAGGGCGCAAGCGGCAGGCGGGCAGCACGGCCTTCGCGGTGCGTTTCCATCTCGGCGACGGGGTGGAGGCGATGGTGACGGCGGAGAGCGGACAGGCGATCCTGCGGCTTGACGACGGTGCGCTGTGGCAGTTCCGCTGTCGCGGCGGCATATTGTCGATCGAGGAGTCGCTGTGGATCGACGGCACGGGTCGCCCGGTCGCGACCCAGCAGCTCGTCGTGACCGGCGAGACCCCGGCGGGCGGCGCGCATGTCAGCTGGGCGTTCAAGCGGGCGCTCTGAGCGCGGCGGCCTAGCCTCCGTCGCGCTGCGACAGGGGGGAAGGCGGGGGAAGGATCGCCGCACAGCGTGGCCGATCCGCCACATGCCCGAAAAACCGATGCGATCAGGGGCTGTTTAGCCTCCTTCGCATCCGCTAAACCGCGCGGACCATGCCCCATCTCTATCTTGTCGACGGCTCCGGCTATATCTTCCGTGCCTATCATCGCCTGCCGCCGCTGACCAACAAGCATGGCGAGCCGGTGGGGGCGGTATATGGCTATACCACCATGCTCTGGAAGCTGGTGGACGAGGTCAACGCCGCCGATGGCCCCACCCATATGGCGGTGGTCCTCGACAAGTCGTCCAAGACCTTCCGCAACGAAATGTACGACCAGTACAAGGCGCACCGGCCCCCGCCCCCGCCCGATCTGGTGCCGCAGTTTCCGATGATCCGCGACGCCACCCGCGCCTTCTCGCTGCCCTGTATCGAGGAAGCGGGGCTGGAGGCCGACGACCTGATCGCCTGCTATGCCCGCGCCGCGCTGGCGCAGGGGTGGCAGGTCACGATCGTCTCGGGCGACAAGGACCTGATGCAGCTCGTCGAGGATGGCAGCCTCGACATGCTCGACACGATGAACAATCGGCGTCTGGGCGAGGCGTATGTTCAGGAGAAGTTCGGCGTGGGCCCCAAGCAGTTGGGCGATGTCCTGGCGCTGATGGGCGACAGCGTCGATAACGTGCCGGGCGTGCCGGGCGTGGGGCCCAAGACCGCCTCCAAGCTGATCGCCGAGCATGGCGATCTCGAATCCGTCCTCGCCGCCGCGCCCGAGATGAAGAAGGGCAAGCTGCGCGACAACCTCATCGAACATGCCGAGAATGCGCGGCTGTCCAAGCGGCTGGTCACGCTGGAGTGCAATGCGCCTTTGCCGCAGCCGCTGGAGGAACTGGCGCTGCATCCGACCATCCCGGATGCGCCGCTGCGCGCGTTCCTGGAGCATCACGGCTTTCGCTCGCTGATCGCCAAGATGGGGCAGATCACCGACGACGCCGCGCCCGCGCCTGTCGCCGGAGAGGCGGCTCCGCCCGCGCCGATGGACGATGACGAGCCGTGCAACCTCGATGGCTATACGACGGTGCAGGACCTGGCCACGCTCGACCAGTGGGTGGCCGAGGCGCAGTCCCAGGGCTTCGTCGCGATCGATACCGAGACCAGCTCGACCGACGCGACCCAGGCCGAACTGGTCGGGGTCAGCCTGTGCCTGTCGCCCAACAAGGCGTGCTACATCCCGCTCGGCCATGGCGGCACCGACCTGCTTTCCGAAGTGCCGGTGCAGATTCCGGTCGCCGCCGCGCTGGAGCGGATCAAGGCGCTGTGCGAAGACCCTTCTGTCCTCAAGATCGGCCAGAATCTGAAGTTCGACATGATCGTGCTGGGCGAGCGCGGCATCGCCATCGCGCCGCATGACGACACGATCGTCCTGAGCTTCGACCTGGATGCGGGCCTGCATGGGCACGGCATGGACGAACTGGCCGCGACGCATCTGTCGCACACCTGCCTTGCCTTCAAGGAGGTGGTCGGCACCGGCAAGAAGCAGCTCGGCTTCCACGAGGTCGATCTCAAGACCGCCACCCGCTACGCCGCCGAGGATGCCGACGTCACGCTGCGGCTGTGGAAGCGGTTCAAGGCGCGGCTGCCGATGGAGCAGGCGACTCGCGTGTACGAAATGGTCGACCGTCCGCTCGTCCCGGTGATCGCGAACATGGAGCGACGCGGGATCAAGGTCGATCGCGAACGCCTGTCGCAGCTCTCGACCGAGTTCGCCGGGCAGATCGCCGGGCTGGAGGGCGAGATCCATGCGATGGCGGGCACCCCCTTCACCATCGGCAGCCCCAAGCAGCTTGGCGAGATCCTGTTCGACCGGCTGGGCCTGAAGGGCGGGCGCAAGGGCAAGTCGGGCGTTTATTCGACCGATGTGACCGAACTCGAACGTCTCGCCCGAGATGGTGGCGAGGCGGCGGAGATCGTGCGCAAGATCCTGGAATGGCGCCAGCTTTCCAAGCTCAAGAGCACCTATACCGACGCGCTCCAGGCGCAGATCAACCCCAAGACCGGCCGCGTCCACACCAGCTACAGCCTGACCGGCGCGCAGACCGGTCGGCTCTCCTCGACCGAGCCCAATCTCCAGAACATCCCGATCCGCACCGAGGTGGGGCGGCAGTTGCGCGAGGCGTTTATCGCCGAGCCTGGCCATGTCCTGATCGCCGCCGACTATTCGCAGATCGAGCTGCGGCTGGCCGCGCATATGGCGGATGTGCCTGCGCTGCGCGACGCCTTCGCCAATGGCGACGACATCCACAGCCTGACCGCCAAGGAGCTGTTCGGTGAGGTCAATCGCGACACGCGCGGACGGGCCAAGACGATCAACTTCGCCATCCTCTACGGCATTTCGCGCTGGGGGCTGGCGGGCCGTCTCGACGTGTCGGTGGACGAGGCGCAAGCCATGATCGACCGCTATTTCGAGCGCTTCCCCGGCATCAACCGCTATATCGCCGAGACGCTGTCCAGCGTGCGGGAGAAGGGGTTCACCGAGACGCTGTTCGGCCGCAAGACGCATTTCCCGCGCATCGCCTCGCGCAACCAAGGCGAGCGGCAGGGGGCCGAGCGCGCCGCGATCAACGCGCCGATCCAGGGGACCAGCGCCGACATCATCAAGCGTGCCATGGTCCGCATGGAACCCGCCCTCGCCGCCGCCGGGCTCGGCCATGTGCGGATGCTGCTCCAGGTGCACGACGAACTGGTGTTCGAGGCGCCCGAGGCGGATGCGGAGGCCGCCGGCGCGGTGATCCGCGCGGTGATGGCGGGCGCGGCCGAACCGGCGGTGACGTTGTCGGTGCCGCTGGGCGTCGAGATCGGGGTCGGCAAGAGCTGGGGCGCGGCGCATTGACCGTCACGCCCGGTCCTTCCTTCTGATGCCCCAAAGTCAGGATATCGACGCGCTCGCCAAGGGCGGGCGGACCAATATCGCGGGCTTCGTCCTGCGGCTGGCGGCGCGCATCCCCTTCCTGTTCATCGCGGGGCGCATCTATGGCCCGGATCTGGTCGGGCGCTTCGCCATCGCGGTCGTCGTGGTCGAACTGGCGGCGCTGATCGCGACGCTGGGGATGAAGCGCGGGCTGGCACAGGCCCTGTCCTCGACGGAGCGGCCGCATGTCCATGTCGTGTGGGATGCGATGGCGCTCGCCTTCCTCGCCTCGGTCGGGGCGAGCGCGGTGCTGTGGACCTTCCCTGAACTGCTCTATCCCAACAGTGCGATCACCGGGCTGGACCGCTGGCTGCCCTGTATCATCGTCGCCATCGCCTGGTCCGACGTCAGCCTGGCCGCGCTCGCCTATCGCCACAATGTCAAGGCGACGGTCACTGCGCGCGCGGTCGTCGAGCCCTGGACCATTTCGGTCGCGGCCTGGCTGTTTTCCTTCTTCACGATCCGCGACGGCCTGGTCCTGTCCTATGTCGCGTCGATGACGGCGGCGCTGATCGCCAGTCTGGTGCCGTTCCTGCGCAGCTATGGCCTGCCGCATGGCTGGAGCCCGCGCCTGGCCCGCGTCTTCGCGCTGGCCCGCGCCAATGCGCCGCTGGCGGGCGCGGATGCGCTGGAATGGGGCACGCGCAATGTCGACCGCTTCATCCTGGGCGTGATGTTCGAACCGCGCATCGTCGGCATCTATTATATGGCGCAGCAGGTCGCCTCGCTGCCGCAGAAGCTGAAGACCAGCTTCGACCCGATCCTCGGCCCCGTCATCACCCAGAGCCTGGCCAGTGGCGATATGGGCGCGATCGCGCGGCAGGTGCGGCAGGTCGCCTTCTGGATCATGGCGGCACAGGGTTGCCTGGCGCTGATGGGGTCGATCCCCGGCGAGGGCGTGATGGGGGTGGTCGGCCCGCAATTCGTGTCGGGCACCGCCGCGCTCGCCTTCCTGCTGTTCGCCGAGGTGCTCGCCTCGACAGGCGCGGTGTGCGAATCGGCGCTGGTCTATACCGCGCGGCACCGCAACCTGATGATCTCGATCGCGATGCTGGGGGTGCAGATCGGGCTCAGCTTCGCGCTGATCCTGGGAATGCGCGCGCTCGGCTGGCCCGCGACCTGGGCGGCGGCGGGGCCGGCACTGGCGCTGGCGATGAGCGTGACGATGACCTCGGTGATCAAGGCGCGGGTGCTGTCGGGCATCCTGAAGGCCCCCGTCTCGCCCTTCCGCTGGCCGCTGCTATGGGCGGCGGGCGCGGCGGCGATCGTGGGCGGCATTTTCACGCTGCTGCCCAAGCGGCTGGAATGGGCCGAGCTGTTGTTCGGCGAGCCCGCGATCGCGGCGACCTATCTGCTGATCCTGTGGCGCTGGGCCTTCAGTCCGGCGGACCGCGCGCTGTTCGGAAAAGCGCCGCGCGCGGAAGAGGCGACCCTGCCCAACGAGGGCGGGATCACCCGTTAACGGGCAGGGATTAGCCGCCACCCAAGGATAAGGCCCCTTCCGAAACGGTCGGAAGGGGCCTTTTCAGATCAATGCCGGAAGTGGCGCATGCCGGTGAATACCATCGCCAGCCCGGCTTCGTCGGCCGCCGCGATGACCTCGTCGTCGCGGATCGAGCCGCCCGGCTGGATCACCGCCGTCGCCCCCGCCTCGACCGCCGCGAGCAGCCCGTCGGCGAAGGGGAAGAAGGCGTCCGACGCCACCGCCGAACCGATGGTGCGGGGTTCGGCCCAGCCCGCCTTCTCGGCGGCGTCCTTGGCCTTCCACGCCGCGATCCGCGCCGATTCCAGACGGTTCATCTGCCCTGCGCCGACGCCCGCGGTCGAACCGCCCTTGGCATAGACGATGGCGTTGGACTTCACATGCTTGGCGACCGTCCAGGCGAAACGGCAATCGGCCAGTTCCTGCTCAGTCGGCGCGCGCTTGGTCACGACCTTGAGCATGTCGTCGGTCAGGCGGCCATTGTCGCGGCTCTGGACCAGCAGCCCGCCCGCGATCGACTTCATCATCAGCCCAGCCCGCGACGGATTGGGCAGTTCGCCCGACAACAGCAGGCGGAGGTTCTTCTTGCGGGCGAAGATCTCACGCGCCTCGGGGCTGGCATCCGGCGCGACCACGACCTCGGTGAAGATGCCCGAGATCGCCTCGGCCGTCTCGGAATCGAGCGGACGGTTGCAGGCGATGATGCCGCCGAACGCCGACACCGTGTCGCAGGCGAAGGCCGCCTGATAGGCCTCCAGCAGCGTCGCGCCGCTGGCCACGCCGCAGGGGTTGGCGTGCTTGACGATCACCACGGTCGGCGGGCCGTCGATGAACTCCGACACCAGTTCCAGCGCGGCATCGGCGTCATTGAGGTTGTTGTAGCTCAGCGCCTTGCCCTGCAACTGCTCGGCCTGGGCGATGCCCTGGCCGCCCCGCTGCGGAATATAGAGCGCGGCGACCTGATGCGGATTCTCGCCGTAGCGCAGCGTCTCGGGATGCTTGGTGAAGGCCAGCGGCAGGGTCGCCGGGAAGGCCTCACCCTGGTCGGCGAAGGCGAACCACTGGGCGATCGCCGAGTCATAGGCGGCGGTCGCGGCAAAGGCCTTGGCGGCAAGGCGCTGACGGGTCTTCAGCGTCGAGGCGCCGTCATTCGCCGCCAGTTCGGCCAGGAAATCGGCATAGTCGGCCGGGTCGGTCAGGATCGAGACATAGCCATGGTTCTTCGCCGCCGAACGCACCATGGACGGGCCGCCGATATCAATATTCTCGATGATCTCGGGCCGCTCGGCCCCCTTCGCCACGGTCTGCTGGAAGGGGTAGAGGTTGACGACGACCAGGTCGATCGCGCCGATGCCATGCTCGGTCATCGCGGCGGCATGGGCGGGATCGTCGCGCACCGCGAGCAGGCCACCATGGACCATCGGGTGCAGCGTCTTGACCCGGCCGTCCATCATCTCGGGGAAGTTCGTGACCTCCGAGATGTCGCGCACCGGCAGCCCGGCCTCGCGGATCGCCTTGGCGGTGCCGCCGGTCGAGACGAGGTCGACCCCGCGCTCCGCCAGCGCACGGGCCAGTTCGATGACGCCGGTCTTGTCGGATACCGACAACAGCGCGCGGCGGACCGGCACGGTATCGACGGAGGGAGCGGTGGGAAGCGAAACGGCCATCGGTGCAGCGGTCCTGAAACTGGGAGAAGAGTTCGCCGCCCCGATAGACTCCGATTCGCCGAAGCGCAAAATGTGATTCGGACAGGCCCGCTCCCCAAAGGGGAGAAGCGGAGGTCAGTTCGCCACCGCCACGGGTCCGCGTGGCGGGCCGGCGGCATCGGCGACCGCCGCCGCGACATTCTGGATCAGCAACTGGCGCTTGCGGATATCCTCGGTCGTGTCGCCGATCATCACCGCGATCGCGAAGCGGCGGCCATCGGGGGCGGTCAGCAGGCCGACATCGTTGAAGCCCGCATTGCGACGGCCGAGATCCTGCCCCGTGCCGGTCTTGTGCGCGATCTGCCAGCCCGAGGGCACCGCGGCGCGCAGGCGGGCATGGCCGGTGCGCGAGGCCTGCATCGTATCGATCAGGATGCGGGTCGAGGTTTCCGACAGCAACTCCCCGCGCGCCAGCCGGGCGAGCGCATCGGCGATGGCGATCGGCGCGGCGCCGTCGGGTGGATCGCCGACATAGGCATCGAGCGCCGCCGTCCGCGCCGCCGGGTCGAGCCGTGCCCGCGCCGCCTGGAACGCGCCCGCCATGGCGAAGGCCGGTTGCCAGCTCAGCCCGGCGGTCTTCGCCTGGAGCAGCCGCTCGCCCGGGCCGAAGCGGATATCGCCCAGCCGCTTGTTCGCGATCATCGCGCGCACCGCCGGCGGCCCGCCGACATAGGTCAACAGCCGGTCGTTCGCGGTATTGTCGCTCTGGGTCAGCGCCCGGGTGAGGAGTTCGCCGACCGTGGTGTGGTATCCGTCGCCCTTGACCAGCATCGCGATCGGCTGATGGAACAGAGTCAGGTCCTCGCGGCGGACGACGATCGGTTCGTCGAGGCGCGCGCGCCCCTGGTCGCGCAGGTCGAGCAGGGTGATCGCGACCCATAGTTTCGACACCGATTGCTGGGGCAGGCGCTGGCGCCCCCCGACCTCGACCGTCCAGCCGTCATCGACCGCGCGGACCGCGATGCCCTTCTTGCCGGAAAAACCGGCGGACAGGTTGTTGATCGCGCTGACGAGCCCGGCGGGTGCGGCCGGCGCGCGGCTGGGGCGGGGTGGGGGGAGCGGCATCGACACGGCGATCTGGGGTTCGGGCGCGCTGGGCACGCGGGCGGTGGACCCCGGCCGCGTATCGGCCCCGCAAGCCGCCAGGGCCACGAGAAGAAAACCAGCCGACAGAATACGCAGCCCGCCGCTCGATACCCGTTTCGTCACCGCCATACCCCGCTCAACCCGGATATCCTTACGCGTTGACCTCATGGGGGAAATCCCCCCCAACATGCCTTGCGACGAAAGGTCGCAAGGGCACGATAAAACGCGAAACCCTTTACGGGATCAAGATCGTATCGGCCGCCTCGGCCAGCGTGTCGGGATAGTCGAGCGTATAATGGAGCCCCCGGCTCTCCTTGCGATGGAGGGCGCAGCGGACGATCAGTTCGGCGGTCTGGAGCAGGTTGCGCAGCTCGATCAGGTCGGGCGTGACGCGGAAATGGCCGTAATAGTCGTTGATCTCCTCGGTCAGCATGCGGATGCGGTGCTGCGCGCGTTCCAGCCGCTTGGTGGTGCGCACGATGCCGACATAATTCCACATGAAGCGGCGGATTTCGGTCCAGTTCTGCTTGATGACCACCTCTTCGTCCGAATCGGTGACGCGGCTTTCGTCCCAGGGGCGGATCGCGGGGGGCGGGGGCAGTTCGTCCCAATGCGCCTTGATATGGTTGGCGCACGCCTCGCCATAGACGAAGCATTCCAGCAGCGAGTTGGAGGCGAGGCGGTTGGCACCGTGCAGTCCCGACTGGGACACCTCTCCCGCCGCATAGAGGCCGGGCAGGTCGGTGCGCCCGTCGCGGTCCACGATGACGCCGCCACAGGTATAATGCTGCGCGGGCACGACCGGGATCGGCTGCACCGTCATGTCGATGCCCAGGCTCAGCAGCTTTTCGTGGATGTTGGGAAAATGCTCGCGGATGAAGGCGGGCGGCTGGTGGCTGATGTCGAGATGGACATAATCCAGGCCCAGCCGCTTGATCTCATGGTCGATCGCGCGCGCCACGATGTCGCGCGGCGCCAGTTCGGCGCGGGGGTCGAGGTCGGGCATGAAGCGATGGCCGGTCTCCGGGATCTTCAGATGCCCGCCTTCGCCGCGAACCGCCTCGGTGATCAGGAAATTCTTGACCTGGGTGTTGTAGAGGCAGGTCGGGTGGAATTGCATGAACTCCATGTTCGACACCCGCGCGCCCGCGCGCCACGCCATCGCGATGCCGTCCCCCGTCGCCCCCTTGGGCGCGGTGGAGAATTGATAGGTGCGGCCCGCGCCGCCCGTCGCCAGGATCGTCGCGCGCGCCGTGTGCACGACAACGCGCCCCGTCCGCCGGTTGACCGCATAGATGCCCCAGACATGGCCCGCGCCCGAATAGCGCATTTCGTGGCGGCTGGTGGCCAGATCGATCGCGACCTGATCGGGGACCAGGGTGATGTTGGGATGCGCCTCCGCCGCGCGCAGCAGCGCGTCGAGCACGGCCCAGCCGGTCGCGTCGGCGACATGCACGATCCGGCGATGCGAATGCCCGCCCTCGCGCGTCAGATGGAGCATATTGCCCTCGGTCGCGAAGGGGACGCCCAGCTTTTGCAGCCGCTCGATCGCGGCGGGGGCGTTCTCGACCACGAACTCGACGGTGGCGCGGTCGTTCAGGCCCGCGCCCGCGACCATCGTATCCTCGATATGGCTCTCGAACGTATCGCCGGGTTCGAGCACGGCGGCGATCCCGCCCTGCGCCCACGCGGTCGAGCCTTCGTTCAGCTTGCCCTTGGCCAGCACCGTCACCTTGAACCGGTCGGCCAGGTTGAGCGCCGCGGTCAGCCCGGCCGCGCCCGATCCGACGATCAGGATATCGGATTCGGTCATGCGCGGACTCCTTCGGGCGCGGTGGCGGGATACATTGCGCACCCTGTGGCACGGACGGCGTGCGGGGGACAGGGGGTAAGCGTCTTGCCTTGGATAAGCGGGCTTCCCACCTCTGGGCGATGACGTTGGCCCGGCCCGATTGGCGCGACCGTCTTCGCGCCGCGATCCCCACGGGGCTGATCGTGGGCGGCCTGGGCTATGCGCTCATCCTGGGGCTGGGCTTCGCGCCGAGCCTGCCGGTCCCGTCGCCGGCGCTCGACAGCTTCGACGTGGTGCCCCCGGCCCCGCCGCCACCGCCCCGGATCCAGCCCAGAAAGGTCCAAACCCACCGCCCGCGCGGCGCCGCCGCGCCGCCCAATATCCGGTCGCAGGCGACCGAGGTCGTCGCCCCCCCGCCGGTGGTCGTCCTGCCGCCCGTCTCGCCCGTCATCGCCGCGCCCGTCGCCGGGACGGGCGCGGACCCCAGTCAGGGCGCCTCCGACAAGCCCGGCCCCGGTACCGGCGCGGGCGGGATCGGCAATGGCACGGGCAGCGGCGGTTCGGGCGACGGCGACGGTTATGGCGAGGAAACCCCGCCGCGCCGGATCAAGGGGCGCATCAAGGACTCCGACTATCCCGAGGCCGCCGCCGATGCGGGGGCGAGCGGGACGGTGCAGGTGCGCTACTTTGTCAATGTCGATGGCCGGGTCAGCGGTTGCGTCGTCACGCGCAGCAGCGGCAATGCCGCGCTCGACGAGACGACCTGCCGGTTGATCGAGCAGCGTTACCGCTACGACCCCTCGCGCGACGCCGATGGGCGGCCGGTGCGATCGATCATCGTGGTCAACCAGGACTGGGTGCTGGAGCGGATTCCCGCCGAGCGATGAGGGTGGGGCCGGGGGCACGATGCCGCTTCCACTTCCACGCATCTGACATCCCTGCGTCCTCCGCGCCTCCGCGCGAACCACTTTCTTCTGACCCTATGCCTCGTTCCGCCCGCGCGCAGCCGAAGGAGAAAGCTAGGCCTCCACGCTCCGCGTCAGCGACAGGAACACGTCTTCCAGATCGGCTTCCTTGGTCGAGACATCGACGATCCCGAATCCGTCCGCCTGCACCGCCGCGAGGACCTGGCCCGCATTCACCTTGTCCTTGGCATAGGTGATTTCCAGCGTGCGGCTGCCCTTCAGGACGATCTTGCCGAAGCTGGCATGGTCGGGCACCGAGGCGACATCGCGATCGACCGTCACCGCGACCACTTTCTCCTGCGCCTTACCGACCAGCTCGCGGGTCGGTTCGTTGGCGACCAGGCGACCATGGTTGATGATCGCGATCCGGTCGCACAGCTCCTCGGCCTCTTCGAGATAATGGGTGGTCAGCACCACCGTCACGCCCTGCTCATTCAACTGGCGGACATAGGCCCAGAGCTGCTGGCGTAGTTCGATGTCCACGCCCGCCGTCGGTTCGTCGAGGACGAGGACGGGCGGCGAATGGACCATGGCTTTCGCGACCATCAGGCGGCGCTTCATGCCGCCCGACAAGGTGCGGGAATAGGCGTTCGCCTTGTCCTCCAGATGCACCGCGCGCAGCAGCTCCATCGATCGCCGCTCGGCCTTGGGGACGCCGTAAAGCCCGCCCTGGATCTCCAGCGTCTCGAGCGGCGTGAAGAACGGGTCGAACAGGATCTCCTGGTTGACGATGCCGATCGACGCCTTGGCGTTGCGCGGATGCCTGTCGATGTCGAAGCCCCAGATCGACGCCGACCCTTCGGTCTTCATGACCAGGCCGGCCAGGATGTTGATCAGCGTCGACTTGCCCGCGCCATTGGGGCCGAGCAGCCCGAAGATCTGCCCCCTCGGCACATCGAAGCTGACCCCGTCGAGCGCGCGCTTGCCGCCCTGATAGGTCTTGGCGATGCCCTGGATCGAAATGGCGGCTTCGGAGGATACGGTCATGGGGCCAGCGATAGGCGCGCGGGGCGGACAGGCCAAGCCGGTTTCGCCCGTGTTTCGGCAATTGCACGCACGCACGCGCCTTGCTATCGCGAGGGCATTATGTTGCCGCCGCCCGAAACCACCCGCGTCACCCAGACCCGCGTCGCTTGCGACGGTGCCACCGACATTCCGGGCGGCGCCGCGCTCGGCCATCCGCGCGTCTGGTTGCAGATCGACGAGACCGGTTATGTCGATTGCGGCTATTGCGACCGTCGCTTCGTGCTGATCGGCGGTCCGGCGGACGGTGCGGACCAGTCGAAGCTGGTCGACCATGGGGATGGCGCCGGCCGCTGAGCCGCCTATATCGGTGGCATGACCTCCGCCACCGATCCCCGCTCGTTCCTCTATCGTGACACGCTCGATCCCGAAGCGGCGCTGCGGCTGACCGCCAACGCGCTGTCGCGCGCCGATGATGGCGAGCTGTATCTGCAATATAAGCGGTCGGAGGCGTTCGGCTTCGACGACGGGCGGCTGAAGACGGCCAGTTACGACACGCATTCGGGTTTCGGCCTGCGCGCGGTGTCGGGCGAAATGACCGCCTTTGCCCACGCCAATGAACTGTCCGAGGCCGCGATCAAGCGCGCCGCCGAGACGATGGCGCTGATCGATCCCGCCAAGGGCGCCGCCGCGCCGCCGCCACAGGGCACCAATCGCCACCTTTATACCGCGACCGATCCGCTGGACCTGATCCCCTTCGCCGAGAAGGTGTCGCTGTGCCAGACGATCGACGCCGCCGCCCGTGCGCGCGATCCCCGCGTCGTACAGGTGTCGGTCGGCCTGTCGGGAAGCTGGAGCGTGGTCGAGCTCGTCCGCGCCGACGGCTTCGTCGCCACCGATGTCCGGCCGCTGGTGCGGCTCAACATCTCGGTCGTGGTCGAACAGAATGGACGACGCGAGACGGGCGGTTTCGGGATCGGCGGACGCTATCTTTATGACCGGCTGGTCGCGCGCGAGACCTGGGAGCGGGGCATCGACGTCGCGCTGACCCAGGCGCTCGTCAATCTCGATTCGGTGGCCGCCCCGGCGGGCGAGATGACGGTGCTGCTCGGGCCGGGCTGGCCGGGCGTGTTGTTGCACGAGGCGATCGGGCATGGGCTGGAGGGCGACTTCAACCGCAAGGGCACCTCGGCCTTTTCGGGACGGATCGGCGAGCGGGTCGCGGCGCCGGGCGTCACCGTGGTCGATGACGGGAGCCTCGCCGACCGGCGCGGCTCGCTGTCGATCGATGACGAGGGCACGCCCACGCGCGAGGTCGTTCTGATCGAGGACGGCATCCTGAAGGGCTATATGCAGGACCGGCTCAACGCGCGCCTGATGGGGGTTGCGCCGACCGGCAATGGCCGTCGCGAGAGCTTCGCCCATGCGCCGATGCCGCGCATGACCAACACCTTCATGAAGGGTGGGCAGGACGATCCCGCCGAACTGCTGTCGCGGGTGAAGAACGGCATCTTCGCCAAGTCGTTCGGCGGCGGACAGGTCGATATCGTGTCGGGCAAGTTCGTCTTCTCCTGCACCGAGGCGTACCGGATCGAAAACGGCCGCCTAGGTGCGCCGATCAAGGGTGCGACGCTGATCGGCGACGGGCCGAGCGTGCTGACCAAGGTGACGGGCATCGGCAACGACTTCGCACTGGACGAAGGGATTGGCGTCTGCGGCAAGGGCGGGCAGAGCGTTCCCGCGGGCGTGGGGCAGCCGACGCTGCTGGTCGAGGGATTGACCGTCGGCGGCACCGCCCTGGCGGCGTAACCGGCTTTCCGGCCATGAGGGGCTGCCTAAAATTCGGGCAGTTCGGGGTGGTTGCTTAAATTTTGACCGAAGCTGGCGTGCCATTGCCCCCGGTGGCACGCCATTTCCCCAACAAAAGTCACAAAACGTAAACTGGCACACCCCTTGCTAGGCTTGGCCCAGGAAACGCTAAAGGGGGCGCAGGTGAAGCTGATCATCGCTATCATCAAGCCGTTCAAGCTCGACGAGGTGCGCGAGGCGCTCACGACTCTGGGCGTGGCTGGCATGACGGTGACCGAGGTGAAGGGGTTCGGGCGGCAGAAGGGCCAGACCGAAATCTATCGGGGGGCCGAGTACAGCACCAACATGGTGCCCAAGATCAAGGTAGAGGTCGTCTGCGCGTCCGAGATCGCCGACCGCGTCGTCGAAGCGATCCAGTCCGCCGCCAACACCGGCGCGATCGGTGATGGCAAGATCTTCATGCTCGATGTCGGCCAGGCCGTGCGCATCCGCACCGGCGAAACCGACGAATCGGCACTCTGAGCGAGGGGGGGATTTCGATGAAGCATGTCACCAAATTGGCGACCGGCGCGGCGGGCCTCGGCCTGACGCTCTTCGCCGCTCTGCCCGCCTGGGCCCAGGACGTCGCCGCGCTCCAGTCGCCGGCCACCGCCGCGCCGGCGGCGACCGTGAACAAGGGCGACACCGCCTGGATGCTCACCTCGACCGTGCTGGTCATGATGATGATCCTGCCGGGCCTGGCGCTGTTCTATGGCGGTCTGACCCGCGCCAAGAACATGCTGTCGACCATGACCCAGATCGGCGCGGCTGCCTGTCTCGCGATGCTGATCTGGGTGATGTACGGCTATAGCCTGGCCTTCGGGCCGGACGTGTCGGGGGGCGCGTCCAACTTCATCTCCGGGCTCGGCAAGGCGTTCCTGAAGGGCGTCACGCCCGCCAGCCAGGCCGCGACCTTCACCGCGGGCGTCGAAATCCCCGAATATGTCTTCATCTGTTTCCAGATGACCTTCGCCGCGATCACCGCCGCGCTGGTGCTGGGCTCGGTCGTCGAGCGGATGAAGTTCTCGGCGGTCATGGCGTTTACCGCGGTGTGGCTGACCATTGTCTACTTCCCGATCGCGCATATGGTGTGGGCATCGTCGGGCCTGTTCTTCAAGGCGGGCGCGCTCGATTTCGCGGGCGGTACGGTGGTGCACATCAACGCCGGTGTCTCGGCGCTGGTCGCCGCGCTGATCCTGGGCAAGCGCATGGGCTATCCGACGACCCCGATGCCGCCGCACTCGCTGACGCTGACGGGTGTCGGCACCGGCCTGCTGTGGGTCGGCTGGTTCGGGTTCAACGCCGGGTCCGCGCTTGAGGCCAATGGTTCGGCCGGTCTGGCGATGATCAACACCTTCGTCGCGACCGCTTCGGGTGGCCTGTTCTGGATGCTCGCCGAGCGTCTGGCGGGGCATAAGGGTTCGGCGCTGGGCTTCTGCTCGGGCATCGTCGCCGGTCTGGTCGCGGTGACGCCGGCGGCGGGCAACTCGGGCCCGTTCGGCGCGATCGTGCTGGGCGCCATCGCCAGCGTGGTCTGCTTCTACGCCGTGTCGGTCCTGAAGCCCAAGCTCGGCTATGACGACGCGCTCGACGCCTTCGGCGTGCACGGCATCGGCGGCATGATCGGCGCGATCGGTACCGCCGTGGTCTATGCCCCGTCGCTCGGCGGTCCGGGTGCGGCAGATTACGTCATGAGCTCGAAGCTGCTGGTCCAGCTCGGCGCGGTCGCCACGACCATCGTCTGGGCCACCATCGGCACCGTCATCGCCATGTACATCGCCAAGGCGGTCACTGGCCTGCGTGTCTCGAAGGAAGTCGAGCAGGAAGGCCTCGACCTCGGCGAACACGGCGAGCGCGCCTACAACTGATCGGGAGCGGGGGCGACAGACCCCCGCACCCCACGACGTTCCTCCTGCGGACGACCTAAGCCCGGTGCGGCAACGCACCGGGCCTTTTTTGTGTCTGTTGCTGAGGCGGGACTGCATCACGTCCGCGAAGGCGGGGAGGCGATCCGTTTGAGCAGGCTCGCACAGGCGATCGAGCTTCGCCAGAGCGGGAGGAGCAAGTCCCATCTTCCGTTCGCACGGAGTGAAGTAAATGCACCGGACTCGCCCGCGGACAAGGCGGGGCGAGGCTGTTGATTTCGTTCAGGCTGAACGGAGGCGAGTGGGGGGCGTTTACCGCCCCTTAGGCCCTGCCGCCGGGCCTGCCGGTTGCTGCGACCGTTGGGCCGCCTTGGCTGCCTCATATTCGTCGAAGGTCCGCGACAGCAGTGCCTGCGCCTCCTTTTCGGTTACCTTGCCGTCCTGGTTGGCATCCGCCTTCGCGAACCACAGATCCGCCAGGCGTCCGGCATGGACCGCGTCGATCTGCTTCTGGCCATTGCCCATGCGCATGATCGCGGCCTTGACCTCGGCCTTGGTCAGCACGCCGTCATGATTGGTGTCGCGCGCCTTGAACTCGCGCGAGAATTTGGCGGCGGCCGAGGCACGGGTATCCTGCGCCATGGCGGGCATGGCGAGGGTCGCGGCGACCAGGCCGGTGACGAGGAAACGGGTCATGGCGCAAACTCCTGAACGGGACATCATCGCCGCTCCTGACGGCCTCTGGCTGTCGCCGCAATGAACAAGAGGGGGAACGACCCCAACCGAAGGTTGCGTGAGGGGCGTCGAGCGCATAGGGGCCGGGGCAAATCCATCCCCTCTTCCGAAGGACTTTGCCGTGAGCGAAGATATCAAGCGCGTCGTCCTCGCCTATTCGGGCGGCCTCGACACCAGCGTCATCCTCAAGTGGCTGCAGCAGCATTATGGCTGCGAGGTCGTGACCTTCACCGCCGATCTGGGCCAGGGCGAAGAGCTGGAGCCCGCGCGCAAGAAGGCGGAGATGGCGGGCGTGAAGCCCGAGCACATTTTCATCGACGATCTGCGCGAGGAGTTCGTCAAGGATTATGTCTTCCCGATGATGCGCGCCAATGCGCTCTATGAGGGGCTGTACCTGCTCGGCACCTCGATCGCGCGGCCGCTGATCGCCAAGCGCCAGATCGAGATCGCCAAGATGGTCAATGCCGACGCGGTCAGCCATGGCGCGACCGGCAAGGGCAACGACCAGGTCCGTTTCGAGCTGGGCTATTATGCGCTGAACCCCGACATCAAGGTCATCGCGCCGTGGCGCGAATGGGACCTGACCAGCCGCACCAAGCTGATCGAATTCGCCGAGGCGCATCAGATCCCGGTGTCGAAGGACAAGCGCGGCGAAGCGCCCTTCTCGACCGACGCGAACCTGCTGCACACCTCGTCCGAGGGCAAGGTGCTGGAGGATCCGTGGGATGAGGTCCCCGATTATGTCTATTCGCGCACCGTTAACCCGGAGGACGCGCCCGACGTCCCCGAGACGATCACCATCGATTTCGAACGTGGCGACGGCGTCGCGCTGAACGGCGAGGCGTGCTCGCCCGCGACGCTGCTGACCAAGTTGAACGATCTGGGCCGCAAGCACGGCATCGGTCGCCTCGACCTGGTCGAGAACCGCTTCGTCGGCATGAAGAGCCGCGGCATGTACGAGACGCCGGGCGGCACCATCTATGCGCTCGCACACCGCGGCATCGAGCAGATCACGCTCGACCGGGGTGCCGCGCACCTGAAGGACGAACTGGCGCCGCGCTATGCCGAGCTGGTCTATAACGGCTTCTGGTTCTCGCCCGAGCGCGAGATGCTGCAGGCCGCGGTCAACCACAGCCAGGAGAAGGTGACCGGCACCGTCCGCCTGAAGCTGTACAAGGGCCAGGCGATCGTCACCGGCCGCAAGTCGCCCTACAGCCTGTATTCGGAAAAGGTCGTCACCTTCGAGGACGACCAGGGCGCCTATGACCAGCGCGACGCGGCGGGCTTCATCAAGCTCAACGCGCTGCGCCTGCGCCTGCTGGGCCGCCGCGACCGGATCTGATCTGGGTTCGGTACGGAATGTCGAAAGGGCGGATGGGGAAACCTGTCCGCCTTTTTTCATGGGTAAGGTCCTGAGGCTAGGCAAAGGCCGCCCGCTCGCGGCGATCTTCCCCGCCGGGCCCCTCCGAACATGGGTGAGCCTGTCACCGCCGCCCCAACAACTTGCCGCACCGCACCAAGGCGGATGCTTGTCCAATCCCCCTTCGATCCGCTAGGCCGGACGGCATGAATGGGGGAAATCTCAACTGGTGGCAGACGCGATGGTTCGTGGCGGCCATGGCACTGCTCGCCGCCCTGCCGCTGATCTGGCCGACCGTGCCGCCGCTGGTCGACCTGCCGGGCCATATGGGGCGCTACCGCGTCCAGCTTGAATATGCCCATCAGCCCTGGCTGGCGAACTGGTATCATTTCGAATGGCAGTTGATCGGCAATCTCGGCATTGACCTGCTGATCGAGCCGCTGGCCCCGATCTTCGGGCTGGAACTGGCGGTCAAGCTGATCGTCATCGCGATTCCCGTACTGACCGTCACCGGCCTGCTCTGGATCGCGCGCGAGGTGCAGGGACGGATCCCCGCCACCGCACTGTTCGCGCTGCCGCTGGCCTATAGCTATCCCATCCAGTTCGGCTTCGTGAACTTCGCGCTGTCCATGGCGCTGGCGCTGAACCTGTTCGCGTTGTGGCTGCGCATGGGGCGGCTGGGCGCGGTCAGGCTGCGCGCGGGGCTTTTCGTGCCGCTGTCCTGCATCCTGTGGGTCGCGCATACCTTTGGCTGGGGCGTGCTGGGCGTGCTGGCCTTCTCGGCCGAGCTGATCCGCCAGCATGATATCCGCCGCGCCAAGGGGGCTCGGGGCGTCAAGGGCTGGGCGGAAGCCGCCTTCCGGGCCGGGATCGGCTGTATCCCGCTCGCGCTGCCGATGGTGATGATGGTGCTGTGGCGCTCGGGCGATCATGTCACCGGCCAGACCACCGACTGGTTCAACTGGCGGTGGAAGATCAACTGGGTGACGATGGTGCTGCGTGATCGCTGGATGGCGTTCGACCTCGCCTCGGTCACGGTGCTGTTCCTCGTGCTGCTGAAGGGCGTGCGCGACGAGCGGGTCGAATATTCGCGCAATCTGGTGCTGACGGCGGCGTTCCTGGCGGTCGTCTATCTGCTGTTGCCGCGCATCGTGTTCGGATCGGCCTATGCCGATATGCGGCTGGCGCCCTATGTGCTGGCCATCGCGCTGATCGCGCTCCGTCCTCGCCGTGGGTTGTCGCTGCGTGGCGCGTCGACGCTGGCGGTGGTCGGGCTGCTCTTCTTCGTCGTGCGCATCGGCGTGACGACGGTCAGCTTCGTGATGTACAGCAATGATTATGACCGGGTGCTGGCCGCGCTGGATCATGTGCCGCCGCGCGCGCGGTTGCTGACCTTTGTCGGCCGTCCCTATTGCGCCGATGTCTGGCCCTCCAGCCGGCTGGAGCATGTCGCCGGCCTCGCGCTGGAGCGCAAGCTCGCCTATGCCAATGACCAATGGTCGATGGCCGGTGGCCAGTTGCTGACCGCCCGCTACGCCCCTGCCAAGCGTTTCGCGCATGATCCCTCGGAGATCGTGACCCCGCGACGCTGCCGGGGCCAGTGGTGGCGGCCGATCGACACCGCGCTGAAGCTGTTGCCGCGCGATGCCTTCGACTATGTCTGGCTGGTCCATCCGCCGCGCTATGACGAGGCGTTGACGCGGGGCATGACGCCGATCTGGCGATCGGGTCGCGATGTGCTCTACCGGATCGACGATCGCCGCCCGATCATCGACCCGGCCGCCTATGAACTGCTGAGCCGCCCGCTGCCCAGCGACGATCTGCGGCCGCCCCCCGCGCGGCGCAGCACCCCGCCCGACAAGGACGGGAATTAAGAACCCATCCTTGTCTGAAACCCGCTCGTTCGCGGGTTTCCGACAGGGCCCCTAACCCCGGCGGAACGGGGTCAGCTCACCCAGATGGTCGCTCTCCGCCGCGATCGCCGCCCGCTCGCGGGTCAGGAATTCCGCCACGGCGCGGCGAAAGGCGGGGTGGGGGATGTAATGCGCCGAGAAGGTCGGCACGGGCGCATAGCCGCGCGCCAGCTTGTGCTCGCCCTGCGCCCCGGCCTCCACGGTGGAGAGGCCGCGCGCGATGGCGGCATCGATCGCCTGATAGTAACAGAGTTCGAAATGGAGGAACGGCACCTCCTCGATCGCCCCCCAATAGCGGCCATAGAGCGTGTCCGCACCGATCAGGTTGAGCGCGCCCGCGATCGGCACGCCGTCGCGCTCGGCGAGGATCAGGAGGACCTTGTCGCCCAGTCGCTCGCCGATCCGGTCGAACGCCGCGCGGGTCAGATAGGGTTGGCCCCATTTGCGGCTGCCGGTGTCCTGGTAGAAGATCCAGAAGGCGTCCCAATGCGCTGGCCGGATGTCGGCGCCGCTCAGGTGGCGGATGGTCAGCCCCTCCACGGCGGCGGCGCGTTCCTTGCGGATCGCCTTGCGCTTGCGGCTGGCAAGCGCGGCCAGGAAATCGTCGAAGCTGCGATAGCCGTCATTGCGCCAGTGGAACTGCACCCCCTCGCGGATCAGCCAGCCCGCCGCCTCGAAATGCGTGAGCTGGTCGGGCGCGACGAAGGTGACGTGCGCGGAGGACAATTCATTCTGGTCGGTCACCGCCTCGATCGCGCCGATCAGCGCGGGGGCAAGGGCCGGGTCGCGCAGCAACAGGCGCGGCCCCGGCACCGGCGAGAAGGGGGAGGCGATCTGGAGCTTGGGATAATAACGCCCGCCCGCCCGTTCCCAGGCATCGGCCCAGCCATGGTCGAAGACATATTCGCCCTGGCTATGCGCCTTGAGATAGGCGGGGGCGATCGCCGCGGGCTGGCCGTCCGGGCCGTCGATGACGATCGGGGCGGGGGTCCAGCCCGATCGGCCGCCGACGCTGTGGGATTCCTCCAGCGCGGTCAGGAAAGCATGGCCGACAAAGGGATTGGCGGTGCCCGCGCACGCATCCCACGCTTCGGGGGACAGCGCGGCGACGCCGGACAGGATACGCGCGACGGCGGTTGTCATCGCCGACCGATATGCGGTTTGAAGCAGAGCGGAACAAGGGCTCCATTGCATTCCCGCCCTGCAAGGGGAGGGGGACGATGCGAAGCATGGTGGAGGGGTGCCGGTGGCGGGTTTCGACGGACCTCGCCAATCGGGCCACCCCTCCGTCAGGCGCTTGGCCTGCCACCTCCCCAAAGACAGGAGGAGGAAAGAAAGGTCAGGCCAGGGCGATTATCGCGTCGACCTCGACCGCCGCGCCCAGCGGCAGCACCGGCACGCCGACCGCCGAACGGGCATGGCGGCCCGCATCGCCGAACAGCGACACCATCAGCTCGGAGGCGCCGTTGGCGACCTTGGGCTGGTCGGTGAAGTCGGCGGCGGAGTTGACGAACACGCCCAGCTTCACGATGCGCTTCACCTGTGAAAGGTCGCCGTTCAGATATTTCTTGATCTGGGCGACCAGCATCAGGCCACAGGCCTGCGCGGCCTTCTGTCCGTCCTCCAGCGAGACGCCTTCGCCCAGCCGCCCGGTGACGAGCTGGCCGTCGATAAAGGGGAGCTGCCCCGAAATATGGAGCAGCCCGCCCGCCTCGACGACGGGGACATAGGCGGCGACGGGGGCGGCAGCCTCCGGCAGGGTGAGGCCGAGCTGCTCGAGCGCGCGATCGATATGGGTGGTCATGGTCGAGAGACATGGCGCGAGGCCGCCCGCCGGGTCAAGAGGGGGCTCAGGCGTCCGCCGGGCGTCCCTCGGCGAATCGCGCGGCGATCCAGCGTTCCGCCTGCCGCCAGTCGTCGATCCGGGCATGGGCGTGCGGCGCCGGGGCGACGTGCGGGGCCATTTCCGGCTCCGACACCATGTGCAGCCGGTGCACCCCCGGCGCATGCTGTGCCACCGACTCATGATGCTGGGGCAGGTCGTCGACGAAGACGGTGACGGGGTCGCCATGCTCGGCGACCAGCCTGGCCACCGGCTCGCCCTTGCCGCCATTGTTGCACTGGACCCGGTGGACGATGCCGAAGCGGGCGAGCTGCTCGATACGCGGCTGGCGGCATTCCTCGACCAGATTGGTCAGGATGACGATATCGGCGGTCTTCGCCAGTTCGGCCAGCGCCTCGGCCGCATGCGGCACCAGGGTCTGGCGGTCCATCTGGCCGGGGAAGAAGCCGTGGAGCAGATCCCAGGCTTCGCCCTGGCTCGGGGCCGGGCCACCATTTCGTCGCGTCATCGCGCCGAAGAAATCATGGCGGTCGAGCGCGAAGTCGATGTCATGCGCCTCGTCCAGCCAGCTGCGGAAATGGCGCACCATATGGACCAGCACTTCGTCGCAATCGCAGATCAGCAGCGGCTTCATGCGCCCTCCAGCATCCGGCGAGCGGCGACCAGCGATTCGGGGCGCTCGCCCAGATTCTCGGCACAGGTGACCAGATCGGCCTCATGCCCCTCCAGGAAGGACAGGATTGCCGCCAGCATCCCGGGTTCGCCCGCGCCGCCGCGCAGTTCCTCGACCGACAGGCCGGTCAGCGCGAGCAGCCGTTCGGCCCGCTGCGGGCTTTGCAGCGTCCAGACCAACGCCTGAAGCGCCAGTGCCATGGCGGGTGCGATCCGTTCTGGGTTCCGTTCGGGTCTGATTGTATCCGGTCCGGGCATTGCCTATCGTCAACCTTGGTAATGGTGGAGCGGGCGTGACAAGAAAGGTGCTCGTTGTCGAGGACAACGAACTCAATCTGAAACTCTTCTGCGACCTGCTGCGCGCACACGGCTTCACGGCGGAGCCGGTGCGCGACGGGCGCGAGGCGGTGGCGCGCGCGCGCGAGGTCGAACCCGACCTGATCATCATGGACATCCAGATGCCGCACGTCACCGGCTATGAACTGATCCTGGAGCTGAAGGCCGACGAGGAGCTGTGCCGCATCCCGGTCATGGCGGTGACCGCCTATGCGGGGCGCGACGACGAGGATCGCATCCGTGCCGCGGGGGCGGACGCCTATGTCTCCAAGCCGATCAGCCTGATGCGCTTCATGGAAGCGGTGAACGGGTTGGTGTGAGGACATCCCATCCTCCGCCACGTGCTGCAACGGAGGGAGCGTAAAGGGTTTCTGGTTCGCGCAGAGGCGCGGAGGACGCAGAGGATGCCGTCCTCCGGGCTGGCGCCTCGCGAAACAAGTCTCGGGGGAGACAGGCTGTCTTCCGACCCAAGCGGGTCCCCTCTGCGTCCTCTGCGCCTCCGCGCGAACCCACTGATCGCCTGTAGCGCGCTCAGTCTTCCGAATCGTCCGCGACCGGCGCGGCCTTCCGCCCCTTGAACCCCTGCGCCACCACGAACCATTCCACCGACCCCTTGCGGCTGGACGGCGGCTTGGCGTGTTTCACGGTGGCGAAGTGGCGCTTCATTTCGGCGACGAGCTGCGAATCGGCGCCGCCCGCGAACACCTTCGACACGAACACTCCGCCCGGCGACAGCACGTCGCAGGCAAAGGCGAAGGCCGTCTCGACCAGGCCCATGGTGCGCAGCGCGTCGGTCTGCGGATGGCCGACGGTGTTGGCCGCCATGTCCGACATGACGAGGTCGGGCGCGCCGCCCAGCGCCTCCATCAGCCTGTCCGGCGCGGCATCGTCCATGAAGTCCATCTCAAAGATGGTGACGCCGTCGATCGGGTCGACCGGCAACAGGTCGATGCCGACCACGCTCGCATTCGGCAGCTTGCGCCGCACGACCTGGCTCCAGCCGCCCGGTGCGATGCCGAGATCGATGATCCGCTTCTTGCCGCGCAGGAAACCGAACCGCTCGTCCAGCTCGATCAGCTTATAGGCCGCGCGGCTGCGATACCCTTCCGCCTTGGCGCGGCGGACATAGGGATCGTTCAACTGGCGCTCCAGCCAGCGGGTCGATTGCGCGGTGCGGTTCCGGGCGGTGCGCACGCGCTGGTGCAGCCCCGAATTTCCTCTGCTCACGGTCTGGCGATTCCCATCAAACGGCGCAGGATCCCCTCGCGAATCCCACGGTCTGCGATCCCTAGCCGCTCGGCGGGCCAAAGGTCCAATATCGTCTCCAGGATCGCGCAGCCCGCGACCACCAGATCGGCGCGCTCCGGCCCGATGCACGCCACCTTGCCGCGCGCGGCCAGGCTCTTGCGCGACAGCTCGGTGCTGATCGATCGCATCGCCGCGGTCGGCACGATCAGCCCGTCGACCGCCGCGCGGTCATATTGGCTGAGGCCCAGATGGACGCTGCCCAGGGTCGTCACCGTCCCGCTGGTGCCGAGCAGCCGGGGACGCTTCAGGTTCCGGGGAAGACGGGCGGCGAAGGGGGCGACGCTGTCGGCCACGATCTCGCGCATCCGGGCATAGGCGGCCAGCCGCCCCGCCTCACCCTCGCCGCCGCCCGCGCTTTCGGTCAGCGAGACGACGCCCCAGGGCGCGGAATGCCAGTCGAGGATGCGGGGGCTGGGGCCGCGCGTGTCGACCAGCACGAGTTCGGTCGACCCGCCGCCAATGTCGAAGACCAGCGCCGGGTCCTCCCCCGGCTCGATCAGCGCGTGGCAGCCGAGCACGGCAAGCCGCGCCTCTTCCTCGGCCGAGATGATGTCCAGGTGGATGCCGGTTTCGGCAAGGGCGCGTGCGATGAAGGCGGGGCCGTTGGCCGCCCGCCTGCACGCCTCGGTCGCGACCGCGCGGGACAGGGTGACGTTGCGGCGCCTCAGCTTGTCGGCGCAGACCCGAAGCGCCGCGATGGTGCGGTCGATCGCCGCGTCGGACAGGCGGCCGGTCGTCGCGAGTCCTTCGCCCAGCCGGACGATGCGCGAAAAGGCGTCGATGACCGCAAAGCCGCCGCCATGGGGCCGCGCGATCAGCAAGCGGCAATTGTTGGTGCCCAGGTCGAGCGCGGCATAGGCCTGCGCATCGGACCACCGGCCACGCGGGGGCCGGGGGGGCGCCGGACGGGCAGGGGACTTGGCCTGCCGGTACGGCCGTCGGGTGGGTGGTTCCCCCATCGCCGTATCTCGCTTTATTCTGTTCTATCCGTCACGGACATGAGCGTCCGCCGGTGCTTGATCTCAAAGGTAGCGAGTCGTCACGCGGGCTACAAGACGTTGCGCCGCAATGCCCCCCCCAAAGTCTGTTGACAAGACCGGGCGACCCGCCTAGAGGCACGCCCCTGCCTGATGCCCCGTCGTCTAAAGGTAAGACCACGGACTCTGACTCCGTTAATTGAGGTTCGAATCCTCACGGGGCATCCAGATTTCCAACATCTGCCGGGATAATCGGTCCGTTGCGGTATGTCGCATGGTCCCTGATCCCTTGCTTATGGCGTGACTCGGCCGTTCGCACGCGCAGGGCCGTGCATCGGGCTGGACCGCGAATCCACAACTCGACACCGCCGGAACCATCAGGTCTGACAGGATGACCCCGTCGCAGAGGACGCGGCGGGCCACCTCGCGGCGTTCTTCACGACCGTCCTGGTGAAGGCCTTTGCGCAAACAGCTTGCATCAAAAGTCCATTGACACCATCATCAATATATACATATTAGGATGCGTTCATATGTTGATGTTTGTATGACACCGGATGAGGGAGCGCAACTCGCAGACCTGTTCCGCCTTCTGGGCGAACCCAATCGGCTAAGGCTGGTGGTGGGATGTCTCGAAGGGCCGCGGACCGTGGGGGAACTGACGGAGGAGGTGGGCGTGAGCCAGAGCCTCGTCTCGCAGCACCTGCGCCTGTTGCGGGCGGGACGACTGCTCAAGCAGAGTCGACAGGGGCGAAACGTCCTCTACGAGCTGCCCGACTGCCACATACGGACCATGCTGACCAACATGATCGAACATGTGCTCGAACCCGATCATGTCCATGAGGAGTAAGTAAAATGGCCGTTACCGTCGAACAAGTGAAGTGCGCCTGCGCCGATTGCGTCTGCATCGTTCCCGTCGGCAGCGCGATCGAGGCCGAAGGCCGCAGCTTCTGCAGCGATTCCTGCGCGCAGCATCATGCGGGCGGCACCGGTTGCGACCACGCGGGCTGCACCTGCCACGGGTAACCGAATGGGAGCCGGACGCGACGCGCGTTCGGCTCCTTTAACGTGCCGGCGATCTTTTCGCATCTGCGCCCGGCACCGCTTCGCCGGGATGAAGTCCGGCACGAGCCCCTGTATCGCCTGGCGCGCCTTGTGGCCGCGACGATGACGAGGGGACCGGACGTCTCGTCACAAGGACGATTCCCCTATATCCCCGCCTACGACCGCTTTATCGCATGTCCGGTGACGGGGGGATAGGATGCGCATGGTTCGACGCGGCCATATGGTCTGGGCGGCGGTAATGCTGGGGCTGGTGTCGCTGGCGCTGGCCTGGGCGACCGGGGGGATCACCCGCAGTTTCCTGGGACCGGACGAATCGGCGCATTACGTCAACACGCTGTTCATCGCCGACTGGCTTTGCGCCGGGCTGCCCGATCCCATGCCGTTCGCGCGCGATTTCTATGCCCATTATCCCAAGCTCTCGATCGGGCATTGGCCGCCGGGCTGGTATGCGGTGCTGGCGCCCGGCTTCGCATTGCTCTGGCCATCGCCGTTCGCGGCGGCGCTGTGGAGTGCCTTCGTCGCGGGATTGCCCGCGGTGCTGGTGTTGTGGGCGCTGAACCGGGCGGGCGCGCCGCGCATGGGGCTGGCCGCGGCGGTCGCCATGCAGACCTTGCCGCTGGTGGTCGGCAGTGCGCAGTCCTTCCTGCTCGACCAGCCGGTGGCGCTGGTCGTGGGGCTGGGCGCGATCGCCTGGTTGCGGGCGGTGGAAGAACCTGGCTGGTGGCGGTTCGCGCTGTTCGGTATGCTGGCCGCGTTCGCGCCGCTGGTGAAGGGCAATGGCGCGCTGATCGCGCTGGTCCCGGCGATCGAGATCCTGCTCGCGCGGCGATGGGCCCTGTTGCGCGATCTTCGGCTATGGGTGGTCGGGGTGGCGGTGCTGCTCGTGGTCGCGCCCTGGTATTATGTCTCGTTCCGCATCTCGGCGGGGGGATTCAACTATGCGCCGGGGCTCGATTATGCCTGGCTGGCCCTGTCGACCAATGTCGGGGCGCTGATCGGCGACCTGGGATGGATCGCGTTGCCGCTGATGGCGATCGGCGCGGTGGCGGGCTGGCGTGACGAGCGGGCGCGGCCGGTGGTCCGGCTGGCGATCGCGGTCATCGTGGCGACGCTGACCCTCCAGTCGATCGTGCCCGCCGCGCTCGACCCGCGCTATATCCTTCCGCTGATCCCCTGGACGGTGATGCTGGTCGCGCTGGCGATCGTCCTGATCTGGCGATCCGGGACGCGGGCTGCGCGGGGGATCGCGGTCCTTGCCGGGGTGGCGGCGCTGGTGCTGCCGGTGGCCGCGCTGGTCCGGGCCGAGCCCAAGCGCGACATGGACGCACCCGCCGTCGTCGCCGTCATGCGCGCCGTGCCGGGCATCTGGATGGTCGATGGTCGCGCGGGCGGCGAGGGGGCGATCATCGCCGAAGCGGCCTGGCAGGATCGCGGCCGCCGCGCGCTGTGGACGGCGCGGGCGTCGCAATGGCTGTCGGGCAGCGACTTCATGGGGCGCGGCTATCACCTGATCGCCCGCACGCCGGGCGAGGCGGCGGCGATCCTGGCCCGGATCGGCGTGTCGGGCGCGGTGATCGTGCGCGACCGGATGCGCGACGCCTATCCGCACAGCGCGATCCTCACCCGCGCGGTGGAGGGCGGCGCGTATCAGGTCCGGCGACGCCCCTTCGCAAAAGGCGAGGGCGAGGTCGTCATCGCCACCCACAGGGGCGGCGTGACGCCGCATCCCGAGCTTTTGGCGCAGGGCGGCGGATCGGCCAATCTGGACGCGATGACCCGCTAGCCGCGGTCGAAGGGCCTTATGCCGGTTCCACCGCGTCGAGCAGGCCGGAGGGGGGCACGTCGCTGACCAGGCCTTGCAGCCCGAATGTGTCGAGCCCGATCGTCATCAGGGCGAGCGTCCCGCGCAGTTCCTCCGCGTCGATATCGCGGGTGATGAAGACCAGCCGCGTGCGGCGGTCGTCGGATGGCCACTCATCCAGCAGCACCGGCGGGTGGAAGATGTGCTGCACGCCGTGGATCACCACCGGCTTCGGCTCGTCCTCCAGATGGACGATGCCCTTGATGCGGAGGATGTCGGGGCCCTTGAACATGGTGAGGACGTCGAGCCAGCGCTCGAAGGCGTGCGCCTTCAACGGCTCGTCGAAGGTCAGGCAGGTTGCGCGGATGCGGTCGTCGTGCCGGTTCACGTCGTGATGGTGATGATGGCCGCCATGGTCATGACCGTGATGATGGCCATGATGCCCGTCCTGTTCATGATGCCCATGCTGTTCATGATGGTCGTGACCATGATGATGGGGGGCTTCATAGGCTTCGGCGTTCAGCCAGCGCCGGACATCGTTGCTCTTCGTCTCGGGATTGTAGAGACCGGCATCGAACAGCCTGTCGGGTGATACCGCGCCGTTGACCGCGACGATCAGCGGTGCGGAGGGGTTCAGCGTTCGCAGCCGTTCGGTCAGCGCCTGCCGATCCTCCGGCGACGCGAGGTCGGTCTTGGTCACGAGGATGCGGTCGGCGACGGCGGCCTGCTTGATCGCCTCTTCCTGCGCGTCGAGCGTGGCCATCCCGTTGACGGCATCGACCGTCGCGATCACGCCGTCGAGCCGGTAGAGGGTGCGCAGGCGATCGTCGGTCATCAACGTGTGGAGGATCGGCGCGGGGTCGGCGAGGCCCGTCGTCTCGATCACCACCCGGTCGAACCAGCACAGGCCGTCGCGCGCGAACCGCCAGGGTGCGTCGCGCAACGTGCGCGCCAGGTCGCCCCGGATCGTGCAGCACAGGCACCCGCCGATCATCTCCACCACCAGATCGTCATGCGATCGTGCGATGAGATCATGGTCCAGGCTGACCGCGCCGAATTCGTTGATGATGACGAGCGCCCGGCTCATCTGCGGCGCACGCACGAGCTGGTTGAGCAAGGTGGTCTTGCCGCTGCCGAGAAAGCCGGTCAGCACCGAAACCGGGATCAGCGCCTCCGGGCCGGAGAACAGGCGCCGCTGGTCGTCAGCCATGGGCGATCCATCCCTGCCGGCTGACCGCGCCGAAGAACTGGTCGACACGGTGTCGAGCGCCCATGGTCCGGGATTCCTTCACGAATGACCCCTTCATCGAAGGACGGCGCAGGCGATGCGCGCACCGGCGCCGCCGATGGGCTGGGTTTGGTAATCGTCTGGATTGGCATGAATGACGAGGGCGGCGCCATCGGCATCCTTCAGGGCGGGACGCCCCCCTGTGCCGGTCAGGGAAACCAGCGTCGAATGAAGCTCGACGGTGGCGCTGCCATCCGCCTGAACGAACAGGTTCGGCAGGTCGCCCGCGTCATTCGCGCCCGGGACGAGGAAGCCGTGCACGATCGGTTTGGTCGCATGGACATGGCCGCCCGCCGATGTGAACGCGGCGTCGGAACAGTCGCCCTTCTCGTGGAAATGAATGCCATGCCAGCCGGGCGGCAGGCCGGTCGCCTCGATCCGCAGCAGCACGCCCGAGGGGGTGTCCCGCACGCTGACGGTGCCGTGCCGCGTCGCGCCGGCGCCGAGGAGCGGGCTCGCCTCCGGTTCGGCGGCCTGAATCGGGGCCGCCAGCGTCAGCGCCAGGGTAAAGGACATCAAGCCAATACGCATTTTACGCATGGGAAACTCCATCAGCGAGGAAGGCGGGATCGCGCGCATGTCGCCCGATCCCAGGATCGCAGGGGTGCCGGGGTGGACGCGCGGGACGGCGGCACCCGGGGCCGGCATCGCCATGGTCATTCGGCCATTTCCAGCATCCGTTCGCCCCATGCCGGGAAGGGATCGCGCAGGCCCCGCCACAGATCCGGCGTAAAGGCCGCGACCGGCAAGAGGCAGGCATCGAGCCGGGCGCGGATATGCGCCTCGTCCATATCGATGCCGATGAACACCAGCTCCTGCCGCCGGTCGCCCCAGATCGCGTCCCAATGGCCTGAAACGAAGCGTTCGAAACGGTCATCGTCGGGCCATTGGTTCTTCGGGATGCTCGCCCACCAGCGGCCCAGCCGCGCGCTCATCGTCTGCGCGCCCGCCACCGCCAGCTCGCCGACCCAGTCGGGCCGGGTCGCCAGCCAGAAATGCCCCTTGGCGCGCACGACATGGTCCAGCCCGCCATCGGTCAGGAAGGCGTGGAACTTCGCCGGATCGAACGGTGCCCGCGCGCGGTAGACGAAGCTCTCGATCCCATATTCCTCGGTTTCGGGAACATGGCTGGCATAGCCGTACAATTCCTTCGCCCAGAGCGGGTGCCGCGCCGCCTTCTCCTCGTCGAACAGGCCGGTATCGAGAATGGCGTCGAGCGGCACCTTCGCGTGGTCGCAGGCGATGATGCGCGCATCGGCATTGAGGCTGGCGACCAGCTTCTTCACGACTGCAAGCTGCTCGGGGGACACCGAGGACGCCTTGTTGACCACCACCACATCGGCGAACTCGATCTGCTCGACCAGCAGGCCGACCAGGCTGCGCGTGTCATCCTCGCCCATCGACTCGCCGCGATCGGCCAGGAAATCCTGGCTCGAATAATCCTTGAGCAGGTTGATGGCGTCGACCACCGTCACCATCGTATCGAGCCGCGCGACATCGCCCAGTGACACGCCCGCCTCGTCGCGAAAGGAGAAGGTGGAGGCGACCGGCAGCGGTTCCGAAATGCCGGTGCTTTCGATCACCAGATAATCGAACCGCCCGGCCTGCGCGAGCGTGCGCACCTCCTGCAACAGGTCGTCGCGCAGCGTGCAGCAGATGCAGCCATTGGTCATCTCGACCAGAGTCTCCTCGCTGCGGGACAGCGCGGCATCGCCACCCCGCACCAGATCGGCGTCGATATTCACCTCGGACATGTCGTTGACGATGACCGCCACGCGCCGCCCTTCACGATTGGCGAGAATGTGATTGAGCAGCGTGGTCTTCCCCGCCCCCAGAAAGCCCGAGAGCACGGTGACCGGCAGGCGCGACGGGCCGGTGTCGACGATCGAAAAAACATTGTCCATTCGGAGACCTACGAATCATGATACAGTGTATCATTACTCCGCATTGGACGAGGAAGTCAAAGAGGGTGGCTAGGGTCCGGTGACATGCGCAGGTCGCGCAAGCCGGGGCGGACGGCTTTGCCCCGGCTGTCCGGGGTCCGGTCCCCTAATCCTTCGCCCAGGTCGCATGATGAGCATCAGGCAGTTGGCAGCGGCTGGTTTAAATGATATTGAGAGTCGTTCTCAATGATGGGGCGCTTGCTATGTACGGACTTTCAAGGCCATCCGCCTTCAGCCTGACGCCTCTGATGTTCGAGACCTTCACATGCTCGATGGCGATGATGACCTTTGCGAGCCTGGCCGGGCCGATCGCGCGGATCACCGGCATGGTCCCGTGGCAGATGGGTATCGTCGTGACCCTGGCCGGCGTCGCCTGGATGCTGACGGCGCGGATATGGGGGCGGCTGAGCGACCGCCATGGGCGGCGGCCGGTCATTCTGATCGGTGTCGCGGGGTTCGCCGTCTCCTATCTGGCGCTGGGCGTGTTCGTGCATGTCGCCGTGGTGAAGGCGCTGTCCCCCGTCATCGTCTTTGCCGGGCTGTTGGTGACGCGTGGGCTGGCAGGGGTCTTCTATGCCGCCGTGCCCGCCACCAGCGCGGCGCTGGTGGCGGATCATGTTCCCATCGCGCAACGCCCGAAAGCCATGGCGACGCTGGGGGCGGCAGGGGCGCTCGGCATCGTGATCGGGCCGGCGTCGGTCGGGTTGCTCGTCGAGGGCGGGCTGGTGCCGCCCTTGCTTCTGGTCGCTGTCCTGCCGATGATCGGATGGCTCATCTTGTGGCGCGTATTGCCGGCCCATGAACGTCATGCCCCGTCCGGGCAATCGACGCTGGGCCTGCTCGATCCCCGACTCCGTCACGCCATGGTCACCGCGTTCCTGTCCATGTGCGGCGTCACGATCGCGCAGGTCATCGTGGGCTTCTATGCGATCGATCGCCTCATGCTGTCGCCCACGGACGGCGCCCGCATCGCCGGTATGGCGCTGGCCTGTGTCGGGATCGCATTGATCGTGGCGCAGCTCGTGATGCGACGGCTCGACTGGCCGACGTCGCGCCTGATGGGGATCGGCATGCTGGTGGGGGCGGCCGGTTTCGCGGGAGCGGGACTGGCGGCATCCGCCGTGCAGCTTTGCCTGGGATATGCGATCGCCGCCTTCGGCATGGGCTGGGTCTTCCCATCGGTCACCGCGCTGGCGACGAGTGTCGTCCCGGCCGAAGAACAGGGCGCGGCGGCCGGCACCGTCTCCGCCGCGCAGGGCATGGCGGTGGTGATCGGCCCGCTCCTCGGCACCGCCGTCTATGCCATCGACCCCCGCGCGCCCTTCGCGCTGATCGCGATCACGTTCGCGACGGCCATGATCGGCACCATGCGCCGGTCCCCCATCATGACGAGCTTCACCGCATGACCGACCCCATGACCGGCCCCATGACGGATGAAGCCGATCTGCGCACCATCTATGCCGAACCGGCCAAGGCCGTGCGCGACAAATGCTTCCCTCACCTCGACCCGCATAGTCGGCGCTATATCGCGCTTTCTCCCTTTCTGTGCATCGGATCGTCCCGGCCCGACGGATTGGCCGATGTCTCGCCGCGCGGGGGCGAGCCGGGGTTCGTCCATATCCTCGACGACCATCATCTTGCCCTTCCAGACCGGCCGGGCAACAACCGCCTGGATACGCTGACGAACATTGTCCACCATCCTGCGGTGGGCCTGCTGTTCTTCCTGCCGGGGGTGGAGGACATGCTGCGCGTCAACGGCATCGCCTCGATCACCGCGCAGGCCGACCTGATGGAGCGCTTCCGCCACGACGGCAAGCTGCCGCGCAGCGTGATCGTGATCGAAACGCGCGAGGTGTATTTCCACTGCTCGAAGGCGTTGCGTCGCTCCGATCTGTGGAATCCCGAAAAGCGGCTGGCCAAGGGCGTCTTTCCGACGCTGGGGCAGATCGCGCGCGACCAGTTCCGGCTGCGGCTGCCCGCCAAGCTGATCGACATGGCCCTCAACCACGATGCGAAGAAAAATCTTTATTAGGAGAACGGCAATGGCGCGCATCGAACGCGTGATCGCACCTGCCGGCCATGGTCGATCGGCCGTGATCCGATTGCTCCGGCACTATTGCGCGATGCGCGGCAAGGGCGTCGGCGGCGCAAGGCTGTCGCGCCTCGTCGCCTTTGGCCAGAGCCTGTGCCTGCGGCCGACGGGCACCGTCGCGCTGAGCAGCGTCTTCCAGTTGACCGAGGCGGTGCTGAAGCGGCATCTGGTGGCCGAAACGCGCGACGCACGCCGCCTGAGCGATGACGAACGCACGATCCTGCGCCTCCTCGAAAATCCGGTGGCGATCGTTCCCGGGACCGCCATGGCCGACATTCCTCCCGGACTGCCCGGCGCTCTGGCGTCGGCCGTGCTCAGCGTTCGTCGGCTATGCGGCGATGTCATTCCATCGCGGGCACAAGACGGGATGGCCGCGTGGAGCCGTCCTTCGTTCGTCCAGCCTGTCGCGAGCTGACCGATGATGCCCGGCCCTTACGACTATTTCGATCGTCCGGTGGTCGAACTGCTGCAGGACGACGTCTTCACCCTGTCCGCGGTCAGGACCTGGGTTTCCGCGGCCCGTTCCGGTCGCTGCGCGCATGCGTCGCTGCGCGGCGGCTTTGCCGCGCGTCAGGTCGATGACGCGCTGTTCGCCTTCCTCTGCGCCATGACCCTTGTCGACCGGCATGGCTATGGCACGATGCGGTTCGCGCCCCTTTGCTACTGCAAGGTGAGCGACGACGAGGCGAGGATCCTCACCCTGTTCGCGGCGGCACGGACGGAAAGCCCGCGCCTGATCCGCATCGCGGCCTCGCTCGTCGATGACGACATGGCCGCCCAACTGGCCGGTGCGGCCACGCGATTCGGTTCCGCACTGCGACTGCGTACCTGACCGTCGAGCGAGGTGATATGAAACACGATCCCCGACCTTTTGCCCCCGTACCTCCCCATGTTCCGAACCATCCGGTCGTCGGGGACATGCGTCGTGAACGGGGTCTCGACCATGCGCTGCGTGCCCGGATGCTGGACGACTGGCTGCTGGGTCAGTTGAGCCTGCCGGGGTGAAGGCCGGCACTCACCAATATTTGGAAATCGCGCGGAACTGCTCGACGGCACGCCTTGTCCCTTCGCCTTCCTCGGCGTGTACGAGGCAATGGTCGATATGGTCGTTGATCAGCGCACGCTTGGCGCTGGCGATTGCATTCTCGACCGCCTGAAGCTGTTGCGCGATGTCCACGCAGGGGCGTTCCTCGCCGATCATGTCGACGATGCTGCGCAGATGGCCAGCCGCCCGGTTGAGCCGTTTGACGATCGCGGGGTGGTTGGCATGGGGACCGTGGGACATGCCCAGGATGTAGGCGACCGACCCGTCGCTGTCGAGTATCCCCCTGGGGGGGATGGACGAGAACCCCCCGGGGGGATAAGAGGCGATATGTTCTCGGTTCTCGCCAACCGCACCTATCGTCACCTGTTCCTTGCCCAGGTCATCGCGTTGATCGGGACGGGGCTGGCGACGGTCGCCCTGGGGCTGCTCGCCTATGACATGGCGGGGGGCGATGCCGGGGCGGTGCTGGGAACCGCGCTGGCCATCAAGATGATCGCCTATATCGGCGTCGCGCCGATCGCCGGTGCGTTCGCGAACCGGGTGCCGCGCCGCGCGCTGCTGGTCGGCATGGACGGGATCCGCGCCGCCGTCGCCGTCTGCCTGCCCTTCGTGAACCAGATCTGGCAGGTCTATGTCCTGATCTTCGTCCTCCAGTCGGCCTCGGCGGCGTTCACGCCGACCTTCCAGGCGACGATTCCCGACGTGCTGCCCGATGAGCGCGACTATACGCGCGCGCTGTCCCTCTCGCGCCTCGCCTATGACATGGAGAGTTTGACCAGCCCGATCCTCGCGGCCGGGTTGCTGACCCTGATGAGCTATCATTGGCTCTTCTCGGGAACCGCGATCGGCTTCGTCGCCTCCGCGCTGCTCGTCGTCTCGACGATTTTGCCGCGTCCGACACCGAGCGCGGAGGGGCAGGCGGGCATCTATGGCAAGACGACGCGCGGCACGAGGATCTACCTCAAGACGCCCCGGCTTCGCGGGCTGCTTGCGCTGACGCTGAGCGCGGCGGCCGCGAGCGCGATGGTCATCGTCAACACGGTCGTCATCGTGCGCGGCATGGGACTGACCCAGCGCGATGTCGCCCTGACGCTCGGCGCATTCGGAGGCGGTTCGATCCTCGCGGCGCTGACGCTTCCCCGCGTCCTCGATCGCGTGGCGGATCGCACCGTGATGATCGTCGGCGCACTGGTGCTGACGCTGGCGCTTGCCGCACTTGCGGTAGCCTCGTCGGTGATGGCGCCGGGGCCGGCCTATTGGCATGTCCTTCTCTTCGGGTGGCTGGTGATGGGAATCGCCTATTCGTCGAACGTCACCCCCTCCGGCAGGCTGTTGCGGCGCTCGGCACAGGCCGAGGATCGACCGGCGCTGTTCGCGGCGCAGTTCGCCCTGAGCCATGTCTGCTGGCTGATCTGCTATCCGCTCGTCGGGCAGCTTGGGGCGCGCATCGGCATGGCCGCCGCCTTTGCCGGCATGGCGGCCCTCGCCGCGATCGGCCTCGTGGCGGCGCTCCGCCTGTGGCCCGCCGATGATTCGGACGCGATCGATCGCCGCCAACCGGCATGGGCGAGCAAGTGACCGTCTTGCCGCAGGGGCATGGGCCGCGTAGCGTAAGGCCGATGTCCCTGTGTCAGACCCGATCCACATTGCTCGGTGCTGTGCTGGCGCTTGTCGCCATGCTCGGCCTCGTCGCGCTGTCCGGTTGGCACAGTGCGGTCGTCCATGACGACGATCCCGTGCATGTCGCATCGGTCGAGCATGTCCATGGCTCGTCCCAGCAGGCCGATCCCGACGGCCCGATCCATGTCCTGGCCCATGCGATGGGGCAGTGGATCGCGCTGGCCGGCCCCTCCGCCACGCCCATGCGATTCGCGCTGGTGAACCGGGTCTGGCCGATCGCGCTTTACGATCTTCGGGCCGGTATCGATCCTTCCGAGCTGTTGCGCCCTCCACGCGGCTGAGCGGTCCGCGGCGCGCAGCGCCGACAGGCTCACCTCCCGGAGGAAACAGGATCATGAACGGCAATTCCTGCCGGCAGCGCATGGTTGCGCTGACCGGCCTGCTCGCAGGGCTGTGCCCGGCGGGCCAGGCGTGGGCGCAGAGTGCGCCCCCCTTTGCACAGCTTCTCGAACAGGCGCGGACCGCGTCCCGCATGGCCGTGCTCGATGCGGATGTGGCGCGCGCGCAGGGCCTCGCCGAACAGGCACGGGCGCGCCCCAATCCCGTCGTCAACGTCTATGCCGAGAATTTCAACGGCGACCTGATCCGCAACGCGCGCGATCAGCAGCAGATCACCGCCCAGATCGATTGGCCGATCGAACTGGGGGGCAAGCGCTCTGCCCGGATCGCGGCGGGCGACGCGGGGATCGTCGCGGCGCAGGCCCGCAATCGCGACGGCCGGCTCCTTTACGCCACCGAACTGGCGCGCGCCTATGCGGCGGCCGAGATCGCCGATCGTCGCATCGGCCTGGCCGAGGACGAGGTCGAGGAAGCCACCGACGACCTGAAGGCGGCGCGCGCGCTGGTCGGCGCGGGCAAGGAGGCGCGGCTGCGACAGCTCCAGGCGGAAACCGAATTGAGCACGCTGGAGGCTGATCTCGAGACGGCCAAGGCGCAGAAGGTCGCCGCGCTGGCGCGCCTGTCGGCGCTGGTGGGGTCGTCGGTATCCTTTACCGGCGTTTCGGAGTCGTTGCTCGACCGGATGAACGCCAGGCCGCTGTCGGGGCCGGTCGATCCCCTTCAGGCGACCACCGTGAAAGTCGCCGAGGCCGAGCGGGAGGCCGCCGCCAGGACGGTCACGGCCCAGCAGCGCCTTGCCATTCCCAACGTCACCGCGATCGTCGGCGTGCGCCAGCTCCGCGTCGCGAGCGGCCCGGCGATCGTCGCGGGGGTGGGGATCCCGCTGCCCCTGTTCGATCGCAATCGTGGCAATATCGCCGCGGCCAGGGCCGAGCTGCAAGGCGCGGCGGCGCGCGCGGCGATCGCCCGGCTGGATGCCGAGGCCGGGAGCCGTGCCGCGCTGGCGCTGGTCGAGGCGGCCGACCGCCGGGCCGAGGCCGCCCGGCGCACGATGGAGACCGCCGAGGAGGGCTATCGCCTCGCGCGCATCGCCTATCAGGCGGGCAAGTCGCCGCTGATCGAGCTTCTGGCGGTCCGCCACAATCTGGGGGTCGCGCGCGGCGTCATTCTCGATGCCGATGCCGCCCGCCTGGACGCCCGCGCCAATCTCGCCCGCCTGCAGGGCGTCACCATCACCGGAGAACCGGTTCAATGACCGACAAGAATCGCCTCTATGCCGGGGCCGCCATCGGCCTCCTCGCCGCAGCCGGGATCGGCTATGGTGCCGCGCGCCTGACCCAGGCGCCCGCTCCGGCCCCCGTATCGACCCAGGCCCCGGCCCCCGAGGGGCCCACCGACGCGCTCGCGATCAGCCCCCAGGCCATCGCCATGTCGCAGATCACCGTCGCACCGGCTGGCTCGGGCGAACTGGACGCGGCGATCCTCGCCTCCGCCACGGTCGAGGCGGCACCCGATGCCGAGGCGGTCCTGACCGCACGCGCGCCGGGCACCGTCAGCCGGATCATGGTGCGGATCGGCGATCCCGTCCGCGCCGGCCAGACGCTGGCGCTGGTCGAGAGCCGCGATGCCTCGCAGATCGCGGCGGACCGTGCCTCCGCGTCCGCCAGGGTGTCGCTCGCCGCCAGGCAGCTCGCCCGCGAACGCGGCCTGTTCGCGCAAGGGGTGAGCCCCCGCGCCGATTTCGAAACCGCTGAAGCGAATCTGGCGGTCGCCCAGGCCGATGCCCGGCGCGCCAGTGCGGCGGCCGGGGCCGCCCGCGTCACCGCCGATGGGCGTTCCGTCGCGATCGTCAGCCCCATTTCGGGGCGCGTCACCAGCGCGCTCGCCAATCTTGGCCAGTTCGTCGCGGCGGAAACCGAGCTGTTTCGTGTTGCCGATCCCCACCGGCTCCAGATCACCGCCAACGTCCCCCCGGCCGATGCGCCGCGGGTGCGTGCGGGCGACCGGGTGGAACTGACGACCAGCGATGGCCGCTCGATCGAGGGCCGTGTCCGCGCGGCAACCGGCGTCGTTGATCCGCAGTCGCGCACCGCGACCATCGTCATCACGCCCAGCGCAGGCGGCAGCACGCTTGCGCCCGGCCAGCTTGTCCAGGCGCGCATCGCGGCCAGTGGCGGCGCCACCCGGCAAGGTGTCCTGGTGCCGCAGGATGCGGTGCAGACGCTGGGCGAGCGGAGCGTGGTGTTCGTTCGCACCGCGCGGGGGTTCCAGGCCCGCACGGTGCGCGTCGCCAGCCGTTCGGGCGGCATGGCGGCGATCGCCGATGGCCTGGCCGCCGGCACGCCGATCGCCACCACCAACGCCTTCCTCATCAAGGCCGAACTCGAGAAGAACGAGGGGGGCGACGAATGATCGGCCATATCCTCCAGACGTCGGTCCGCTACCGCTGGCTGGTCGCGTTCCTGACCCTGGTCGTCATCGGCTTCGGCGCGTGGCAGATCACCCGATTGCCGATCGACGCCGTGCCCGACGTCACCAATCGCCAGGTGCAGATCAGCGCCTTCGTCCCCACGCTCGGCCCGGTCGATATCGAGAAGCAGGTCACCTTCCCGGTCGAGACGGCGCTTGCCGGTATCCCCGGCCTGGAGATGACGCGCTCGCTGTCGCGCAACGGGTTCAGCCAGGTGACGGCGGTCTTCACCGACGCCACCGACATCTATTTCGCGCGCCAGCAGGTCACCGAGCGTCTGGCGCAGGCGAAGGACAGCCTGCCCGCCGGTGTCCAGCCCAATCTCGGCCCGCTCAGCACCGGGCTGGGCGAGATCTTCTTCTACTCGATCGCCTATCGCCATCCCGACGGCAAGGGCGGCACCGAGCATGCCGATGGCAAGCCGGGCTGGCAGAGCGACGGCAGCTATCTCACCCCCGAGGGCGAAAGGCTGACCACCGAACTGGCCAAGGCCGCCTATCTGCGCACGGTGCAGGACTGGATCATCCGGCCGCAGATGCGGACGGTGAAGGGCGTCGCGGGCGTCGATTCCAATGGCGGTTACGTCAAACAATATCTGATCGAACCGAATCTGAACGCACTGGCCTCCTATGGCCTGTCGATCACCGACCTGGCCGATGCGATGATGCGGGCGAACCTGTCGGCGGGGTCCAACTATGTCCGGCGGGCGGGCGAGAGCTTCCTGGTCCGGGCGGATGCGCGATTGAAGTCGATCGACGATATCCGCGACGCGGTGGTCGCCACCCGCGCGGGCGTGCCGGTGCGCGTCCGGGATGTCGGCGAGGTCGTCATCGGCGGCGCGGTCCGCACCGGATCGGGCAGCCGCATGGGGTCGGAGGCGGTCATCTCGACCGTGCTGATGCAGGTCGGCGACAACAGCCGCGTGGTGTCCACCGCGGTCGCGGACAAGCTGGTGCAGATCAACAAGAGCCTGCCGCCCGACGTGTTCGCCGAGCCGGTCTATAATCGGTCCAAGCTGGTCAACGCGACCATCGCCACGGTCGAGAAGAACCTGACCGAAGGCGCACTGCTGGTCATCGTCATCCTGTTCCTGCTGCTCGGCAACGTCCGGGCCGCGCTGATCACCGCGATGGTCATCCCGATCACGATGCTGATGACCGCGGCGGGGATGAACGGGCTGGGCGTGTCGGGCAATCTGATGAGCCTGGGCGCGCTCGACTTCGGCCTGATCGTCGACGGGGCCGTCATCATCGTCGAGAATGCGCTGCGTCACCTGGCCGAGCGACAGCAGGAGGAAGGGCGGCTGCTCACGCGGGCGGAGCGCCTGGGAACCACGGCCGCATCCGCGCGGGAGATGATCCGGCCGACCGTTTACGGCCAGCTCATCATCTTCCTGGTCTTCGTGCCGCTGCTCAGCTTTCAGGGCGTCGAGGGCAAGACCTTCGCACCGATGGCGATCACGCTGATGATCGCCCTGGCCTGCGCCTTCGTCCTGTCGCTGACCTTCGTGCCCGCGATGATCGCGATCCTCATCACGGGGCGGGTCAGCGAGACGGAGGTCCGGCCGATCCGCTGGTTCAAGGCGCGCTATGCGCCCGTGCTGGCAAGGGCGATCGCCCGGCCGCTGCCCTTCATCCTGGGCGGCGCGGGCGTGTTCGCGGCGGCGGTGTTCTGCTTCGGCTTTCTCGGTGAGGAGTTCATGCCGCAGCTCGACGAGAAGGACATCACCGTCACCAACTTCCGCGTCCCTTCGGCATCGATCGACCAGTCGACCCAGATGCAGATGCATCTGGAGAACGCGCTGAAGACCCTGCCCGAGGTGGCGCTGGTCTTCTCCAAGAACGGCAATGCCGATCTGGGCACCGACCCGATGCCGCCCAACGCCTCGGACACCTATGTCATCCCCAAGCCGGAGAGCGAGTGGCCCGCCGAGGTGCGGAGCAAGGCGGACATCATCCGCCGGATCGAGGAGAAGATGAAGCCGATCATCGGCAACCGCACGGAAATCCAGCAGCCGATCCAGATGCGCTTCAACGAACTGATCGCGGGCGTCCGCGCCGATGTCGCGATCAAGCTCTATGGCGACGATCTGGAGGCCATGAACGTCCAGGCCCGCAAGATCGCCGATGCGGTGCGCACCATAGCGGGGGCCGGTGACGTCAGCGTCGAGCAGACGTCCGGCGCACCGACCTTCGACGTACAGATCGATCGGCAGGCGGCGGCGCGCTATGGCCTGTCGGTGCAGCAGGTGGCGGACACCGTGTCGACGGCGCTGAGCGGTCGCGCGGCCGGTCTGGTGTTCGAGGGCGATCGCCGGTTCGACATCGTCGTGCGCCTGCCCGACGTGCAGCGCGACGATCTCGACACGCTGGGCGCGATCCCGGTCATGCTCCCGGCGGCGGAGGGGCAGGCGGCGCGTGCCATCCCGCTGCGCGAGGTCGCCCGGTTCCGCTATACGGAGGGGCTGAACCAGATCAGCCGCGAGAATGGCAAGCGGATGGTGACGGTGCAGGTCAATGTGCGTGGGCGCGACCTGGGCGGCTTCGTCGCCGATGCGCAGGCCCGGATCGCGGCGATGCCGCTGCCGACCGGCATGTACACCGATTGGGGCGGCACCTTTCAGAGCCTGCGCTCCGCGCGGCTGCGCCTCGCCATCGTGGTGCCGATCTGCTTCGTCGCGATCTATGCCCTGCTCTATCTGGCGCTGGGCGGGTTCGTGCGGGCGCTGATCGTCTTCTCGGCGGTGCCGATGGCGCTGGCGGGGGGCGTGTTCGCGCTCGTCCTGCGCGGTATCCCCTTCTCGATCACCGCCGCGGTCGGGTTCATCGCGCTGTCGGGCGTCGCGGTGCTGAACGGGCTGGTGATGATGAGCGCGATCGCCAAGCATCGGAGCGACGGGGCGGATGAGGACCGCGCGATCGCCGATGGCGCGATGGAGCGCGTGCGGCCGGTGCTGATGACCGCGCTGGTGGCGTCGCTGGGCTTCGTGCCGATGGCGCTTGCGACCGGCACGGGCGCGGAGGTGCAGCGCCCGCTCGCCACCGTCGTCATCGGCGGCCTTGTCACCTCGACGGTGCTGACCCTGCTGGTGCTGCCCGCGATCACCGCATGGGTGGCGCGCCTGCGGGGGAATGCGATGAGCCGCTGACAGCGACATGATGATCCTTCGCCATGCCGGACGGGCTCCGGCATGGCGATCGGATTTAGATGCCGCCGGTCGGCGGCTCCAGCGTCCCCAGCCAGGCGACCAGCGCCAGGATCGCGATGGCGCAGGCGGTTTCGATGGCGAGGCTGCGGCGCAGCGCATGAAGCGCGATGCGAGGCTCGGTCGCGTCCGGCAGCGCGGGCGTCAGGCGGAAGCGATTGAGCGCCGCCAGACCCAGCATCGCGCCGAACAGCGCCAGCTTGGCGAGCAGAAGCTGGCCATAGAGCGTCACCGGCACGGCGCCCAGGCCGCCGATGCCGATCAGCATCGCGCCGTTGATGATGCCGGTCGCCAGGATCGTGCCGACCAGCACCGTTCCCATCGATGCGAAACCATGCAAGGCGCGATGGGTGAGCGCGACATGGGTGGAATCGACCCGGTTCCCCGATCGCGCGACGAGCAGGCCCAGGCCGATAAGCGCGCCCATCCATCCGCCCGCCGCGAGCAGATGGAGGATGTCGGCGCCCAGATGCACCCATCCCCGGCCGCCTTCATCCATCGCGCCATGCCCCGTCCAGGCCAGCGTGGCGAGCGCGACGCCACTGCCGAGCATCACCCCGTGCACGGCGAACCGGCGGCGCGGCACCATCATCGCGGCGAGCGAAGCCAGGATCAGCGCGATCATTCGCACCAGCCAGGCCGTCCCCGTCGCCGATCCCGACAGCAGCATCGCGATCGCCTCCCGATCGATCGGCCATGCGGGCGCCCCCACCATCGCGGCCGCGAGCAGCGCCAGCGCGATGCAGGACAACAGCGCCGCAGCGACCCCGCCGCCGACCAGCCATGGTCGCAGCGGAAGGACGCTGCGGCGTTCCCCGTCGTTCAGCGATGACAGTGCGAAGGCCGACAGGCCGAACAGCCCGCTCAACGTGCCGTACAGCGCAAAGCGGACCGCGATCAGCGGCCAGTCGGCCGTCACCTTATCGAACCGTGAAGGCGACGCTGCCGGTGATCCGGTGCGTATCGCTCGACACGACATGCCAGGTCACGGTGTACTGCCCCGGCATCAGGGCGGACTTCGGCGTCAGGACCAGCGTCCGCCCGTCGGCGTCGACCGCGCTGGTGGCCGCGACCGGCATCGATCCGTGCGCCATGCCCGCATGGCCGGTCATGGCCACCTCCGCGCCGGAGAATTTGGCGATCAGCGCCTCGCTGAAGCGCAGGGTGATGCGGGCGGGCGCGGCGACCGTCGCGTTGGCGGCCGGCGAAGCCGACAGCAGCTTCGGATGCGCATAAGCCGGGGCGGCCAGAGCGGACAGGGCGACGGCGGCGGATAGCAGGATGGAACGCATGTCTCTGGACTCCTCAGGAATGACCCGTCTCTTACGCGGCGTTTCGCGTCATCCCTCACCGGGCATGCGCGGTCGCGCCGTGCGGGGTGTATCGGCATCCTCTACGCCTTTGCCGGTGCCGAACGGCATGATCGGTGTATCGAACGGTGTATTTCGGCGACTGGATAGCGTGATCGACCGCTAAGGTGGCATGGGATCGGCCCAGCCGACGCCCAGCCGACGCACAGGGTCCGACGAAGGGAATGGAAGTGACCGGACAAACCGCAACCGGCTTTTACATCGATGGGGCCTGGACGAATCCTTCCGACCGGGCGAGCATCTCTGTCATCCAGCCGTCGACCGAGACGCAGATCGGGACCATCGCCGCGGGAACGGTGGCGGACGTCGATCGGGCCGTGGCGGCGGCCCGGCGTGCCTTCCCGGCCTTTGCCGCCTTGCCGGTCGCGGCGCGGCGCGCGATGCTGGTGCGGATCGCCGACCTGATCGAGGCGCGTGCCGAGGACTTCGCCCAGGCGCTGTCGCGCGAGATGGGGGCCGCGATCGGCTTTGCCCGCACGTCGCACGTGCCCCTCGCGGTCGCGCATGTCCGCGCGCAGGTGGACGTGCTCGACCACTATCGCTTCGTGCGCGAAGAGGCCGGGTTCGCGGTGCTCAAGGAGCCGATCGGCGTCTGTGCGCTCATCACCCCGTGGAACTGGCCGCTCTACCAGGTCACCGCGAAGGTCGCCCCCGCGATCGCGGCGGGCTGCACGATGGTTTTGAAGCCCAGCGAATTGTCGCCGTTCAGCGCGCTGCTGTTCGCGCAGGTGATGCAGGACGCGGGCGTGCCGCCGGGCGTCTTCAATCTGGTGAACGGCACCGGCGAGGTGGTCGGCGCCGCGTTGTCGGCGCATCCCCAGGTCGACATGATCTCGATCACCGGATCGACCCGCGCGGGCGTGCTGGTGGCGCAGGCCGCCGCCGTGACCGTCAAGCGCGTCGTGCAGGAACTGGGCGGCAAGTCGCCCAACCTGTTCCTCGACGATGCCGATTTCGCCGCCGCCGTGCCCCGGGGTGTCCTGTCGGCGATGCGCAATGTCGGCCAGTCGTGCAGCGCGCCGACCCGGATGCTGGTGCCCGCCGACCGGCTGGTCGAGGTCGAGGCGCTGGCCGTCGAGGCGGCGCGGTCCTGGCAGGTCGGCGATCCGCTGGACGAGGCGACGACGATGGGGCCGATCGCCAACGCCGCCCAGTTCGCGCGGGTCCAGGCGATGATCGAAGCGGGCATCGCGGACGGCGCCCGCTTGCTGTGCGGCGGCGTCGGGCGGCCGGATGGTCTGGACACGGGCTATTTCGTGCGCCCGACGATCTTCTCCGGCGTCACCGCCGACATGCGGATCGCGCGCGAGGAGATTTTCGGACCCGTGCTGTGCATCATGCCCTATCGCGACGAGGAAGAGGGCATCGCGCTGGCCAATGACACGGTCTATGGCCTGGGCGCGCATGTCCAGTCGGGCGACATCGCCCGCGCGCGGCGCGCGGCGGCGCGCATCCGGGCCGGACAGGTGCTGATCAACGGCCCCGCCTGGACCCCGCACGCACCATTTGGCGGCTACAAGCAATCGGGCAATGGCCGCGAATATGGCGTGCACGGGTTCGAGGAATATCTCGAAACCAAATCGGTGCTGGGATACTGACCGCGATGATCTCCATCCGGTCGCCCTATTTTCTCTTTCCTGGTCGGAGTTGACTGACATGCCTGCACCCTTGGACGCCGTGACGGCATCGGCGGACATCCCGGCAGAGGCCGATGTCGTGGTGATCGGCGCCGGGATCATCGGCGTCTTCACCGCCTATTATCTCGCCAGGCGCGGTCTGAAGGTCGCGCTGATCGAAAAGGGGCGGGTCGGTGCCGAACAGTCGAGCCGCAACTGGGGCTGGTGCCGCCAGCAGAACCGCGACGCGCGCGAGCTGCCGATGGCGACCAGGTCGCTCGACCTGTGGGAATCCTTCGCGGCGGAGACGGGCGAGGAAACGGGTTTCCGGCGGTGCGGTCTCCTCTATCTCAGCAACGACGAACAGGAACTGGCGGGCTGGGCGCGCTGGGGCGAGTTTGCGCGGGGCGTCGGGGTCGAGACCCATATGCTGACCGCCGCGCAGGCCGCCGATCATGGTCGCGCGACCACCCGTAGCTGGAAGGGCGGGGTGTTCTCGCCCACCGATGGCACCGCCGATCCCGCGCGCGCCGCCCCCGCCGTGGCCCGAGCCTTTGCGCGGCTGGGCGGCGTGCTGGTGCAGGATTGCGCGGTGCGCGGTCTGGAGACGCAGGGTGGTCGCCTGTGCTCGGTGGTGACCGAGCGGGGCACGATCCGCACCAAGACCGCCGTGCTGGCGGCGGGGGCATGGGCGTCGTCCTTCTGTCGGCAATATGGGCTGCGCTTTCCGCAGGCGACGGTCCGCCAGACCGCGCTGGCGACCGCGCCCGGCGCGGCGGACGTGCCGCCGGCGCTGCATACCGCCGATGTCTCGATGACCCGGCGCGGCGATGGCGGCTATACCCTGTCGATCAGCGGGCGCGGGCGGGTCGATCCGACGGCGCAGTTCCTGCGCTTCTCGCCGCAATTCCTCCCCATGTTCCTCCGCCGGTGGCGCAAGCTGCTGCCCGGCGGGGTCGAGGGTATCCGCTCGGGGCATGAGACGCTGACGCGGTGGCGGCTGGACCGGCCGACCCCGATGGAGCGGATGCGGATCCTCGACCCGGCGGCCGACCCGCGCGCGGTCGCGGCGACCCATCGGCGCGCGACCGAACTCGTCCCCGCCCTGCGTGGGATTCCCGTCACCGCCGCCTGGGCGGGGTATGTCGACAGCACGCCCGATGGCGTGCCGGGGATCGGCGAGTTCGAGGGGCTGCCCGGTCTGGTGCTGGCGGCGGGCTTCAGCGGGCATGGCTTCGGGATCGGGCCGGGGGCGGGGCATCTGATCGCCGACATCGTCACCGGCGATACGCCGATCGTCGATCCGCGCCCTTATCACCCCAGCCGTTTCCAGGCGTCGGCATGGGGCAAGGTCGCCGAATTCTGACGTCCGGGCACATGGCCCGGTACAGGGCCGGACACGGGGCCCGCGCCGGTTTTCGGGCACGGAATTTTATACCGTCGATGGCGCGTCCGCCGATGCCGGACAGCGGCACGAACACGAAAAAGAGCCATTAAGTTCGCCATCGCTCCCTAGGCTCGGTTCCATCGGAACGGATCAGGAGCAAATGGCATGCGGCATCTCAAATCCCTGTTCATCGGCGCGGCGGTCCTCGCGCTCGGCGCCAGCGCGGTCGATGCGCATGGCATCTGGTTCGCCCAGCGGGCGCGGCAGACGGCGATGATCTATGGCATCGGTGCCGACGATCTCGACATGGTCAAGCGCCTGCCTCTGGTCGAAAGCGTCAGCGCCTTCAACGCGGGCTACAAGCCGGTGCCGGTCAAGTTGCGCATCGCCGGACCGATCGTGCTGGTCGATGCCGACGAACAGCCGACGCTGCTCGCCGCCGTTCTCCAGAACGGAATCTGGTCGCGACGCGGCAAGGACGAGTTCGAGAAAAAGGGGCGGGACGAGATGCCCGACGCCACCCTGTCGGAGAAGACGGTGAAATATGCCGTCTCGATCCAGGGTCCGCTCGACAAGCCGATCCCGGCGCTGCCGACCCAGATCCTGCAGATCGTGCCCGACGGCCCGCTGCCGACGACGCTGGGACAGCCGCTGCGATACCGCGTCCTGTTCCATGGCAAGCCGGTCGGCGGGGTCCGCATGATCAATGACATGGTCAACGACCCCGATGCGAAGGAGGTGCTGACGGGGGCGGACGGGACGGTGACGATGCCGGTCCGCAACCAGGGGCTCAACGTGATCCGCGCGGTCTATAACGGGCCGACCGACGACCCCAGGAAATATGACCATATCGAGCACACCGCGACCCTCGCCTACACGCTGGCGCACGCGCCGGAATGATCCGCCCCGCAATGGAGGTTTCCATGAAGACGATCCTTCTGATTCCCGCCCTGGCCGCCGGCCTTCTGGCAAGCGCGCCCGCTCTGGCCCATGGCAATATGAAGCCGCAGCATGGCGGCGTCGTGCAAATGGCTGGGGAGACGTTGTTCGAACTGGTCCGCTCGCCCGCGGGCGTGTCGATCTACGTCACCGATGACGACGAACCGCTGGCGTCGAGCGCGGCGAGCGGCAAGATCGCGGTGACGACGGCCGGCAAGACGCAGGACATTGTATTGCGTCCCGGCCCCGCCAATCGCTTCGACGCGCCCGGCCTGAAGCTCGCGCCCGGCGCGCGGCTGGCGGTGCAGGTCGTCGAGAAGGCGACGCAGGCGCGGCTCGGCACCACCTTCCTCGTCCCATGACCGGGGCTGGCGGTCATCTCCGGCGCGTCGCCCTGGTGGTGGCCGCCTGCGCGCTGCTCGCCGAACCGGCGCTGGCGCATGGCGTGGCGGAAAGCGACAAGGCCTATATCCAGTCGCATCCCGGCATCCACGTCATTCCGTTCCTGTATCTGGGGGCCAAGCATATGGTCACCGGATACGACCATCTGCTGTTCCTGTTCGGCGTCATCTTCTTCCTGTACCGGCTGAAGGACATCTGGACCTATGTGACGCTGTTCGCGCTGGGTCATTCGGCCACGCTGCTGCTGGGCGTGATGGCGAACATCCATGCCAACCCCTTCGTCGTCGATGCGATCATCGGCCTGTCGGTGGTGTACAAGGCGATGGACAATCTCGGCGCCTTCCGCACCTGGTTCGGGTGGGAGCCCAATCCGAAGGCGGCGGTGCTGATCTTCGGCTTCTTCCACGGTTTCGGCCTGGCCACCAAGTTGCAGGATCTGGTGGTGTCGCGCGACGGGCTGTTCGCCAATCTCGTCAGCTTCAACATCGGGGTCGAGACCGGGCAGTTCCTGGCGCTGTGCGTGATCCTGATCGGCATGACGCTGTGGCGGCGCACCGCCAACTTCGGCCGCAGCGTCGTGGTCGCCAACACGCTGCTCGCGACCGCCGGGATCGTGCTGATCGGCTTTCAACTCACCGGCTATGCGATGGAGCGTCTTGCATGATGGCCACCACGGTTCCCTATCAGGCGTCGCCCCGGACGCTGGCGCGCGCATCGCTCGCGGCGCTGTCCGGTGCTGCGGCGATCCTCGTGCTGTTCGTGCTGCCCGCCGAATATGGCATCGATCCGACCGGAATCGGCCGCGCCATCGGTCTCACCGCGCTGAACGCGCCGGTCGAGGAAGAGGACGCCCCTGCCGCCCCGGCCCCGGCGGGGGCGGCCCCGGTGGCTGTCGCGCCGCAGACCCAGGCGTCGATCGACAAGACGACGCCGTGGCGCAGCGACGAGCGCACGGTCACCATCGCCCCGCATCAGGGCGTCGAACTGAAGGCCCAGATGAAGGCCGGGGACACATTCCAGTTCCGCTGGACCGCGACCGGACCGGTCAAGATGGACATGCACGGCGAGACGTCGATGACCGCCGACAGCTTCACGACCTATTGGAAGCAGAAGGGGATGCGGAGCGCGCAAGGCAGCTTCACCGCCCCCTTTGCGGGCATCCATGGCTGGTACTGGCGCAATCAGGGAGAGGCGCCGGTGACGCTGACCCTGAAGACCGACGGCTTCTACGCCAGGCTTTTCCAACCCCAATCCTGACAGAGGTGCGATCCATGGCACTCAAGCCCAAATACATCACTTTCGACTGCTACGGTACGCTGATCTATTTCGAGATGGCGCCCGTCGCCCGGCGGCTTTACGCCGATCGCGTCGCGGCGGCCGATATGGACCGCTTCGTCGCGGACTTCTCCGCCTATCGGCTGGACGAGGTGCTGGGCGCCTGGAAGCCCTATCGCGACGTGGTCGAGGGATCGCTCCGGCGGCTCTGCGCCAAATGGGGCATCGAATATCGCGATGGCGACACCGCCGACGTCTATGCCGCTGTGCCGACCTGGGGCCCGCACCCGGACGTGGTCGAGCCGCTGAAGCGGGTGGCGAAGGAGTTTCCGCTCGTCATCCTCTCCAACGCGATGGTCGACGTGATCCCGGCCAATGTCGAGAAGCTGGAGGCGCCGTTCCACGCCGTCTACACCGCCGAGGAGGCGCAGGCGTACAAGCCGCGGATGCAGGCGTTCGAATATATGTTCGATCGCCTGGGTTGCGGGCCGGAGGACGTGCTGCACTGTTCGTCCAGCTTCCGCTACGACCTGATGACCGCCTATGACATGGGCATCACCATGAAGGCGTTCGTCAATCGCGGGCACGAGCCGCTGAACCCCTATTATCAGGTCCATGAGATTCCCGATATCGGCGGTCTGCCGGGCCTGCTCGGCCTGTGAGCGGCACGGTGACGGTGGCGTCCTTCGTCGATCTGCGGACCTTTGCCGAGGGGGTGACGGTGACGCCGGGCGATTATCCCGGCGCGCGGACCGCGCTTCCGCTTCCCCCCGGTCCGGTGTCGGTCGAGGCGATCCGGCTGGCGGCCGGAAGCGGCACGGCTTCATCGGCGGCCGACGAGTTCGTCATCGTGCTGGCCGGACGCCTGACGCTGAACGGCCTGGTGCTGTCACCGGGAGAGAGCGCGGTGGTGCCGGGGAATGTCGCCACGGCGTGGCAGGCGGAAGCGGGCACCCTCGCGCTGGCGATGCGCTGTGCGAGCGGCCCGGCGGGGGCGGACAACATCGTCGCCATCGACGAGGGCGCCGAGCTGGCGCCGTCGGGCGCCCCGCTCGCGGCGCTGCTGGTCGGGGAGACGCCCTCCTGCCGCAACCATACGGACTATCGTTCGGCCAATGGCGAGTTCCTGTGCGGCACCTGGGATTCGACGCCCTATCACCGCCTGCCGATGCGCTATCGCCATTATGAGCTGATGCATCTGCTGGAGGGGACGGTGTCGTTCCGCGACGAGGCGGGGCGCACGGGCACTTTCACGCAAGGCGATGTCTTCCTGGTCGAGCAGGGGGCGGAATGCTCCTGGTTGAGCACGACCCAGGTCAAGAAGGTCTATGCCATCTATCGCCCCGCCGAATAGCGCGAGGTGATGCGGATCGGCCGAAACGGCGACGCGGCTGGCGGGCTGCGTCGCCGTTTTCGTTTGCCCGTTCGGCAGGTCGCAGCCGGGGGGCGGGGCCGCATCGGGCCTGGAGCGGCCGATGGTTTCCGCTCCAACGCAATCGGCCCGGCCACCCTGCGGGGGTGACCGGGCCGATCATCGATCATGCGCCTGGGATCAGAGGTACTTCAACCACCCAATGTCCTTGCGGCGCTTCTTCAGGTTCGAGAACCAGCGGGTGGGAAGATAGAGCGGCACGATCAATGCGGCGTACCAGACCCAGACCCAGGCCAGATTGTCGACGCCGAAGACCTGCCCCTTGTTCGGCCCCCAGATCGCCAGCGCGCCGAGATAAAAGGCCTTCAGCACATAGAGATGGAGCAGGTAGAAGAACATCGGCGCCCCGCCCATGACCGCCAGCCAGCCCGAGATCCGGCCACCTTCCAGCTTCTCGAACTGCGCCAGCAGGATCAGGCCGATGCCGAGCGTCAGCAGCAGGAAGAGCAGCGACGGCGGATATTTGGTCAGCGCCAGGAAGCTCATCAGCGTGCGCAGACCCTCGCCGGGCACCACGAACCACGGCTTGTCGCCATAGATGTTGAGCCCCCGGATCGCGAAGAACGCGACGAGCATCGCGACCCCGAATGTCGTCAGCAGGCGCCGGCGTTCGGCCCCATTCCCGTCTTCATCCTTCGCGAACCACGGCCCGATCGCATAGCCCAGCGCGATGACGCCGATCCAGGGCAGCACCGGATAGGTGGTCTTCACGGTGATCCCCAGCACGTCGAAGGCGGCGCGCTGGTGCAGCATCGCCCAGGGTACATAGCCCGCATCGCCCGGCGCCAGGACGATCCCGTCGAGCAGATTGTGGCCACAGACGATCGCCGCGCCGATCGCGACGATCGCGCCGCGCGGCAGGTGGATCAGCGCCGCCAGCACCAGCATGCATACGCCGATCGCCCAGATCACCTGGAGCCATAGCGTCTGCGGCGGAAATTTCGCCGACCAGGCGAAGCCGACAAAGGTCAGTTCCAGCAGCATCAGGAACAGCCCGCGCTTGACCAGGAAGATCGAGGTTTCGGCGCGGCTGTGCTTCTGCGCATACAGCCATGCCGACAGCCCGGTCAGACCGACGAAGACCGGCGCGCACAGCGTGCTGAGCAGCCGGGTGAAGAACAGCGCGGGCATGATCGTGCGCGCATTCATCGGATCGGTGACCTGCAAGTGCAGGAACCATGTCTCGCGAACATGGTCCAGCAGCATGATGACCATCACGAACCCGCGCAGGGCATCGATGCTCATCAACCGCGTACCGGCCGCGGGCGTCGCCACCGGGCGAGCGCGTGGCGCGATGGCGGGGTGTCTTCCTAACGAAGTCGCCATGATCCGATCCTCAATTTTGTGCCCATCCAGTAAAGCATGATGCGGGGACAGAAACTGCGGTTATGGCCGGACCCGGTGTCTGATCGTTGCGTTCGACGGGCGCGCGCCGCAACAAGCTGCGGTGCCGCGCTGATCCGGCTATGCTGGATCAGGCCCTAACGCCCCGCGCAGGCCTCCTCCAGCCAGCCCCGGCGCAGTTCGGGAACCGAGCGCATGAGCCGTTGGGTATAGGGATGGGCCGGGGCCGCGAACAGGGCGGCGGCGGACGATCGCTCGACCACGCATCCTCGTTGCAGAACCACCACGTCATCGGCGATCGCCCGGACGATGTTCAGGTCGTGCGTGATGAACATGTAACTGACGCCCAGTTCGCGGCGCAGCTCGACCAGCAGGTCCAGCACCGCCTCCGCAACGACCGGGTCGAGCGCGGACGTCACCTCGTCGCACAGGATCAGGTCCGGTCGCGCGGCCAGGGCGCGCGCCAGGTTGACCCGCTGCTTCTGGCCGCCCGACAATTCGCCCGGCAGCCGCTGCGCCACGTCGGCGGGCAGGTGCACGAGATCGAGCAGCCGCCGGACCTCCTGCGTCAGTGCCGCGCCCCGCAGATCGTGGAACAGCGTCAGCGGGCGGCCCAGCGCGCGTCCGACCGGAACCGAGGGGTTGAGCGCGGTGTCGGCGCTCTGGAAGACGAGCTGGACGCGGCGGAGATCCTCCCGCGTGCGGTCCGCGATGCGCGGCGGCAACGACCGGCCGGACAGGCGGACGCTGCCCCCGCTCGGCGCGTGCAACCCGGCGACGACGCGCGCGATGGTGCTCTTGCCCGATCCCGATTCGCCGATGACGCCGATCACGCGGCCCGGCGGCACCGCGAAGCTGACCCGGTCGACGATCGTGGTCGCGCCATAGCCGGCGACCACCTCCTCCAGCTCCAGCAGCGGGGGGCCGTCGGTCGCGGCTGCAAGCGCCACGGGCGGCGGGGAACGGGGCACGGCGGCGGCGAGCAGCGCCCGGCTGTAATCGTGCGCGGGGGCGTCGATCATCTGGTCGGTCGCGCCCACCTCCTGCACGGCGCCCTGGCGCAGCACGACGATGCGGTCGGCGATCTGCGCGACCACCGCCAGATCGTGGCTGACATAGACCGCGGTGGTACCCAGGTCGCGGACGACGGCCTTGAAGACGCGCAGCACCTCGATCTGCGTCGTCACGTCGAGCGCGGTGGTCGGCTCGTCGAAGATCACCAGTTGCGGATCGGTGATCAGCGCCATCGCCGCCATCAGCCGCTGCAACTGCCCGCCCGACACCTGATGCGGATAACGGTCGCCCACTCCGTCGGGATCGGGCAGGCCCAGCGCGCGGAACAGCTCGCGCGCCTTCGCCTCGGCGGCGGGGCGGGTCAGGACGCCGTGGATCAGGGCGGGTTCGATTACCTGCCGCATGATTGGCAGCGCGGGGTTGAAGGCAGCGGCGGCGCTCTGCGCGACATAGGCGACCGTCCGTCCCCGAACCTGGCGCAGCGTGGCCGCGTCGGCCCCGTCCAGCCGCACGCCCGCCACCTCGATCCGTCCGCCCGCGATGCGGCAACCCGCGCGCGCATAGCCCAGCAGGGTCAGCGCGATCGTCGTCTTGCCCGACCCCGATTCGCCGATCAGCGCCACCACCTCGCCCGGTGCGACGTCGAGCGAGACGTCGTGGACGATCGGCACCTCGCGCCCGTCGTCGCCGCGCGCGACGACGCGGAGATTCTCCACCCTGACCAACGGCGCGCTCATCGACGCCGCCGTCCGGGCAGCGAGTCGATCAGCAGGTTCACCCCGATCGTCATCGAGGCGATGGCGAAGGCGGGGACGGTCACCGCCGCCGCGCCAAAGGCCAGCCCGGCGACATTCTCGCGCACCAGCGCGCCCAGGTCCGCTTCCGGCGGCTGGACCCCCAGGCCCAGGAAGCTGAGGCCGCTGAGCATCAGCACGACGAAGACGAAGCGCAGCCCGAAATCGGCCGCGAGCGGCCCGCTGACATTGGGCAATATCTCGCGCGCCACCAGATGCGGCAGGCGCTCGCCGCGGGCCCGTGCGACGGTGACGTAATCCAGCGCGCTCACCCCCATCGCCAGCGCGCGGGCGGTTCGGAACGCGCCGGGCGTATAGACCACCGCCAGCGTCCCGATCAGCACGGGGATCGACGCCCCCAGCGCCGCGATCACCACCAGCCCGAACATCAGGCTGGGGATCGCGATGATCGTGTCGAACAGCCGCGACAGGAGCAGGTCGAGCCGGGGATCGGCCGCCGCCGCGATCCCGAGCAGGATGCCGGTGCCCGCCGCGATGATCGTCGCGACCAGCGCGATCCCCACCGTATAGCGCGCCGCCATCAGGATGCGGCTGAGCATGTCGCGGCCCAGATAGTCGGTGCCCAGCGGGAAGGTCCGGCTGACCGGCCCGAACACGTCGAGGTCGACCACCGTGCCCACGCCGTGCGGGGCCAGCATCGGACCGAACAGCGCGACGCCGATCCAGAAGACGATCACGGCCAGCCCCAGCACGCCGCCCGCGCCGATCCGCCATCCGCGGTGTGATATGGAGAAAGAGGTCATCGGTGGCGCAGCCTCGGGTTGGAGAGGATCGCGATCACGTCGGCCGTCGTGACCAGCACGAGATAGGCGGCGCTGAAGATCATCGCGATGGTCAGCACCAGCGGCATGTCGCGGGTCGCCACCGCGTCGACCATCAGCCGTGCGATACCGGGATAGTTGAAGATCACCTCGATCACGATCACCCCGCCGAGCAGCACCGACAGGCTGAGCGCGATGGCGTTGGCGATCGGCCCGATCGCATTGGGCAGGGCGTGGCGCAGCACCAGCCGGGTCGGCCCCACCCCTTTCAGGACGGCGGCCTCGGCATAGGAACTGTCCAGCGCATCGATCACCGCCGCGCGGGTCATCCGCACCATCTGGGCGATGACCACGCATGACAGGCTCAGCACCGGCAACACGAACACCCGCGCCAGCGCGCCCAGCGAATCGATGTCGCGGGTGGAGGACAGCGAGGGCAGCCAGTGAAAGGTGACCGAAAACAGCAGGACCGCCATGGTGGCGATCAGGAATTCGGGCACCGACAAGATCGCGATCGTCGACAGGCTGATCGCCCGGTCGAACGCCGTGCCGCGCTTCATCGCCGCGACGATCCCCAGCGTGAGCGCGACCGGCACCGAGACGAGCGCGGTCAGCCCCGCGAGCGCCAGCGAATTGCCGAGGCGCGATCCGATCATCGCCGTCACCGACGCGCCGGTCACCAGCGACTGCCCCGGATCGCCGTGCATCATCCCCACGACCCAGGACAGGTAACGCCGCCATGCCGGTTGATCGAGATGCATGGCGGCGCGCAGCCCCGCGACCGCCTCGGGCGTCGCGCTCTGGCCCAGGATCGCCTCCGCGACATCCCCCTCGATCAGCAGCGAGGTGGCGAACACGGTGAGCGACACGAGGAACAGCGTCAGCAGGGCCAGCCCGACGCGCTTCAGGATCAGGCCGCCGATCGATCGTCCGGCCATCATGCCTCCTCCAGCCAGACATGCTGCGCGAAGTCATACCCCATCATGCCCCCGGTCGCGCGGGCCTCCAGCCCTTTCACGCGGGGGCTGTAGGCATCGAGGACGCTGAGGAACAGCGGGATGCCGATCCCCGCCTGGTCGTGCACCATGAACTGAAGCTCGCGATAGATCGCCTTGCGCAGTGCCTCGTCGGTGCTGCCGCGTGCCTCGACCAGCAGGCGGTCGAAGCGTGGATTGTGCCAGCCGCTCTCGTTCCACGGCGCGCGCGACGAGAAGAACTGCGTGAAGATGATGTCCGCCGTCGGGCGCGGATTGACGTTGCCGAAGCCGACCGGGACCTTCATCCAGCTATTGGTCCAATAGCCGTCGGCGGGCACCCGCCGCAGCGTCAGGTGCAGGCCGGCGCGCGACGCGGCATCCTGCATCAGCACGCCGATATCGTCGGACTTCTCCGCCACCGAAGATACGACCATCGGCACGCGCGCGCCCAGCATGCCGGCACGACGGAAGTGGAAGCGCGCGCGTTCGGGATCGAAGGCGCGTTGCGGCAGGTCGGCGGCGTAATAGGGATCGGTCGGCGCGATCGGCTGGTCGTTGGCGATGGTGGCATAGCCGCGGAAGATCGCGCGCTTCATCGTCTCACGGTCGAGCAGCGCCTTCATCCCGCGCACGAAATCGGGATTGTCGCCGGGCGCGCGGTCGAGCCGGATGATGAGGTCGGTATAGCCGCTGGTGCGCGTGTTGAGGATGGGAAAGCCCGCCTCGATCAGGCGCCGGGTGATCCTGGGATTGATCGATCCGATCAGGTCGACATCGCCCGACAGCAGTGCGTTGATCCGCGCGCTTTCGTCCGCGATCGAGAAGAGTTCGCACTCACCCAGCCGTACCGGACCGCGCCAATAGTCCGCGTTGCGCGCCGCGACCGAGCGCACCCCCGGCTGGAACTCGGTGCAGCGGAACGGCCCGGTGCCGTTGGCGGTGGCGAAGTTCGTCGTGCCCGCCCGGATGATCTGGAATTGCGAAATGCCCAGGATCACCGGCAGGTCGGCATTCGCGCCCTTCAGCTCGATCCGCACCGCATCGGTGCCAAGCGCGCGGATGTCCGCGAACTGCTCGGCAAAGACCCGCGCCTTCGATCCCACCGCCGGGTCGAGATGGCGGCGCAGCGAGAAGACGACGTCGGCGGCGGTCAGCGGGCGGCCATCGTGGAAGCGCACCCCGTCGCGTAGCCGGATCGTCCAGGTCCGCGCGTCGCGCGTGTCGAACGCCTCGGCCAGCGCCATCTCCGCGCGGAAATGCGCATCGAGCCGGGTCAGCCCGTTATAGAACATATTGCCCCGGGAATAGTCGATGGCGGTCGACTGTTTGGCGGGGTCGAGCGTGTCGGCGGTCGAACTGGCGGCGGTCGCGACGCGCAGCCGCCCGCCCTCGACCGGCTCGCGTCGGGGCGAAAACCCGCATCCGGCCAGGCCGAGGCCACCCAGCGCCAGCGCGCCCAGAGCTTCGCGCCGCCGCATCAGTGCCGCCAGTCCTGATAGCGGTAATAGGCGCCGACAAGGGGCAGGAACCAGGGCGGCCCCCAATGCCCCGGGATGGCGGGCCAGTCGATGCCGTGGAAGGGATTCTCGTCCGCGTCGCGCGCGCCCGCGATGATCCGTGCCATGCGCTGCCCCATCAGGACCGACATCTGCGTGCCATGCCCGCTGAACCCGGTCGCATAATGGATGCCGTCGCGGATGCCGGCGCGGGGCAGGCGGTCGGCGGTCATGTCGACGATTCCGCCCCAGGTGTAATCGACCGGAGCCGCACCCAGCGCGGGAAAGACGCGGCGCATCGCGTCCTGCAGGATCGCGCCGCTCCTGGCGTCGCTGCGCGGGTTGGACAGCGCAAAGCGCGCGCGTCCGCCGAAGATCAGCCGGTCGTCGGCGGTCAGGCGGAAATAATTGCCGATATTGCGGGTCGTGGTGCAGTTGCGCCGTCCCGGCATGATCTGCCGCGCGAGGTCGCCGAGCGGTGCGGTGGCGATGATGAAGCTGCCGATCGGCACGATCCTGCGTCGCAGCCAGCCGAACGGACCGTTCATCGACGCCCCCGTCGCCAGCAGCACCTGTCGCGCCTCGATCGTCCCGGCGCGCGTGATCAGGCGATGCCGCCCGCCGGAGCCGCGCTCGATCCGTATCAGCGGGGTGTGTTCGTACAGCCGGGCGCCATGCCGGACGGCCGCCGCCGCCAGGCCGGTCGCGAACCGGCCCATGTGGAGCGAGGCGCTGCGCGGGAAGATCGCGCCGCCGTGAAAGGCCGATGAGCCGATCTCGGCCGCCAGTTCGCCGGGGGCGAGCAGGCGGATATCGGGTTCGACATGACGCGCCAGCAGGTCCGCCGCGCGGGCGATCTTGTCGTAATGGGCGGGCTTGTCGGCCAGCTTGAGCTTGCCGTTGCGCACGAAGTCGCACGCGATCGCCTCCTCGGCGGCGATCGCCTCGACCAGATCGACGCCCGCGTCGAACGCGCGGTAGATGGCAGTGGCGCGGTCGAGGCCGAAGCGGGCGGCCAGCGCGCCGAAATCACCCGCAATGCCGTTGTTGCACTGGCCGCCATTGCGACCGGAGGCTTCGCCCGCGACATGCGCCGCCTCCAGAAGGACGACCTCGGCCCCCGCCATGGCCAGGCTCCGCGCCGCCGACAGGCCGGTAAAGCCTCCGCCGACGACGACCACATCGGCCGTGTCGGGCAGGCGCGCGCGGGCGGCGTCGGCGAAACGCGAACTCGTATCCGTCCAGTATGATTCGAGCGTCATCGCGCGGCCGAATGCTCCATCGGGCGTGACTGCCCCTTGCGGCATATCGTGCTCCGTCCGGCCGGCAATGTAACGCTGGATTGGCTCCCCATGGCGGCGCATCGTGCCGATCACGGCGGCATGTACCGCACGCAATATCGTGCCGCCCCTTCAGGACAGCCTGCCGCGAACCGCCCGCCGTCTGCCGCCCGCCGTCTGCCGCCCGATCACGCTGCTGCCATGCTCGAACGGCAGGAACTACTGGAAGAGTCGCGTTTTCCCCATTGCGACCGCCCCAATGTGATCATCGCAGCATGAGATGCTGCGATGCCATGTTAAAATCGGGCAAGCCCTTTCAATGGAGACTGCGGGCATGGCTGTAATGCTCGATAATCGACTGACACTGCGCAGGATGACGCCCGACGACGTGGCCGCCGTCCACCGATTGTCGAAGGCCGAGCAATGGCCTCATCGCGAAGAGGATCTGGCCGACATGCTGGCGGTCGGCCAGGGCATCGTCATGGAGATGTCCGGTGAGATCGTCGGCAGCACCATGTGGTGGAAAGCCGGCGAAACGGTGACGACGCTGGGCATGGTGATCGTCTCGCGCCAGCATCGTGGCGGGGGCTTCGGCCGCATCGTCATGGAGGCCGCGCTCGACGCGATCGGGGACGGCACCATCATGCTGAACGCCACCGAGGATGGGCTGCCGCTCTATCGCAGGCTGGGCTTCAACGGCATCGCCGAGATCCTGCAACATCAGGGGACGGCGTTCCACGCGCCGCTGGTGCCGCTCAACCGGGACGAGCGGATCCGGCCGCTGGGCGGCGCGGATCCGGCGATCGTCGAGGGGATGGTCGAGGCGGCGACCGGGCTAACGCGCCCCGCGATCATGACGCTGCTGCTCGACAAGGCGCATGGAATCGTCCTCGACCGGGGCGGCACCGTCACCGGCTGCGCGCTGTTCCGCCGGTTCGGGCGCGGTTATGTCGTGGGGCCGGTCGTCGCGCCCGATGTGCTGCGCGCCAAGGCGCTGATCGCCCAGTGGCTGGGATCGCGGAGCGGCGAGTTCATCCGCCTCGACATTCCGGGCGAATGCCATCTCAGCGGCTGGCTGGAGGAACTGGGCCTGGTGCAGGTCGGTCGCGTCGTCACGATGGTCCGCGGGCCGGTGCCGCCGGTCGCCGCGCCCGGCCAGTCCTTCGCGATCATCAGCCAGGCGCTCTGCTGATGGCCGCGCTTGATCTTCAGGAACCCGGCCTGTTCGTCGAACGCGCGCTGATCGACGGCGAATGGATCGCCGCCCGCTCGGGCGCGACGCTGGACGTGACCGATCCGGCGACCGGCGCGACGATCGGCACCGTGCCGGCATGCGATGCCGACGATACCGAACGCGCGATCGCCGCCGCCGCCGCCGCCTTGCCCGGCTGGCGCCGGCGCACCGCCGACGACCGTGCCGCGCTGCTGGAGCGCTGGCATGCCCTGATCCTGGCGCATGCCGAGGATCTGGCGCGGATCATGACCGCCGAACAGGGCAAGCCCCTGGCGGAGGCGCGCGGCGAGGTCGCCTATGCCGCCAGCTTCGTCAAATGGTTCGCCGGGGAAGGGCGGCGGATCGAGGGGCATATGATCCCCGCGCCCACCGCCGACCGGCGCATCCTGGCGCTGCGCGAGCCGGTCGGGGTGTGCGCGGCGATCACGCCGTGGAATTTCCCGGCGGCGATGATCACCCGCAAGATCGCCCCGGCGCTGGCGGCGGGCTGCACCGCGGTCGTCAAGCCGTCCGAACTCACGCCCTACACGGCGCTGGCATTGGGGGTGCTGGCCGAGCGGGCGGGGCTTCCCGGCGGGGTGCTCAATATCGTCACCGGCCTGCCCGACGGGATCGGGGCGGCGATCACGGCCTCGGCCGTCGTGCGCAAGCTGTCCTTCACCGGATCGACCCGCGTCGGCGCGCTGCTGATGCGCCAGTCGTCCGACACGCTGAAGCGGCTGAGCCTGGAGCTGGGCGGCAACGCGCCGTTCATCGTGTTCGACGACGCGGATATCGATCTGGCGGTGGCGGGCGCGATGGCGAGCAAGTTCCGCAATGCCGGCCAGACCTGTGTCTGCGCCAACCGCATCCTGGTGCAGGAGGGCATTCATGACCGCTTCGTCGCCGCGCTGGGCGAGGCGGTCGCCGCGCTGAAGGTCGGTGACGGGCGCGCCGAGGGCGTGACTATCGGCCCGCTCATCAACGCCGCCGCCACCGCCAAGGTGGCGGCGCATGTCGCCGACGCGCTGGCCAAGGGCGGGCGCATCGCCGCCGCGCCCGACGGCGCGCGCGAGGACGCGCGGTTCGCGCGGCCCGTGCTGTTGACCGGCGCGACGCCCGACATGCGGCTGGCGAGCGAGGAGACGTTCGGTCCGGTCGCCCCGATCTTCCGCTTCGGCCGCGAGGAAGAGGCGGTCGCGCTCGCCAATGCGACGCCGTTCGGCCTGGCCAGCTATTTCTACACCGACGACCTGCACCGGGCATGGCGCGTCGCGGAGGCGCTGGAGTTCGGCATGGTCGGACTCAATACCGGCGGCCTTGCCATGGAGATGGCGCCGTTCGGCGGGATCAAGGCGTCGGGGCTGGGCCGTGAGGGTGGCCGCGAAGGCATCGACGAATATCTGGAAACTAAGGCATTTCATTGGGGCGGGCTGAAGGGACTATGAGCGACAGGCAGTATCGGATCGCCGTCATTCCCGGCGACGGTATCGGCAGGGAAGTGGTGCCCGAGGGTATCCGCGCGCTGGAGGCCGCCGCCGCGGCGCATGGCTTTGCGATCGAACAGCAATGGCATGATTTCGCCTGCTGCGACTATTATGCGCGGCACGGCATGATGATGCCGGAGGACTGGAAGGCGCGGATCGGCGATGTCGATGCGATCTTCTTCGGTGCGGTCGGCTGGCCGGACACGGTGCCCGATCACGTCTCGCTCTGGGGCTCGCTGATCCAGTTCCGCCGCGAATATGACCAATATGTCAATCTGCGCCCCGCCCGGCTGATGCCCGGTGTCCCATGCCCGCTTGCCGGGCGGCAGCCGGGCGATATCGACATGATGATCGTGCGCGAGAATACCGAAGGGGAATATAGCGCGATCGGCGGCACCGCCTTTCCCGGCACCGCGCGCGAGGTGGTGTTGCAGGAAACGGTGATGACCCGCTTCGGTACCGACCGCATCCTCCGCTACGCCTTCGACCTGGCGCGGACGCGGCCGGCCCGCCATCTGACCAGCGCGACCAAGTCGAACGGCATCGCCATCACCATGCCGTGGTGGGACGCGCGCGTGGAGGAGATGGCGGCGCATTATCCCGAGGTGCGCACCGACAAATATCATATCGACATCCTCGCCGCGCAATTCGTGATGAACCCCGATCGGTTCGACGTGGTCGTCGCCTCCAACCTGTTCGGCGACATCCTGTCCGATCTCGGCCCTGCCTGCACCGGCACGATCGGCATCGCGCCGTGCGGCAACATCAACCCCGACCGCTCGGTGCCGTCGCTGTTCGAGCCGGTGCATGGCTCCGCGCCCGACATCGCCGGGCAGGGCGTCGCCAATCCGGTCGGCCAGATCTGGTGCGGCGCGATGATGCTGGACCATCTGGGCGAAACCGCCGCCGCCGCGTCGATGGTGCGGGCGATCGAGGATGTGCTGGCCAGCGAGAACGGGCGCACCCGCGACCTGAAGGGCGGGGCGGATACGGTCACGTGCGGCAAGGCCATCGCCGCCGCGATCGGCTGACCGCCGCAGATTATGCCGTAGCGTGCGGCAGAACGGCAGCGCGCATCGCCGATCACGGTCGCTTCGATCAAGGTCGCGGGGGAAGGGGCCTTATCCTGCCCCTCGCGTTTCCAAGGGACTTTTGCCGCACATGCTCTCCAATTCGCTGATCGAGGCCGACCGCCGCCACCTCATCCATCCGGTGAGCGCCTATCGCAGCCATGAGGCGCGCGGGGCGACGGTGCTGGCGTCGGGCGACGGCATGTACCTGACCGACATGGACGGCAACCGCCTGCTCGACGCGTTCGCCGGGCTGTGGTGCGTCAATGTCGGCTATGGGCAGGAGACGATCGTCGAGGCGGCGGCCGAGCAGATGCGGCGG
>NZ_JBCNNI010000079.1:0-3645 GCF_039594485.1 Sphingomonas sp. | reverse complement strand
GTTCAAGGCCGAGGTCATCTGGCGCCAGCGGTCCTGGCCGAGCCTGGCCGCCGTCGAGTTGGCCACGCTGCGCTGGGTCGACTGGTTCAACAACCATCGCCCCTTCGGTCCCATCGGATACATCACACCGGCAGAAGCCGAGGCCGCATACTATGCCGCAAAAGAGCCATCTGCTATCGCGGCATCGCCCAAACGAAAATGCCTCCGCGAAACTCGGAGCGCTTCAGGTCGCCCCGTTCGGAACGGCTGAGCCATTCTCCCGTCCAGGCTGCGCAGTCGTGAGGTATGCAAGGCTCACCCTGAGGTTGGGATTGGCGTCCTGGAACGCGATCAGCCCCGACAGCGCCTTGCGGATCCCGTCGCTGCGCAGGGTCACCGACGCTCCGAACTCGTGCTTCGTCTGCGTCATGTCGAGCGCGTCACGGACTAGAACGGCGTAGTCCTCGGCGACCTCGATTAGCAACCGCGCATCGTCGCCCAGATGCGACCATTCGGTTGCCGCGCGGATTGCCTGAAAGAGGTGGCCGCCGAGGCTCGCGGCCGCCTGCCTTGCCAGCTGATCGCTGGGGATCCGCAACGGCTGTCGTGAGGCGGGAGGGTCCAAGGCGTGACTCATTGCGCGAGGATGAAGGAGGCCGAGGTCCGTGCAAAGCCCCGGAGCGTTGGAACAATCCTGAAATCAGATGCGTCTGACGGCCAGCCTATGCTAGAATAACGGGATGATCTACGAGCGTCGCGCGCTGCAGCGCCGCCTCAACGAGCTGCGCGGCGTCATCGGTGACGCCTTTGTCGATGGACTTGCCCGACGGCTCAACCGCGCCGGGAAGGACCGGGTCGCCGCGATGTGGGAAACCGTCGTCCTACACGCCCTGTCGAAATGCGGGACCTTGGAGAACGAGGCCGAACTCGCATCCGGCCGACGGCCAGACATCAAGCTAGCGACGCCTGACCTGCAGCTCATAGCGGACGTGACCTCGGTTTCGGACGAGGGCCTGGACAACGACAATCCGTACCACGAGCTGGGCGAACTTGTCGGGCGGGCCAAGGATAGGATGGGCCTTCCGCTCGGCGGCCTCGACATCAGGATCCGCTCCCGACACGAGAGAACGAAGCGTGGAACCAGGACTGTCCTCCTGCTGCCGCCGCGAAGGAAGCTGCAGAGTTTTGTGAACGAAACGATTGTGCCGCAGCTGCGCAAGCAGATGGAGGCCGGCGAGACGGTGCTCCGCGTAGAAATAGATGACGAGGACGTGGGCATCAACATCACGATCGATCCGCGAAAGGCACCCTACAGCTCTTACAGCATCGCCGCCTACGACGTCCCGAAAATCAAGGACCGGAACCCCCTATACGGCGCGCTGAAGGCAAAGGCTGATCAGCTGCGCAGTGCGGACGGCGTGACCGGCGTTATCGTCGGGGACGGCGATTGCACCGCCCTATCAAGTCGCTCCGGCAGCCGGGACGAGGTGTCCGCCGACCAGATCATCGACGAGTTCTTCCGGCAATACTCGTCGGTCGACTTCGTGCTGCTGCTAAGCGCGCGAGAGACCCAGCAGAGCGGGTGGGCACCGCTTCCGCCTGTCCGACAGAATGCCGCCCGGCTACGGGTCCGCGATAACTCCGCAGCCGCAAAGCAGTTGGACGCGCTGTTTAGATCAATGATGGAGCATCTGCCGAAGCCCGGCCGCTCCCCGGTAAATGGCGCGCTGCGGGCGCGAGAGGACGATTACGACCTTGGTCACCACGGAGGCTACTCTATGTCACGCTCGAAGGTCCGCATCGGCCTGCGCGAGTTCACGGAAATACTGGCTGGGCTAAGGACGCTCGAGGACAACGGCGCGAAAAATGTCGAGGCTGCACGAAAACTGCCGAGAGAGCCGAGTTCGGTGCAGGGTTACATCCTTCGCAACCTGATGGAGGGCCGGCTGCCCTCGTCCATCGATGTTGTTAAGACCGGCGAGGACGACAGCGGCGACTGGGTCGAGATCAACTTCGGCGACATCGATCCCGCGATCTCGCCGCTCACGTAGCACTTGCCGGAAGTCATCGCCGGGATGGGGATGGCCGCGCCGGATAATCGAGGGGTGTGAATGGCGACGATCGAGATCTACGCGAAGCCATCGAACCTCTACCGATTCAGGCCGCTTGGCTCGAAGCTGGACCAGGAGATAAGCGCGCTTCTCGGCGGCTACATCTTCTGTCCGCTCTTCTCCGAGATGAACGACCCCATGGAGGGCTCGCACCGCCTATCCCAGCGCTTCTCCGGTGGATCCCCGGGCAGCAAGCGGCAGGAGGCCGTCGACGACGCGCTCGCCACCACCGGGATCGCGTCGATGTCCGAGGTCTTGGACCACGAGCCGATGTGGGCGCACTACGCCGACCATTTCGGCGGGATGTGCGTGCAATACAACGTCAACGCCCTCCTGCGCGGGCTGGACGACACGGTCGCTATCACCAGGATGATCTACTCCGAGCTCGAGCCGATCCTGGCGATGGACCGCAGCACCCCCACCGAGAAGGCGCGTCACTGCCTGTCGAGCAAGACGGTGCGCTGGGCGAGCGAACGCGAATGGCGGATCTTCCGGGACGGGCGTGGCCAGGCGTCCTACGGCCGGACGGCCGCCGTCAGGAAGATCCTTCTGGGATCGCGCACAAGTCCAGCCGAACAGGGCAGGCTCGTCGAGGTGGGACAGCAGCTGCAGGTGCAGGTGTCGGTCATGAAGGTGGAAGCCTATTCCATGCAGTTCACCACGCTCTACCAGCCGCCCAAGAAGGAAGCGCGAAAGAGTTGACCTGACTGTCCGCGTCTTATGCCTGGGCAGCCGATAACTGACAGTCCGCTGTCGGCCCACTGCCGGCCGCGAAAGATCGTCTGAACGAGCGTCCGCTTTTGGGAAGCGATCGAGCCCGCCCCAATGTCCGCATCTGTAAAGGAAATCGGGCACCGGCAGGTGTACGATATCCTCCAAAGCAGGAAGCCGCGGGCCGCTGGCGATGATCTATGGGGAAAGCGGTTTTCGGGTGTTGTGCCGACGACGGCGATGGGCGACGGGATGCGCTCCAACGTGCGGGAATGTGGCAATCGGGTGCAGCGTGCGCGATGGATGTCGGACAGGACTGGCGGTCTGGGCGAGCGTGGATGTGACTGGCGATGTCGCCGGTGCGAGCGGCACGGACGCCGGATGCGGGGCGACCGCGTGGCGGGGGTAGGTCGGGCCGTGCCGGGTCACGACGCCTGCATCCCGGATAGAAGAGCGCGGTCCGGCGGTGCACGGGGCTGACACTGGCGTTCGAAGGTTTCGATGACGACCATGTGTCCGCCGCAGCACGGGCATGGTGGGCGGACGTCGTCCGGTTCGGGCGGTGTGTCGGGCGCCGCGGGCGGTGCGACCCCGAGCAGCCTCCGGGCGCGTTCAAGATGCGCCTTGCGGGTCGCGCCGGCGAGCAGGCCATAGTGGCGGATGCGGTGGAAGCCCTTGGGCAGGACGTGGAGCAGGAAGCGGCGGATGAACTCGTCGGCGGTCAACGTTATGACCTGCTGCCGGTCAGAGGTGGCTCGGTTTGTCTGCACAGGCTCGCGGCGTGAATAAGTGGATTGCCGCTGGTTGATCATGCCGCTGCGAGAAGCGGCTGTGCGAAGTATAT
>NZ_JBCNNI010000078.1:0-3714 GCF_039594485.1 Sphingomonas sp. | reverse complement strand
CGACAGACCCTCGAATATCGGCGCTTGCTGCACCGCAAGCTGGCCGCCTAACATCAGCCCCCAGACGAGGCCCGCTCTCCACTAATCTACGCCCCCATCTGCGCCAAATGTCCTGACGACGGACAGTCTCGCTCGATCTGCGATGGTGTAACCGCATACCCGTCGAGGATGCTCGCGTACTTACCGCTATAAGCGGCCGAACCCTGCATCAGGTCAGTAAGTGCTTCCGCATCATCGGGCACGGCAGGGCGGATCGTAATCACGGCTGCTGCTTATCACCGGCGAGCCGTCCCCCACAATCGAGCGCGATGCCGGAACGGCGACTTGCCCGATTGGGAACGACCATCGAAACGGCGTCCGCCTTCTCGGAATCGATGGTCAAACGGGACAGCAAGGGTGAATAGGCCATTCGCCCGTCAGGGCTTCTCATCGCCGTAATCGCGGTCGAAAGTTTCCCGTGCCTTCCGGAAGCTGTCGACGTTCTCGACGATCCAGGTCCAGAGGGGAACCATCCTCACCAGCAGCTCCAGTCCCGTGTCGGATAGAGCGTATTCGACGTGAGGCACCACCTCTTCGAAATCGCGACGCACCACCAGGCCGTCGCGCTCCAGATGGCGCAAGGTTCGCGTGAGCATCCGCTGGGTGATCCCGTGCATGCGTCGTGCGATGTCCGCGTGACGCAGCTGACCGTAAACGCCGAGCGTATGGATCACACCGAGAGACCAGCGATTGCCGGCATGGGCCAGCACCTCACGACGAACCCCGTCATCATCATCCCGAAGGCCGTCGCAGACCGTCTGGGAATAACGCAGAATGTCTTCCTGGCTTAGAGCGTTCGCACCAGTATCACCCATGTACCTATCTTTCGCGCTTTTCCGACAGTTGCCAGATCACGGACAACCAAGGTGAAAAGAGCAATACTGATGAATGATACAACCTCTACCGTGAAGTCACGGAACATTCTCGTCCTGGGTGCTGGCGAACTCGGCATGCCGGTCCTGCGGAATCTGGCGCGTCGCGCCAAAGACATCGACGGGGCGAAGATCAGCGTTCTGCTCCGCGAGAGTGCCGTCGAGTCCGGTGATCCGTCGAAGCAGCGCGACATCGCGGAAATCCGCTCGGCAGGGATCGAAATCGTCCTCGGCGATCTGGTGAACGACACGATCGACGAACTGGCGGCGCTGTTCTCGCGCTACGATACCGTGATCGGCTGCGCGGGCTATGCGGCGGGGATCAACACGCCGATGAAGCTTGCCAAGGCAGCGCTGCAATCCGGTATTCCGCGCTACTTCCCGTGGCAGTTCGGGGTCGACTTCGAGGCGATCGGCCGTGGTGGGCCGCAGGACATTTTCGATGCGCAACTCGATGTGCGCGAGTTGCTGCGTTCTCAGGACAAGACCGAGTGGGTCATCATCTCCACCGGCATGTTCATGAGCTACCTGTTCGAGCCGGACTTCGGTGTCGTCGATCTGGAGAACAGCGAGGTTCATGCGCTCGGCAGCCTCGATACCGCCGTCACGCTGACCACCCCGGACGACATCGGCGTGCTGACCGCCGAGATCGTGTTCTTCGAGCCGACGATCCGCAACGAGATCGTCTTCCTGGCCGGCGACACCGTCACCTATGGCGAGGTTGCGGACAAGCTGGAGGCGGCGCTGGGGCGTCCGTTCAAGCGCTCGGTCTGGTCTGTGCCCTTCCTCATGGAGGAACTGGCGAACGATCCGAAGAACATGATGCGCAAGTACCGCGCCGCCTTCGCGATCGGGCGCGGCGTATCGTGGCCGAAGGCGGGGACGTTCAACGACCGGCAGGGTATTGCGGTGACGACGGTGTCGGACCTGATCGAAGCCGATCTGCGTAACGGTCGGCACGGCCAGTAACCTCATGCTGCAATCCTCGACCCAATCCACGATGCCGCCCGCCGTTACCGAAGGCCCGAAGCATTCCGCGACCCACTCGATCCTGGGCGTCCTGCTCGTCGTATCGCTGTCGCTGAATCTGCGGCCGATGCTGACGAGCGTCGCCCCGCTGCTGCACGACATCCAGGCAGGCCTTGGGCTGTCCAATGTCTGGATCAGTGTGCTGATGACTGTTCCGGTCGTCTGTCTCGGCATATTCGGGCCACTGGCGGCACCCATGTCGCGGCGGTTCGGCCTCGAAAAGGTCCTGCTCGCGGCGATCACAGTCGCACTTGCCGGTGGCGTCCTGCGGTCGTTCGGTTTCGTGCCGCTCTATGCCGGCACGATCCTGATCGGCGCGGGGATTTCACTGCTGGGCATCCTGACGCCGGTTCTCATCAAACAGGAGTTCCCCGACAAGGTTGGCCTGATGATGGGCCTGTTTGCGATGGCGCTGGGCCTGGGCGCAGCCGTCTCGACGGCATCGGTGGTTCCCATCACCGATGCCTTGGGCGGCCGTTGGCAGACGGGCCTCGCCGTCTGGATGCTGCCGTTGATACCAGCAGCCCTGCTCGCTGTGGCCCGGCTGATGATCGGCAACGATCCGGGGCCACCTGCCGTCCGGGTGCAATTGGGTATCATGCACGACCCGGTGTCCTGGCAACTCATGGGCTTCTTCGCTTTGTTCGCCTCGCTGGCCTATGCCCTGATAAGCTGGGGGCCATCGATGCTGCTGGCGCGTGGTCTGGACCCCAAAACCAGTGGCTTTGTGATGTCGATCTATTTTCTGGCCCAGATGCCGAGCGGGCTGGTCGTGCCGATCATCGCCGGCAGGATGCGTGACCAGCGCCTGATTACGACGGCGATGGTGATCCTCGGGACGGTGGGAGCGATAGGCCTCCTGCTTGCTCCGGCCTGGTCGCTCACCGGCGTCGCGTTGGCCGTCGGCATCGGGCAGGGGGGCGGGTTCGCGATCGCCTTGACCCTCATCGTGCTTCGCGCAGGGACACCCCAGATCGCGGCGAAACTCTCGAGCATGGTGCAAAGCGTCGGCTATGTGATTGGCGGGCTGGTTGGTCCCTTCGCCGTCGGGTTGTTGCACGATATCGCAGGTAGCTGGTCGATCGTCGCCCTGTTCTTCGCCGTTGTCGGCGCTGTCTCGCTAGTCCTGGGCTACGGTGCCAGTCGGAACCGGACTGTGATGGCGTCGTAGGATATGCCGACGCCCTGGTGGACTTGCCTCGGAAAAGTGGAGAGTTTCCTTGAGGTGAAAGGCGAACTCGCTGACCAAGCAGCGACGGTTCACGAAGGAGTTTGAGGACGAGGCGGTACGGCTGGTGGCGACCAGCGGACGGACGCAGCGGGAGATAGCGGAAGACCTGGGCGTCGGGTTATCGACGCTGGTGCGCTGGTGCGCTGGATCAGCCGCAGCCGGGACGGTTTGGCGGAGGCACCCGGTCATGCGCCGCAGGCAGATACGCAAGGCGCTCGTCATGCGGCGTCCGCTCCAGGGTCTCATTCATCACTCGGACCGCGGCAGCCAATATTTTTCCGTGGAGTATCAGGCCGAACTGCGCCGCCATGGCATCCGCATCTCCATGTCGGGGAAGGGAAATTGCTACGACAACGCCATGGTCGAGACGTTCTTCAAGACCATCAAATCCGAACTCGTCTGGCGTACCGTCTTCGATAGAGGTGGCTCGGTTTGTCTGCACAGGCTCGCGGCGTGAATAAGTGGATTGCCGCTGGTTGATCATGCCGCTGCGAGAAGCGGCTGTGCGAAGTATATCTGGTCGGGCGTTCGGCCGCCAAGCGC
>NZ_JBCNNI010000077.1:0-4552 GCF_039594485.1 Sphingomonas sp. | reverse complement strand
TTGAACGCCGGGCTGTGGTTCCGACGGGGTCGCTTGCTCATCTTGCCTCCTGCTTACGGCCAGCATGGCCGCTGTCAGATCGACAATCCACTTATCCACGCTGTTCAAATTCCCCGAGCCACCTCAGCTCGCCATCTGGGCACCCCCATCAACGTGTCGCTCGGCAACGAGGGCGGGCTGACGGCAGCATGGTGCACGTTGCTGGCGACCTGATCGAACCATTTCCGCCGGTTCCTTGCTGTGAAACGTCCGCGCCGGGCGCGGCTATCCCATGGCGGCACGGCGTTCGTGGAAGATCAGGCAGTCGATATTGTAGACTAGAGCGCCGAGCGTGAAGCAGGAATCAAGGGGGATTCCACTTTATCAGGAAATGTGATTCGCCCTGATCTGGAGGTGGATCGTAAGCGTGGTGTAGAGGCCGCAGATTATGCGGCTTGGGCAATCGGCTGATCTGCCGGCGGCATCCAGTTCCAAGGCATGAGTTCGCCCCATCGGCTGGCAGGCCAGTCTGCTGCGACTTTGGCGATGACGTCGGCGATATAGGTCTGCGGATCGACGCCGTTGGCCTTGCAGGTCTGGATGACGGTGTAGATGGCCGCGGCCCGCTCGCCGCCTGCGCGCGAACCGGCGAACAGCCAGTTGCGGCGTCCGACCGCGACACCGCGCAGCGCGCGCTCCGCCCTGTGCTTCTCCGCCATGCCCCCGGCATGGCTACGATGCTCGGTGTTGTCGATCTCCAGGCGGCCATCGTCGAGGAAGCGCGACAGCGCTGGCCAGCGCTTCGTGCCATAGGCGATGGCCCTTGCCATGTCGGACCTGGACGACAGGCGGCGCAAGCTGGCGTCGAGCACCTCGCGCAAGGCGTCGACCAGCGGCCGGCTTTTCTCCTGTCGGGCTCGACATCGCACGTCGGGCGGTTGGCCGCGAACCTCGGCCTCGACAGCGTAAAGCGTGCCGATCCGCTCGAGGATGTCGGTGGTCAGCGGCGTGGGCGACCGCTCGTGGAGGTCGAAGACCTTGCGCCGGAAATGCGCCCAGCAGGCGACCTCAGTCACGCCGCTGCGGTACAGTCCGTCATAACCGGCATAGGCATCGGCCTGAAGGAAACCGCGAAAGCCGGCAAGGTGGGCCAGCGGGTGTGCGGCGGGTGCGGTCTGGCGTGAAGCGATACCAGGTCGCGCGCGGCGCCGTGCCGCCGGACGCCTGGTCGTCGGCTGCGTACACCCATAACCGTCCGGTCGCGGTCTTCCCCCGGCCGGGGTCGAGCACCGGCACGGGCGTGTCGTCGGCATGGATCTTGTCGGCTTTGAGAACCTCGTCGCGGATGCACGTGACGATAGGGTCGAGGAGCACTGCGGCCTGTCCGGTCCAGCCCGCCAGCGTCGAGCGGTCGATATCGAGCCCTTGCGCGGCCATCATCTCGGCCTGGCGGTAGAGCGGCAAATGGTGGTCGAACTTGGAGACGACGATATGTGCCAGTGTCGCGAAGGTCGCCTTGCCACGTGCGACGGCGCTGACCGGCGCGGGAGCCTGGACGCCTGCGCGCCTCCGCCATGCCCCCGGCATGGCTCCAACGCTCGGTCTCGCATACCCGGCAACTGTATTTGGGGCGGACGTTGCGCACGACGCGCCAGCGCACCGGCACGATGTCGAGCATCTCGTGCGTGTCCGAGCCAAGCACGCGCAATGCACCGCCACAGTCCGGGCAGGTGCAGGTACCCGACGCCGGCTCATGGATGACCTCCTCGCGCGGCAGGTGTCCGGGCAGACTGCGGACGGGCACCGGCCGAACCGCCACGCCGTTGTCGGCCATCTCAGGCCCAGGCGCATCTCGCTCGGTCTCGAGTTCCTCCAGCGCCAGTTCGAGCTGCTCGATCTCGCGGCCTAGCTTTTCGGACGAGGCGCCGAACTGCATCCGCCGCAGCCCGGCGATCTGTCCGCGCAACGTATCGATGAGCAGGTCGCGGGCCGCGAGCGCGGCATTGGCCCGGGCGAGCGATGCCTCCAGCGCGGCGATCCGCGCGATGGCATCAGCAGGGGAAACGGGTGCTTCCGACACCCTGTTTCCATAGCAGATTGCAGGTAAGTGAGCGAGGGAAAGTGGCGCAAAACCGCCGTTTTCATCCCGCCAGCGTCGGTGTGAACGTCCGCTCGGGGCGTCGCCAGTCGATGCCCTCCAGCAGCATCGACAATTGCGCTGGCGTCAGCGTCACCGTGCCGGTCGCGGTCACTGGCCAGACGAAACGGCCACGGTCGAGCCGCTTGGAAAACAGGCAAAGCCCCTGGCCGTCGAACCACAGCAGCTTGACCAGATGACCCCGCTTGCCCCGGAACACGAACAAGCCACCCGAATGCGGGTTCTGCGCCAGCACCTGCTGCACCAGCACCGCCAGGCCATCGAACCCCTTGCGCATGTCGGTCACGCCGCACGCCAGGAACACCCGCGTCGGCAGCAGCACCGGGTTCACCGCAGCACCGACAACACCCGTGCCAGCGCGCCCGCATCCACGCCCGCGTCGACACTCACCCGCACGCCGCCCGGCAACTCGATCTGGATGAGCCCCGATGGACATGGCGCAGGCTCTGGCGCTGGCGGCGGCAGTTCCGCCACCTGCACCTCGGCAAACACCGGCAGCGACGGCATCGCCCCGGCCAGCGTGCCCTCGCGCAACTGCTTGCGCCACGTGTAGATCAGGCTGCTCGAAACCTCACGCCGCGCGATGACATCGCAGACCAGAACCCCAGGCCGGAACGCTTCGGCCAGGATATCCAACTTCTCCGCATCCGACCATCGGCGCCGACCCGACACCCGGCCGACCACCTCCATCCGACCAGTCATACGAGTACTCCTATGACTGGTCGTAGAACCGATAACTTCCCGCACCGCCCGCGCCCTCGTCAAAGGCGACAAGCATCCCTGCTACCGGCGCTACCACAAGGCGGCCTGCTGACCACGCTTACATATTGTAGACTAGTGGAGTGATTCCAACGTTTGGTGCCCGCGCCTGACTGTGGCGATGATCTCATCCGGATTGGCGCGCCAGACGAAGGGGCGGGGCTGCTGGTTATGCTCCTTGATGAAGCGGTTGATGGCGGCCTGCAGATCGACGACGGAGTGAAAGACGCCGTTCTTGAGGCGGCGACGGGTCAGCTTGGCGAAGAAGCCTTCGACCGCGTTCAGCCAGGAACATGACGTCGGCACGAAGTGGAACGTCCAGCGCGGGTGGCGGTCCAACCAGGCGCGGACCCTGGGCTGCTTGTGGGTCGCGTAATTGTCCAGGATGACGTGGACGGCCTTGTCGGGGGGCAGTTCGGCTTCGACGGCATTGAGGAAGCGGATGAACGCCTGGTGGCGGTGACGCTGCATGTTGCGCCCGATCACCGAGCCATCGAGGACGTTCAGGACGGCGAACAGCGTCGTGGTGCCGTTGCGCTTGTAGTCATGGGTCATGGTCGCGCCGCGACCGCGCTTGAGCGGCAGGCAGACCCGGCTGGGTGCGGTCGAGCGCCTGGATCTGGCTCTTCTCGTCCACCGGCAGCACGATGGCATGGGCGGGCGGCGAGACGTACAGGCCGACCACATCGTGCAGCTTTTCGGCAAATGCCTTGTCGTTGGACAGCTTGAAGCTGCGCCAGCGGTGCGGCGCCAGGCCATGGTCGTGCCAGATCTTCACCACCGAGGAGGCCGCGATACCGACCGCCCTTGCCATGGCACGCACTGTCCAGTGCGTCGCCTCGTGGTCAGGCGGCGCCCCACCACCTTGTCGACCAGCGTGGCTCCGAGCGGCGCGATCCCCGGCGGTCGCGTCTTGTCGCGCAGCAGGCCATCGACGCCTTCGGCCATGAACCGCTCCTGCCAGCGCCAAACGCAGGTCTTCGACTTGCCCGTCGCTGCCATGATCGCCACCGTGCCCAGGCCTTCGTCACTCAAAAGAACGATCCGCGCCCGCCATACATGCTTCTGCGGTGAGCCACGTGCCGCAACGATCCCCTCAAGCCGTGACCTGTCCGATGCCGTGACGCTGATCTCGATCCCGCTGCGCATCCCGCATCATCACACATCGATGCCAAAGGCGAAATCCTCAGCAGGACTCTTTTGTCACGATCAATCCACTAGGAGCATCAACGCGATGGTCGAGACGTTCTTCAAGACGATCAAATCCGAGCTTGTCTGGCGCACCGTCTTCTACACCCGCGACCAAGCCGAGCAGGCCATTGCAAGCTATATCGACGGCTTCTACAACACCATCCGGCGCCATTCCGCGCTCAACTACACCAGCCCCGCGCAGTTCGAACGAACCGTGTCACGCTGAGTAAATGCCTCTCCATTTAAGCAGGACAAGTCCACCGGGTCTCGTCGAGGAAGGCGAAGAAGAGGATCGTCGGTCATCAGGGTCTCCGTCGGTCGAGTTTCGCAACCCAAACCTAGAGCGTCGAGCGTGAAGCAGGAATCAAGGGGGATTCCACTTTATCAGGAAATGTGATTCCTCCTGATCTGGAGGTGGATCATGGGTCGAGCATATTCAGGCGATCTACGGGACCGGATAGTAGG
>NZ_JBCNNI010000076.1:0-4629 GCF_039594485.1 Sphingomonas sp. | reverse complement strand
TGAACGCCGGGCTGTGGTTCCGACGGGGTCGCTTGCTCATCTTGCCTCCTGCTTACGGCCAGCATGGCCGCTGTCAGATCGACAATCCACTTATCCACGCTGTTCAAATTCCCCGAGCCACCTCATACGCTAAGGGCTGACCGGCGTTGTGATAGGAAGACGCGTCAGGGGAGTGTCAGTAAAACTCCTGCAGCGTGATCGGTAGAATACGGCCGTCGCACATCGTCAGCGGGATCACCTTGCCCGCCGGCCCCAAACTCCATGTTCTCAGCGGCGACCGATCATCGGCCGTGATCCTCGTCCCGTCGATCGCGCAGATGCGGTCGCCAGCGCGCAACCTCAGGGCTTCGGCAGGGGACCCCTTCATCACATGGACGATCTGCAACCCGGCGTCCGACCACATACCCTGTATGCCGGACATCGTGATGGGATCGGACGTGGGGGAAACGGATCGTGGCGACAGGACCATCACCCGCTGTCCGATGTCCAGGAAGATGTTGAAGCGGTTGAGCAGCTTCATGCCGATGCGGGCTTCGTCCCCAGGAACAAGCGGCGCCGGCTCGAACATCATGGGGACTTTGTCGAATACCTTACTCCCGAACCGAACGCCGTCGACGCGGCCCAGCTCCGACAGGATTACATCGCCGCTCAAACCGGTGGATGCGATATCCGTCAGACGCAGTGGCGCATCTGATAAGTGCCAGGCGCTCTTGGTGATCGCCATGCTGGCGTCATCTCCGGTGTCGATCATGACGGACGACAGCAGGTGTTTTCCAATAAAGAGCTTTGTGCTCAATCCGCGTCCGTGGTCGCGCAGTTCGACCGGCACGATATCCCCCGAAGGATGCGGCGAGCCGCTCGGCTGAAAGCGAATACGATGCTTGTCGAGGTCCAGCGTGACGGCATAGGCTGACAGGAAGTCCACACCGATCACGGCGTCGATCGGTGTGCCCGCAGTCGCCGACAAGGGGCTGAGATCCGTAACCTGAACGGAACCACCGGCCTGCTGAAACCCGGCAATCTGAAGTCGGTCTATGGGCGCTATATAGGCTTGCACCGCATTACCGCCCATCGAGCGGATCTTCTGATAGGGCTGAAGCCGCAGACCGTGTCGCGTCGCCCAGTCGGCATCGACTGTGGTCGTCGGGGCACCGGTATCGACCATCGCCATCAGACGCTGACCGTTCAGCATGATCGGCATGATGACGAGGCCGTCCGCGTCCAGCTCGATCCACCGATCCTGTTGCTGGGGATCGACGGAGGCTACGCCTCGACCGAAGGATAGTGGCGGGGAAGTACTTTGTTGGTGCTGGGCCAAGGCTGGCGTTGCCATCAATACCATCGATACGGCGAGGAAGCGGTATGCGGCCCGTATTTTCGGCATTCTTGTGTCCCCCTATACCAGTGATCGTGATTTGCGCTTCAGCAGCTTCTCGCCGTCCGATCTGATCTCCCCCTTTGGCCCGACGAAGCGGTAGAGCGTCTGGCGGGTGATTCCGAGCTCGGCGCACAGTTCGGCGACCTTGGTTTCGGGTTTGCCCATCGCGGCCTGGGCGAGGCGAAGCTTGGCGGGCGTCATCTTGAACGGGCGGCCCCCGCTGCGCCCGCGGGCACGCGCCGCAGCGAGGCCGGCCTTGGTCCGCTCGACGATCAGCTCGCGCTCGAACTCGGCGAGGCCGGCGAAGATCGCGAAGACGAGGCGGCCGTTGGCGGTGGCGGTGTCGATCGACGCGCCCTCGCCGGCGAGCACCTTGAGCCCGATGCCGCGCCTCGTCAGGTCGCCGACCAAGTTGACGAGGTGCCGCAGGTCGCGCCCCAACCGGTCGAGCTTCCATACCACCAGCGTGTCGCCGTGGCGCAATGCCTTGATGCAGGCGTCGAGCCCTGGCCGGTCGTCACGCTTGCCCGACGCGGCGTCGGTATAAAGGTGATGTTCCAGATCGACCCCGGCCCTCGCCAGCGCATCGCGCTGGAGGTCGATGACCTGGCTGCCGTCCGCCTTCGACACCCGCGCATAGCCGATCAGCACCGTCACTTTAACGAGCGTCCAAGTGACAGATGACGGCAGCGCCGCAAAGCGCCGCCTTCCTGTCACTTAACCAGTCACTCCGGCTATGTCGCGTCAACGTCATCGCGGCATGATTGTGTGACACCAGGGGGAACAGGGTCAAGATGGTCGCGCACATACTGTCGCCGGCGCAGCGCGCCGCGCTGTTCGATCCGCCATCGGACCCAGCCGTGATCGAGCGGCTGTACACGCTTGGCCCAGACGATCTGGTCGAGGTGTTCCGGCGCAGGCGCGCCGCCAACCGGATCGGTTATGCGGTGCAGCTCGGCTAGCTCCGCCATCCCGGCCGGGCGATCGAACCCGGCGAGGTGCCACCTGCGGCGATGCTCGCGGTGCTGGCCGCGCAAATCGGCTGCGCGCCCGACGCCATTGCCGATTATGCCGCACGCGACACAACGCTGCGCGAGCATCGTGCCGCGATCGAACGCAGGCTCGGCCTCCGCGCCTTCGAGCGCGCCGATCGCGTAATGGTCTTCGCAACCGCCAGCGAGGTGGCCGCATCCACCGACCGCTGCGATGCCATCGTCGCGGCCATGGTCGAGCGGTTGCGCGGGGCGGGTGTCGTGCTGCCGGTGCCGGCGGTTCTCGAACGGATCGCGCTGGTCGCCCGCGCGGAAGCGCGGCGGCAGGCGTTCGCCCGGCTCGGCCGCGACCTCACACCGGATCAGGTGGAGCGGCTCGATGCCCTGATGCGGATCGGGGGAACACCCACCCGTTCGCCCCTGGCGTGGATACGCGACTGGCCGGAAGCGCCGGGTGCCGGCAACCTCAAGGCGATCGTCGAACGGCTCGATCATGTCCGTGGCCTCGGCATCGAGGCCGGACGGGCACGGCGCATCCATGCCAGTCGCTATGCCGTGATCGCGCGCGAGGCGGCGATCATGACCGCGCAGCACCTGACACGGCTCGAAGGGCGGCGTCGCCTTGCCACGCTGGTCGCCTTCGCGATCGAGATGGAGGTGGCGCTGACCGACGCCGCCCTCCTGATGGCCGAGAAGCTGGTGGGCGGCATGTTCCGGCGTGCCGATCGCACCCGGTCGGAACGGCTGATCGACCAGGCGCGGCTGTTCCGCGATACCGCCCGCCTGCATATCCGCCTCGGGCGGGTATTGCTCGACGCGCGTGGCACCGGTCGCAATGCGCTGGCGCTCGTCGACGAGCGGATCGGATGGCCGGCGCTCGAACAGAGCCTGCGCGCGGCCGAGGAGCTGACCCGCCCCGGCGAAGACGGCCTCGACGAGGTGGTGGAACGCTACCCGGCGGTTCGCCGCTTCCTGCCGACCTTTCTCGGCGCGTTCTGCTTCCGCACCGCCAGAGTGGGCGATCCGCTGCTCGGCGCGGTCGAACTGCTCCGCACCTTCTATGCGGACGGCCGCACGATCCTGCCGCGCAAGGCGCCCGTGTCGTTCCTCAAGCCCAAATGGCGTCGTGTCGTGCTGCCAACCGATGGTGTGTTCAACCGGCGCGCCTGGGAGATCGCGGTGCTGGTTCACCTGCGTGACCGGCTCGCCTCGGGCGCGGTCTGGGTGGACGGCAGCCGCGCCTATCGCACGCTCGACGACTATCTCCTGCCAGCCCCGGCCTTTGCGACCATGCGCGGCGAAGGGCAGCTCGGCCTCGCGGTAAACGGGAGCGCATCCGATTGGATCACCGCGCACCGGGATCGGCTGCGTCAGCGCATGGACGAGGTGGAGCGTGCGGCAGCCGAAGGAACGCTGCCCGACGCCGCGATCGAGGACGGCCGCCTGACCATCTCGCCGTTGCGGCGCTCGACGCCGGACGAGGCGGAGGAACTGAAGGCCCGCCTCTATTGTCTGTTGCCGCGCATCCGGATCACCGACCTGCTCGCCGAGGTCTCGGCATGGACCGGCTTCGCCGATCGCTTCGTCCATGCCCGCACCGGCATGGCGGCACGCGACCAGCCTGCGCTAATGGGTGCGATCCTCGCCGATGGCACCAACCTCGGTCTGGCCCGCATGGCGGAAAGCTCGCGCGGGCTGACCCATGCCCGGCTGCTGTGGACCGCCGAATGGCATATCCGCGACGAAACCTATGCCGGCGCGCTCGCCGCGATCGTCGACCATCACCATGCCCATCCGCTCAGTCGGCTGTGGGGACCGGGCGACACCTCCTCGTCGGACGGGCAGTTCTTCCGTGCGGGCGGACGCGGTGAGGCCCGCGCCGACCACAATGCCCGCTACGGCAGCGAGCCGGGCGTACTGTTCTACACCCATGTCTCCGACCGCTTCGCGCCCTTCCACAGCAAGGTCATCGCCGCCAATGCCGGTGAGGCCCCGCACGTCATCGACGGGTTGCTCGACCATGAAAGCGGGATCGCGATCCGCGAACATGCGACCGACACCGCGGGCGCCGTCGATCACGTCTTCGGCCTGTGCCAGCTGCTCGGCTTCCGCTTCGCGCCGCGCATCCGCGACCTAGATGTTTGATCCCAGGCTTTGATGGTGCATTATTCACGAGCGAGTGGAAGGATGCACTATGGGCCAGATACTCCATGGGAGCGCCACGACGACTGAGGCAGTCCGTCGAGCGATACAGCATAG
>NZ_JBCNNI010000075.1:0-4747 GCF_039594485.1 Sphingomonas sp. | reverse complement strand
CGAAGCGCAAGATCGGCATCCAGCCCGAGGATGGCGGCGAGGTCGTCGAGTATCTGGTGCCCAAGTCGAAGGTGATCGACGTTCAGGAAGGCGACTACGTCAAGCGTGGCGACAACCTGATCGGCGGTTCGCCTGATCCGCACGACATTCTGGAAACGATGGGCGTGGAACCGCTGGCCGAATATCTGGTCAGCGAAATCCAGGAAGTTTACCGTCTCCAGGGCGTGAAGATCAACGACAAGCACATCGAGACGATCGTTCGTCAGATGCTGCAGAAGGTCGAGATCACCGACGGCGGCGACACCACGCTGCTGAAGGGCGAGCAGGTCGATCGCGAGGAAATGGACGCGATCAACGACAAGCTCGAACCGAACCAGGTCCGTGCACAGGGCAAGCCCGTCCTGCTCGGCATCACCAAGGCGAGCTTGCAGACCCGCAGCTTCATCTCGGCGGCGTCGTTCCAGGAAACCACCCGCGTCCTCACCGAGGCGGCGGTCCAGGGCAAGCAGGACACGCTGATGGGCCTGAAGGAGAATGTCATCGTCGGCCGCCTGATCCCGGCGGGTACCGGCGCGGGCATGAACCGTCTGCGCGTGGCGGCCTCCAGCCGCGACGCCGCGCTCCGCGCGCAGCAGCGCAAGCTGGCCGAGGCGATCATCGCACCGGTCAGCGCCGCCGAAGAGCGGGCCGCCGAGCAGGCGCGTTCGGCGCGTGACGCGGGCGGCACCGGCAACGATCCGCTGGCCGAGGTCGCACCCTCGGGCCACGGCACGGACGCCGATGCCGGTGAGTATCTGAACGACTGATCCGATCATCGGACCCAGTCGACGGATTGAGTCTCAAGGAACCGCCGTCCGGGTGACCGGGCGGCGGTTTTTTGTGCGATGCCTTGCTCTTTGATGAGGACGTCGCCCATCGCGTCGGGCCGCGAAGGGTTGCGACGAAAATGACGGATTTGCGCCGAATGGAGCGTGTTTCAGAACCCGAAACGGGAACCGAAGCGCCCTCCCAACCATATACGAACATTGGAGAAGATCCTGGACGCGCGCGGGTTGTTGGCGCGCCGATGGGACCCCGGAGACCTGAAATGACGTCCCCCGAGATTGACGAAGACTATTTCTACCAGCGTGCCGAAACCGAACTTGAACTGGCCCAGAAGGCGACCCATCCCGCGGCAGTGCGGGCGCATTACATCATCGCCAACCACTATCTCGATCGCGTCTATAGCCAGCCCGGCGAGGGGGGTGTGATCGAAGCGGCTGAGTAAGGCGGCAAACAGACTCTGCGCGCCGGAATTCCTCCGACGGGCAGGGGGCACGCAAAGCATGGTGGAGGGGTATCCAAAGTCGAGAAGGAGCCCCTTTCCATCGGGTCGGGACACCCCTCCGTCAGGCTTTCAGCCTGCCACCTCTCCTTGCGCGGGAGAAGTGGAGGGCAGGATCAGGCTGAATGCCGATCGGGCTCAAAACCACGGCCGCGTCCCAGACCCCCTCGTCTTGGGCGCAGGGGAATTCCGACGTCAGGCGGGCTTGGCTTTGAGCAGGAGTGCGCCGAAACCGCAGAAGATGACGCCGGTGACGCGGTTGAAGATGCGCTTGATCGAGGGACGCGCCAGATAGCGGGACAGCGAATGCCCGCCAGCGGCGTAGACGATGTACCAGCCGCACTCGACCGCCGCGAAGCTTGCGACCAGGATCGCAAATTGCGGGGCCTGCGGCGCTGCCGGATTGACGAACTGCGGCAGGAAGGCGGCCGCGAACAGGATCAGCTTGGGATTGCTGATGCCAATGGCGAATCCCCCGCGAAACAGCGCGGTCTGAGACCATGTGCGCGGCAGCTCGCCGTCACCGACATCGACCGGAGCCACCTCGCTCCGCCAGGCCTTGACCCCCAGATAGAGGAGATAGGCCGCGCCGATATAGCGCAACACCTCGAAAGCGCCGGGCAGCGCCATCAGCAACGTCGTCAACCCTGCGGCCGAGGCGGAAAGGACCGCCACCACCGCCATCAGGCACCCGGCCATGGCGGCGAAGCTCCGCTTCATCCCCATCTCCACGCTGCGGGAAAGGATGTGCAGCATGTTGGGACCGGGCGTGCCCGATAGCAGGAAGACCGCCGCGAGAAAGAGCCACCACGTATGAAGCGTCACGATCCTTGCCTTTCTCTGGTCGCGCAGCGCCGTTCCCCTGCCACACGCGCACCCTATCAGATATAGGAAAAGCTTCGCCAGATCGGATGTCGCCGCAATCGGGGGATAGGCGTGTCTATGATATGAAGCAGAAGGACGGGCTCGACAGGGCGCGGGCGCGACCATAGGCGGCGGATATGATCCCGACCCCCGTTCGTGCTGTGCCGCTCGCTCCGATCAAGGTCGGGAAGTCCGCGTTGCTTTCGGACATGTCGCTCTTCGCGATCACCTATGCCGTGGCGATGCTGATCGTCTTTCGCGTGCCGATCGCCAGCGGCTTCGATCTGGGGTTCGGTGAACGGGGGGATGCGCTGATCGAGATGACCATTCTCGAACATTGGCGCAACGTCCTGCATGGTGTTTCGCCCTGGCATGGCGGTTTCTACTTCCACCCATATGGCGGCACGCTGGGCTATAATGACGGCTATTTCCTTTACGGCCTGTCCTGGTCCTTCTGGCGACTGTTCGCCGATCCCTTTCATGCCGACACGCTGAACATCTGGACGTTCAAGACGATCGGCTTCGTCGCGGCCTATGCCCTGGTCGCGCGGACGCTGGCATGGGGGCGCGGGGCGGCGTTGCTGGTCGCATTGCTCTGGACGATCGCCAGCAACATCCATCTGCAAGCCGTCCATGCCCAGTTGCAGAGCGTCGCGCTGTTGCCGGTGGCGATGATGCTGGCGATCGGGTGCGTCCGTGCCGAAGGGGAGGGGCGGCCTGTCGCCGCACGGGTTCGTGCGGTGATGCTGGCGGCGTTGATGGCGGCGTGGCTGATGACGTCCTATTACATGGCCTGGTTCACCATCTTTTCCGCCTGTCTGTTCGTCCTGTGCTGGAGCGTGCTCGGCGGCCACGCCTCGCCCGCTGCCTTGTGGCGTCTGGCCCGGCGTCATGGCGGCACGCTCGCCTGGGGCGGCGGGGCTTTTGTCCTGATGATCCTGCCCTTCCTGTGGCTCTATCTGCCCAAGATGCGAGAGACGGGGGGCGAGGGCTATTATGAGATGCTCGGCTATCTGGTGACGCCGGGGGTCGACATGATCAATGTCGGTGCGGGCAATTATCTGTGGGGTTGGTTGTTCCGGCCGTTGCTGGCCCTGGTCCATGCCGTGCTGCCCGGCGATCCCGCGCTGCCGGGACGGGTGCTGGGCGGCGAGCATGAGGCGGGCTTTCCGCCGATCTTCTGCGCCTTGGTGATCGCGGGCGCGTGGCGGATCGTGGTGCGCGATCGGATGGGGACGCAAAGCCCGCCGGTCGCATGGCGGGCCTTTGCCCTGGCGATGATGCTCGCCTGGGCGCTGACCCTGCAATTCTGGGTGGTGTCGCCCTGGAACCTGGTCTTCTGGCTGGTGCCGGGGGCCAAGGGGATGCGGGTGGTGTCGCGCTATCAGCTTTGGCTGACCCTGCCGTTCCTGCTGATCGCGGTGGCGGCGTGGCGCGAGCGGGGGGCGGCCCTGGCCCGGACGCGACCCGGCTGGGCGGCAGCGATCGTCGCGTTGCTGGTCGCCGAGAATCTGAGCGCCGAGACGCCCGCCCAACTCAGCCGCAGCGTGCAGCGCAGCGCACTGGATGCCATCCCCGCACCCCCGGCCGACTGCGCGGTCGTCTATGTCGTCGCCAGCCGCGTAGGGGAGCCGACCTATATCAACGAAGAGTTGGACGCGCTTTATCCGCACAATGTCGATGCGATGTTCCTCGCCGAGCAATGGCGCGTGCCGACGGTCAACGGCTTTTCGACTTTCAACCCGCCCGACTGGCGGTTCGCCGATCCGCTGGCGGCGGATTATGACGCGCGGGCGATGGTCTATATCCGGCGGCATCGGCTGCGCCATGTGTGTCGGCTGGATATGCGACAGACGTCGCCCTGGACGCTCGTCACCGGCTGAGGATCATTCCGCCATGCGCCGCGCATAAGAAAAGGGCGACCCCCGCAGAGGGGCCGCCCTTTCTTCAGCTCGCCAAGCGAACGGGTGCGGAGGTTGCCCTCCGCAGTCCGATTACTTGAGCTCGACGGTCGCGCCGGCTTCCTCGAGCTGCTTCTTGATCTTCTCGGCCTCGTCCTTGGCAATGCCTTCCTTGACGGGCTTCGGAGCGCCTTCGACCAGCGCCTTGGCTTCGGTCAGGCCCAGGCCGGTGATCGCACGGACTTCCTTGATGACGTTGATCTTCTTGCCACCGTCGCCGGTGAGGATCACGTCGAATTCGGTCTTCTCTTCAGCGGCCGGAGCGGCAGCGCCGCCAGCGGCCGGCGCAGCGGCAACAGCCGCAGCGGCCGAGACGCCCCACTTCTCTTCGAGCAGCTTCGAAAGCTCAGCGGCTTCGAGGACGGTCAGCTCGCTCAGCTGGTCAACCAGCGCGTTCAGGTCTGCCATGTTCTTATCTCCAATACGGGCCGTCTAAAATGGCCCGAGTGTGTCAGTTCAAATCGTCGTATACGCCCGAAGATCAGGCGGCTTCCTTGTCCTTGTCGGCATAAGCCGCGAGGACGCGGGCGATCTGCGCCGCGGGAGCCTGGGTGATGGTGGCCAGCTTCGTGGCAGGCGCCACGATGAGACCAACCAG
>NZ_JBCNNI010000074.1:0-5411 GCF_039594485.1 Sphingomonas sp. | reverse complement strand
ATCCTGCCGCGCCGTTGGGTCGTCGAGCGCACCATCGCATGGCTCAACCGATGCCGCCGCCTCGCCAAGGACTGGGAGGCCTCCATCGCATCCGCCGAAGCATGGCTCCTCATCGCCTCCATCAGGCAAATGACACGCCGCATCGCCAAGATCGAATTATGAGTCGGGCTCTAAGGCAGCCGTCGCGGCGCTGGCACGCGGCTGGGCCAAGGACGTCGCGCCGCGCAATATCCTGGTCAACACCGTCCAGCCGGGGCCGATCGACACCGACATGAACCCCGCCGACAGCGAATTCGCGGGGCAGGTTCTGCAAGCCATCCCGCTCGGCCGCTATGGCAAGGTCGAGGAAATCGCGGGTGCCGTCGCGTTCCTCGCCGGACCGGATGCGAGCTATATTACCGGCACCACGCTCAACATCGATGGCGGCGCGACGGCCTAAGGGATAGCACTGGCGTGCCGGCCGCAAGAGCCAGCACGCCGATGGCTTTACATGTCCGCCGCGGTCGGGCGGACTATGACCTCGTTGATGTCGACACCCTCGGGCTGTTCCAACGCGTAGCGAACCGCCCGCGCGATCGCATCCGGGGTCAGCGCCTTCTTCCGCCATCCCGTCAGCGCCGTGGCCACTGCCGGATCGGTGATGTCGTGGCCCAGTTCGGTTGCGACGACACCCGGAGAGATCAGCGTCGAACGGATCTCGTCATGCTCCTGCCGCAACCCCTCGGTGATGGCGCGCACCGCATGTTTGGTGCCGCAATAGACCGCGGCGGTGGGCATCACCATGTGCGCGGCGACCGAGGCGACGTTGACGATGTGGCCGCCCCGCTGCGCTACGAACCGAGGCAACACGGCGGCGATGCCGTTGAGGACGCCGTGGATGTTGACGTCGACCATCCGCTTCCACTCATCCCGCTTCAGCGCCGCGAGTGGCGACAGCGGCATCACGCCGGCATTGTTGACCAGCACGTCGACCCGCCCAAACCGCGCTTCGGCGGCCTCCACGAAGGCGTCGAAGTCGGCCCCGTCCGTCACGTCGAGCGTGCGCCACGCGACGGTCTCGCCCAGTTCCTCGGCCAGTGCCTGCAACCGTTCTGCGCGACGCGCGCCGATGAAGAGGCGCGCGCCGGTCGCTGCCAGTTCGCGCGCCGTGGCCTCGCCGATCCCGCTCGACGCGCCCGTGATGAGGACGACCTTGTCGGTGCTCGCTGTCATGATGCTTTCCTTACCTTGAAGTGACAGCCAGCAAGATGATGCCGCGGCTTCAACCAGCGGTAGAGCGATCGTCCAAACGCTTTGCACGATCCTCCAGAACCTGCGCTCCTTGCTTGCGCAGATCGACGCGCTGGCGGATGACGTTCGGTATGGAACGGATCACCGAGCTTGCTGCCGCCATCGATCGTCATGTCGCTGGATCAGGTGTTTGCACGACCGCGATGCCGCATGTGTCGCTGATCCGCGCTGATCAACCGAGCACCCCGACACCGGCCGTCTACGAGGCGTCGCTTTGCCTGATCGCCCAGGGATCGAAGCGCGTCGCGATCGGCGACGACAGCGTCGTCTATGACGCCGCGCATTATCTCCTGGTCTCTGTCGACCTGCCTCTGGTTGGTCACGTGATCGATGCCAGCCCCGATTGTCCATATCTCTGCTGCAAGATCGACCTCGATCCTTCGATGCTGTCCGACCTGATGGTGGCGGAGGGCGGCGCTGTGCTGCAGACCCACCTGCCGGTCCTAGGCGTCTATCCCAGCGACCCCGACCTGATCGACGCCGCATGCCGGCTGGTCGGACTGCTCGACCGGCCGGACACAATCCGCGTTCTGGCGCCACTGATCGAGCGGGAAATCCTCTACCGGCTGCTCACCGGGCCGCACGGACCGATGCTTCGCCACCTCGTGACAGCAGGTAGTCACCTCAACCAGATCAGCCGCGCCATCGCCGTGATCCGTCGCCGGTTCGACGCGCCGATCCGCATCGACGAGGTCGCCGCCGAGGCGGGCATGAGCCCCTCCTCGCTCCATGCGCATTTCAAGGCAATCACGCGCATGACCCCGCTCGAATATCAAAAGCAGTTACGCCTGCAGGAAGCGCGCCGGCTGATGCTGGTCGGCGGCGCTACGGCGGGCACGGCGGGCTTCGCGGTCGGCTATGAAAGCCCGTCGCAGTTCAGCCGCGAATATCGCCGCCTGTTCGGCGCACCGCCGCGCCAGGACATCGAACGGCTGCATGCTGCCCCTTCGGCGGAAATTGCCCTGTGACTTTTTGGTCAACGCAGCACTTGTTCATCGCGGCAGCGTGATCCGACTCTGCGGCAGCGGATGTTGGTTCATCGGGCACCGCCTATCGCCAAAAGTCGCGAAATACGGCAACGAGGCGGCATGAACCGTCTCGCCTTTCTTGCCCTCGCTATGGCGGGGCTTGCCTGGGGACTTGGTTTTCCACTCGGCAAGTTGGCCCTGCGCGAACTCGATCCGGCACATATGGTGCTGCTCCGTTTCATCGTGGCCAGCATCGTCGCTTGTCCGTTCGCCCTTGCCACGAAGGAAGCCCGAGCGCTATTTCGTTCGCCGCCGGTGCTGCTGGCGGGTGCGCTTTACGGATTGGCCTTCGTGATCCAGTTCGAAGGGCTGGCCGGGGTCACCGTCACGCTTGCTGCCTTGTTGGTCGGAGCGATGCCCGCGCTGATCGCCGTCGCGGCGTATCTGATCGGCGAACGTGTCACGCGCGCTTCATGGATCGGCGTCGTCGCAGCGACGGGTGGCGCGGCATTGATCGCCGGCAAGCCTGGCGGCGCCGGCACTGCGATCGGCATCGCGCTCTCATTGGCATCGCTACTGATCTTCCTGGCGTGGCTGCTGGCGCTAAAGCGCGTGCCTGTGACGCGATCGGCGATGGCTGTGCCTGCCGTTACACTGATTGTGGCGACGCTCACCGTGCTGCCGATCGCGCTCCTCCTCCATGGTGCTCCCCCACTCGCGCTGAGTGCGGTCGCCTGGAGCGGGATCATTGGCCAGGGTCTCCTCTCCACCTTCTTTGCCACGGCCGCGTGGCAGTATGGCGCGGCCCGCGTCGATAGCGCCAGTGCCGGCGTGTTCATCAACATCGAGCCTTTGATCGGCGCCACGCTCGGCATCAGCCTGTTCGGTGATCCGGTGGGATGGCCAGTCCTGCTGGGCGGAATGCTGATTGTGGTCGGCAGCATTGTCGTCGTTCGCGGCGAGCGCCCCAACGCCAATCACGCAGCGGACGCTACGCATGGTCTGTCGATGGACTAGGCCCTGTCGGCCCATAATTGGTCCGTGCTAAGCCGTGGTTCGCTCCCCGACTTTATATGATCAGCGTCGCTTGCCTCACCCATGGGCAGGAAGAGGCTCGCCCCCATCGCGCGCGCAGGCGATACTTGGCGTGCATTCTACCAACCCATATCGCCTGCCGCGATCTCCCGATCACGCTCGGCAAGCTCGAGCTCGTCTGCCGGACACATGGTCGACATGCCTTCACTGGCCGCCCGCTCCTGAACCTGCTCGACGAACGGCCGCAACCCGTCTTCATAATGACGGAATGCAGACGCATGATCGTCGGGATAGCGCTCCAAGGCTGCTGCCAGACGACCCGCGCCGATGATGGCCATCGAACCGCCAAGGCCAGCAAGCGGCGAGACGCAATACCCCGCATCGCCCACCAGCACGACCCGCCCGCGCGACCAGCACGGCATCCGGATCTGATTGATCCGGTCGAAATAGAAATCGTCGTCCCCAGCGACGGCCGTGAGCATGGCCGGCACCTTCCACCCCAGATCGCCGAACCGGTCCTCGATCAAACGACGCTGCTGCGCCCGATCGCGATAATCATAGGCGATCTCGCTCTCCGTGCGAAAACCGAAGCCGATGTCCGTACGATCGTCATAGCCGTTGAGCATCGCCATCCGCCCGGGCGTCCGGAAAACCTCTGTGGTGTCAGCGGGGAGCAATCCGGTCTCCGGCACGACCTTCAGAAAGAAATACCCGCCCATGAAATGGGTGAACTGGTCGCCGCCCCCGAACACCATCCGCCGCGTATTCGACCGATTGCCGTCGCACCCCATGACCAGCGCGACGTCGCGCCGCTCGCCGCTGTCCAGGGTCACCGATACCCCGTCGGCGCGCTCGACGAGTTCCGTCATCGACCGGCCGAACAGCAGTTCGACATCGTGCGTCACCGCATCGAACAATATGTCCAACAGGTCGTCACGATGGATTTCGTAACGCACCTCGGAGGCTTGATCCCCGCTCACCCCCATGGAACCCAGCGTGGAATCATCCGCATTCTTGAACGCAAAGCGGCGAGACGGCAGCGCCTTGGCCCTGACACGGTCGACGAGGCCCATCCTCTTCAAGATATCGATCGTCTCACCCTCGATGTCGACGGGCGTGCCACCACGGCGCAACCCCGGTGCCGCCTCAATGATGGTGACGCGATAGCCAAGCCGGTTCAAGCCATAGGCGGTCGCTAGACCAGCAAAGCTTGCACCGCTGATGAGGATGGCACCGTGGTCGGAACGAGGGTCGCGCGCGTCGCGGGTTGACGGAACCATGAGGGCATCTCCAAAATGGATATGCCACAAATATATACCGAGTATATCTTAATGCGCAATATGAATACCGATCCACAGGTGGACCGACGGACCCGGAAGCGCTTGGCGACCCGCCAGTCGATATCCGACGTCGCAACGCGCCTCTTCATGGAGCGCGGGTTCGATCAGGTGACAATCGACGAGATCGCGAACGCCGCCGATGTCGGGCGCATGACGGTGTTCAATCACTTTCCCCGCAAGGAAGACATGTTCTTCGACCGCGAAGAGGAGGCGCGCAATCTGGCGTTCGACACAGTCCGGTCACGCCCGCCAGGCACATCCCCGATCGAAGCTTTGGGCAGACTGGCCCACCGGATGATCGAACAGCCGTCTGAGGCCTTTCCTGTGTTCGAACACACGCAGGCGTTCGTCGAAACGGCACTGGCCAGCGAAACGTTGAAGGCCCGTGCACGCCAGATGCGCGACCATTTCGTTCAGGATCTGGCTGCCCTCTTCCAAGCAGAGCTTCACGATTTGGACGACGATACCCATGCCTATTTGGCCGCCGGGATGATCGCCTCGGCGTGGAGCACGGCGTTCCTACGCGCGCACGCTGAACTCAGCCGTACGGGCGATGCGCAGACGGCGAAGCGCGTGTTCCTGGCCGTCATCGACCGAGGCATTGTCGGCACGCTTGCCGCGCTTAAAGGCACACCGCTGGTAGGCACCGCCTTGTCCCCCGTCAGCACCACTGGCACAGATTTGAGGTTGTGAGTTGAGGAGGATCTGGGCTTCGTCGCAGTGACGAAGGAACGAAGATGAAGCCCAGATCCTCCAACGTGAAATTGCCAGCGAAGGC
>NZ_JBCNNI010000073.1:0-5701 GCF_039594485.1 Sphingomonas sp. | reverse complement strand
GCCCGGTGCTCGCCAACCATCCGAACTGCACGCTCGCGGGCCTCGGGGGAAAACTTGTTCGGCGTCTTGCTCATTCCGGTTGCTCCTACTCATAAGTTGGAGCCTCCGCGAAACCCGGGGCGGTTCAGGCCAACGCGCCAGCGTTCGTCTGCCTCGCAGAGCAAAATGACGTCAAGCCGCAAGCGAGTAAGAACCGTGTTGCGCGGCGTGCGCGCGTGAGTGTGTATGGCTACAACACCTATCTTGCCTTCTCTACGTATGCGACGATCTGCGACGATGGCGCGGAATTGCACGCGCCTGGTGGAGCATCGCATAAAATCGCCTATCGACGCAGATGATCGCGTTACGTCGCACTGTGGCGCATTTCATCGCATATCAGCTTTAATGGCCCCCAAGAGCCCCGCGGGGTGAGTGGTAGCCCGACGCCTTGAGAGAGCGGGCCTCGTTATAGAGGCTCAATCAGGCGGGCCGTTGCTCGATGAGGATAGGCGCATCGGGCATCGGATTCACGCGGGCATAATTACCAGTGGTGGCGACGTGGCCCATGACGTCCTGGTCGTAGCCGAGATAGGCGTTGCCCCTGCTGGGGCCCCTGCCCTCCAGCCGGTTACATTTCGCGGCTCCAAGCACGAATCCCGCGGTCCGTGTCGACAGGACGGTCAGGCGAAGAGGTCGCGGATGGCGCTGGCGCGGAAGCGGTTGCGCATGCGGCGTCGGCGATGTTCGCCGGCGTCGTGGCGCATGTGGCAGGCCTGGCACAGGGCCGCCAGGTTGCGCGGACGGTTGTCGCCCGGATCATGGTTGAGATGCGCGCTGGCCAGGATCACGCGGGTCGTGCGGAAGGGGAGAGGCGGCGCGATGCCCGCCAGGCCCGGCTGCTCGCGGATCATCTCGGCGGGGCTGCGTAGCGCCCTCACCCGCCGGCCGCGTCCGTCCCGCCAGCGCGCGGCGGTGTCGTCCCACCAGCGCCCGTCGCCCAGATGCACCACGTCGCGTCCATGGGGCCGCCCGCAGCATTCGCAGCGCCCCCTCGCCCGGCCGAAGCGGATCAGCGCGGAGAGTTCGCGCCAGTCGATCGGGTAGAGCCAGCGATGTTCGCGCGCGATCGGCATGGGCCCTTCCTGAATCGGTTCGCAGCGGAACAGAAGTGGAAAGTCGCGCTGATTCAGAAAAGTCATAAGTGACTGGGATTGCTGTCGATCATGGCCCCTTCTTCTCTACCCGATTCTTTCAAAACCCATCTCGCCAGGGTTAGAGCGTTACAGGGATATTTAAGGGGTTAAGAGGGCCCAGCATGCCCGGAAAACGGCGGATTTCCGGGGTTTTTCCAGGCAGGTGCGTTCCCGGAATATCGTGGATCCGTTCCCGGAATATCGTGGGTGGCGTTCCCGAAGTGCCGTGGATGCGTTCCGGGAGTATCGAACCGCGTTCCAGATGTATCGAAGGGCCGGATCAGGGGGCGAAATCGGCGGTCCGATTGAATCAGTTTTCGGCCCATCGCGCACGGCGACGTTCAAACTTGCGAGCGGCGTCGAGGCAGGATCGCGGACGCGTCCGAACAACCGATATATCGGGAACGCGTAGCGGCTCTCCTCGCAGGGGGCGTTCAGGGGATGGTCCGTTTTCCACCGATCATTGGGGAGCGAGGGCCATGGCATCGAGCCGGCGCGCGCCCCTCCCCTTCAACGGAGGGGGCAGCGGCGGGGGTGGGGTGGGGCGTTGCGACGAACGCCTCGCTTGCGGTGGCGCCCCACCCCCGACCCCTCCTCTCAAGGGGAGGGGGGCGTTCATCGCGTTCCAGCCAGGTTCGGGGGGAGCCCCCTCCCCCTGCCCGCATCATCCGCGCAGCAGGTGTCGGTTCTTGGCGTCGAAGCGGCGGACATAGCCGATAAAGGCGTTCTGATAGCTGACCGGGGTGCGCGCCGGGTCGCCCTCCACCCAGGCTTTGAATTCGGCGTGGAGCGTCTGATAGTCCCAGCCGGGACATTCGGAGCGCAGCAGCGCCAGCGTCGCCTCGGTGATCTCGCCAAAGGTCGCGCGGGTCGACAGGCTCTTCACGCTGCGGCGGATCATCAAGGCGGCGTCGACCTGGGGCTCGGCCGTGGCGGGCGCTGCGGCCGGTGGCGGAACGGGATCGGGCCTGGGCGCCGCTATAGGCCCAGGGGCAGGCGGGGCAGACGGGGCGCGCGCCCCCTCCCCCTCCCCTTCGGCCCGCCGGCGCATCCTGAGGCTCGGTTCGCGCTTGCCCTCGGCCTGTTCGATCTCCAGCGCATAGCCGGGCAGCGCGTTGCGCTCGGCGATCTTGGCGATCTCGAACTTGAAGCGGCGATACTGCCCCTCGGCGCCCGATTTCTCGAACAGGGTCGGCATGGAGATGGCGAACCCCCCCTCCCCTGCCCCGCCCGCATGTTTGCGCGCGACCTTGTACAGCCAGCGTTCGCGGCCGCCCGAAATATCGAAATAGGCGCGGTCGATCGACAGCACGCCGCCCGTCATCATCACGCCTTCATAGAACCAGTTGGACAGCTCGATGGTCATACCGCGCGACCGCTCGGTCTTCTCGTCGACCAACTGGGTCCAGCCGTCGAGCCAGCTAAACGTCGCCTCGCGCCGGTTCTCGGCGCGGATATTGGTCTTGACCGTGGTGGCGACCAGCCGGTCCAACGCCTGGCCGAGCAGTTCATAGGCGCGCCCCGTCGGCTGGCGCCCGATCGCGCGCAGCAGGTCATAGGGCATCAGGTGCAGTTTGCGCGGCACGTCGTTGATGCCGCGCCGCGCCATGTCCGCCAGCATCGACGCGCAATAGATCAGGATATCGGCATCCCAGATCGTCGCCATGCCGTAATCGGGATTGCCCGAGACATGGACCCACAGCTTGCCGTCGGGGGAGCGATAGTCGATCGGCTTGACCCGCTTGGACTTGGCGAGGCTGAAGAACGGCCGCTCCATCATCTCGCGCTGGTCGCGCAGCGGCATGTCGGCGAGATAGGGCAGGAACAGTTCGAACTGCCCGTTCTTCTCCTCGCGGTCGGCGCGGCTCATGCGATGTTTCCCCGGGGAAACATGCGGGATGCGCGCAGGGCGGTGTTTCCCCGGGGAAACATCAGGGTTGCAGCCCCCTGCCCGTCTGTTCGAGATACGCCAGGGCCCCGCGCAGCGCCTTCACGATCTCCTCGACATCCGCACCCGAACCGGCATGGAGCCGCACCGTCACGCCCTGGCGGTTGGCCGACTGGACCGACAGCACGGGACGGCCATAGCGGTTGTGATAATTGTAGCGCTCCGGCTCGCCGTCCTCGCCCATCATCATCTTGCGGGCGGTCAGCAGGCGGTGCAGCACCTCATTGGCCGGAATGGCGGGCCTGCCCGCCTCGCGCCGCGCCGCCTGTTCGTTCGCGACGACCTGGGCCACGCGGGTGATGGCCGTCGTCTGCATCGGGTCCTGCATCGCCTGCGCCAGCGCATAGCCGGGCTTGAGCTGAACCTCATGCGGCGAGGCGAAGGCGGCGATGACCTCGTCGGGGATCGCGGCGACCTTGAGCATCTTGGACAGCCAGCCCTTGGACAGCTTCAGCCGCTCGGCCATCCGCGTCTGGTGGTTGCCATAATGGGTGGTCAGCGCGGCGAGATAGTTGCGCGCCCGCTCCAGGTCCGAGACATCGGCGCGCGCCCGGTTCTCCAGGTCGGCGAGGCGAAAGGCCGCCTCGTCGTCCAGTTGCGCGACCTGCGCCACGAACATCATGTCGGGATAGCTGTTCGCGCGCAGCCAGCGGATCGACCAGAGGCGCCGCGTGCCCGCGATCACCTCATAGTCATAATCGGGATCGCCCTCGATCCGGCGGACCACGGCGGGCACCTTCTGCCCCCCTTCCGCGATGATCGATTCGATCAGCTCGCGGCAATTCTCCTCGGTCAGATGGCCGTGGAAGCGGGCATTGCCCGGCCACACCTTCACCCGCGCCGGGTCGAGCATCAATTGCGTGACCTGCCGCACCTCGCCGCTGGCGACGCGGGCGAGCGCGGATTCGCGGCCCAGCAGGGTGGTCGTCCGGCTCCGCTCCGTCGGTGCGGTTCGCGCGGGGGCAGGGGAGGCGGCGACGCCCTCCTCCTCCGCCAGAAGAGCGGCCAGATAATCGGATTGTTTACGCGCCATGATAAGCCTCCCACCCGGAACATAGGCAGAACATCGTCATGTAGGAAAGGGGGTGGAGCGGATCATGCGGCGGCATGGATCACCGCCTCCTCGCTGGCCGGTTCGACCCGGCCCCAGCCCTGGCGGACGAGCTGCTCGACCTGGCGCATCGCCTCGTCCAGATTGGCGCGACAGCGTTTGTGCGTCTTGGGCGTGCCGATGGGCTTTTCCAGTTCGTAGACGGTCATCATCCGCATCGCGGCATGGCTGATCTCGGCCGATTCCAGGATCGGCACGGGGAGGAGGGCAGGGCCGAAGCTCTGTTCCATGATCGCGCGGACCATGGCGTGGCTGGGGTCATTACCGTCGAACTTGGAACAGATCAGCCGGACGAACTGGTAATCCACCTCGATCCCGGCACTGGTGAGCTGATGCAGCACCTGGTCCATCATCGACAGGAACTGGACCGTCGAGCAGAAGTCCGGCGTCGTCGCGGCCAGCGGCACCAGCAGCGCGTTCGCCGCCTGCATCACCGCCAGGCTGATCGTGCCAAGCGCGGGCGGCGGATCGAGCAGCACCACATCGTAATTGCGCGCCAGATCGGACAGCCCGGCCTTCAGCTTGCGGAACCGCGCGGCCAGAACCGACCCCCCGTCGCTGCCCGCCGCGGCCAGTTCATATTCGACGTCGAACAGTTCGAGGTTGGACGGGATCAGGTCGACATTGGGCCAGGGCGTCGGCTTGACCGCATAGGCCAGGTCGGTCTGGGTCGGGTCGATCGACAGATAGGGGTAGAGCGTCTCTTCGCGCGTGACGTTGAAATGCGGGTTGAAGCCGAACAAGGTCGTCGTCGTCGCCTGGCTGTCGCAATCGACGACGAGGACGCGGTAGCCCTGCACCGCGAAATAATGGGCGAGGTGGGTGGTGACGGTCGACTTGCCGACGCCGCCCTTGAAGTTCTGGACGGCGATGATCGCGGGAATGTCGAGCGGCGCGCGGACCGGCGATGCGCCCAGCACCTCGCGCATCTTGAGCATCTGTTCGACCGTATAGCCCAGCCGACGGCCATTGTCGGTGATCGGGGCGGAGGGCAGGCGGCCATCCTCCTCCGCCATGCGGATCCGGTTGGTCGAACAGCCGAGAAGCTGCGCTGCCTCCGCGATGCCGAATCGGACGTGCAGGCCCTTGCGGCTTTCGGGCAGGAACGCCTTGCGCCGCAACCGCTCGATCATCCGCTCGCCCGCGCTTGCCAGATCGCCGATCTGGGATATGATTGCATGATCTTCGGCCACCTACCTACCCCCTGAAGCATTTGGGGGTAGTTAATGGCAAAATTCATTCAATACGGCAAGATGGCGCGCGCGGGAGCGATGTTTCCCCGGGGAAACATCGCCTCATTCCTCCCCCGCGATGGGAGGAATGATCAGGACATGCCCAGGACCATCCACACCGCCATGGCGATCATCATCAGATTCTCGGTCAGCGACAGGAAGCCCAGCGGCACGTTGCTCGATCCGCCCACACAGGCGCATTTGAGTTCGCGCCGGTCGATATAGACCGCCTTGACCA
>NZ_JBCNNI010000072.1:0-6005 GCF_039594485.1 Sphingomonas sp. | reverse complement strand
CCTTCAGGGCGCTCATATCAGCCACCTCAGAAAGTCGATGATGTCGGGCAGCGCGGTGCCCAGCGCCGCGCAGGCGCTGAGCTGGACCGCCTTCCACAGCAGGGGGTGCATGTCGCGCACCACCTGCCACGTCTTCTTTTCGTCCTGCCGGGTCATACGCCCGCCTGCCGGATCGCGAGGTGCGACCACGCATCGCGCAGATGCTCGATCGTCAGCTCGTTGTTCTCGGATGCCGCCAGCATACAGGCGGTTTCCATCATCATGGTGCAGGTCCGCAGACCGCCGGGCTGTTTGGCAATGCCGACGATAAAGGCGCGCTGTTCGTCGTCATGGACGTCCCAGGCATCGGCCAGCGCCAGCGCGTCGCCGTCCTGCGGCCCCCGGAAAATGTACCGCTGAGCCACCCGGCTCGCCAGCCGGGCAAAGGCGTCCGCTTTGCTGCCCAAGGTCAAACGGGTCAGCACGTCTTCATTGCCCACCAGGGCGATGCCAATTCCGGTCCGGTCGTGCCACGACCGGATTTCTTCCAGCGCCAGTTCGGACGTGTGCTGCGCCTCGTCGATGACCATCAGACCGCCGGTGTCTTTCACGAACGACACGATCTTTTTCGACAGCGCGCGGGGAGTACCCTTCGCGTCCGCCTCTCCAAACGACTCCAGAACCTCTTGCTGCATCGTGTTCACCCCGGCCGTGCTGGGCGACATGGTCGAAATCCAGACATTACTGATCGACGCGCGATAGTTCTGGATCGCCTTGGTCTTGCTCGTCCCAGGTGCGCCAGCGATAACGACGATCCGGCCGCGCTGGGCGATCGACAACATGGTTTGGATGCGCTTGCCGGTCGGCGTCGGATAGAAGGCGGGCGGCTCGCGCATCTCCACCGCGACGGCGGCCTGCGACTTCAGATACTGGCGGTACTTAAAGACCGCCTGCGCGATCGGCGCATTGTCGCCCCTATAACCGCCATTAGGGAACATGCTGAGCGTGCTTTGCGCAACGCCGATTTTGGCCGACAGCTGCGACCAGCTCAGATTGCGTTCCTTCTTGTGATCGGCGAGCCAGGTTTGCTGCTCGGCAATATCGATCGGCTGGGCGTTCGGGTTAATCATGCTATGCGTTCCTGTGCTTGTTCGTGGGTGTTCAAGTGGGCCGTGCGGGGGTGGCAGCCTCCGCACGGCCGTTCGGTCAGCCGACGCGCCTCAAAGGCACCACGCGATCCATGGCGTCCGTCAGACGGTCGATGACATTGTTCTGAGGTGGCTGAGGGGCTTCCTTGACCGCCTTCAGCTGGCCCTTCGTCTGGCCACGATGGCGCACGATGCGCGTTGCGCCAGCGACCGGGGCCGCATCCTCGTCGATATGGTCGGGCATAAGCGCGGTCAGCTCGGCCGCGCTGAGCAAGTTTTGCAGCTTGGTCAGGTCGCGGGTCGCGCGGCGCAGCTCGGCTTCCTGCGCACGACGGGCACCGGCCGATTCCTTGTCGAAGAAGCCGGTCGCCTCGATCACAGGCGCGGTGACGAGGAAGCCGCCCGCCCGGTCATAGACGTGGATTTCGCTATGGAGATCGTCGGGATCGAAACGGATCGTGACCTTCTTGCCCGCGTGGTCGCGCAGCTCCGGCGCATAATAGCGGTTGCCCTCGTAGGAGATCGCACCCGTCTGACGGTCGCAGGTGCGATCGTCGGCGGTCAGCAGCGCTAGGCGCAGCTGCTCCGGCGTCGCCCGGCCGATCGGCGACACGGCATAGGAGGCGGCAAAGACGTCGTCGAAACTCCGGCCCTTCGCGGTTTCGGTGCGACGGCCCGGCTTCGCGTTATGCGCGGCCATCGCCATGTCGACGATCGCGCGGAACTGGTCGATCGGGATGGCCCGCTCGCCATAATTCTCCGGCTTCGCGTCCGGCCGGTTGCCGGTGTACGCGCCAGCGAAGGCAGGATGCTTGGCGATCGTGTCGCAGAGATCGCGGAACGCGCGCTCGATGGGCTTCGACTGGCCACGATAGGGCGTCGCGAAGTGGATTTGCACGCCCAGCGCGACCAAGACGCCGGTCGGCTCGTCATCCCGTATCTTGAAGCGGAAACGCGATTTCGCGCCACCGGTAATGACTTTGCTGGCAAAGGCGCGTCCATTGTCGAGGACACAATGCGCCGGGATGCCCCAATTCTTGAACAGGTCGGCAAAGACCAGCCGTGTGACCTGCGCGCTCTCGCTCTCGTCGATGCGCCACGCGACCATCTTGCGGCTGTAAAGGTCCTGGATCGCGACCATCAGCGGACGGCCGACGCGACCGTCCGGCCAGCGAACGAAGACGTCGAACTTGTGACCGTCGATGTTGACGGCCTCCAGTGCATGTAAATCCATGACAGTTCTTTCTTGTGAGGGAAGAGTGCGCCGTAGCGCTTCCGCGCCTTCACGTTGGGCGATGACGACCCGGCCATCGACTTCGCGCTCCAGCTTGCGGCGGAGCGTCTTCATGTGCGGCACCGCGATATCGCGCGGCCGGGCGTAGCCTTCGACCATCCGCGCATAGCAGCTGGCGAAGGTGGGCTTTTCCGGGCGGAGATAGTCCGACAGGAGGAATTGCCACGCGCCCGCGTCAACCTGCGCCTCGGCACCGCCGCCCTGACGACGCGGGGCCAGCGCTGGCAGACGGTCTTCGCGGGCCACACCGTCAATCAGGCTAAGCCAGTTCCAGACGGTGGCGACCGACACGCCATCACGCGCGGCGGCGCTGGCGACGGCGGCCGAGCGCGTCATGCCCGCCCGCTCATAAGCCTCGATCAGGGTAATCGTCTGGAGCCGCTGGCGCGCCTTGGCCTTCACCTCGTCGCTGGCGCCGTCATACCAGCGCCAGGACGGCGACTGGCGCTGGCGTTCGGGCGGGGCGGCGTGGATGTCGGCCGCGACCGCAACGCCCGCCGCCTGGATCGCCATGCGCGCGGCGGCAGGCAACACATCGACATGATATTCCAGCCCACCGCCGCGCGCCTTGCGCGGCCGGGCCAGCGGCTCGCCATTCGTGCCCGTCCGCAACGCCCACCCATCCTTAGCAGCGCGCTCATTCACCTTGCGCTTCTGCGCGGGAAGACCCGGCAGATTCAGCGCCGCCAGCTCGTCGGCGGAGAACCATTCCTTGAAGCCGTCGATTTTCATTTGTTCCCCCGTGCGATCGGCTGGCAGCGCCGCCGCAATTCCCTGATTTCTTCATCGAGACGGATGCGCTCGGCCTTCAGACTGCCCAGGCGCGCGGTCATCAGTTCCTCACCGACCAGCACCGCCGCGCCGATCCGGCGCATCAGCGCGTCGGCGACGTCGAACCGGCTGGTCACGGCGATCAGCGCCAGCAGCCGGGCGGCGCTGATATTGTGATTGTCGCGTGCTTCGGACGCGTAGGCGTCGAGCATCAGCTTCGTCGTTTCCTCGTCCAGCAGTGCGGACATTGCCCCCGCGATCTCATGGCGCGACCGGCTGTCGCCCTTCAGCATCGTCGACACCGCCGCCGCGATGACGCGGTCCAGTCCGGCGAGGTCGGATGGGGCCGACGCGGGCGTCGGCGGATCGAAGGTGAAGGCCAGCTGCCCGGCCGGAAGCGACGAGACGCGCTTGGTCATCGCCCGTCGTTCCGGGGTTCGTCGGCGCGCGGACGATCGAACAGGCCAAGCAAGCGCTTTACGCGGTCGCCGGTCAGCTCGGCCGGAGCCGGTCGCAGGTTGGAAGTCGGACGGTCAGTCACGTTGCCACCAGAAATTCGGACGCGGCTCTTCACTGGCGTCGGGTTCGGAAGGGCTGGCGCGGCGGCGGGGCGTGACCGCCTTCCACCGTTCGTTGACGACACGACGGCGAGCCTCGTCCATCGTGACATTGTCACGCAAGGCACGCTGAAACAGCCGTACATGGTCGAGATCGCCGGGGGCCATCACGACCTCCAGTCTGCGAGCGGGTCGACCGACGCGCCGCGATATGCGGCGGCGATCGCGTCGATCTGCGCAACCGGTAGGCCCGTGATGGCGGCAACCGCTGCGGGTTCCGTGCCCTCGTCCAGCAGATTCAGGGCGTGGCGTTCGTCATGCCAACGGGTCTGGCGATTCTTGAGGGGAGCGCGGCTCATGCTGCGCACCCGTCGATTTCGTCACGGGCCTGCGCGACCAGCCGCTGATAGGTCGACACGTCCTTGTCGGCGAAGGCGCGCAGGATTCCGCGTCTCAAACCTTCGTCAAGCTTGAACCAGTGTTCACGGCAAAAGAGGTGGCCGAATTGAACGACAGCGCCGCACGTATCCGCCGCGCATGTCACCTCATGGCCGACCGCCCGGCGAGTACGGGTGGACAGCGCGTCGAGAACGACGCCGCGCCGCGCCAATTCGGCCCGGATCGCATCGGTTGGGATGGCGCGCAGGTCGGGCAAGTCGACCAGTTTGAGGTTTCGCTGCTTCCCCGCACCACGCTCTAGCGCGCCGCAATCCACCAAGGCGGCGATCCGGCCATGAGCCTGCGACACGGTGATATCGCAGGCTTTTGCGATCTCCCGCACCGATGGAGAGACGTCATAGGTCAGCATGTCGCGGACGCAGTCGAGAACCTGAAGCTGACCGGGGGTCATGCTGACGCCTCCAGTTTGCGCAACGCCGCTCTGAGCCATGCTCGCAGAAGCATTTCGCCGCCTGCCGTGCAGGTCGCAGAAACCTTCTTGAGGCGGATCATGTAGGTGCCCGAACGAAATTGGACGGTCGCGCCGTGGTCGCGCTCCAGCTCCTTTTGCAGAAGGGCGGACTCGACGCCTTGATTCAGCTGACCTTCGACGAACGCGACGAGGTCGGGCAGTTCGTTCGCGTTGATGACCAGCTCGTAACCGGCTGGCATGATCTCACCCAGCTGGACCAAAGCCGCCTTCTTTTCCGCCAGCCCCATGCGAGCGAAGGCCCCCAGGAAGGCTGACAGTCGCTTTGTCCCAGCATCGGGAACCGGCTTGCCAGGGCGGAAACGTGCAACCGCCTCGCCGACGGTGGCGCAAGGCTCTTGGTCGACCAGATGGGCAACCGCCTTGCGCTGATCCTCGACCTCCAGCTTTGCCAGCGCCTTGAGCTGGGCAGCGTTGGTGACGACCGGGTGGCGTTTGGCGCGAAGCTCCGCGACCAGACCAGCGGGGATGCGACGATACAGGGCTAGATCGTCGCGGACCGTGCGGGCGGATATGCCGATCTCCGCACCGACCTTTTCCGACCAGCCATATGCACTGGCAATCGTTGCCGTTGCATCGTCGGCCTCTTCCTCGACGACCTTCTGCCAGCGCGTCGCAGCGGACACATAGCGTCCGTCGCGATCGACCTCGATGCCAGCCCGAATCTTGTGAAGGCGGACCAACTCCGCGACGTGCGCGGCGCGGGCCAACGGGTCGAGCCCTTTGCGCCAGAGGTTTTCCGACGCCTCGCGCATCCGGCGATAGTCGGCGGCGGAGCTGACCTCGCGCGCTTCGATCAGCTCCATGCCGATGAACCGCGCACCCGTCAGCCGGTGCGCGCCAGCAACCAGCGTCCAGCCGGTGCGGCCGGGCAGACGGCAGACTTCAATCGGTGTCTGTTGGCCCTCGCGGGCCATGACGCCGCCAAGCGCCTCGGCCCAAACCTGATCGATGTCGCGCAGGCGATCGCCGATCGTGATTTCAGCCGTGGGGATGAGGAGGATTTCGCCAGCGACCTGCGGAGCCGCATCATTGGCAACGGGGAGAGACGCCATGTCTATTGGCCCCCCTCATTTAGACGGTGCGTAGCCGTCGCACCTTCGCTACAGTCCGAAACTTCGGATTGTGAAGGGGTCTGTGGGTTGAGTTCGTTTTCGATGGCCTTGGCGACGCGGGCGCTCGAACGCCCGCGCAGCACGTCGTTGACCGACTTTTCGGGCAGATTGTTGGCGCGCTCGAACGCGGCAACCGATCCGTGTTTTTTCCGAAGGACGCTCTTCACATCCTCCCTGTGTAATTCGGTGAGCATCCGGTGAATCCTAAAATTC
>NZ_JBCNNI010000071.1:0-6800 GCF_039594485.1 Sphingomonas sp. | reverse complement strand
AGCGACAGACCCTCGAATATCGGCGCTTGCTGCACCGCAAGCTGGCCGCCTAACATCAGCCCCCAGACGAGGCCCGCTCTCCACTAATCTACGCCCCCATCTGCGCCAAATGTCCTGACGACGGACATCGGGACCAACGAAAGGGATGGCTAACGTCAGGAACTGGGGCGCAAAGCCGACCGGTCGTTTTGCGCGACACGCCTGGCGGGTTTCAGCAAAAGCGGACGCTCGCATCAACGACGCTGAATGTCTTGAGTTGGTCGGTAGCTGCTGTCGCGCCGGCCATGAACAAATAGCCGCTTTCGCCTTACGCGCACCCATAACCGCACGGGCAGCTCTCTACCGAAAGTTCCGACGCTATGCCTGCCTCACCGGTCCCAACAACCGGGGCGGGGGTCAGCGCTTAAACACCATCGTCAACATGTCGAACACGACACGACATCGCCTGATGCGCTTCAAATCTTCGTGCATCACGATCCATATAGGCAGGGGCAGGTCCAGCACATCGGCAAGAATCCGTATTAGCGCCGGATCACGCTTGGCGACGACAGCCTGGCAAATGCCAATCCCGAATCCCGCCTGAATAGCCGCGAACTGCGCCGCATCGCTGTCGACCCGCAAGGCGAACGCGGACCGGTCGATACCCGGCAGGTGCCGCATGGCCGCGCGGATGAAACCCGTCTCGGTGTCGAAGCCAATTAGGTCGTGGCCGGACAGATCGACCAATGTGTTCGGCATGCCGCGCCGGTCGAGATAATCGCGGCGTGCGTGGAAACCGAGACGAACATCGCCGACGTGGCAGGCGACCAACGCTTTCTGGGTTGGCTCGAACATCCGCACCGCGATGTCGGCATGGCGTTGAAGCAGATCGTCGGGCTGATCGGACAGCGACAATTCGATCGTCAATTCGGGATACGCCCGGCGGAGATCCGCCAGGATCGGCGGCAGGTGCATGACGCCGACCGCTTGGCTGGCGCTGATCCGCACGACGCCGGAGACGGCATCCGGACCGCCGCTGCCCGATCGCCGTAGTGCCGCCGCAGCAGCCACCAGCGCATCGGCATGGGGACGAAGCGACAACGCATGATCTGTCGGCGACAGCCCTCGCTGCGTACGGACGAACAGCTTGCCATCGATCGCCTGTTCGAGTGCATCGATATGGCGGGCGATGCTCGGCTGCGTCATGCCGAGCGCCCGAGCCGCACCGGACAAGGATCCCTCGCGCAGCACGGCGGCGAAACTGCGATAGACATCCCAGCTTGGTTCGTTGCTCATAGATTTACGTATAGCGGCTTGCCGCCTTTCGGCAATTTTCGTTGCGTTAAACTGCCACCATCATCGCCGCCGTATCGATGGAGGCAATGATGACACAGCGAACAGCCCTGATCCTGGGCGCTACCGGAGGGATCGGCGGGGCGATGGCCCGTCGTCTAATTGCCGGCAACTGGATCGTCCGGGCCCTGATCCGAAGCGACACCGCGCACCTTCCCGAGGGATGCATCGGCGTGAGGGGCGATGCGCTGAACCCGGCGGACGTGATTGCAGCGGCCATGGGGGCGGACGCCATCGTCCATGCCGTGAACCCGCCGGGCTATCGCGACTGGGAGACACTGGTTCTGCCAATGCTCGACAGCACGCTGGCGGCGGCGAAATCCAGCGGGGCCCGTATCCTATTGCCGGGGACGGTCTATAATTTCGGCGCCGATGCCTTTCCGTCGATCGCCGAGGATGCCCCACAGCATCCGCGCACCCGCAAGGGCGCGATCCGTGTCGAACTGGAACAGCGCCTGGAAGCGGCCGCCGACGCTGGCGACGCCAAGGTCCTGATCGTCCGCGCGGGCGACTTCTTCGGCCCGGGCGCCGCGAACAACTGGTTCGGTCAGGGACTGATCACGCTCGGCTCCCGGCCCCGCGTGATCCGTAATCCCGGCAAGCGCGGGGTGGGTCATCAATGGGCGTACCTGCCCGACGTCGCCGAGACGATGGCGCGGCTGCTCGACGAGCCGGACCTGCCGGCCTTCGCGCGGTTCCACATGGACGGCCATTGGGATCCGAACGGCCGGCACATGGTCGAGGCGATTGCCCGCGCGCTCGGTGACCCGGCCGTGCCGATCCGCCCTATGCCCTGGTGGCAGCTTCGCTTGGCCGCGCTATTCGCCACGACGCCACGCGAGTTGATGGAGATGCGCTATCTCTGGCGGCAGCCGGTGCGCCTGGCGAACGACCGCCTCGTGTCGGAACTCGGGCAGGAACCGCATACGCCCCTTGACGAAGCGGTCCGCGTGACGCTGGCGGGCCTCGGCTGTCTCTGACCCCGGGTGACGCGGGAGCCGCCATCGGCTATATCGGTGGCGAGACCGAAGGAGCCACGACCATGAACGACCGGAAGATCAGCGCCATCCAGCCTGTCCTTTCTGTCCGTCACGGTGTCTATGTCGAGCTTCCTCATTCTTTCCAACCTCTCCGCCGCCACGCCTGACGGCCGACCGCTCTTCCATGATCTGACCCTGTCGGTCGGCGCCGAGCGCATCGGCCTGGTCGGGCGCAACGGATCGGGCAAGTCGACGCTGCTGCACATCGTCGCAGGCGAAGCGCTTCCCTTGTCCGGCTCGGTCCACCGCATGGGAATGGTCGATCGGCTTGCCCAGCTTTGGCATGACGGGGATAGCGTCGCCCAGGCGCTTGGCGTCCACCAACCGCTTTCAATCCTGACAAGGATCGAAGCCGGGGACGGGACCGCGGCGGACTTCGACGCCGCGGACTGGGTACTGCCGGCCGCGATCGATGCCGCGCTCGCCGATGTCGGCCTCGGCGGCATTGCCCTGGAGCGCCCGATGGGAAGCCTGTCCGGCGGCGAGCGGACGCGGGTTGGCATGGCCCGGTTGGCGATCGCCAAGCCCGACCTGTTGCTGCTCGACGAACCGACCAACAATCTCGACGCCGAAGGTCGTGCCGCCATCGAACGCTGGATCGCGGGCTGGCGCGGCGGCCTGTTGGTCGCCAGCCATGATCGCGCACTGCTCGAAACCATGGACCGCATCGTCGAACTCAGCCCGATCGGCAATCGCATCGTCGGCGGCGGCTGGTCGGCCTTTGCGGCGGCACGCGATGCCGAACGGTCCCGTGCGGAGGCCGAACAGACCCGCACCGATGCCGCCCTTCGCACGACTCGCCTGACCGCTCAGTCCGCGCGCGAGGCCAAGGACCGGCGCGACAAGGCCGGGCGCAGCTTCGCCGCCAAGGGATCGGAGCCGAAGATCCTGCTCGGTGCCCGGGCCGAGCGCGCGGAGAACAGCGGGGGACAGGCCCGCCGCCTCGCCGAACGACAGATCGAGGAGGCCGTGCAAGCCCGCGACGCTGCCCAGGCGCGGGTTGAGGTGCTGATGCCGCTGACGATCGATCTGCCCGCCACCGGCCTGCCGTCGCAGGCGGAGCTGCTCGCGATCGAGCAAGCGACCGTCGCATATGGCGACCGACATTTCGGCCCCTGGTCGCTGACGATCTGCGGGCCCGAGCGTGTCGCGCTGACCGGCCGCAACGGTGCCGGTAAATCGACCCTGCTCAGCCTCGCCAAGGGCGACCTCGCGCCGGCCAGCGGTACGGTTCGCCGACGCGCCGATCGGATCGCCATGCTCGACCAGCATGTCGGCCTGCTCGACGCCGCCGACACCATCCTCGGAAACCTGCGCCGCCTCCACCCCACGCTGGACGAAGAGACGGTCCATGCCGCCTGCGCGCGCTTCGCCTTTCGTAACCGTGATGCCCAGCGGGTCGTCGGCACACTGTCGGGTGGGGAACGGCTGCGGGCGGGATTGGCCGCCGCGCTCTCCGGACCGCAGCCGCCCTGGCTGCTGATCTTCGACGAGCCGACCAACCATCTCGATATCGAGTCGATCGAGGTTCTGGAACGCGCGCTGCAAGGGTTCGACGGGGCGCTGCTCGTGGTCAGCCACGATGCTCGCTTCCTGAACGCGATGGGCATCGAGCGATCCGTGGCCGTCGCCAGCATCAAAGAGGATGCCGCCACGCCCGAGCCCGGTTAGGCTGGCGCCATGCAGCGTCTTCATATCGCCATAGCGGGCTGTGGCCCGGCCGGTCTCGCCACGGCGTTGCTGCTGCATCGCGACGGCCACCATGTCACGCTGTTCGAGCGGTTCGATGCGCCCCGCCCGGTCGGATCGGGGCTGATGATCCAGCCGACAGGCTTTGCCGCCCTGCGTGAACTTGGGTTGGCCGACGCGCTGCTCGAACACGGCGCGCGCATCGATCGCCTCCACGGCGAGGCGGGAAGCAGCGGCCGGGTCGTTCTCGACGTCCGCTATGCCGCGCTCGGCAAAGACGCAGGGTTTGGCATCGGCGTCCACCGCGCAACCTTGTTCGCCGTGCTGCACGAAGCCGTCGCTGCCGAGCGGATCGCGATCGAAACCGGCTGCGCGGTGACGGGGAGCGAGACGGCAGCAGACGACCGCCGCTTCCTGCTGTTGGAGGGCGGTCGCCGCGTCGGGCCATTCGACCTGATCGTCGATGCGCTCGGCACGCGGACGCCGCTGGCGCCGCCCTGCGGTCGCAAACTGGCCTATGGTGCGCTCTGGGGCACGTTGGACTGGCCCGCCGATGCCGGTTTCGATCCCGGCGCGCTCGAACAGCGCTATCGGCGCGCGAGCGTGATGGTCGGCGTCCTGCCCACCTGTATCAGGCGCTGACCGCGCTGTTCACCCCCGTCTATCAGTCCGACAGCCGGGCGATCCCGTTCGTGCGCGACCGCATCGTCGGGCCGTTGTCGAAGCTTTGGCCCGCCACCCGCATTCAGGCGGCCATGGTCAGCGGCCTCATCGGCAATCCGCTGAAGCCGCTATTCGGTTAGCGGACGGGCGCGCATCGAAATAGTCGAATGCAGCGTGTGCCCTTAGACCAACCGTCGGCCAGCGCTCACAACGACGGCTGCTCCGAGGGAAAAAAGGGCTTTCTCATACCCTATACGGGCGAGACGGCGTATCCGGACACAGACGGCGAAAATATATCCGCGGTTGTCTGAATTCGCTGGCTCGTCCGTATAGGGTGATAGAGCTCGACCCGGATCAGTCAGGCGGCCTGCGCCCACAGCGTGCACTGTGCGTCGTCATACTGAACGCCCGGCCGCGTGACCTGCCGGGTCAGCCACGTGCTGGCGCGTTCGATGCCGTCGCTCAGGTCGTCGGCGGGCTTGCCGTCGATGTGCATGATCTCCCGCGGGGCGAGGCGGAAATGTCCACGCACATGGGCCTGCGGCAGGATCAGCCCGCGGTTGCCCGCCTTCGACAGCCACAGGCGGCAGCCGGTCTGGATGTGGCACCGACCGTCGCGCGGCAGGAACATGGCGATGTCGGTCAGCGCCGGGGTCGGTCCGGTGCGATATTCGAGGTGCAGCAGATCGTTGTCGGTCTCGACCGCATGGCGGCCCATCTCGATCTTGTCCTCGATCCCGAGCGCATCGCCGCCGGTGATGACGACGCCGGGCTTGAGCTTATGGTTACCAAGCAGCAGCTTGACGATGGCGCGGGTGACGGCGGCTTCGAAGGTCGTGGTCATCATTCTATCTCCTTGTTTCATCCCCGCATCGGGGCCGTTCATCGTCTCGTTCATCTCAAATCTGGTTCTCGCTCCGGCAGGCGCGCACGATCTGGGCGGCGGCGCACTCCAGCCCGGCCGCGCGGTCCCACAAGCAGTTCCAAGGGAGCCGGGTGCCGATCTCGACACCGTGACGGCCGAGCTTCACCGACAGCCCGCCACGAGCGGGCACCAGATGCAGGCCCTGGTCGCGGTCGCGAAAGAAACTGAGGTCGGTGAGTAGCAGCGGGCCGGTGATCGAGCGCAGCGCGACATCGACGCGGACGGGGTCGATGGTTTCCGGGTGAAAACCATGCCGGATCAGCAGCGTGTCGCGACGGCGCGTGGCGGCACAGCGCTGCAGCGCCTGATCGAACATCGGCTCGGTGATGGAGGTCATCGCGATGATGACGTTGTGGTCGAGGCATTCGACCGCACCCGGCAGGCCGGAGTTGCCGAACAGCGGTGCGGGTTCGTCGCAGCCGAGGGCTGCGAGGACATAGTGCATCAGCGCGACCGAGGCGGTCGGCAAAACATCGTGGATCATGAGAGACATGGGACCTTTGTGGACGTGCGTGATCCCCGGACCGGCTTGTCCGGATCAGGCCCCTTCGATTTTCATTTCTCGTCAGGGCTTCGCTCGGCCCCGGCCGAACTTCCCCTCTTCACGCGGCAGCGGTCGCGGCCATCGCGGAAGATGGCGTCGCCGATCACGGCATAGCCCCAGCTATCGAGTATCCGCGCGCTGTCCGCGACGGTGCCGGAGTGATGGATCGCGGCAGCCGGGCAATAGACTTCGGCCATGGCGGGCACCCAGCCGGCGATGGTGCCGGCGGGCTGGCGCTGCCACCATTGCCCGGCGATCAGGGCGGTCAGCAGCAGGATGGCGCTCACGCGGAAAACCAACGGAAAGCGGCGTCGCTTCATTTTCTTTCCTCCAGCAGATTCTCGCTGCTGGAGAGAGTAAGCATCTAGAAATACGGCGGATTGTGCAGTCAGAAGCCGCCCAGCTTGCCGCATGTGCAGCAACCTGACGTCCATCCTGCACAACGAGACTTGGTTCGTTAACGGGTTCGGCCTACACCCATGCCGTTCGCCAGCAGGCGGACCGAGGCGTGGAAACCTCGTGATGGGTAGCCGCATGCCCGGTCGAAAGAGATTTCGGCCGGGGAGCGGGCGTGGATGTCCAAGGCTCTTCCAGGGCCCAAAGACGC
>NZ_JBCNNI010000070.1:0-7416 GCF_039594485.1 Sphingomonas sp. | reverse complement strand
CGTGGCGGGTAAACATCAGGTAGGGGATCAGCACGCCGCAGGCGAGCGACATGGCGACGTCGATCCACCACAGGATATGCGCGACCGGCACGATGCCATTTCCGAACCGCGCGATGCCGAAGGCGAGACAGCCGTTGATGATCGTCGCCAGCCCCATCGGAATGGTCCCGATGAACATCGACACGGTGTTGTGCCCGAAGATGCGCCGCGCCTCGTGCCCGAACATCACCCAGCGCGCGCCATAGAGGCCGGCGAACAGCGCGAAGAGCGCGATATTGAAGAACCACAACACCTCGCCGACAGGTTTAAGCGAAGGCCCGATGCCGGGCACCTGCGGCAGCGCGAGGGCAAGAATGCCCGTGCCCATCGTCGCGGCGAACCAGTTGGGCGTGAACTGGCGGATCATCTCGCGGGGGTGATCGAGCCGGCTGAGCGGCTTGAGGCCGCTGAGAACGGAGTGCGTGTCGGCAGTCATGCGACCTGCTCCTTGATGAGATCCGTCAGCGCGTCGGCCGCGCGGGTGCGATAGCGCTCCTTGTGGCGCAGCGCGTGAAAGGCGCGGTCGGGCAGCCCGAGCGGCAGCTCGACCAGATCGCCGGCCTTGAGCGCGCGTGCGACGACCAATCGCGACAACACGGCAACGCCGGCACCGGCCTCGACCGCGGTGCGCACGGCTTCGTTGGACGGCAGCGTCATCGCTACCGTCAGCTGGGTCGGATCAAACCCGCGCTTTCGCAGCACGTCCTCGAAGGTCGAGCGCGTGCCCGAACCCTGCTCGCGGACGATCCAGCGTGCAGCCCGAAGCCAGTCCTCGTCGACGCGCCCGGCGTCCTCGCGGCCGACCAGCACCATCGGGTCACGCCCGACATTCCAGTGGGCGAGCGCCGGTTCGTCCACCTCGCCCTCGACAAAGCCGAGTTCCGCCGCGCCGCTCAGGACCTGCGCTGCTGCACCTTCGGTGTTGTCGATCGCCAGTTCGACCGCGATCTGCGGGTGGCGTTCGTGGAAGGCGGCGAGCTTTGCCGGCAACCAGTAGCTCGCGATCGTCTGGCTGGCGACGATCCGCAACGAACCACGCGCGAGCCCGGCATAGTCCGCCAGCATCGTCTCGGCATGGGCTGCCCGCCCCAGCACCGCGCGCGCTTCCTCCAGAAAGCCGCGGCCTGCTTCGGTCAGCTGGATGCCACGCCCGACGCGGTGAAACAGAGGAACCCCGTAGCGCGCTTCGAGGGCTGCGACCGCGCCGGAGGCAGCAGACTGCGTGACATTCAGCGCTTCCGCTGCCTTGGTGACGTGTTCGCGCTCGGCGACACCGACGAAGATTCTGAGCTGCTCCAGGGTCATGCAGCTTATATCGCGCAATCTGATTGATACGACCAACCGTTTGATCTGTTTATTCCAATCTGGATATCGGAACGATCGGTAATCCTTCGTCTGCGACAGTCTTGAAGACTTGAAGCGATCCGCGCGCTTGCGGCGTTGGTTCGTCCATGACTGATATGATCGAGCGCAAATCCGATCCCTACAACGCCGAGCCGACGCCTAACGCGCTGATCGAACGGTTCCTGACGCCGCAGGCGCTGTTCTACGTGCGCAGCCATGGTGCAGTGCCTGACCTGCCCGCTGATCACCGGGTCGAAGTGAGCGGGACAGGCGTGGCGAGCCATTCCTTTTCGGTCGAGGAGTTGAAGAGCACGTTCGCCACACACACAGTGACGGCTGTGCTCCAATGTGCCGGCAACCGGCGCACGGATCTCCAGCAGGTCGCCAAGACCTCCGGCGATCCGTGGGATGTGGGCGCGATCGGCAATGCGGAGTGGACCGGCGTACGACTGTCCGACGTGCTAGATGCGGTCGGCGCGCCGGATGCGTCCGAATTGTTCGTGGGCTTCACTGGCGCGGACGAGGTGGACGTGGACGGCGGCGAAGCCTTGTTCGGAGTATCGATCGCCATGAGCAAGGCGCGGGAGCCCGACGTACTCCTCGCCTGGGCGATGAACGGCGAACCGCTGACGCCCGAACATGGCGCCCCGCTCCGCATGGTGGTGCCGGGCTATGCAGGCGTGCGCAGCGCCAAATGGCTGACGCGGATCGAGGTGCGCGACACGCCCTCCGACGCACCGATCCAGGCGCACGACTACAAGCTCTTTCCCGCCGATGTGACGAGCGACACCGTCGACTGGGACGAGGGTCTGACCATCAATGCCATGCCGCTCAACGCCGCGATCTGCTCGCCCGGCTCGGGCGAAACCCTGCCGGCCGGGGAAGTGCGGATCGAGGGTTATGCGATCGCCTATGATCGCCGCATCTCGCGCGTCGAGGTGTCGGTGAACGGCGGTCGTGACTGGCAACAGGCGACGTTCGCCGATGATCCGGAGACACGCTGGAGCTGGCGGCGCTGGACCCTCGACGCCACGCTCGGCAAGGGGCGCCAGCATCTTGTCGTGCGCGCCTTCGACGAGGCTGGACAGGGTCAGCCTGAACGACCGGACACGATGTGGAACTTCGCCGGCTACCTGTGCACCGCCTGGCACCACGTTCACGTGCTGGTCGAATGATCGAAGCATCAGCGGCATCGGACATCACCTTCTGGATCGATGCGATCGGCCGGCTGGTGGTGGCGACCGCAGCCGGGATGGTGCTCGGCTGGGAACGCTCGCGCGAGAACCGGCAGATCATGGGCCTGCGGACGCTGGGTCTGGTCGGTCTGGCGAGTTGCATCGCCGTGCAGGCGATCGTGCATAGTGGCTTGCCGAACGTGAACGCCGATGCCGCAGGACGGGCGATGCAGGGCATTCTGTCCGGCGTCGGCTTCATCGGTGCCGGTGCGGTGCTGCGGGTCGGTCAGGGTCAGGAAGTGCATGGTTTGGCGACCGCCGCGTGCATCTGGGTCACCGCCACGATCGGCGCGGCAGCGGGATTGGCATTGTGGCCGCTCATCGTCGGCGGGGTGAGCCTCGCAATGCTCGTCCTGTTCGTCGGAGCGCCGCTGGAACGCCGCATACGCGAGCGGGCCCGCCTGACGCCGGCCGAGGCCGACAGGAAGGATGCCGAGCGCAAGCCGTGATCTCGGCGGTCTACCCAGTGCCTGTCGGCGCCGAGAAGCGGCAAGGCGCTATCAGGACACAAGCGCCGCATCGGCCTGGCGCCGGACCTCGTCGGCGATCGGATGCAACTCGGCCGCGGGTCGCTCGCCCACCACACTATAGCCGATCCCATCAACCGCCCATGTGACCCGGCCCATGGTCCCGCTGGACGTGCTGGTCATGCTCGCGGTCTTGTCGATCTGCATGGGCCTCGTCAGCACCGCGAGTTTCGACGCTTGCGGTCCGTCGTAGAGGAGCAGTGCCGCAGGGCCGTGAGGCGTCGCGACCAATCGCCCCCCGCCATAGCGATAGCCGGCTGTGCTGAGGTCCGGGATGGTGACGCGCTCACCCAGTCGGGCGGAGGTCCACCGGATCAGCATGGCGCGCTGGTCGGGGCCGATTTCCGCCGGTCGTATCCGGTCGGCGGCATAGACACGGAAATTGTCACTCGCCTCGTTGGCCAGCGCCGCGATGCCCGCGCGGGGTTCACCGCTCCACCGCGCGCTCGACCAGCCCCCGCCAAACCCCAACGCCAGCAGAAGTGACGCGGCAATGGCGAGTTGCCAACGCGGTTGCCTTTGCCGTCCCCTGATCGCTGCCACGCGCATCGTCGCCGGAATGGGTTCGTCCGCGATCGTGGCGAACAGGGATGCAAGGGCTCGCGCCTGCTCCGCCTGCTCCCGCAAACGGGCATGCAGATCCGGCTGGCCTTTAAGGTAGGCGTCAACCAGGCGCTGCCGCTCGGGCGACAACCTGCCATCGATCCATGCGGCCAGATCGTCCTCGCCGATCGGGCTGGTCATTGCACGCTCCTCAATCGCGGCCGTTCACCCTCCCGGAGGAGGGTCGCCAGACGGTCGCGCCCCCGCGATATGCGCGACATCACCGTGCCGAGCGGTACGCCGACGACGGCAGCGACCTCCGCATAGGGCAGGCCCTCGACCGAGACTAGGAGCAGCACCGTTCGCTGCTCCTCGGGCAACGCATCAAGGGCGCGCAGCAGGTCGCGGTGGTGTAGGCCTGTGTCCTGATCGGCCGGACGGCCGAGCGTGGCGTCGTCCACGAGGTGGAGCGGAACCGCTGTGCCTCGCCGGCTATGCTGCCGCTGATGGTCGACCAACAGATTGTGCAGGATCGCATAGACCCAGGGGCGGACCTCCGCACCCCGTCGCTGTCGCCAACGCCCGACCGCGCGCTCCAGGCAATCCTGCACCATGTCATCCGCCATCGCCCGGTCGCGCAACCACGACCGGGCATAGCGGCGCAGACCGGGGATCAGTGGCTCGATCGCGGCGGCAAGCGGGTCCATCTCAGTCGCGCTGCACCTGCACGATGCGGCCCGGTGCGCCATTCACTACCTCGGCGACCGCCAAAAAGCGCCGGGGGGCCGCTGCACTGCCCTGAACGATCTGCCGGATCGGACCAGACGCGTTGACGATCGCCGCACCTGCCGGGTTGCTCATGAAGTTCGCAAGCGGCTCTACCGCACCGCTGCCGTCCGCATTGGCAGTCAGCACGAGCATGTAAGGCTTTTTGGGCTGCAAACCGGTCACGGCACTCTGCACGACCTGAATGATGCCCTGGTCGAAGAGGGTAATGCTGCTTGCCGTACCGTTGCCGCCAACCGGCCCCATGGTCAGATGCACCGCCTTGCCGGCCGTCCCGAGCGGTTGGAGATTGTCGGTGCCGGGGCCTGTCGGGACAGCGTTCGGCACATAAGCGATCGCCTGCGGTGCCTGTCCGACCGGCACGGTGGCAACGACCGTGTTGCCGGCGGTGTCGATCGCGGCGAGTTCATCGGCATTCTCCAGCCCGACGTAGATGCGCCGGCCGTCGCCCGATGGCCAGACGCCGTGCGGCATCTTGCCGACCGGGATGGTGGCGACGGGCGCGAAATCGGACGTGCGGAACACCTTCACTGCGTTTTCCCCGCCGACCGTGACATAGGCGAACTGCCCGCTGGTCGTGCGGGCGAAGTTGACATGGTTGGTGATCGGCCCGGTATCCAGCACCTTGAGGATCGCGAAGGGTGGCCTGGCATCGAATGCGACCGTCTTGCCGATGTCCTTCAGCGTGAACCACACCTGCTTGCCGTCCGGCGTTGCGGCGATGTTGGGACAGAACGGGCTTGGCTGTGCCACCTGTCCGACCTGCGCGTGGGTCGCGACATCGAACACGGCCAGCACCGGATTGAACGACGAACAGACATAGCCGTACCGGCCATCGGGCGAGAAGATCGTCATACCCGGACCACCGGGCGTCTTGATGCGCCCCGTCTCCTTGTACGTCGTAGGGTCGAGCACGGCGATATAGTCCTCGCCGCGGACGGTGACCCAGACCTCCTTGCCGTCCGGTGTGAAGAACGCCTCATGCGGACTGCGCCCGACATAGGTCGTGTGCTTGACGGTGTTGGTGGCGGTGTCGATCCACGACACGGCGTTCGATCCGATCGACACGACTGCGAGGGTCTTCCCGTCCGGTGAGAAGCCGAGGCCGTGAACCAACACCTGCCCCTTATAGAGCGGCGAGAAGTTCATCGGCTGCGGATCGCCGAGTTTGATGACGCCGAGCAACCGGTTGTCGGCCGGGTCTGTCACCGACACTGTGTTGGAAAATTGTTCGGATGCATAGACACGGTCGCGGTGGCTGACGGGTACGTCCCTGGCGTTCCACGGCGCCTGCTGGGCCATGGCGATGCTCGGTGCGGCGCTTATCAGCAAGGCGGCCGAGCGCAGGATGGTCCGGATCATGTCAGTGCTCCATATGGCTATGGTGGTCGCCGCCCTGCGTAGGGGCTGGCGTCGAAGGGGGTAGCGGCTGACCGATCGCCAGCTTCATGGCGGCGATCTCCTGCTGCTGATCGATGATGATCTCTTGCGCGATGCGCTTGAGCTGCTCGTTATGGCCGTAGCGCAGCTCCGCCACCGCCATATCGATGGCACCCTGATGATGCGGAAGCATCATCGCCACGAAGTCACGGTCGACGTCGCCGGACGGCTTGACCATCATGCCCGCCATCATCCGGTCCATCGCGGCAGACACCATGCTGGCGTAGCCATTGGCAGGGGCGGCCGCGGCTGCGCCGGTGAGTAGGGTTAAAGCAGTCAGACCCAGCATCCAATCTCGTCTATGCATAAGCCTCCGGCGCATCAGTCTCGAAAGCGTAGACGATGCTCGTCGGGGTTTATTCCATGGGTGAGCCAATTATTGATCCTCACCAAAACAATGGTCTTATCGTAACCCTGCCGTTGGTTGACCAGGTCGCCGTCAAACAGCATATGGTCGGGCACGGCGATGGATTTCCGCCGGGCCATTCGGCCGAACCGCCCTCGCAAGGGCCGATGATTCCTACCAGGCGCCGCAAGGCAGCAAGGAGGAATCGTGCGCGCGACGTTTCGCAATCTCTACGACCAGTTCAACATGGCAGCGTTCATTCGCGATCGCCGCACCCATGCCATGTCGGTGCTGCGGTGGACTTTGATTTTGGTACCGATGGCCGCAGCGGTGGGAACGCTATGCGCGACCTTCTTGTGGAGCCTCGATGCCGTAACCCGGCTTCGCTTTGCCTTTCCCTGGCTGCTCTACCTGCTGCCGATCGGCGGGTTCATGGTCGGACTGCTCTATCATCTGACGGGGCGATCGGTCGAAGGCGGTAACAACCTCATCGTCGAGCAAATCCACGAGCCGGGGGGCGGTGTGCCGCTGCGCATGGCCCCGCTCATCTTCTTCGGCACGGTCGTGACACACCTGTTCGGGGGATCGGCGGGGCGTGAAGGCACCGCCGTGCAGTTGGGCGGCAGTCTCGCCAGCGGGTTCGGCCGCGCACTCAAGCTGGATGCGGAAGCGACACGCACCCTCCTTATGACCGGGATTGCGGCGGGGTTCGGCGCGGTGTTCGGGACGCCGATCGCGGGCGCAGTCTTTGCACTGGAGGTGCTGGCGATTGGCCGGGTCGAGTATCGCGCGCTAGTACCATGCCTGGTCGCGGCACTGGTCGGTGACTGGACCTGTCTTGCCTGGGGCATTCACCACGGCGTCTACCATGTCGATGCGATAATACCGGTCGACGCGCCGGTCGTCGCCAAGGCCGGTGTTGCCGGCATTGCCTTCGGACTGACCGGGCTGACCTTTGCCGAGGCCAATCACGCGCTAGGTGGATGGCTGAAGCGTCTCGTTCCCTATGGCCCACTACGACCCGTTATTGGCGGGCTGGCCGTGATTGCGCTGGTCTGGCTGCTCGGAACCCGCGACTATCTTGGCCTGGGTACGCTCGCCGCGACACCGGACAGCCTGACCATCGCCAGCTTCTTTGGTCCCGATACGCACTCGT
>NZ_JBCNNI010000007.1:0-140136 GCF_039594485.1 Sphingomonas sp. | reverse complement strand
GCCTTCGCTGGCAATTTCACGTTGGAGGATCTGGGCTTCATCTTCGTTCCTTCGTCACTGCGACGAAGCCCAGATCCTCCTCAACTCACAACCTCAAATCTGTGCCAGTGGTGCTGACGGGGGACAACCTCCGCGTCTCCGCGCCTCCGCGCGAACCAACCTTTCTTTTCTTCTTCGCGTCATCGCGGTTTCGCGTGAAAATCAAATCGCGGCACACTTCTCCAACAGCCAGTCGCGATCCGCGCCCTCAAGCTCGGGTGCCAGAACCTCCGCCACCCGCGCATGGTATGCGTTGAGCCAGTCGCGCTCTCCCTCGGTCAACAGGTCCGCCACGATCAGCGTCCGTTCGATCGGGCAGAGGGTCAGCGTCTGGAAGCCCAGCATGTCGCGGTCCGCACCCGCAATCTCACGCGGTTCGACCAGCACCAGATTCTCGATGCGGATGCCATATTCGCCCGCCTTGTAATAACCCGGCTCGTTGGACAGCATCATCCCTGCGCGCAGCGGCTCCATCGCGGCACCGCCGGGATAGTTGGGCGCGGCGATACGCTGCGGCCCCTCATGCACCGACAGATACGCGCCGATGCCGTGCCCGGTGCCATGCGCATAGTCCAGCCCGGCCTCCCAGAGCGGCCGCCGCGCCAGCGAGTCCAGATGCCCGCCCAGCGTGCCGTCCGGGAAGACGGCGGTGGCCAAACCGATATGCCCCTTGAGAACGCGGGTGAAGCGGTCGCGCATCTCGTCCGTCGGCGCGCCGATCGGCATGACGCGGGTGATGTCGGTGGTGCCGTCCTGATATTGCCCACCCGAATCGATCAGGAAGAGCTGGCCCGGTTCGATCGCCGCGTTCGACTCCTCGGTGACATGGTAATGCGGGCTCGCGCCATGCGCGCCGGTCGCCGAGATGGTCGAGAAGCTGGTATCCTTCAGCAGCCCCGTCGCCTCGCGGAATGCCAGCAACTGCGCGGCGGCGGACAGTTCGGTCTGACCACCCTTGGCGCATTCCACCTCCACCCAACGGAGGAACTTCACCATCGCCGCTCCGTCACGGACCGAGGCGGCGCGGTGCCCGGCGACCTCGGCCGGATTCTTGATCGCCTTGGTCAGCACCACCGGGTCGCGCAGCGCCAGCACCTTGGCCCCGCCCGCCTCCAGTCCTTGCGCGATCGCGGCCACCGCGCGTTCGGGATCGGCGACCACGCGCTTGCCCGCGAAACCGCCCAGATAGCCCTCGAACGCGGCCCGGTCGTGCAGCCGCACGGCATTGCCCAGATGCGCGCGAACCTCGGGCGTGATCTTCTCTGGGGCGACGAACAGGTCGGTTTCGCCATCCGCATGGACGATCGCATAGGACAGGGCGACCGGCGTATGCGCGACGTCGGTGCCGCGCACGTTCAGCGCCCAGGCGATCGAATCGAGCGCCGACAGCACCACCGCATCGGCGCGCTGTTCGGCCAGCCATTCGCCGATCCGCGCGCGCTTGGCCGCCGAGCCTTCGCCCGCCACCGCATCGCTCTGCACCGACAGCACGGCGGGGGAGGGGGCGGGGCGGTCGGTCCAGATCGTATCGATCGGATTGGCCGTCACCGCGACCAGTTCGGCATCGCGGTCCGCCAGCGCGGCCGTCATGTCGGCGACCTGCTGGCGGGTGTGGAGCCATGGGTCATAGCCGATCCGCTGCCCCGCCACCGTCTCGCGCCCCAGCCAGCCCGCGATGCTGTCCTGCGGCACGGGGATATAGGCGTAATCCTCGCCCGACACCTGCTCGCGGACCTGGAGCGTGTAGCGGCCATCGGTGAAGATCGCCGCCTTGTCCGCCAGCACCACCGCCGTTCCCGCCGACCCGCCGAACCCGGTCAGCCAGCCCAGCCGCTGGGCATAGTCGCCGACATATTCGCTCATATGCTCGTCGGTCAGCGGCACGATGAAACCGTCGAGTCCAAGCGTCGCCAGTTCGGCGCGAAGGGCGGCAAGGCGGGCGGAATGGGACATGGAAGAGGCCTGACAGCAATGGAAACGAGGCCGGTCTAGCCCTCCACCCCGACAGCGTCGAGCCTCTAGCGACTTGAGCTATTTGTCAGACGATATACGATCCTGGCCGGTGGCAGTTTTAGGGAGTGGATGATGATCGACCGGCGGAGCATCTTGGTGGGAGCGGGCGCGGCGGCGCTGGTGGGGGGAACCGCACGCGCGGCGGTGCCCGACATGTTTCGGCCGGGAGAGGTCTGGAACGACACCAACGGGGTGATGATCAACGCGCATGGCGGCGGGCTGCTGCGCCACGGCGGACGCTGGTGGTGGCATGGCGAGCACAAGACCGAGGGCGAAGGAGGCAATACCGCACTGGTCGGTGTTCACGCCTATAGCTCGACCGATCTGGTGAACTGGCGCGACGAGGGAATCGCGCTGCCCGTTTCGGACGATCCCGCGAGTCCGATTGCGCGCGGCTGTATCCTGGAGCGGCCCAAGGTCGTCTATAATCGACGGACCCGCAAATTCGTGATGTGGTTCCATCTGGAACTGAAGGGGCAGGGTTACGGCGCGGCGCAGGCGGGTGTCGCCATCGCCGACCGGCCGCAGGGGCCTTTTCGCTTCCTGCGCGCGGGCCGCGTCAATCCGGGCATCTGGCCCGCCAATGCGACGCCCGAGGACAAGGCAGCGGGCACGATCCTCGCGCGGGACTTTGCGGGTGGGCAGATGGCGCGGGACATGACGATCTTCGTCGATGGCGATACCGCCTGGCACATCTATGCCTCGGAAGAGAATGACACGCTTCAGATCGCGCGGCTCGCGCCCGACTGGACGCGGCATGACGGCTATTATGTCCGTGCGCTGCCCGATGGCGGGAACGAGGCGCCCGCGCTCTTCAAGGCCAAGGGGCGCTATTACATGTTCGCCTCGGGCCTGACCGGCTGGCGGCCCAATCCGGGGCGGGTCTATGTCGCGGACCGGGTGACGGGGCCGTGGCGCTCGCTGGGCAATCCGGTGCGTGGGAGCGAGGTGGACCAGAAGACGACCTTCCACTCGCAATCGACTTTCGTCCTGCCGCTGCCGCCCGAGCGGCCGGGGGCGGCGCCGCGCTTCATCTTCATGGCCGATCGCTGGCGGCCCGAAAATGCGATCGACGGGCGCTATGTGTGGTTGCCGGTGGAATGGGAGGGCGAGATGCCGGTGCTGCACTGGCGGGATAGCTGGACGCTGGTCGATGGGTGGAAGGGCTAAACCCCACCTCCGTTCAGCCTGAGGGACGTCGAAGGTCACGGAATTGCCTTCGTGGCTATGCGCGGAACGTACGCTTCGACGTCCTTCAGCATGAACGGCTGTTCGAGAGTTGACGTGGCAAGAGGATGGTGAGGCGGGAGAAACCATGCCCCGCCTCTTCCGGCGGGGCCAAAGGCTGGCTACATCCGGGCGATGACCGAACGCCCTGCGCTGACCCCGCCCGTCGCCGAAACCCGCCCCCACAGCTTCACCGCCCACGGGATCACGATCGAGGATCCCTATGCCTGGCTGAAGGATCCCGCCTACCCTGAGGTCACGGACAAGGACGTCCTGTCCTATGTCGAGGCGGAGAACGCCTATTTCGAGGGCGTCATGGCCCCGCACAAGCCGCTGATCGACCGGCTGTATGAAGAGATGAAGGGCCGGATCAAGGAGGATGAATCCTCCGTGCCGCAAAGGGACGGCGACTGGCTCTACTGGACCGCGTTCGAGACGGGCGGCCAGTATCGCAAATGGTGGCGCAAGCCGGTTGCGGGCGGCCCCGACGAACTGCTGCTCGACGAACCGGCGCTGGCCGAGGGCAAGGAGTATTTCCGGCTGGGCGCGTTCTCGATCAGCAACAATGGCCGCTATCTCGCCTATGCGATCGACGACAATGGCTCCGAACGGTTCGAGGTGCGGGTCAAGGACCTGACCACCGGCGAGCATCTGCCCGAGGTGATCCCCGGCATGTTGTCGGAGATCGTCTGGACGAAGGACGATAGCGGTTTCCTCTATGGCGTGGCGAATGCGCAGTGGCGGACCGACAATGCGCGCTTCCACCGGCTGGGCACCGATGTCGCGGACGATATCGAGCTGTTCCACGAGGAAGACGAAGGATACCGCGTTGCCGTCGCCGAAACCTCGGCGCGCAACTGGATCGTCATCGCGACCGGCGACCATGTCACCAGCGAGGTGCGGCTGCTGCCTGCCGACAATGTCCTTGCCGAACCGATCCTGGTCGCGCCCCGCAAGGAGGGCCGCGAATATGATGTCGACGAGCATGACGGCACGCTGTTCATCCACACCAACGATGTGGATCCGCAATTCCGGCTCTGCACCGCCTCGATCGAGGCGCCGGGCGACTGGCATGAACTGATCGGACCCGACCCGCATTTCTACATGACCGGGGTGGAGTGCTATAAGGACTTCTTCGTGGTCGAGGGGCGCGAGGACGGTTTGGACCGTATCGCCATCCACCGTTACGACACGCCGACCGTGCCGCAGCGGATCGAGTTTCCCGAGGAAAGCTATACTGCCGGGCTGGGCGACAATCCCGAATATGACGTGTCGGTGCTGCGGCTGGGTTACGAATCGATGGTCACGCCGGGCACCGTCTATGATTATGACGCGGCGACCGGCGGCCTGACCGTGCTGAAGGTGCAGGAAATCCCGTCTGGCTATGACGCCGACAAGTACCGGACCGAGCGGCTGAAGATCGCAGGCCGCGACGGGACGTTGGTTCCGGTGTCGATCGTCTATCCGAAGGACTTTCCGCGCGACGGATCGGGCAAGCTGTTCCTCTATGCCTATGGCGCCTATGGCTATGCGATCCCGCCGGGTTTCTCGACCGGCCGGATGAGCCTGCTCGATCGCGGCTTCGCCTATGCCATCGCGCATATCCGCGGCGGCGACGATCTGGGCCAGCAATGGTATCTGGACGGCAAGCTCGAAAAGCGGACCAACACCTTCCACGATTTCGTCGATGTCGCGAAGGGGCTGATCGACGGCGGCTGGACAGCCAAGGGCCGGATCGCGATTGCGGGCCGCTCGGCGGGGGGCGAGCTGATGGGGGCGGTCGTCAATTCGGACCCCGATCTGTGGGGCGCGGTGATCGCCGATGTGCCGTTCGTCGATGTGCTCAACACGATGATGGATGCCGAACTGCCGCTGACGCCCGGCGAATGGCCCGAATGGGGCAATCCGATCGAGGATAAGGCGGCGTTCGAGCTGATCCGCAGCTACAGCCCCTATGACAATGTCCGCCCGCAAGCCTATCCGCCGATGTTCATCTCCGGCGGGCTGAACGATCCGCGCGTCACCTATTGGGAGCCCGCCAAATGGGCCGCCCGGCTGCGCGCGACCAAGACCGACGATAATCTGCTGGTGCTCAAGACCAATATGGGCGCCGGGCATGGCGGCAAGTCGGGCCGGTTCGAGTCCCTTCGCGAGGGGGCGGAGGAACATGCCTTCGTCCTGTGGCAGATGGGAGTGGAATCCTGAGCATCGAGGCGATCGTCGCACGCTATGGCGTGGCGGCGATCGCGCTTGGCGCGGGGCTGGAGGGCGAGACGGCGGTCGTCACCGGCGGCATCCTCGCCCATCAGGGGCTGATCGGCTGGCCCGCCGCGCTGGTTGCGGCGGCGGTCGGGTCGTTCCTGGCGGACCAGATCTTCTTCACCATCGGCCGCCGGTCGCGTGACGGGCGCTGGGTGCGCAAATTGCGCCAGCGACGGGTCTATGCCCGCGTCACCAAGATGATGGAGCGTTATCCGGTCGGCTTCATCTTCGCCTTTCGCTTCCTTTATGGCCTGCGCACGATCAGTCCCGTGGCGCTGGGTACCAGCAAGGTGTCGACCCGGCTGTTCGTCGCGGTCAACGCCGCATCCGCCGCATGCTGGGCATCGATCTTCGTCGGCATCGGTTATCTGTTCGGCGAAGCGTTCCAGGAACTGGCGGCGCGCTATCGTCCCAGCCTGCGCCATATCCTGATGGCGGCGGCGCTGGTCATGGTGGCGGCCGCGATCGGCTGGGGCTTTCGTACGATATGGCAACGGTATAAGGAACAGACCGAACAGGGATGAGCCGCTTTTCGATCCAGATCGCCGCCGGCCCCGACCATATCGATGAACTGGGCCATGTGAACAACGCCGTCTGGGTCCAGTGGATTCAGGCGATCGCCACCGCGCATTGGGAAGCGGTCGCACCCCCGGAGCATGTCGCCGCCCATGTCTGGGTCGTGACCCGGCACGAGATCGACTATCGCGGCAATGTCGTGGCGGGGGAGACGGTGACGGCGGAAACCTGGGTGCCCGACCCGCCCAAGGGCGCGCGGTTCGACCGGCATGTCCGCTTCCTGGGGACGGACGGACAGGTGAAGGTGGAGGCGATCACGACCTGGGCGCTGCTCGATCGCCGGACCGGACGCCTGCTGCGCGTCACGCCGGAGATCGCCGCGCCTTTTCGACTTTGACCGCAAGAAGCGGGACGCGCACGGGACCGCGATCGGATAGGATCGCCCCATGTTGAGCGAATGCACCATGGCCTCGCCGGTCGGCGAACTGACTCTCGTGGCAAGCGACAAGGGGCTGCGCGCCGTGCTGTGGGCCGAGGAACGGGCGGGGCGCGTGCCGCTTCCCGAACGGCGCAGCGATCCGGCACATGCCATCCTGGCGGAGACGGTGCGCCAGTTGACCGACTATTTCGACGGGCAAAGACGGGCATTCGACCTGCCGCTCGATCCTGTCGGCACCGATTTCCAGAAGGCGGTATGGACCGGCCTGAACGCCATCCCCTATGGCGAAACGCGCAGCTATGCCGCGCTCGCGGCTGCGATCGGCCGGCCGGGGGCGTCGCGGGCAGTGGGGGCGGCCAATGGTCGCAACCCGCTGTCGATCGTCACGCCCTGCCACCGGGTGATCGGCAAGAACGGGACGCTCACCGGGTTTGCGGGCGGGCTGGCGGTCAAGGAGTGGCTGCTCGGCCATGAGCGGGGCGAGCAGCGGCTGGCGCTGGCATGACGATGCCTTGGCGTGTCAGCGATCCTCCCAGACGATCGTGATCGGCGCGTCGATGCCCAGCACCGCATGGACGGGACAGGCCGCCGCCGCGGTTTCCAGCCGCTTGCGCTGGGCGGCGTCATAACGCCCCGGCACCGACACCGTGACGGCCAGCGTCGTGATCCGACGCGGTGCGTTGCCCATCTCCTTGGTCACGGTCGCGGTCGCACCCGCCAGGTCCAGCCCGGCGACGCGCCCCGCCATCGCCATGATGCTGAGCACGCAGCCGCCGAGCGACACCGACAGGAGGTCGCTCGGCGAAAAGCCTTCGCCGCTGCCGCCCAGTTCCTGAGAGGCATTGGTGACCAGCACCGCGCCGGAGTCGGGATGTTCCGCCCGACAGCGCATGCCACCTTCATAACGCACGAGGAAATCGGTCATCCGCGTCAGCCGCTGTTGCGGAGCGCGGTGGCGATGCCGTTGATCGACAGCAGGATGCCCTCGCCGATGCGGGGATCGTCCTCGCCCGCACGGTGGCGCTTCATCAGTTCGATCTGGAGCAGGTTGAGCGGCTCGATATAGGGCAGGCGCAGGCGGATCGACGCCTCCAGAGCGGGATTGTCGGACAGCAGCCGCGCCTGCCCCGTCACGGTCAGCAGGCCGTCGCGTGCGCGATGCCAGCCGTCATGGATGCGCCCGAAGATCGAATCCCGCAGGCCTTCGTCCTCGACCAGCCCAGCATAGCGCCGGGCGATGCCGATGTCCGACTTGGCGAGCACCATCTCCATATTCGCCAGCGTCGCGGCGAAGAAGGGCCAGTTCTTCGCCATGTCGGCCAGCAGTGCCTTGTCCTCGAAGTTCGCGATGGCGGTGCCGACGCCATACCAGCCCGGCAGCATGACGCGCGCCTGCGCCCAGCTGAACACCCAGGGGATGGCGCGCAGATCCTCGATCGCGTCGGACTTCTTGCGGCTGGCCGGGCGGCTGCCGATCTTCAGGCCCGCAATCTCGGCGATCGGCGTCATCTGGCGGAAGAAGGTGCGGAACCCCTCGGTCCCGTAGACGAGGTCGCGATAGGTGGTGAAGGCGGTCGCCGACAGTGTCTCCATCGCGGCGGTGAAGCGCGCATTGTCCGCCGCCGACAGCCGATCCGGCTCCAGGCTGGCGAGCAGGGTGGCGGAGGCCATGACCTCAAGATTGGTCAGGGCGGAATCGCGCGTGCCATATTTGCCGGCGATCACCTCGCCCTGTTCGGTGATGCGGATACGCCCCTGCACCGTGTCGTGCGGCTGGGCGCGGATCGCGGCGAAGGCGCTGCCGCCGCCGCGCCCGACCGCACCGCCGCGGCCGTGGAAAAGCTGCATCCGAATCCCCGCCTCGTCAAAGACCGGGCGGAACGCGCTCGACGCCTTGGACAGCGACCAGGTGGAGGTGAGGTAGCCGCCATCCTTGTTCGAGTCCGAATAGCCGATCATCACTTCCTGGTGCCCGCGGGCGCGGACGATCGCGGCGATCTCGGGCAGCGCGAAATAGGCGCGCATGATGTCGGGACCGGCCTCCAGATCCTCGATCGTCTCGAATAGGGGGACGGCCATGATCGCGGCGGTGGCGGGCTCGCCAGGCCGGTAGAGGCCGAATTCCTTCAGCATCAGGTTGATTTCGAGCAGGTCGGACACCGACTTGCCCATCGAGACGATGTAGTTGGTGATGCACTTCGGCCCATATTGGGCATGGGCGTCAGCGGCCGCCTGGACGATGGCGAGTTCGGAACGGGTCTCGTCCGAATAGTCGGCATAATGGCTGAACAGCGGCCGGGCATTGGCGAGTTCGCGACGGAGCAGCGCGACGCGCGCCTCCTCGTCCAGCGCCAGATAATCCGCCTCGACCCCGGCGACTTTCAGCAGTTCGGCGACGACGCGTTCATGCACCGCCGAATTCTGTCGCAGGTCGAGCGTGGCGAGGTGGAAGCCGAAGGTCTCGACCGCGCGGATTAGCCGCCCGAGCGCGCCGCCGCTGGCCAGCGCCCCGTCGCCTCGCGCCGCCAGGCCCCGCGCGATCGCGACCAGATCGGCGCGCAATGCCTGGGGATCGGGATAGGCCTCTCCGGTCAGGCGGCCGGGGCGCGGGGCGGCCTTGCCGGTCAGTGCCTGATGGGTCGCGGCGAGGCGGGCATAGATGCCCGACAGCGCCCGTCGATAGGGCTCGTCAGAGCGGCTGGACGCCTCGTCGCCGCTCGCCTCGGCCAGTGCCAGAACGGCCTCGTCCACCTCGGCATGTTCGGTGGAGATTGACAGTTCGGCACCCAGGGCGTGGATCGCCTCGCAATAATGGCCCAGCACCGCCTCGGCCGCCCGGGCAAGCGCGGTGGTCAGCGATTCGGCGGTGACGAAGGGGTTGCCGTCACGGTCGCCGCCGATCCACGAACCGGGGCGCAGGAAGGCGGGCACGCGTGCACCGAACGCCTTGTCCCAGCGCTGATAGAGGGCGGGCAGCACCGGCAGGAACACGTCGCGCAGATAGGACAGCGCCGTCTCCACCTCGTCGGTGACGTACAGCCGTTCGCGGCGCAGCACCCGCGTCTGCCAGAGCAGCGCGATCTGCCGTCCGATCGCCGCCTCGACATCGTCGCCATCGGGGGTCAGCTCTTGCCCCGCGTCCCGCATTTCCATCAACTCGGCGATGCGGTTGCGATGGTCGATCATGCTCTTGCGCCGCACCTCGGTCGGGTGGGCGGTCAGAACCGGGACGACCAGCGCCTCGGCGAGCAGCGCCATCGCGGCGTCGCGGCCGATACCCTTGTCGGCCAGGGTCGCCAGCACGTCGGCGATGTCGGCACCGGGTTCGCGGGTGATGCCCTGCCGATCCTCGGCCAGGTTGGCGAGCATCGAGAACAGCATGAAGCCACGCACGAAATCCAGCGTCTCGTCGAGCGCCAGGCGTTCGAGTTGCAGGTCGACCGAGCCATCCTCGCCCAGTCCCCGATAGCGGTCGACCGAGGCGCGGCGAATCGCCTCGGTCGCCTCGAACAGGTCGTCGCCGCCGAAACGGCGGATCACGTCACCCAGTTGGGCGCCCAGGAAACGGATGTCGGGATTGTTTGCGATCGGAGGTAGGCTGGTCATGGGCGCCATTGCTGCAACGCAATAGGGCGGGCGTCAACCGATTGCAGGCGGTAAGTTTGGTATAATATTGTCCGCTCGACGTGCCTGTAAATTGCGCATCATGGTGTATTTTTGGACGATGTTTCGCAATCCGGTGATTGCGCTTCAAACCGTCCCCGCCCGCCCGCCCGCCCCCCGCCGAACGAGCGGCAAAGATTCGTTACATGGGATTGATGTAATGTAATATCATGACTCATATGGTGCCGGACCGGATGCCTCGCGCCGAGCACCACGGGGCGAAGGCCGGGCATCCCATTCATTCGGCAAGGAAAGCGACCATGTTTACGGAAGAGTTGATGCACAAGGCATTGCAGACCTGGTGCGACAATGTGGTTGCGGTCGGCAAGGTCCATGCGGAGGGCGGCGATGTGCGCGCCTTCGCCACCCAGGTCCTGACGGACAATTATGATTATGACCATGGGAAGGTCCTGTTCAAACCGACCCTGACCTTCGGCGCGAAAACCTTTCGGCCGACCAAGGAAGGCGCTCTTTCCTATTTCGTCGGCGGAAACGAGGATTTCCCCGACGACAAGGGCTTCAAGCTGAAGCCATGGGTCAAGGTCTGGTACAGCAAGCTGGATTATATCCTGCATGGCGACCTCGCCATCGTGCAGTGCAATGTCCATTTCATCGGCGATGACGACAGCCACATTTTCGTGAACAAGAGCTTCGTTTTCAAGGAATGCGACGACGGGAAGGTGCGGATCGTCCTGCATCAATCCTCGCTCCCCTATCAGCCCTGATTCCGCCGCAGCCGTTGATGATCGTGTTTCCGCTGCGCATCGCGGGCCGTCGCATGGGATCGGCGTTCGCTCCTGCCGGCATCGGCGATGCGCAAGCCCGCCGGTTCGCCGGATGAGGTCGCCCGGAATGGAGCGGCGGATCGCGATCGGCCATGACCGGGCTTCGCTCGACCGCATAGCGCGACCCGATGCGGCCTTGGCGATCTGGTGGCGGAAGGTGCCGGAACCCCTGCGATCGGCCCTGGCGACGCTGGACCTGAGCGCCGTCGACAATCTGTCGGTCGAGGTCGACTTGTGCGAATCGGTCGGCCCCGCCTTGCAGGAGGCCGGGTATCGCGGGACGGCGTACGCGCGTCTGTGCGAGGACCTGGACATGCTCATGCGGCGTCATGCCGCGTTGACGGGCGAGGATCGTCTGCGGGTGCGGCTTGCGGTGGTCGAAACCCCTATCGCCGGGCGCTTCGATGCCGATGACGCCATGCTCGCCATGACATGCACCTATATCGGACCTGGGATCCAATGGTGCTGCGCCGACGGGCTGGACGCGATCTATGAGGTGCCGACCGGGGCGGTGGGGGTGTTCAAGGGGCGCAGGCTGCTCGACCCGCCGCTGGTCCTGCGTCGTGAACCCGCCATGGCCGCGGCGGAGGGGCGTCGCCTTGTCCTGACGATCGATCCGCCGGGCGGTTGCGATCGGGACGGAGCGCCGCGGAGCCGTCCCCAAGCCGATCTCATCTAGGAAGTCGGTCGCTCCGTGGCGGAACGGGGTTCTGGGCCGCTACCTCAGTTCGCATTCCCCGGTGCGCCCGCGCCGGACGCCACCGGGTTGGTCGGGGTGCTCGGCCGTTCGGTGCGCGAGGCTTCGCGTTCTTCCGAGGTGACGGTGCCGTCGCGGTTCAGGTCCATCCGGTCGAACCGGGCCAGCATGCCCTCGAAAAACTCGCTTTCGGTGATCTCGCCGTCCTTGTTGCGATCCAGTTCACGCAGCCGCGAATTGGCGGCGGGCATCTCGTCGGCGGTGATGATGTCATTGCCGTCACGATCCAGTTCGCGGAAGCGGCGCGCCATCATCCCGCCGAAATCGACGCGTGAGGTGACGGACGGCGGCACGAAGCCCGCTTTGGCCGCGGCGCGATCGGCCTCGGCGCGGTTTTCCTCCTTCTTGCCGCAGGCGGTGGTGGCGGCCATCATGGCCATCAACCCCAAACCCATCGCCCATTTACGCATGCGACACTCCCAGTTTCGTTACGCGTCCAACTCAACGTCCCAATAGAGCCAGTCGTGCCATGTTTCATGCAGATAATTGGGTGGGAAGCTGCGGCCATGTTCCTGTAAATGCCAGTTGGTCGGGCGGATCGGCTCGATATGCAGCGGCATTCCGGCCTGGCGCGGGGTGCGCCCGCCCTTCTTCAGGTTGCAGGGGGCGCAGGCGGTGACGACATTCTCCCAGGTCGTCCGCCCGCCTTGCGCGCGCGGGATGACATGGTCGAAGGTCAGGTCGCGGTGCGATCCGCAATATTGGCAGGAGAAGCGGTCGCGCAGGAACAGGTTGAAACGGGTGAAGGCCGGGAATTGGGACGGCTTCACGAACTGCTTCAACGCGATGACCGAGGGCAGCTTGACCTTGGCGGTCGGGCTGCGCACCTCGCGCTCATAATGGGCGACGATATCCACCCGGTCGAGGAACACGGCCTTCACCGCGGTCTGCCAGGGCCAGACCGACAGCGGATAATAGGACAGGGGCGTATAATCGGCGTTCAGCACGAGAGCCGGACAACTGTCCGGGTGACGGATCAGGTCGGGATGAAACACAGCTCCTCCCTTCGTGGTACGCTGGGCCTATTCGCGCAGCGGCGTGACATGGCTATGACACTGCGCGCTATGACAGCATGGGATCGGAATCGCGGTCAAGGGGGCGGGCGATGAGCCGAGTTGCCCCCGTGCCACGTCCCGTAACACGATTTGCCCCGAGTCCGACCGGGCGATTGCATCTGGGCCATGCCCTGTCGGCGGTGCGGGCGCATGATCTGGCGCGGGCAGGCGGTGGGCGATTCCTGCTCAGGGTGGAGGATATCGACGGCACGCGCAGTCGGCCCGAGCATGTCGAGACGATCCTTCGCGATCTCGAATGGCTGGGGCTGGAATGGGACGACCTGTCCTTCCAGTCGGAGCGGCTGGACCTTTATGCCGATGCGCAAAGGCGGCTCGCCGATCTCCTCTATCCCTGTTTCTGCACCCGTGCGGAGATCGCCGCCAGCCTGTCCGCGCCGCACGGCGCGGTGCCGGTCTATCCCGGCACCTGCCGCCATCTGTCGCCCGACAGGCGGGCGGCGCGGATGGGCGAGCCGCATGGCTGGCGGATCGACATGGCCCGAGCCGTGGAGCGGGCGGGGCCGCTGACCTGGCAGGATGAGCATGCAGGCACCGTCACCGCCGATACGCTCGCCCAGGGCGATGTGATCCTGGCGCGCAAGGATGCGCCCGCCAGCTATCATCTGGCGGTGACGGTGGACGATGCGGCGCAGGGCGTGACCGATGTGGTGCGCGGGGTCGACCTGTTCGAGGCGACCCATGTTCATCGGCTGCTGCAATCCCTGCTCGGGCTGCCGACGCCGCTTTATCACCACCACCCGCTGATCGTCGGGGCGGATGGGCAGCGTCTGGCCAAGCGGCACGGCGCGCCCGCGCTGGCGACGATGCGCGAGGAAGGGCTCGACGGGCGCGGGCTGGCGGATGCGCTGCGCCGCAATATGCTTCCCGCTGGATTTCGGCTGGGGGAGGCGTAAGCTTCCCCGCATGACCACCTTTCTCGTGATCCTGCTGATCGCCGCGATGCTCGCCACCGTCGTCGCGCTGGTGCGCGGCATCATCACCTTTCTGCAAGAGGCTTCGGCCGAGGTCCGAGGCGAGGGGCCGACCGCCTCGCAGCTCAAGTCCAACCGGATGATGCAGCAGCGCATCTTCTTCCAGGCGCTGGCGATCACCGTCGTCGTGCTGTTGCTCTTCCTGGCGGGGCGGACCTGATCCCTTGGTCAAGCTGACGAAGATCTACACCCGCACCGGCGATGCGGGCACGACGGGGCTGGTCGACGGATCGCGCCGGTCCAAGGCGGATGCGCGGATGGTCGCGATCGGCGAGGTGGACGAGGCGAACAGCGCGATCGGCGTCGCGCTGCTTTCGGTCGAGGGCGCGATCGCCGCGCAATTGACGCGGATCCAGAACGACCTGTTCGATCTGGGCGCGGACCTGGCGACACCCGGCGAAGTGGAGGGCGCGCTGCGCATCCTGCCCGAACAGGTCGCGCGCCTGGAGGCGGAGATCGATGCGATGAATGCGGGCCTGTCGCCGCTGACCAGCTTCATCCTGCCCGGTGGCACGTCGGCGGCGGCGCATCTCCACCTGGCGCGGGCGATCGCGCGGCGGGCGGAGCGGGCGGGCGTGGCATTGGCCGGGCATGAGGCGGTCAATGCGGCCGCGCTCGCCTATCTCAACCGATTGTCGGACTGGCTGTTCGTCGCCGCGCGGGTGGTGAACCAAAACGGCGCATCGGACGTTCTTTGGGTTCCAGGAGGGGTACGGTCGACACGGTAAAGGGCCGGTCGATGTTCCCCACAATCCGGGGAGCACCCGAATGCCAACCATCGTCCCGTCACCCGCGACGGCCACGACGCCTGCCGACGCGCTTGCATCCCGCTATCGCTCGGTTCGCGACCTGACCCAGTCGCTGGCCGAGCCCCTGTCGGATGCCGATGCCAGCGTCCAGTCCATGCCCGACGCATCGCCCGCCAAATGGCACATGGCGCATACGACCTGGTTCTTCGAAACCTTCGTGCTGCGCGACCATGTGCCGGGCTACGCGCTTCACGATTTGCGTTTCCCCTTCCTGTTCAACAGCTATTACGAGGCGGAGGGGAAGCGCCATGCGCGTCACCGCCGGGGGATGATCACCCGGCCGACGCTGGACGAGGTGCGGGCGTATCGCGCGCATGTCGATGCCGCCCTGCTGGCCGCCTTGCCCGATCTGCCCGCCGCCGCCCGCGAACTGGTCGCGCTGGGATGCCATCATGAGGAGCAGCATCAGGAACTGTTCGTAACAGACATCCTGCACCTGTTCTCCGAAAACCCGCTGGAGCCCGCGCTTTATCCGCCCGCGCCCAAGGCCCCGGTCATCATGCCCGACCCGATCGGCTGGATCGAGGGGAGGGCCGGGATCGCCCGGATCGGCCATGACGGACAGGGTTTCGCCTTTGATTGCGAAGGGCCGAGCCATGACGTGCTGCTCCACCCCCATGCCATCGCCGACCGGACGATCACCAATCGCGAATGGATGCAGTTCATCGCCGATGGCGGCTATCGCGATTCGCGTTTGTGGCTGTCGGACGGCTGGGCCTGGGTGAAGGCGGAAGGGATCGTCGCGCCGCTCTATTGGGAAGACCGCGATGGCGGCTGGACCCGGTTCGGGCTCGACGGACGGCGCGCGATCGATCCCGCCGCCCCGGTCACGCATGTCAGCTTCTACGAGGCGGATGCCTTTGCCACCTGGGCGGGCGCGCGGCTGCCCACCGAGATGGAATGGGAAGCCGCCGCCGCGTCGCATGACCCGGCGGGCGGCAACCAGATGGAGGCGGGCGGTGCGGTCGAGCCGCGTCCGTCGGGCGGTGGTCCGGCCTTTTTCGGCGATGTCTGGGAATGGACCGGCAGCGCCTATCGCCCCTATCCCGGCTTCCGCGCGGTCGAGGGCGCGGTCGGCGAATATAATGGCAAGTTCATGAACGGGCAGTTCGTCCTTCGCGGCGGCAGTTGCGCGACCCCGCGCGGCCATGCGCGCGCCAGCTACCGCAACTTCTTCTACCCCCATCAACGCTGGCAGTTCACCGGCGTCCGCCTGGCAAAGGACCTGTAACCCATGCTGAAGCCCGAGATCGAGGATGGCCAGATGTCGCTGACCGACCCCGCCTTCCGCGCCGATGTCCTTGCCGGACTGGAGCGTCGCCCCCGCGCCATTCCCGCCCGCTGGTTCTATGACCGCAAGGGGTCGGAGCTGTTCGAGGCGATCACCGACCTGCCCGAATATTATCCCACCCGCACCGAAACCGCGATCCTGGAGGGGATGTGCCCGGACCTTCTCGCGCATGTCGGCAAGGGGCGCGCGGTCGTCGAGTTCGGATCGGGGTCGTCGACGAAGACGCCGGTGCTGCTGCGCTGCGTCGCGCCGTCCGCCTATGTGCCGATCGACATTTCGGGCGACTTCCTGCGCGAATCCGCCCGCAACCTGCAACAGGCGTTCCCGGATCTGCCGATCCACCCGCTGGAGGGCGATTTCCTGCATCCGCTGACGCTGCCCGCGATGGTGGCGGACCTGCCGAAGCTGGGCTTCTTTCCCGGATCGACCATCGGCAACATGACGCCCGCCATGGCGACCGACCTGCTGCGCGCGATGCGCGGATCGCTGGGTGAGGGGGCGATGCTGCTGATCGGGATGGACCGCGCCAAGCCCAGCGACATCCTGGTTCCCGCCTATGACGATGCGCAAGGGGTGACGGCGGCCTTCAACCGCAACCTGCTCGACCGGATCAACCGCGAACTGGACGGCACCATTCCGGTGGACGCCTTCCGCCACCGCGCGGTGTGGAATGACGAGCGCTCGCGGATCGAGATGCACCTCGCCGCGACGCGGGACGTCGACTTCACCATCGAGGGGCGTCCCTTTGCCATGGTGGCGGGCGAGACGATCCATACCGAGAACAGCCACAAATATGGCCCGCGCGATGCCAAGATCCTGTTGCGCGCGGGCGGCTGGACCCCGGTGGCCCAATGGAGCGATCCCGACGAATTGTTCAGCGTCTATCTGGCCGAGGCGCAGCCGGCTCGCCTCGCGCCCTGAACGCGGCGCGGTTTCTCTTTCCCAGGTGCCCCGTGTCACTACGGGCCATTCGCCCCGATCGGTCCCCCTTGGGCCGGTCGGGGACTTTTTTGCGTCTTCTATCCCGATGGCGGGGCGTTCCCGCGCGAACCCCCTTCTTATCCGCGGCAAATCGGCTTATGCAGGGGCCATCCCCGGGGGAGCGCCGATCCGCGCTTGAGAGGGGGGCAGGAGCCCCCGACCCGCTGAACCTGATCCGGTTGACACCGGCGTAGGGAGGGAGCGGCCCCATCTCTCATGGTCCGTTTCCTCCGCATGGAGTGGACTATGGCAGATATCCCCGCAAAGGCTGAAATTGGCGTCACCACCGGCCCCATTCGTGGGTCGAAGAAGATTCATGTCGGCCCGCTGGACGTCGCGATGCGCGAAATCCATCTCGACCCGTCCTCGGGCGAGTCCCCCTTGCGCGTCTATGACACCAGCGGCCCCTATACTGACCCCGATGCCCGTATCGACATCATGGCGGGCCTGCCCCAGCGCCGCCGCGCCTGGATTGAGGCGCGCGGCGATGTCGAGGCCTATGACGGCCGCGAAATCCGCCCCGAGGATAATGGCCAGCTCGGCCCCGACCGTTCGGGCGGCGTGCCGCAATTCCCGCGCACCGGGCTCAACCGCCCCTTGCGCGCGCGGGCGGGCATGAACGTCAGCCAGATGCACTATGCCCGGCGTGGCATCATCACGCCCGAGATGGAATATGTCGCGACCCGAGAGAATCTGGGCCGCGAGATGCTGAAAGAATATGTCCGCGACGGCGAGAGCTTCGGCGCGGCGATCCCCGATTACGTGACCCCCGAATTCGTTCGCGACGAGGTGGCGCGCGGCCGGGCGATCATACCCAACAACATCAACCACCCCGAATCCGAGCCGATGGCGATCGGCCGCAATTTCCTGGTCAAGATCAACGCCAATATCGGCAATTCGGCGGTCGCCTCCAATGTCGCGTCCGAGGTCGACAAGCTGGTCTGGTCGATCCGCTGGGGCGCGGACACGGTCATGGACCTGTCGACGGGCCGCAACATCCATGACACGCGCGAATGGATCATCCGCAACTCGCCGGTGCCGATCGGCACGGTGCCCATCTATCAGGCGCTGGAAAAGGTCGGCGGCATCGCCGAGGAGCTGACCTGGGAAATCTTCCGCGACACGCTGATCGAACAGGCCGAGCAGGGCGTCGACTATTTCACCATCCATGCGGGCGTGCGCCTGCCCTACATCCCGATGACCGCCAAGCGGGTGACCGGCATCGTGTCGCGTGGCGGCTCGATCATGGCCAAGTGGTGCCTAGCGCATCACAAGGAGTCGTTCCTCTACGAACGCTTCGACGAGATCACCGAGATCATGAAGGCCTATGACATCGCCTATTCGCTGGGCGACGGCCTGCGTCCCGGTGCGATCGCCGACGCCAATGACGAGGCGCAGTTCGCCGAGCTCTATACGCTGGGCGAACTGACCAAGCGCGCCTGGGCGCAGGATGTGCAGGTCATGATCGAAGGCCCCGGCCATGTGCCGATGCACAAGATCAAGCAGAATATGGACAAGCAGCTGGAGGCGTGCGGCGAGGCACCTTTCTACACGCTCGGGCCGCTGACGACGGACATCGCGCCGGGCTACGACCATATCACCAGCGGCATCGGCGCGGCGATGATCGGGTGGTACGGCACGGCGATGCTCTGCTACGTCACGCCCAAGGAGCATCTGGGCCTGCCCGACCGCGACGATGTGAAGGTCGGCGTAGTGACCTATAAGCTCGCCGCCCATGCCGCCGACCTCGCCAAGGGGCATCCGGCGGCCAAGATGCGCGACGACGCGCTGAGCCGCGCCCGCTTCGAGTTCCGCTGGCGCGACCAGTTCAACCTGTCGCTCGACCCCGACACGGCGGAATCCTACCACGACCAGACGCTCCCGGCCGAAGGCGCCAAGACCGCGCATTTCTGTTCGATGTGCGGGCCGAAATTCTGCTCGATGAAGATCACGCAGGAGGTTCGGGAATTTGCTGCGTCTCGCGCAGCAAATAGCGACCTGCTGGGGGCAGGTCGCGATCCCGAACCTCGCGAATTCGCCGCCAAGCAGAACGCGCCGGTGGAAACCTTCGTCGCGGCGGAAGACGCCGAGGCGGGGATGCAGGAAATGAGCGAGAAATTCCGCGAGAAGGGCGGGGAGGTTTACCTGCCGGCGGAGTGATAACCGGCCAGCTTTACGCTGGCCGGTCTTACATCACTTCAGGCTAGGATCAGCATAGACCGCGAGCTGCCATTTTATGGGTTGGCTCGCGGCATGTTGATGATGGTTTTGGGGAGGGAAGGGGTCGCCTTTGTTCGACGCAATCTCGCGACCACAGCCTTGGCACCTATAAATTCCCGAATGTGGCACAGTGGCCCCGGGCCCATAGGTGAAGTCATAGGCGTCACTATTAGATTTTTGCAGGCAGTGATCGTATTTGTAATATGCCATTTCAGTCTCCGAATGTAACCGCTCCGGCACCAAGAGCGGGTTGCGTCGCAATCGGAGGCCCACTAAAGTCTCACGCGCTTGCTAGAGCATGAGGTGGGATGCCTGCCTCCAATCAGGGCCGTCGTTGGCGCGGCGGCCCTGATTTCGTTCGGCTGTCAAATCTACCGACACCTAATCCTCAGAGAGCATTGGCATTGGCGTCTCTAACGGCACAAATATGCCCCGCTGTGCGGGGGATCGTGCCCGCACCATCGTGCATCGAAGCCTAGCGTGGGCCATTCCCGCCGGTGCAGGAGAGGCTTGTGCTTCGACTATGCGAACTTTCCATAAAAAAAGATGACGGTCAACATAGAAGCATAGCGGTTCAGTAATTATGATTGGGCTATGAAAGCGCGGCGCATGGATTCGTTCCTCCATGCAAATGCGTCACGTTCTTCGGCTTCGATTGAGGATGCAGCACCTCATCAATCGAAGCCCACTCGCTGGCCGACACCAGCACGGCGCCTTCGCCCTGTTCAAGCGTGATCGCCAGTGGCGCGCGGTCGGCGACGACCTTGTCGATCATCGCCTCCAGATTTTCGGACGCTTCGGCGTAGGAGACCGCTTCCATGAGCGGAAGCTCTCCTACGTTATGCTGAACGTCAAGCGGCTCACCGCTTCCGCACGAACTCAGCGCGCAGAACCAGGCCCTTGATCCCGTCGAACTTGCAGTCGATTTCCTGCGCGTCGCCGGTCAGGCGGATCGACTTGATCAGCGTGCCGCGCTTCAGCGTCTGGCCTGCGCCCTTGACGGTCAGGTCCTTGATCAGCGTCACCTGATCGCCGTCACTCAGCACATTGCCGACCGAGTCGCGTACCACCACGGCGTCGTCGTCACCCGCCGCTCCGGCCTTTGCCGCCGCGTCGGCCGCGCTGATCCATTCGCCGGTCGCTTCGTCATAGACATAGTCTTCGTCGGCCATCGCCCTTGCCCCTTATCAGATCCATGGAATGGCGGGCCCTATGCGCGCTCGCGATAAATGATGCCAGTATGATTACAGATCAGGCCAGCGGCGGGAGTGCCCAGTCGATCGGCTCGCGGCCATGCTCGACCAGAAAGGCATTGGCGCGCGAAAACGGCTTGGAACCGAAGAAACCGCCCCGCGCCGACAGGGGCGAGGGGTGGACCGAGGTCAGGACGCAGTGACGCCCGGCCCCCATCTCGCGGACGAAGCCCGCCTTTTTCTGGGCATAGGCGCCCCACAGGATGAACACGACCGGCTCGGGCCTGGCCGCGACGGTGCGGATCACGGCGTCGGTGAACCGCTCCCACCCGCGCCCCTGGTGCGACGCGGCCTGCCCCATGCGCACGGTCAGCACGGAGTTGAGCAGCAGCACCCCCTGCCGCGCCCAATGGTCGAGCAGCCCGTGGGAGGGCGGGGCGATGCCCAGATCGTCGGCCATCTCCTTGTAGATATTGACCAGGCTGGGCGGCGGACGGACGCCGGGCTGGACCGAGAAGGCCAGGCCATGCGCCTGCCCCTCGCCATGATAGGGGTCCTGCCCCAGGATCACGACGCGCACCTGGGGCAGCGGGGTCAGGTCCAGCGCGCGGAACCACTCCTTGGGCCGGGGAAAGACCCGCTGGCCATTCGCCCGCTCCTCCGCAAGGAAGGTCTTGAGCGCCTTCATATAGGGCTCGTCGAACTCGCCGCGTAACGGGGACAGCCAGCTCTCGTGCAGGTGAATGTCGCTCATGCCTTTCTCATGCCGATCCGGTCATGGACGCGCAACCGGGATCGGCGCTAATCGTTGTGCAGCCGATACGGTCGCCATTTCGGCGTCCGGCGCGACCGATTTTGAGGAGCAAGCTCATGAAGCGTTCGACCATCGCTCTCGCCGTCCTGGTCACCGCATTGCCGCTGGCGGCCTGCGGTTCCTCGACCGAGGCCGGCAACAATAGCGCCGCGCAAGTGACGACGAACGGCACCGAGATGAGCGCCGATGCGCTGGGTGCCAAGGTGCGCGCCCTGCCCGAGGGGCAGCGTCGCGGCGTCCTGTTCCGGGCGATCCGCGATGCCGGGCCGAGCGGCGCGACCTGCCAGTCCGTCACCGCGATGAAGGAGATCGCGCCGGTCAACGGCAACCCGACCTGGAACGCGGTGTGCGATGGCACCACCCAGTGGACGATCGTGCTGACCGCCGACACCTCCGCCAGCGTGACCGGCCCCGGTCCGGTGACGATCAAGAACTGATGCGACGGATCCTCGGCCGCACCCCGCTAGACCGCGGGGCGGCCGAGCCGTTCCAGCGTCGCCGCGTCGGGCGTGCCGCCGAAAAACCGGTCCAGCCCCGCGCGGAACGGCGTGGGGTCGTCGGCCACCGCCGCGAACAGGCTCAGCGAGGAGTGCAGCTTCATGGCATCGACCGCCCCGAATATCGTCTCCGCCGATCCCGGCGCGGCGATCGCGGCGTCCACCGCCTGATGCAGGCGCGGGCCGAGCAGCGGATGCGCCAGATAGGCGCGCGCCTCCGCCGCATCGCCGATGGCGTAGAAGCGGGCGGTTTCGCTGCGGCCCAGCCCGGCGATCTGCGGAAAGACGAACCACATCCAATGGCTGCGCTTTCGGCCTGCGCGCAACTCCGCCATCGCGGCGGCCCAGACCGGCCCCTGGGCCTCGACAAAGCGGTCGAGCGCGGCATCATGGGGAATGGGGAGCGTCATGCCAGGGCAACCGGTCATGGTTGCGTTGCGTTCCCCATGCGAACAGAGAAACACATTGTCAGGAGAGTATGATGCGCCGTTTCGCCCTTCTCGCCCCCATCGCGCTGCTGGCGCTCGCGGCCTGCGGCGGCAAGGGCGAGGATATGGATTCGGACGTGGCACCGGGCAATTTCACCCCGCCCGGCACCGCGCGGCCGACGCCGATTGCCGGCGTGGCGCAGGTCAATCCGCTGACCGCCTATATCGGCCATTATCCGGGTGATGCGGTCGACGGCGTCTCCTTCTTCGACCGGACCGAGGTGGCGAGCGCGCTGCACGATGCGGTGGGGGATCAGAAGCTGGTGCAGCGGATCATGTCACGGGGCGCGGTGACGGTGCCGATCTTCGCCCGGGGCCGCAACGGGCTGGCTGCCCATGGCTGCACCCCCCATGACTGCGCGGACAATAACTGGACCTTCCTGATGGACCTGAAGACCGCCAAGGCGCAGGTCTGCTACCATGATCGCGACACGATGGGCGATCGCAGCCAATGGTATATGGGCGGCGCCCCCGTCACCCGCCCCGGCGAGTGCCCGCAGGAACCCCAGGACGCGACGGGCGTGTAGGACGCCCGCCGTGCCGGGGCCGGACATCAGAAGGTGTAGGCGATACCCAGCGCGCTCAGCCACTGGCTGCGCGATCCCGCCTGCGCCACGATCGGGCTGTCCCCGAAATCGCCGACCTCGCGGCCATAGGTCAGGCCGCCGACCAGCTTCCACCCCTTCAGCAGATTGCCGGTGATCGAATAGGTCGCCAGCCCGCCCACCGACCAGTCCTTCCACCCGGCGCGCGCATTATAGACGGGCAGGCCGCTCGCCGCGCTCTGGTCCGGGGTGATCGAGAAGTAACGGCGGGCATAGCCGCGTCCGGCGCGCTCGGCGGTGGCGAAAAGGCCGACCGCCGCCTTGGTCGACAAGGGCGTGAAGTAATTGACCGAAGGCTGCCAGATGCCGCTGTCATGCACGCCGGTCACGTCATGGCGATAGCTGAGCGAGACGGACAGCCGGTCATAGGGGCTGGTGACGACGCCGATCTTGCCGATGCCGACATAGCCGCCCAGCTCGACCGCCGCGCCGATCTTGCCCAATGCGCGGACACGGGGATCGTCGATCCGCGACGGCGCGGTGCGGTCGAGGTTGACGACTCCGATCGGCCCGGCCTGGATGTCCCAGTCGCGATTGGCCTTGTCGCCGATCAGGTCGACCGACAGGCGGTTGCCGATATAGGTGATGGTGTGCCCGTCGATATAGGCCAGCGCGGCGGGGGCGGGCGTGAGAGAATAGTCGTTCGACCCCTCATAATCGGGCAGATAGGCCGCGCCCAGACCGATGGTGATCGTATTCTTGCCCAACTGGCCCGCCATTTCGGCGGCGGCCGGGTTGCTGGAAACAGATGCGTCCTGCGCCTGGGCGGGCAGGGACAGGCAACAGACCCCCATGGCGATCAGCGGGGCGGCACCGCGAAAGGTGGAGCGCGAGAAAAGGCGCAAGACGGAAAACTCCCTGAATTCGGTTATCCGAAATGCAACGCTACGGTAACGATTTCGCTCCGGCCAATTGTGTCAGAAGATGTAGCGCATCCTGATCTGTTGTGTTTCGGCCACAGAATCGATGGTGAACCGCGCCGCCGAGAAACGCGGCGGGCCGAAATGGATCGCGGGATTGCGTGAAAAGCCGAAGCCTTCGCGCGGAATGCCCGCCAGCGTATCGAGCTTGGCGTTGCTGTTCTCGTCATGGATGACGGCGGCGGCATAGGCTCCGCGTGGCAGTCCGTCGAGATGGATGCCGCGCTGTCCGGCGGGCACGGAGCGGGTCAGCGCGCGGGCATCGTCGACACAGGCGGGGAAATTGTCCGGGTCGGCGGTCAGGCAGAGGCGGATCAGGCCCTTGGCCGAGCGCAACTTGTCAATCCCGATGTCCAGCTGGCTGACCGGCGCGGCGCTCATCAGCGGCAGGGCGGCCAGCAGCAGCCCCAATGCCGACATCCGCGACACGGCGCGCGGCGCGTGCATGGGCGCGTCCGAAATCGCCGAGTCCCCGGTCGGTCCCGCAGAGTCGATCCCAGAACCGGAAGTAGAGACCATAATTGCACCCATATTGCTCATGATGCCGTTGATGATGACTGGCCGTGATGAGCCACCCCCCCAGGTGCCCCTGCCACAGGAACCGGGGAAAGATTTCCCAGCCCATATGGTTGGTCACCCCCATAACGGTCATGATCGTCAGCACCAAGCCGAGTGCGACGACATGGATCGGAATCAGGAAGACGAGTAGCGGAATTACCACAGCGCCGGTGACCGCCTCGATCGGGTGGAACGCCATCGCGGCCCAGGCGGTGGGCGGGCGGCTGGCATGATGGACGGCATGGGCGGCCTTGAAGATGGCCGGCCGGTGCATCCAGCGATGCGTCCAGTAGAACCAGGTGTCGTGCGCGATCAGATAGAGCAGCACCGAGAGGGGCCAGTACCAGAGCGGATAGTCGTGGATATCGGCGTAGATCCGCGTCCAGCCGCGATTCTGCCATCCCCAGGCGACGATCCCGGCCGGAATGCCGTAAATGGCGGCGGAGGCGAGGCTCCAGGCGATTTCGCGCCGGATCTGCGGATCGAGCCCGACATAGAGGTCGGGATGCCGCGCCCTGGTCGCCAGCGCGAAAGCGCCCGAGGCGAGCAGATAGCGGACGCCGACGATCAGCGTCATGGCGATGGCGGACAGGATCAGGGCAAGCGTCACGCGGGGCAGTGTAAACCATCGGGGGCGGGGCTTGAACCGCGATCGTCTTTTATTCGCGCGGAGAGGGCCTGTCCTGTCTCGGCGTCCGGCATCCGATCGCCTTCTGCCCTCCCCCCGGTGCGAATGGAGGGCGGGTTATCCCCGATGAAAGATCTGCATCACCCGGTCATGATACACCCCCTCGACCGGCGCGCCATAGCCCAGCTTCTCCGCCAGCCGGATCGATGCGGTATTGGCCGGATCGATGATGCAGCAGGTCCGGCCCACGCCATGCCCGTCCGCCCATTCCAGCACCGCGCGCATCGCCTCCCCGGCATAGCCCTTGCCATGCGCCGCCGGAACCAGCGTCCAGCCCACCTCGGGCACGGTCAGCGGAGGGGTGATCGTGCGCTGCGACTCCAGCAATCCGATATCGCCCAGCACGGCGCCGCTGGCCCGGTCGCACACCACCCACGCGCCATAGCCGAACACCGTCCAGCAGCCGATCGAGCGGAGCAGGCGGATCCACACATCCTCGCGAGGGCGCGGCTTGCCGCCGATCATGCCATAGACCGCCGGATCGGCCCACATCGCCGCCAGCGCGTCGAGATCGTCGGGATGGTGCCCGCGCAGCGTCAGCCGCTCGGTCGTCAGGGTCGGCGTGGGGCTCGGAAAGATCATGGCGGGGGCGTTCCTACTTCGCTTCGCGGATCACCGCCAGAAACGCCTCGCCATAGGCGTCCAGCTTGCGCGCGCCGATGCCCGACAGCAGCGACAGGGCCGCCCGGCTGGTCGGCCGCTGCGCCGCCATGTCGCGCAGCACCGAGTCGTGGAAGATGACATAGGGCGGCACCCCGGCCTCCTGCGCCAGTTCGCGACGCTTGGCGCGCAGCGCCTCGAACAGCGGATTGTCGGCCGGATTGGCCGCTACGGGCGCGCTGCGACGGCCCTTGCGCTCGCGCTTGGGCGGCAGGACCAGCGACAGCCGCGCCTCGCCCTTGATCAGCGCGCGGGCGGCGGGGCCGAACTCCAGCCCGCCATGGGGATTGGTGCGCAGCGCGTCGCGCAGCAGCAGGGCGCGGTGGACGGGCTTCAACAGCGCCACCTCATCCCCGTCGACGATGTTCCAGACCGACAGCGCCTCATGCCCGTTCATCAGGCTGCGCTCGGTCGACTGGCCGGTCAGCACCTGCTCGATATAGCCCGCGCCGAACATCTGGCCGGTGCGGAACACCGCCGAGAGGAATTTCTGCGCGGTGGTCGTCGCGTCGACCGCGTCGGGGGAGCCCAGGCAATTGTCGCAATTGCCGCAATCCTCGGCCAGTTCCTCGCCGAAATGGCGCAGGAGGATGCGGCGGCGACACCCGCCCGTCTCGACCAGCGCGCCCAGTGCGGCGAGGCGTGCGCGCTCGCCGGGCTGGCGTTCGGGTTCGACCTCGGCGATGCGCTGGCGCGCGCGCGCGAAATCCTCCGCGCCCCAGAAGAGATGCGCGACCGACGGATCGCCGTCGCGGCCTGCGCGGCCCGTCTCCTGATAATAGGCCTCGATCGATTTCGGCAGGCCCGCATGGGCAACGAAGCGCACATCGGGTTTGTCGATGCCCATGCCGAAGGCGACGGTGGCGCAGATCACCATATCTTCGGAGGCGACGAAATCGGCCTGGTTCTTCGCGCGCACGGCGGGGTCGAGCCCGGCATGATAGGCGCGCACCGGGCGGCCCGTGCGGGCGAGCGCTTCGGCCAGCTTCTCGGTCGCGGCGCGCGTCTGGGCATAGACGATGCCGGGGCCGGGCGTGTCGGCGACCACCCGCGCGATCTGGAGGTTTACATTGGCCTTGGGGCTGATCGCATAGCGGATATTGGGCCGGTCGAAGCCCGAGACGATCATGCCCTCGACCGGGATGCCGAGCTGCTTGGCGATATCGGCGCGGGTATGCGCATCGGCGGTCGCGGTCAGCGCGAGCCGGGGCACCGCCGGGAACGCATCCATCAACGGTTCGAGCAGCCGGTAATCGGGGCGGAAGTCGTGGCCCCATTCGCTGACGCAGTGCGCCTCGTCGATCGCGAACAGGCTGAGCGGTGCGGAGGCGAGCAGCTCACGGAAATGCGCCGACGAGGCGCGTTCGGGCGCGACATAGAGCAGGTCGAGTTGCCCGTCACGGAACCGGGCGATGGTCTCGCCGCGATTCTGGTCGACGCTGGTCAGCGTGGCGGCACGGATGCCGACCGCCTCGGCCGCGCGCAACTGGTCGTGCATCAGCGCGATCAGCGGGCTGACCACGACGCAGCATCCCGTCATCATCACGGCGGGCAATTGGTAGCAGAGCGACTTGCCCGCGCCCGTCGGCATGACGGCCAGCGTGCGCTGTCGGTTCAGGACGCGGTCGACGACCTGTTCCTGTACGCCACGGAACTGGCTGTACCCGAAAACTTCGTGGAGCTTGGCAAGGGGGTCGGCGACCATCGGGGTGCATGTAGCGACCGGGCCGGGATGGGGAAAGGGCGGCGGCACCATTCCGTCGGCCGATCGGGCCAGCGCCTTCGGAAACATCCGCGACCTGCGGGGTTTTAATGCTCGATCATCCCTGAATCGCTTGAGGAGTTGTTTGATGAACACCGATACGATCAACGGCGCGGCCACGGATTTCGGCGGCAAGGTCAAGGAAGGCCTGGGCGTCGTGATGAACGACAAGACCATGCAGGCCGAGGGCCAGGGCGAGCAACTGGGTGGCAAGGCGCAGAAGGCGTTCGGCGATGCCAAGACCAGCATCGACCAGACGGTCCGCCCGCTGCTCGACCAGGCGCGCCAGTTCGTGAAGGACCGCCCCTTCGCTTCGGCGGCGCTGGGCGGCGTGCTGGGGCTCGCGGTGCTGAACACCTTGCGCGGCAGATAAGCGGCGATCCATGCTGAAAGGGGCGGTGCGGCAGGTCCGCGCCGCCCCTTTTGCCATTTGCGGGGCGGCTGGGCGTGCCGCGCGCCCAACCCCGCTTGCTCCGTCCCGCCCCATCGCCTAGCGCAGACACCATGAAGCGATTGGCCATTTACTGCGGGTCGGCGACCCCCTCGGACCCTATCTATATCGACACGGCGCGCGCGGTCGGGCGTGGGCTGGCGGAGCGGGGGATCGGCGTCGTCTATGGCGGCGGGCGGCTGGGCCTGATGGGTGCGGTCGCAGACGCGGCGCTGGCGGCGGGGGGCGAGGTGATCGGCATCATCCCGCAGGCACTGGTCGATGCGGAGGTCGCGCATCGCGGCCTGACCGAACTTCATGTCGTGCCCGGCATGCATGAGCGGAAAAAGGCGTTCACCGACCTGTCCGACGGCTTCATCACCATCGCGGGCGGCACCGGCACGATGGACGAGCTGTGGGAGGCGCTGAGCTGGGCGCAGCTTGGCTATCATGCCGATCCGGTCGGGCTGCTCAACACGGGCGGCTATTACGACCATCTCGTCGCCTTCTGGGAGAAGATGGGCGAGGTCGGCTTTCTGCGGCCACAGCATCGCGAACTGCTGATCGTCGATACGACGCTGGACGGCTTGCTGGCGAAGATGACGGCGCATGTCCCGACCCAGCCGATCGTGCGCATGAACGCGGCCGATCTGTGAGCGCCGCCGCCGCCCCGGCCGAGCGCGATGCGCTGGTGGCGGCGGCGCGGGCCTCGATCGCAAAGGGCTCGAAGAGCTTCGCCGCGGCCAGCCTGCTCTTCGAGCCGGAGACGCGGGCGCGTGCCTGGCTGCTCTATGCCTGGTGCCGCAGGTGCGACGACATCGCCGACGGGCAGGATCATGGCCATGGCATGACCCGCGTTGCCGATGCGCCCGCCCGGCTGGCCGAACTGACCGAGAAGACCGAGGCGGCGCTGGCGGGGCGGGTGGTCGGCGATCCGGCCTTCGACGCGCTGCGCGTGGTGGTGGCGGAGACGGGCATGCCGCATCGCTGGCCGCGCGACCTGATCGCCGGATTCGCGCTGGATGCCCAGGATTGGCGGCCGGAGACCGAAGATGACCTCTATCGTTACTGCTATCATGTCGCGGGCGTGGTCGGCTGCATGATGGCGGTGACGATGGGGGTGCCGCCCGATGATGAGGCGACGCTGGACCGGGCCTGCGACCTGGGCATGGCGTTCCAGCTCGCCAATATCGCGCGCGACATCGCCGAGGACGCGGAGGCGGGCCGGCATTATCTGCCGCGCCAGTGGCTCGCCTATAAGAGCATCGCGCCCGATGCGATCATGGCGCCCTCGCACCGGCCGGGGCTGAGCGCGCTGGCGCGACGGTTGACCGACCGGGCGGCGATGTTCGAGGCGAGCGCACGCATGGGGACGCCTGCTCTGTCCTATCGCTCGGCCTGGGCGGTGCTGTCGGCGGCGGCGATCTATGGCGCGATCGGGCGCAAGGTGGCGCAGCGCGGCAGGCGCGCCTGGGACAGCCGCGTGGGGACGAGCAAGCTGGAAAAGCTGGGCTTCATGACCCGTGCAGGTGTGCAGGCGGCACGGCGTGGCAGGATGACGATTACACCGCGCGACCCGACCCTGTGGACCCGGCCCCGCTAGATCACAGCCTTCGCAGAGGTCGCGCGAATGCCGGTAGGCTTAGCCTCGCGTCCGCTTGCGCTCCGCCTTTGCCATCTGCGCACCGATTCGGCGGCAATCGGCGCCGATGACCGGATAGGGCACGTCGGTATTGGCGGCGATGCGATTGGCCAGATCGGCGCGGCATTGCGCCATCGTCTCGTAACGGGCGGGGACCATTCGCGCCTCGGTGCAATCGACGCTGCCGTCGCCACAGCCCAGGATCGCCATCACATAGAAAATCGGTTCCATCGACCGCCTCCATCTGATGGTGAAAACGCGCATGTGCGATGGACGGTTCCGCATTTGCGCTTGCCGGATCGGGAACGGGGTGTCATGTCTTGGCAATACAGTTCTTGGGGAGCATGACATGGTGTTCAAGGCGTTGTTGGCAGCAGGGGCGGCGATGATGGTGGCGCAATCGGCGATGGCGGCGGATGTCCCGCTGATCGAACGGACCAAGCTGTTCGGCAACCCGACCAAGACCGGCGGGCAATTGTCCCCCGACGGCCAGTGGATCAGCTTCATCGCGCCGCGCGACGGGGTGTTGAACGTCTGGGTCGCTCCCATCGCCACCCCCGACCAGGCGAGGCCGCTGACCGCGGAAAAGACCCGGCCGATCCGCCAGGCCTTCTGGTCGCCCGATTCCCGGTCGATCCTGTTCGTCAACGACAAGGGCGGCGACGAGAATTTCCTGCTCTACGGCGTCAACGTCGCGACCGGCGAGCAGAGGGCGTTGACCCCGTTCGAGAAGACGCAGGTTCAGATCGTCGGCACCAGCGAGACGATCAAGGACCGCATCCTGGTCGGCGTCAACAACCGCGATCCGCGCTGGCATGACGTGTACGAACTGAACCTGACCACCGGCGCGCTGACCAAGGTGATGCAGAATGACGGCTATGCCGGGTTCCTCGCCGACGACCAGTTGCACCTGCGCATGGCGGCCAAGGCGCGGCCCGATGGCGGATCGGACTATTACCGGGTCAATGGGACGACTGTCGAGGCGACGCCGGTCGTGCAGTTCGGACTGGACGATTCGCTGACCACCTCGCCGCTCGGCTTCACGGTGGACGGCAAGACGCTCTACTGGATGGACAGTCGGGGCCGGAACACCGCCGCGTTGATGGCGCAGGACATGGGTAGCGGCAAGATGGCCGTGATCGGCGAGAGCCCCAAGGCCGATGTCGGCGGCGGTCTGTTCAACCCCAGGACCGGCCGGGTCGAGGCCTATTCGGTCAACTATCTCAAGCGGGACTATGTGCCGATCGGCGATGCGGTGAAGGCGGACCTGGCTTTCCTGAAGGCGCAGAACAAGGGCGAGTTCTCGATCGGGTCGCGCACCGATGCCGATGACAAGTGGCTGGTCACCTTCGATCCGGTCACCGCACCCGCCTCGACCTGGCTGTACGACCGCAAGGCGAAGACGCTGACGCAACTCTATGTCAGCCGCCCCGAACTGGCCGATGCGCCGCTGGTCCCGATGGAGGCGGTGGAGATCCCCGCGCGCGACGGGCTGACCCTGGTATCCTACCTGACCAAGCCCAAGGGCGCGACCGGGCCGGTGCCGATGGTGCTGTTCGTCCATGGTGGTCCCTGGGCGCGCGACGGCTATGGCTATAACGGCTATCACCAGTGGCTCGCCAACCGCGGCTATGCGGTGCTGTCGGTCAATTATCGCGGCTCGACCGGCTTTGGTAAGAATTTCATCTCGGCGGGCGACCTGCAATGGGGCCGCAAGATGCATGACGACCTGATCGACGCGGTCGACTGGGCGGTCAAGCAGGGCGTGACGACACCCGACAAGGTGGCGATCATGGGCGGCTCCTATGGCGGCTATGCGACGCTGGCGGGCCTGACCTTCACGCCGGACAAGTTCGCATGCGGCGTCGATATCGTCGGGCCGTCGAACCTGTTCACCCTGCTCAAGACGATCCCGCCCTATTGGGAAGCGGGCAAGCAGCAATTCTACAAGCGGATGGGCGACCCGACGACCGAGGAAGGCCGTGCGCTGCTCAAGGAGCGCTCGCCGCTGACCTTTGTCGACAGGATCAAGAAGCCGCTGCTCATCGGGCAGGGCGCCAACGACCCCCGCGTCAATGTCGCGGAAAGCGACCAGATCGTCTCGGCGATGGCGGCCAAGAGCATCCCCGTCACCTATGTCGTCTTCCCCGACGAAGGCCATGGCTTTGCCCGGCCCGCCAACAATATCGCCTTCAACGCAGTCGCGGAGAATTTCCTGGCCCCCTGTCTGGGCGGTCGGGCCGAGCCGATCGGCGATACGCTGAAGGCCTCGACGGCTGAGGTGAAGCATGGCGCGGAGTTCGTGAAGGGGTTGAAGTAACCGACCATGGCCCCAGCGCAGGCTGGGGCCTTTTCCCGATGCGGAGTGATCCAGGGAGCGCCGCCCGCGCTGGAATGACGTCTTGCCATTGAACTTCGCGCCTGCTCCGCCGACATGGGGTGAACATGCCACCCCTCGACCCCACCGCCGGTACGCCTGATCGACCGCTGCTCCCGACGCTCCGCCGCTTCCTCCCCTATCTCTGGCCCGCTGGAGCCCCCGCCCTGCGGGCGCGGATCGTGGCGGCGATGGCGCTGGTCGTCGTGTCCAAGCTTATCCAGGTGCTGGGCGCGGCCTATACGCTGAAATACGCGATCGACCGGATGGCGGGGGGCGACCGCAGCGCGGTGATGCTGATCGTCCTGCTGGTCATCGGCTATGCGGGCGCGCGGTTCGGTACGACCCTGTTCGACAATCTGCGAAATGCGGTGTTCGAGATGGTGGGGCAGGACGCGACCCGGCGGCTGTCGGCGGACGTCTTCCGCCACCTACACCGGCTGTCGCTGCGCTTCCATCTGGAGCGGCGGACCGGGGCCGTCACCAAGGTCGTCGAACGGGGGACGAAGAGCATCGATACGATGCTGTACTTCCTGCTGTTCAACATCGCGCCGACGCTGCTGGAACTCGCGCTGGTGCTGACGATCTTCGGGCGCAGTTTCGGGCCGGTGCTGGTCGTCACCACCATGGTCATGGTGGTCGGCTATATCGTCTTCACCCGCAAGGTGACCGACTGGCGCAACGCGCTGCGCACCCGGATGAACGACCTCGACACCGGCGCGGTCGCGCATGCGGTCGACTCGCTGCTGAATTTCGAGACGGTCAAATATTTCAACGCCGAGGAGCGCGAGGCGCGGCGTTATGAGAACGGCGTCGCGGCCTATGCCCGCGCCGCGACCAAATCGGAAAATTCACTCGCCTGGCTGAATGTCGGGCAGGCCGCGATCACCAGCCTGATGCTGGGCTTCGCCATGGCCTGGGTCGTGCGCGAATGGAGCCGGGGCGCGGCGTCGCCGGGCGATGTGGTGTTCGTCTCCACCCTGTTGTCGCAGCTTTTCCGGCCGCTCGACCTGCTGGGCATGGTCTATCGCACCATCCGGCAGGGGGTGATCGACATGGGCGCGATGTTCGACCTGATCGACACGCCCGCCGAGGTGATCGATGCCCCCGGCGCGCCGCCGCTCCGCGTCGCGGGCGGGCATGTCCGGTTCGAGCGGGTCGTCTTCGGCTATGAGCCCGATCGGCCGATCCTGAAGGGGCTGACGCTCGATATTCCGGCGGGCACCACCTGCGCTGTGGTGGGGCCGTCGGGGGCGGGCAAGTCCACGCTCGCGCGGCTGCTCTATCGCTTCTACGACGTGAACGCAGGGGCGATCACCATCGACGGACAGGCGGTCGCGGCCGTCACGCAGGATTCCCTGCGCGCCGCGATCGGGATCGTCCCGCAGGACACGGTGCTGTTCAACGATACGATCGGCTACAACATCGCCTATGGCCGCGAGGGCGCGGGCCAGGGGGATGTCGAGCGTGCCGCCAAAGGTGCAGCGATCGCCGACTTCATCGAACGCCAACCCCAGGGCTATGCCACCCGCGTCGGCGAACGTGGCCTGAAACTGTCGGGCGGCGAGAAGCAGCGCGTCGCGATCGCGCGCACCCTGCTGAAGGATCCGCCGATCCTGATCCTGGACGAAGCGACCAGCGCGCTCGACAGCCGGACCGAGGCGGATATCCTGGCCACGCTCCAGGCGATCGAACGCGGGCGCACGACCCTGGTCATCGCGCACCGCCTGTCCACCATCGTCCATGCGGACCAGATCGTCGTGCTCGACGGCGGCCGCGTGGCGGAGCGGGGCACGCATGGCGAGCTGCTGGCCTGGGGCGGGCTCTATGCCGAGATGTGGGCCCGCCAGGCCGCCGAGGTGGAGCAGGCCGAGGAAGAGGATGCGCTGCTGGCCTAGGCGCGATGTCAGCGGCAGCTAAGCCGTATCTGATGGGCGGGCTTGTCGAATACGATCGACGAGCAGCGGTCGAGCCGGTCCGCGCCGATCGACAGGCGATCGCGCTTGATGTTGTGCTTGCCCTTGCCGGTCACCACCACCTCATTGGGGTCGGCGGCCTTGTCGGCGTCGGCGATCCTATCCGTCTTGCCATTGTCTGTGGTCCGCACGCCCAACGATCCTATGGTGAGTGGCCCGACGATTAACGGGGTCGCCAGCGTCATGGTGCGGATCGGGCGTTCGACGCCGAAAGCGATTTCGGTCGTGCGGGTCGAGCCTGACAAAGTGCCGCCATAGGCACGGGCCAGCCGCACTGCCGCGCCCGCATTGGCCAGGGTGTACGGATGGTGCGGATCGAAGCGAATGCGCAGCGGCTCTCCCTCCACCATGATGGTTGCGAACCGCTCGGCCCAGCCGCCGAACAAATCGCCTTGATCGGCCATGGGAAGGGCGATCGTGCGTTCCCCGGCGATCGGTTCGCGCAGACGGAAGCGGACCACGGGTTCGGGCAGACTGCCCGGCCCGAAGACTCCCGCAACTCCGGTGGCGAAGGGCTGTGGGGTGAAACCGATCCGCCGCTTTTGTGGCTTTTCCGAGCCGAACGTGACCCGTGCCACGGCGGTGCGACCCGCGATCAGCTTGGGTCCTACGCCATAGCCGACCCCGATCATGCCCGCCTTCATACCTGCCGCTTCGGCAAATTCCTGGGTGATCAGGGGCATGGCCGGAACGCCCGGATCGATGCGGACGATGCGCGTGACGCCGTTGATCGCGATCGGTTCCAGTCCATCCGGCGCGACAATCCGCTCCTGAGGCGGCGAGGACGCCGCAATCCCGAAGGTCGCGAGCAAAGCAGTAACACTCTTTGGAAAGTCAATGGCCACGAGCATTTTCTTCCGTAATGTTGCGTATCAGCAACATTGCCGCGAATCGTGGCGCAATAAGGGCCGGATCGGACGAACGTCTGCGTGCTGGCTCGGCTTCGCAAATCTTTCCTTTTGTCCTGACGAGCGGGCAGTAGGTGGCCGGTCATCGCCGTTCAACATTGGATCAGTGCGGGCGTCTCATGCGCCAATGGACATAGGAAAAGATGATAGGCACCAGTGAGGCTCCGAGCAGCGCCGTCAGCACGAGTCGCGTCTTGCTATCGTCACCGATCGGCAGCAGCGCGACGATGACGATGCCCAGCCCGGCCCCCGCGAACATCCACGCGCCGAACCGGTGGGTCGCGATCCAGTTGTCGGTGTCGCTGATGGTCCAGGGCGTGCGGATGCCCACGAAGAAACCGGGACGCGACTTGGGCAGCGTGTTGCCGATCGCGATCAGGAACAGGCCGAGCCCGATGAGCAGCAGGTTGCCCGGCGGCGTCCAGCCGAAGGCAGGCCCTGCCACCACCGCCTCGACGCCGATGAACAACGCCAGCATCCCTGCCCAGGCGGTGCGCAGCAATGGGGCGCTGCCCGCCATGTCGCGCTGGAGCGGCTCGATCCGGGGCAGTGCGGCCATCACGGCGGAGACGATCACCGTCAGGACGACCGGCATGAACAGCGCATGGGCGGCCGTGGCGAAACGATCGGGCTGACCCGCGGCGTTCCAATGGGTCGGCAGCGTCGTGCCCGGCGGTAATCGGCTCAGCGCCAGCGCGGCGACGACCGCCAGTCCCAGCGCCACCAGAGCGGAGGCCATGATCAACGGGCGGAAGGACATGATCTTGCCTCCTCGGATTCCTCGTCGCCCACGCCCAGCCGGGTCATGAAGCCCATGACCACCTGTTCCAGCACCGACAGGTTCAGCGTGTAGAGGATGGTGGTGCCCTGCTGCTCGGCCTGGATCAGCCCGGCGGCCTTCAGCTTGGCGAAATGAGCCGACATGGTGGGACGCGACACGTCGAACGCATCGGCAAGGGCCCCCGCCGACAGCCCGCCGCCGCGCAGCATCTCCAGGATGCGGCGGCGGGTGGGATGGGCGAGGGCTTCGAACACCGGGTCCATGCCCGATGTTTAGCATGAAGGCTAATTAGTAGAAAGGCTAAATAAGATAGGTGTCGGGATCCTGCCCACTGTTCCGTCTGGGCGGTGGGAAGGGGCTATTTTCGCTCCAGCATCAGGGCCGCCGTGGCCTTGGCGCTGCCGACCACGCCTGGAATCCCCGCGCCCGGATGGGTGCCTGCGCCGACGAAGTACAGGTTGGGGATCGAATCGTCGCGATTATGGACCCGGAAATAGGCGCTTTGCGTCAGGATCGGCTCCAGCGAGAAGGCCGAGCCCATATGCGCGTTGAGGTCGGTTGCGAAGTCGGACGGTGCATAATGGAATTTGGTCACGATCCGGTCGTGGATGTCGGGGATCAGGCGACGGCCGACCTCGTCCAGGATGCGCTTTTCCAGGATCGGCCCGACCTCGTCCCAGTTCATCGGGAACTTGCCCATGTGCGGTACGGGGGCAAGCGCATAGAAGGTCGAATGCCCCTCCGGCGCAAGGCTGGGATCGGTAACGGTCGGGTGATGGAGGTAGAGTGAGAAATCCTCCGACAGCACGCCGGTATCGTAGATATCGGTCAGCAGGCCCTTATAGCGCGGGCCGAACAGGATCATGTGGTGCGGGATACCCGGCCAGGCGCCCTTGATCCCGAAATGGACGACGAACAGCGAGGGCGAGTAGCGCTTGCGTTCCAGCCGGTCGACCGTGCGCCGGGCCGATCGGTTGTCGGACAGCAGGTCGCGATAGCTGTGCATGATGTCGGCATTGGTCGCCACCGCATCCGCCTGGATCGTCATCCCGCTCTTGGTGACGACGCCCGTCGCCCGGTCGCCCAGCGTCTCGATCCGCGTGACCGGATCGCCCAGGCGCAGCACGCCGCCGATCCGTTCGAACTGCGCGACGAGCCCCGCGACCAGCCGGTTGGTGCCGCCGCGTGCGAACCAGACGCCGCCGTCGCGCTCCAGCTTGTGGATCAGCGCGTAGATGGCGCTGGTCGTCATCGGATTGCCGCCGACGAGCAGCGTGTGGAAGGAAAGCGCCTGGCGCAGCTTCTCCGACTTCACGAATTTGGACACCATGGCATAGACCGAATTCCATGCCTGGTATTTCGCCAGCGCCGGGGCGGCCTTCACCATTGAGGCGAAGTCGAGAAAGGCGACATGGCCCAGCTTCTCATATCCCTCGCGATACACGCCCGCCGCATAGTCGAGGAAGCGGCCATAGCCGGCGATATCGTCGGGGTTCAGCTTGGCGATCTCGGAGCGAAGCTGCGTGTCGTCGTTGCTGTAATCGAAATTGGTGCCGTCGACCCAGTTGAGCCGATAGAAGGGGCTGACCGGATCGAGCTTCACATCCTCCGACATGCTGCGCCCGGTCAGCGCCCATAGTTCCTCCAGGCAGGCGGGATCGGTGATGACGGTGGGCCCGGCATCGAAGGTGAAGCCGTCGCGCTCCCAATAATAGGCGCGGCCGCCCGGCCTGTCGCGCGCCTCGACGATGGTCGTCTGCACCCCCGCCGATTGCAGCCGGATGGCGAGCGCGAGGCCACCAAAGCCCGATCCGATGACGACCGCGCTCCTCATGCGCGGCCTCGCAGGGCGGCGATCGCCCGCATGATCGGCACCGGCGGCCGCCCGGTCAGAATTCGTGCCTTGTCGGCCATGGTCGATTGCCCTGCATAGAAGCGCCCGATCAGGTCGGGCGACAGTCGATAGAAACGCTCTAGAACGCGGTATCGCTCATCGGGCTCGGCGGCCTTGAACAACATCGTGTCGAGCATACGGTAAAAGCCGCGCGCGTCCCAGGCGGCGCGCGCCATGCCATAGGTCGCGTCATGCAGGTCGGCGCCCGCGAAGTCGCGACGTTCGGCCAGCATCGCCGCCATGCGGATCGCATCGGGCAGCGAATAGCCGGTGGTCGGGTGGAACAGCCCGGCGCGCATCCCGGCCTTGGGCGTCCTGGCCCCGCCGCTGCGCCAATAGCCGTCGAAATCGCCGCCCATCGCGACCGGCAGCACACCCGCCTCCTCGCGCACCACCTCGCCGGTGACCCAGCCACGGGCATCGGCGTAACGCTCGATCCGCTGGACGATGGCGCGGCGGTTCAGATCGGAGGAGGTCGAGTAATAGGTGTCCTCGACGAAGATGCGATCCTCCGCGAAGGGCAGGCAATAGACGAAGCGATAGCCGTCGATCTGCTTGACGGTGGCGTCCATCACCACCGGCCGCGCGCAGCCATGCGGGCGTTCCAGTCGCAACTCCTGCCCGACGAATTTCTGCCATCCGCAGGACAGGGCGGACAGGTCGCCCGCGCCGCGCGCGTCGATCACGCCGGTCGCCTCGACCCGGTCGCCATCGGCGAAGACCGCCGCCGTCGCCGACACCGCCAGCACCTTGCGCCCCAGGATCAGCGCATGGGGCGGCAGGGCGCGGCGGACCTCGGCATCCAGGCGACGGCTCTCAATCGAATAATAGGTCTGGTTCAGCGTGCGGGCATGGGCGGGAAAGGCGACGTCATAGGCGCGCCAGCCATGCGCGACCAGCCGCTCGACGATCCAGCGATCGCGCTTGGCCACGTCGCTGCCGAAAAAGGACCAGATGTGATTGCCGCCGATGGTCTCGCCCGCGTCGACCAGTCGGACGTCGAGCGACGGGTGACGCGCCTTGAGCGCCAGCGCGATCAGGCCGCCCGCCAGCCCCGCACCAATGATCGCGACATCGCAGGAGATTTTGGCAGCCATCGCCCTACCGCTACCGCAAAGCAGCGTTCAGGCAAAGGGGCGGCGCCATTACAAAAGGACGGCGGTGTCGGGCGCCGCCCCGGTCGCGAAGCTGCCGGTGATCCGCCACGCCGCCAGATCGATCATCGCGATCCGGTCATCGTCGAGCGCCGCGTAGAGCGTCCTGCTGCCGGCGGGCAGGTTCAGCCCCGGCGCGGCGGCGGGCAGTGGCAGCCGCGCTTCCTCCGCAAGGGTCGTCGGCGCGTGACGGGTCAGGCTCTTGTCCGCCTGGTTGGAGACGATCAGGCGGCCATCGCCCTGGACGATGACCCGCACCGCCTCGCCGCGCAGTGGCTGGCGCGCGCGGGGCCGGAGCGTGACGGCGTCGAGCGCGTGGAGGATGCCCGCCGGGCGGTCGACGACATAGAGCGTCCGCTCGTCCGGGCTGAGCGCCAGTCCTTCGGGCGCGGTGCCGATATGCTGCTTGATGGGTGCGAAGGCGGCATCGTCGGGGTTCACCATGATCACCATCCCGCTCATCGTATCGGCGATATAGGCGCGAGAGCCATCGGCCCTGACGACGAAATAATGGCTGCGCGCCCCGCCGACCGGGATCATCCGGTCGGGCGTCTCGGCGGTGGCGGGCGTGTCGAACCGGGCGAGCAGGCTGTCGCTTTCGGACAGGGCGTAGAGGCGACCCTGCGCATCCATCCGCATCCCGTGCCAGCGGCGATGCGGAGCCATGTCGATCGTGCGCGCCAGCTTCCGTTCGGCCAGGTCGATCACCCAGAGCTGATGCCCGCCATCGCCCGCGAACTGCCAGCCCTTGACGCCGTAGCCGCCGACATAGGCGAACCGGCCCTGAGGATCGGCGACCATCTCATGCGGCTGGGGCCCGAGCGGAACGGTGCCCAGCCGCCGCCCGTCGGGCACGCTGTAAAAGGCGACCCGGCCGTCGCCCTTCTCGACGATGGCGAGCGTACCGGGGCGGGCCGGCTGGGCAGCCTGGGCGCGCCGCCAGGCGAGAGGAAGGGCGGCGGCCATGCCCAGCGCGGCGAGGCTCCACAGCCCTTGACGGCGATCGATGAGCGACATTGGGGGCGACCTTCCTGCAAGATGTCTCATAAGGACAGACGACACGGGGACGGCGATGTTCCGTGGAGATTCGCACGACCGCGCGCCGAAGCCCCGCCGATACGTCTTTTTGATCGATGGGCCTTCACCACCAGTTGCGGTGAAACGGCCCATTGAATAGGTGAAACGCATGATCCGTCCTTTGAACGAAAGCGTCGCCGTCGCCCCCCAGATCCTCCCGGAGGATGTCGCGGCCATCAAGGCGGCGGGCTATGCCGCGATCGTCAACAACCGGCCCGATGGCGAGGAACCGGGACAGCCGAGCGGCGATTCGATTCGCGCGGCGGCGGAGGATCACGGACTGGCCTATACCGCCATCCCCGTGACGCCCGGCGGGTTCAGTCACGAGATGGTCGACCAGATGACCCAGGCGCTGGTCGAGGCCAAGGGGCCGGTGCTGGCCTTTTGCCGGTCGGGCACGCGCAGTTGCAACCTGTGGGCGCTGGCGGCGGCCAAGGCGGGCCGCAACCCGACTCTGATCGTGATGCAGGCCGAAAGTGCGGGCTATGACCTGTCGGGCCTGCGTGCGACGCTGGAAGCCCTTTCGGACGCGGCGGGATGACCCTGCCTTTGACGGGCGCCCTGGCGGGCTGGGCGCTTGGCGGGATCGGTATCGGCACGGTCCTGGGCGGGGTCGGCATCGGCTGGCTGCTGCGCGGCCGGCGCGACCGGCGGCTGGGGTCGCCCGACGAGGTCGCGGCGGCGGCCGAGGCGGCCTTGTCGGGCTTTGCGGTGACGGGCGCAGTGGTCGGTGCCGATGGCCAGGGCGCTTTGGCGGTGGCCCGGGACGGCCGGGTCGCGGTGATCAAGCTGCGCGGGCGGCGGATGGTCGTGCGCGAAATCCCTTGGGCGCATATCCGCTCGACCGCGGGGGGCATCGTCGCCGAGATCGAGGGGCGGTTCGGCCCGGTGATGCTGGCGGGCGTGGACGTTCTGGACATCCGGCGACTGGCACCCCGCTGATCCTTTTCCCCCCTTGGCGGGGGGAGGATCATCAGTCCCGCAGCGCCCGTTCGCCCTCATACATATAGTCGCGGGTCACCGGCACCGACAGGCGACCGCGTGTCAACTGCACCTGATAATTGCACAGGCCCCCGTTGCGGAACGCCGCGCCCGCGCCCGCCAGATAGAAGAGCCACATGCGGTAGAACCGCTCGTCATAGAGTTCGACGATCCGGTCCTTCGCCGCCACCGTCCGGTCGTACCAGATGTCGAGCGTCCAGCCATAATGGCAGCGCAGCACCTCCACATCGGTCAGGAACATGCGCAAGCCCTCCTGCGCGCGCACGATCTCCGACAGCGCCGGATTATAGCCGCCGGGGAAGATATATTTGGTCGTCCAGTCGTCGGTGACGCCCGGCCCGCTCAAGCGCCCGATGGTGTGGAGCAGCATCACGCCGTCCTCGCTCAATAGGTCGCGGCACTTGCGGAAGAAGGTCCGGTATTGTGGAGGGCCGACATGCTCGAACATGCCGACCGAGACGATACGGTCGAACCGCCCCTCCACCCGGCGATAGTCGATCAGCTCGAACTTCACCTTGTCGGCGACGCCCAGCGCCTCGGCGCGGGCGCGGGCGACCTTCAACTGTTCCTCGGACAGGGTGACGCCCAGCACCTCGGCGCCGCATTTCTGGTGCAGGTAGAGCGCCATGCCGCCCCAGCCGCAGCCGATGTCGAGCACCTTCATCCCCGGCTCGATCGCGAGCTTGGCGGCGATATGCGCCTTCTTGTCGCGCTGCGCCCGCTCCAGGTCGTTCTTCGGATCGGTGAAATAGGCGCAGCTATATTGCCGGTCGGTGTCGAGGAAGAGTTCGTAGAGCGTGCCCGACAGGTCGTAATGATGGGCAACGTTCTTCTTCGAACGGCGCTCCATGTTGATCCGGTCGACCCGGTGCTTGATCGCGCCGCCTGCGCGGACCAGCCAGGACGGGTTGAGATTGGCCCCGCCCGCTTCCCATTTGTCGTTGACGGTCAGCAGTTCGACAAGGTCGCGGACATCGCCCTTCTCGACGACGAGGCGGCCGTCCATGAACGCCTCGCCCGCCGCCAGCGCCGGGTTGCGGACGATCTGCCCGGCGACGCGGCCGTCGGTGAAGCGGATCGCGACATCGGGATAACCGGGTTCGGGCGTGCCGAACTCGCGCACCGAGCCGTCATGATGGGTGAGGGACAGGCGGCCCTTGCGGACCGCGCGCGACAGAAAGAGATCGATCAGCGCCATATGGCACGAACTAGTGCCTTAAATTCCGGCATACCAGTCATAATCGACATGGTCTTCCCAATAGCCGCCTTTGCCCAAACCTATGTTGGACAAATTCTCCACCGCATCGATCCGCATCAGATATTTGGCGTGCTTGTAGCCCAGTTGCCGCTCGACCCGCAGGCGCAGGGGGGCGCCGTGCCCGATGTCCAGCATCCGGCCGTTCATCCCCCAGGCCAGGATCGTCTGCGGGTGGAAGGCGTCGATCAGGTCGAGCGATTCATAATAGGGTTGCCCGCCGTACAGATCGGCGCAGGTGAAGACGACATAGCGCGCCCGGTCGCTGATCCGCGCGGCCTTCAGCACGCTGCCCAGCATCGGCCCCATCCATTCGCCGATCGCGCTCCATCCCTCGACGCAGTCATGGCGGGTGATCTGGCGACGCGCCGGGAATTCGCCGACCTGCCGGAGCGAGAGGGACAGGGGGGTGCCGACCAGGCCGCCGACCTTCAGCCGCCAGTCCTCGAAACGGTTGGCCACCAGCGCGGCATATTCCGGCGTCCCCGGATTGCGGGTGCCGTTGGTGCGGAAATAGGGCGACATCTGGTCGCGGCGATATTCCGGCGCCAGCGCACCCCGGTCCATCAGCGCGCGCTGCAATCCCCGTTGCATGTCCTCGCCCGCGAACAGGATCTTGCGCGCGGTCGGTTGCTGGATGATCCGGTCGCAGCCCGCCAGGAGCAGGCCCGCGCCGCCGGTCAGGATAGTGCGGCGGCGGATCATTCGGGAATCCTCCAGCGGCCGGTGATCATCGATCGCACCTCATTGAACGGTCCTGCCAGGATGACGAGCACCAGGTGAACGATGGTGAACAACGCCAGCGTGCTCGCGGTGATGAAATGGATCGACCGCGCCGACTGCCGCCCGCCCAATATCTCCAACACCCAGGGCCAGGCGGCGTTCATGCCCGGCGACAGCGCGATTCCGGTCAGGATGGCCAGGGGAAGGGCGACGAACAGGACCAGCACGTAACTCAGCTTCTGGAACAGATTATAGGCGCGCGGATCGCGCTCGTCATGAAAGCGGAAGGCCAGATGCCGTTTCAGGTCGGTCCATATCGCGCCGGGCCGTAGCTCATGGCCCCGGATACGCAGGTCGCGCTGGAAATGCCGGGTCATGAGGCCCGCGACCATATAGGCGAGCAGGCCGAAGCCCAGCACCAGTGCGAAGAACAGATGCCATCGCCGCGAGATCGCCAGATTGTAGCGCGAAGGGATGGTGATCCAGGCGGGGAAATGGGGAAGCGTTGCCCATTCCGGGTCGAAATTGGCGCCATAGCGTCCCCAATAGAGTCGGGGATGCGCGTTGGAGATGCCCAGCCCCGATCCCAGCAGGATCAGCACCGCGACCGCATTGACCCAGTGCCACAGTCGCGTCACCAGTCCGTGACGACGAAGGACCTTTTCGGGTCTTTCCGGCTCGGTCGGCGTTCCCGATTGCATCCCTTCTCCCTTTCGGTGACGAAAACCCATGAACGATAGCTGGCATTTCTACGAACCCGTCAACGGCCATGGCCTGGCGCACGATCCCCTGAATGCGATCGTCGCCCCGCGCCCGATCGGCTGGATCGGCAGCCGCTCGGACGCGGGCGTCAACAATCTGGCACCCTACAGCTTTTTCAACGTCTTCAACTACCGCCCGCCGCTGATCGGCTTTTCGTCGCAGGGGTGGAAGGATTCGGTCGCCAATATCGCCGAGACGAAGGTTTTCACCTGGAACCTCGCCACCATGACGCTGGCGGATGCGATGAACGCCAGTTCGGCTGCGGTCGAGGCCGAGGTCGATGAATTCGGCCTGGCGGGCGTGACGGCCCAGGATGGGCGGATGGTTGCGGCCCCCCGTGTGGCCGAAAGCCCGGTCTCGTTCGAATGCCGCCTGACCCAGCTCATCCGACTGGAAACCAAGGAGGGGCGCGAACTCGACCAGTGGCTGGTCATCGGCGAGGCGGTGGGCATCCATATCGCCGCCGACCTGATCGAGAACGGCATCTATCAGACCGCCCGCGCCCGTCCGATCCTGCGCGGGGGTGGCCCGGTCGACTATTTCGAAGTGACCGAGTCCGCCCGGTTCGAGATGCGGCGGCCGGATTGAGGCGGGAATCGCCTCACGCATAACCCCGCCAGAAGAACACCGCCGTCGTCACCGTCGTCAGCAACAGTGTCCATCCCCGGATCAGCCCGGGCGGCAGCTTGCGCCCGATCAGCGCACCGCTCCACCCGCCCAGGATGCCGCCTGCCAGCATCGGCAGGCACTGAGCCCAGGCGACCATGCCGGTGGCGATGAAGACCATGGTCGCCGCGGCATTGGCGGTCGCCAGCATCAGCGTGCGGGGCGCGGCGAGCTGGGCGGGGCTGTGCCCGGACAGCAACCCCCAGGCGGCGGTCAGCATCATGCCGATGCCCCCGCCGAAATAACCGCCATAGATGCCCAGCACCGCCTGCGCGCCCATCAGCGCACGCGGGCCGGGGCGGGCGATCCGCGCCAGCCAGTCCGACGCATGCCGCCCGCCCGCGATTGCGATCGTCGCGGTCAGCAGCAGCCAGGGGACGATCAGGTCGAAGGCGCGCGGCGGCGTCAGGAACAACAGGATGCTGCCCAGCAGCGCGAAGACGAAGGTCAGCGCCGCCATCCGCCGCATCGACACGCCCATGACGGGCTCCAGCCCGTGGCGATAGGCCCAGGCGCTCGCCATCGCGGCGGGCTGAAGCGCCACGTTGGAGGTGGCGTTGGCGACGGTGGAGGGCAGGCCCAGCGCGATCAGCGTCGGCATTGTGGAGAAGCTGCCGCCGCCCGCGAGCGCGTTCATCGCGCCGCCGACAAAGCCCCCGGCGGCGGCGAGCGCAAGAAAGGTCCAGTCGATCATCGCGGAGCGTAACGCATGAAGCGGGGGGCTTGCCTCACGGGGAGGGGGCTTGGCGGACCCCTATCCTCCCCCATAGGTGACGATGAAATGGGCCTTACCCCAGCGCCGCGAACTTTTCCTCCGCCTCACGGTCGAGCTGTGCGCGGCTCTTCTTCTCGGCAGCGGTCTTGAGCTGGCCGCAGGCCGCGTCGATGTCGCGGCCGCGCGGCGTGCGGACCGGGGCGGAGATGCCGCCCTCGAACACGATATCGGAGAAGCGGCGAATCCGCTCCGGGTCCGAACATTCATAGGCCGCGCCGGGCCAGGGATTGAACGGGATCAGGTTCACCTTGGCGGGCAGCTTATAGTGGCGCAGCAGCCGGACCAGTTCGTGCGCATCGGCGTCCGAGTCGTTCTTGTCCTTCAGCATCACATACTCGAACGTGATACGCCGGGCATTGTTCGCACCCGGATAGTCGGCGCAGGCCTGGAGCAGTTCCTCGATACCGTATTTCTTGTTGAGCGGCACGATCTCGTCGCGCACATCCTTGGTCACGGCGTGGAGCGAGACGGCCAGGTTCACGCCGATCTCCTCGCCTGCGCGCGCCATCATCGGCACCACGCCGCTGGTCGACAGGGTGATGCGCCGCTTGGACAGCGCCAGCCCGTCACCGTCCATCACCAGCTTCAGCGCATCGCGCACGGCATCGAAATTGTAGAGCGGCTCGCCCATGCCCATCATGACGATGTTGGTCAGCATCCGCCCCTCGGGCTGGCTGGGCCATTCGCCGAGCGAGTCGCGTGCCAGCATCACCTGTCCGACGATCTCGCCCGCGGTCAGGTTGCGGACCAGCCGCATCGTGCCGGTATGGCAGAAGCGGCAGTTTAGCGTGCAGCCCACCTGGCTCGACACGCAGAGCGTTCCCCGATCGGCGTCGGGGATGAACACCATCTCGTAATCCTGCCCGTCGGGCGAGCGGAGCAGCCATTTGCGGGTGCCGTCGCTTGACACCTGCGCCTCGACCACCTCGGGGCGGCCGATGACGAAGCGCTCCTCCAGCCAGGGATGCTGCGCCTTGGCGATGTCGGTCATGTCGGCGAAGCGAGTCGCGCCGCGATTGTAGAGCCAGTGCCAGATCTGCTTGGAGCGCAGCTTGGCCTGCTTCAACTCCATGCCCGCCGACAGCAGCGCCTCGCGCAACTGGTCCTTGGTCAGGCCGATCAGGTCGACCCGGCCATCGGGGCGCGGTTGCACGCCGCGCGGCACGGGCACGGGATCGATGTGCCCGGGGATGGGCATGGGGGCGGCCGAAACTGTCTGCATGTCCCGCCCATAGCGCAAAATCGCGCCCATTTCCACTGGTCGGACGAAGCCCGGTCACTCATCCCCCGGGAATGGTCGTCAGCCAGCCTTCCCCTCCACACAGGCCAGCGTCGCGGCGTCGATCGCGGCGGCCGCGCCCGCCAGTGTGTAGGTGTCGGCAAAGGGGCGGCGGAGGGTGTCGACTGTCGACACGCTCATGCTGCGCCCCGATCGCATCGCCATGACCAGTGCGTGATCGGTCGCCGCGTCGGGGGCCCAGACATCGCGGTCGGTGCCGACCAGTGGAAAGCGCCGCTCACCGATGGACAGCGTGACCCCCGCCCTACGGTCGCGGGACGCGCTGAGGTGCAGATGGAACGAGGCGCGCAGCCGCCTGGCGGGCCAGGTGCCGATCCCGGCAAAGCCTCCGCTGCGTCCATTCGCCAGGATCGGGCGGGCGATGGCATAGCAACGGTCGGGATCGCGGAATGCGCCCCAGCCCTTGTAGATGCCGATCGTCTCGCGCGTGGCGGCGGGCGCGGCGACGAGTGCCAGGACGAGAGCCAGCCGCTTCACGCCGATGCCCGGTGGATCAGCGTCTCGCGGCCACCCTCGATCATCACGATCGAGCCCTGTGGCAGGCGCTCGGCGACCGGCACCCCGCAATAGGGATCGTCGGGCAGGCCGAGCATCAGGCCGCGCAGCACCCGGCTCGACAGGCCATGCATCAGGATCAGCCGGTCGCCGTCATGATCGCGCGTGTCGGCCAGCCATGCCGCCAGTCGCGCCGCCATCGCCGGATAGGTTTCGCCATCGGGGGATCCCACCGTCATGCCATGCGGATGGACGATCGGACCATGCGCCGCGATCAGATCGGCATGATCCCTCCCGCCCCAGCTTCCGAAGCCCAGCTCGATCAGTCGCACGTCCTGGGCCGTGCCATGCCAGTCGAGTTCCAGATGTTCGGCGATCACCGCCAACGTCTGAAGCGCGCGGCCGGTGGGTGAGGACCAGAGCGTCAGCGCGGGAGTCGGCCCCAGTCGTTGGCGCAGGGCCTCGCCGATCGCATCGGCCTGGGCGAAGCCGCGCCGGGTCAGCGGGGTGTGCAGATCGGCCCGGTCGCCCTGGATGCGTCCGATCCGGTTGAACACCGTCTCGCCATGCCGGGCGATATAGTCGCGTCCTTGACGAATTGATGGGGCGGAGGGGGCGGTCATGACCGATGATCCCCTGTCGTGGCTGTTGCGCATATGCAACGCTTTTTCCTGTTTAGCTGAGGTTCATGCAACGTCCCGGCTTTCGCGCCATTGGTGCGCCGACCGCCGAATGTAACGGCGGCCGGTACAGTAATTGGAGTATAGTTCATGCGTAAGCTCATGCTCGCCGCCCTGGCGACCTCGGCCGTTCTCGCCGCCGCCGCGCCAGCCGCCGCGCAGACGACCGCCGGCCAGCCCTTCACGGGTTTCCGCGTCGAGGGCCTGATCGGCTATGACAGCCTGAACGACCGCCAGGGTCAGGACAAGAGTTCGAGCGATGGCGTGCTGTATGGCGCGGGCATCGGCTATGACATTCCCGCAGGCCCCGTCATCCTGGGCGCCGAGGGCGAGATCACGGGCTCCAGCTCCGACACGCGCAGCAACGGCATCCGCGTGCCCGGCGACGAATTCCGCCTGGGTGCGGGGCGTGACCTCTATGCCGGCGCGCGCGTCGGCTATGTCATCTCGCCGGTCGCGCTGGGCTATCTGAAGGCCGGCTACACCAACGCCAAGTTCGATGCGCGCTACACCACGGCGGGCGTCACCACCGTCAATTCGCAGGAAGTGGGCGGTTATCGCCTGGGCGCGGGCCTGGAATATGCGATCAGCCCGAACACCTTCGTAAAGGGTGAATATCGCTATTCGCATTATGACGAACTGGACGGCGTCGGCATCAATCCGAACCGCCACCAGCTGCTTGCCGGGGTCGGCCTGCGCTTCTAAGCGGCATTCTTTTCCACATTAACGGTGGTTTTACTACCAATGTTCGAGGGGTCGGAGCCTTGCTCCGGCCCCTTCTTAGCGGGTAGGAACCAAGGCCATTTATCACTTTCGGACTCGGGGACCATGCGGTCGTTCCGGCGGGGGATCAGGAAATGAAGGCGACGATCGAACGCGCAACGCTGCTCAAGGGTTTGAGCCATGTCCAGTCGGTGGTGGAGCGGCGGAACACGATTCCGATCCTTTCCAACGTGCTGCTGGAGGCGACTGCCGAAGGCCAGTTGCGGATGATGGCGACCGACCTGGATCTGCAGATCAACGACAGCGTGGCCGCCGCGGTCGACCAGCCGGGTTCGACCACCGTGTCGGCGCACACGCTGTTCGACATCGCGCGCAAGCTGCCCGAGGGAAGCCAGGTACAGCTCACCGCCGCCGACGGTCGCATGACCATCGTCGCGGGCCGCGCGCGCTTCTCGCTTGGCACCCTGCCGCGCGACGATTTCCCGGTCATCGCCGAGGGCGAATTGCCGACCCAGTTCGAGCTGCCCGTCGAACTCCTGAAGCAGATCATCGACAAGACCCGCTTCGCCATCTCGACCGAAGAGACGCGCTATTATCTCAACGGCATCTTCCTGCATGTGGCCGAGGATAATGGCGCGCCCGTGCTGAAGGCAGCCGCGACCGATGGCCACCGCCTGGCGCGCGTGACGATCGATCGTCCGAACGGGGCCGAGGGCATGCCCGACGTGATCGTGCCGCGGAAGTGCGTGGGCGAACTGCGCAAACTGCTCGACGAGGTGGACGGCTCGGTCGGCGTGTCGCTGTCGGGCACCAAGATCCGCTTCGACCTGGGCCAGGCGATCCTGACGTCCAAGCTGATCGACGGGACCTTCCCGGACTATACCCGCGTCATCCCGACCGCGAACGACAAGATCCTGAAGCTGGACCCCAAGGCGTTCATGCAGGGTGTCGACCGCGTCTCGACCATCGCGACGGAAAAGACCCGCGCGGTAAAGATGGCGCTGGACCGCGACCGGATCACCCTGTCGGTGACCAGCCCCGAAAACGGCACCGCGTCGGAAGAGGTGCCGGGCGAATACACCTCGCTCGGCTTCGAGATCGGGTTCAACAGCCGCTATCTGCTCGACATTCTGGGCCAGATCGACAGCGATCTGGTGGAGGTCCATCTGGCCGATGCCGCCGCGCCGACCCTGATCCGCGAGAATGACAAGGCGCCTGCGCTCTACGTGTTGATGCCGATGCGGGTCTGACGACCCATTCCTCCCCTTGCGGGGGAGGATGTATTGAGGGCTCATACCCGATAAGGCGGACACAATGCTGACCCGCCTTGTCCTCACCGATTTCCGCAATCACGCCGACCTCGCGCTTTTCCCAGGCGCGGGGTTCGTCGTGCTGACCGGCGAGAATGGCGCGGGCAAGACCAATGTGCTGGAGGCGGTGTCGCTGCTCGCGCCCGGCCGGGGGCTGCGGCGCGCCGCGCTGTCGGCGATGGCGCGGCAGGGGGGCAAGGGCGGGTTCGGCGTGGCCGCGACGCTGGACGGTGATGTCGAGATCGCCACCGGCGCGCTCCCCTCCGCGCCCGAGCGACGGGTGGTCCGGGTGCAGGGGGCAGGCGCAAGCGCCAATGCGCTGGCCGACTGGCTGGCCGTGCTGTGGCTGACCCCGGCGATGGACCGGCTGTTCGTCGAGCCCGCGTCCGAGCGGCGGCGGTTCCTGGACCGGCTGGTGATGGCGCTGGCCCCGGCGCACGGGATGCACGCCACCCGCTATGACGCGGCGATGCGCGAGCGCAATCGGCTGCTGGCGAGCGAAGGGCCGGTCGATCCCGACTGGCTGAGCGCGCTGGAGGCGCGGATGGTCGAACATGGCGCGGCGGTCGATGCCGCACGGGTCGCCGGCGTCGCGGCGCTCGACCAGCGGCTGGCCGACGCGCCGGACAGCGTGTTCGCCCGCGCGTCGCTGGCGCTGGAGGGGGAGGCGGTGGACCCACCCGCCTTTGCCCATGCGCTGGCGATGGGGCGCAGGCGCGATGCGGCGGCGGGGCGGACGCTGGTGGGCCCGCACCGCGCCGACCTGTCGGTCATCCATGTCGCCAAGGGGCAGGCGGCGGCGCTCTGCTCGACCGGCGAGCAGAAGGCGTTGCTGCTGGGCATCGTGCTGGCCCATGCCGATCTCGTGACGGAACGGCGTGCCGTGCCGCCGGTCCTGCTGCTGGACGAGGTGGCGGCGCATCTCGACCCGTCGCGCCGCGCCGCGCTGTTCGAGCGGCTGGCGGGGCGTGGGCAGGTCTGGGTGACTGGTACCGAGCCCGCCCTGTTCACCGATGTTCCGGGGGAGGCGACGCGGGTGGCGTTCTGAGGGCGCGGGACGGAAGGATCCCGGACGGCCCGGATCCTGGTCGTGCGCCGCCGACGCTCTATCGGCAGAGCCTCGCCGCCACCATGTCCAGCGCCCGGTCATAGCTGGCAAGCTCGCCCCCGCTCAGGAAGCCTTGCCGTGACACGGCGGCGTTGGTGTCGCGGCGCACGCGATCAACCTGTTGCCACAGCGTCTGGGCCTGTGCCTGGGTCAGGCGGCGCGCCTTGCGGGCGTTGCTTATATCGGCCTGCAGGATGTTGGCGCGCATGGCGATATGCGCCTGCCGGGGGTCGCGGATCGTCCCCCCGGTGGGTGCGCGCAGGCGATGCTGTTTGCGCAGGTCGCAGCCGGGATAATCGCGCCGCACCGACTGGGCCGTCGACTGGGCCGCCGCCGGGCCAGTGGCCAGCATCGTCAGCAGGGTCGCGAACATCATGGACTTGGCCATCATCCCATGTCTCCTGATCGTCTGAGTGTCTGTCGATACGCGCTACTCCATGCGCGGCGCCCGTGCGATGGGTGAATTCGGCGTCAGGATCGACCGCTTCCGCCGGGCGGGGGTGAGGGGGGTGTAAAAGGGCGGCGAAACGGCCGCGCCGCCGTCCCATTTTGCTTCCCCTTGGGGCCCGTAATTCCTATATACTCGCTATGGCAGATACCCCCCAGACGAATGAGTACGGCGCCTCCTCGATCAAGGTGCTGAAGGGCCTCGACGCGGTGCGCAAGCGGCCGGGCATGTATATCGGCGACACCGACGATGGTTCGGGCCTCCACCACATGGTGTTCGAGGTCAGCGACAACGCGATCGACGAGGCGCTGGCGGGGCATTGCGACCGCATCGACATCCAGTTGAACGCCGACGGCTCGGTCAGCGTCACCGACAATGGCCGCGGCATCCCGACCGGCATCCACCCCGAAGAGGGCGTGTCGGCGGCCGAGGTCATCATGACCCAGCTCCATGCGGGCGGGAAGTTCGAGAATACCTCGGACGACAATGCGTACAAGGTGTCGGGCGGCCTGCACGGCGTCGGCGTCTCGGTGGTCAACGCGCTGTCCGAGTTCCTGGACCTGACCATCTGGCGCGACGGCGAGGAGCATTACATGCGCTTCGCGCACGGCGATGCGGTCGCGCCGCTGAAGGTCGTCGGCAAGGCCGAGCCGGGGCAGAAGGGCACGCGCGTCACCTTCCTGCCGAGCCCGGCGACGTTCAAGATCACCGAGTTCGACTTCGACAAGCTCGAGCACCGCTATCGCGAACTCGCCTTCCTGAACTCGGGCGTCCGCCTGTTCCTCACCGATGCGCGGCACGAGGAACCCAAGACGGTCGAACTCTATTATGAGGGCGGGATCGCGGCCTTCGTGAAGTGGCTGGACCGCTCCAAGTCGCCGCTCTTCCCCGAACCCATCGCCATCCATGGCCAGCGCGATGCGATCGGCATGGACGTCGCGCTGGAATGGAACGACTCTTATTACGAGAATGTCCTCGCCTTCACCAACAACATCCCGCAGCGTGATGGCGGCACCCATATCGCCGCCTTCCGCGCGGCGCTGACCCGAACGCTCAACAATTATGCCGACAAGTCGGGCCTCCTGAAGAAGGAGAAGGTGACGCTGACCGGCGATGACATGCGTGAGGGGCTGACCGCGATCGTCTCGGTCAAGCTGCCCGATCCGAAGTTCAGCAGCCAGACCAAGGACAAGCTGGTCTCCTCCGAGGTCCGCCAGCCGCTCGAAAGCCTGATCGCCGACAAGCTGGCCGACTGGCTGGAGGAAAATCCGCAGAACGCGCGCGCGATCGTCGCCAAGATCATCGACGCCGCCGCCGCGCGCGAGGCCGCCAAGCGCGCCCGCGAACTGACCCGGCGCAAGGGGGTGATGGACATCGCCTCGCTGCCCGGCAAGCTGGCCGATTGCCAGGAGCGCGATCCCGCCAAGTCCGAACTCTTCCTGGTCGAGGGTGACTCGGCCGGTGGCTCGGCAAAGCAGGGGCGCAACCGCCATTTCCAGGCGATCCTCCCCTTGCGCGGCAAGATCCTGAATACCGAGCGCGCGCGGTTCGACCGCATGATCTCATCCAAGGAAATCGGCACGCTGATCCAGGCGATGGGCACCGGCATCGGCCGCGACGATTTCAACGCGGACAAGCTGCGCTACCACAAGATCGTCATCATGACCGACGCAGACGTCGACGGCGCGCATATCCGCACGCTGCTGCTGACCTTCTTCTATCGCCAGATGCCCGAGTTGATCGAGCGCGGGCACCTCTACATCGCCCAGCCACCTTTGTATAAGGCGACCAAGGGGCGGTCCGAAGTCTATCTGAAGGACGACACCGCGCTCGACGAATATCTGGTCGAGGCGGGCGTTTCGACCATGGTGCTCGAAGGGCCGGGTGGCGCGCGGTCGGGCAACGACCTGAAGGCGTTGGTCGATCATGCGCGGCGGATGCGCACCCTCATGCGGTATGTGCCCCGGCGCTACGATGCGTCGATCATCGAGGTGCTGGCGCTGGCCGGCGCGCTCGACCCCGTGCTGACCCGCGAGCAGCGCATGGCGACGGTGGTCGAAACCACGCGGCGTCTGGAATCGGGCGATCATGAGGCGCGCTGGTCCGCGCGGCTGACCGAGGATGGCGGCGTCCATTTCGAGCGGCTGTGGCGCGGCGTGACCGACCACCACATCGTCGAGGCCAGCTTCATCGCCTCAGCCGAGGCGCGCAAGCTGCATACGCTGGCCGCCGAACAGGCGGAGAGCTTTGCCCAGGCGGGCAAGCTGGTGCCGCTGCGCAGCGCCACGACCGAGGCTTCGGCTGACGCCGTGCCTACCGATGAGGAGGGCCACAGCACGACGCTGGCGCGCGGCGAGACCCGCGTGGCGCGTCCCAGCCAGTTGCTGGAGGCGATCCTGACCTCGGGCCGCAAGGGGCTGGCGATCCAGCGCTACAAGGGTCTGGGCGAGATGAATGCCGAGCAGCTCTGGGAAACCACGCTCGACCCGTCGGTCCGCTCGATGCTGCGCGTGACGTCGGACGATGTCGCGGCGGCGGACGAGGTGTTCAGCCGCTTGATGGGCGAAGTGGTCGAGCCGCGGCGCGAGTTCATCCAGGACAATGCGCTGAACGTGGCGAATCTGGACGTGTAAAACCCTCGCGCCGTTCCGCCCGGCTCAAATGGACGGTGGGGCTGGTGGCATCAGGACAATGGAGAGAGCAGGCATGAAGGCGATCGCACTGGGACTGATGCTGGCGGCGGGCGGCACCATGGCGGTGGCGCAGCAAAAGCCCGCCGCTCCGGCCAAACCCGCCGCCATTCCGGCCTATGTCACCGCCGCACTCGCCAACCCCGCCCGCGCCGACCAGGCGGACGATGACCAACGGCGCCAGGCGGCGGCGGTCGTCGCCTTCTCCGGTGCGAAGCCCGGCGACACGGTGATCGATTATCTGCCGGGCAAGGGATACTGGACCGGTATCTTCTCGGGCGTGGTGGGCCCCAAGGGTCATGTCTATGCCTATTGGCCCGCCGCCGCTCAGAAATATGCGGAGGGGACGCTCGGTACGCTTCAGGGCCGGAACCTGCCCAATGTCACCGCGCAGGTGCAGGGCGTGAACCTGCCCGCCGCCGACCAGCCGGTCGACCTGTTCTGGACGGTCCAGAATTATCATGACGTCGCGAACAAGAATGCGGGCGAACCAGCGTTGCGCGCCTTCGACCAGGCGGTGTTCAAGCTGCTCAAGTCCGGCGGCACCTATGTCATCATCGATCACGCCGATACGGTGGGCAAGGGGCTGGCCAACACCAACACGACCCACCGGATCGACCCCGATTATGTGAAGCGACAGGTCCAGTCGGTCGGCTTTCGCTTCGTCGGCGAAAGCCGCGTGCTGCGCAATCCGCAGGACGATCACAGCAAGAACGTCTTCGATCCCGCCATTCGCGGGCACACCGACCAGTTCGTCTACAAGTTCCGCAAACCCTGAGACGGCATGACCGTTGAACTCCCGGCCGATCGGTCCGTTGTGGGGCGATCGGCGATTGATGGAGCAAGCGGATGGCGGACGAGCGACGGAGCCTTGGGCTGGCGATCGGCGTGGGGGTGATTGGCGGCCTGCTCGCCTCATTGGCGATGAACCAGTTCCAGGCGGTGGCGGCAGGCGCGTTCGGGCAAAAGGGCAGCAACGACGACCCGGCCACGGTGAAGGCCGCCGATGTGCTCGCCAAGGTGACGACCGGCGAGCCCGTCACGCAGAAATATCGCGAGACGGCGGGCAGCATGGTCCATTATGCGACCGGCGCGGCGCTGGGCGGGCTGTACGGGGCGTTGACCCACAAGCGTCCCCAGGCGGCGCTGGGGCTTGGCCTGCCCTTCGGACTGGCGACGATGCTGGTGGTGGATGATCTGGCCGTGCCCGCCTTCGGCTTGGGGGCCGCGCCACAGGATACGCCGCCCGCCACCCATGGCTATAGCGCTGCCTCGCATGCGGTTTTCGGCGTGGTGCTGGAGGGGGTGCGGCGGCTCGTCCTGCGGCTCGCATGACGGGCAGGGCGACCGTTCGCCGTTAAGCCGGCACCCGCAGCACCGCGCGCACCCCGGCATGCGCGTGATCATATTCGAGCACCGTCTGGAGGCTCTGCGCCATCGCGCGGATCAGCTTGGCGCCCAGGCCGGTGCCCTTGGGGGGCTGATCGGGCAGCATGCCGCAGCCGTCATCCTCGACCACCAGTTCGCAACCATTCTGCGCCTGGGTCAGGAAGATGCGCACCTCGCCCGGTCCGTCGGGATAGGCGTATTTGCAGGCGTTGGTGACCAGTTCGGTGACGATCACCCCGATCGACACCGCACGATCGGTCTGCACCCGGATCGCCTCGGCGGTCAGCGTCAGGGTGCGGGCGCGGGTTTCGATCGACCAGCTTTCGCCCAGTTCCTCGACCAGCGCGCCCAGATAGTCGCGCAGGTCGACCTGCTCGACATCATTGGCGGTGTAGAGCCGCCGGTGCACCTGGGCGATCGCGCGGATGCGGCGTTGCGTATCCTCCAGCGCCTCGCGCGCATAGGCGTCCGACAGGCTGCCCTTCTGCAACCCGATCATCGCGGACACGAGCTGGAGCGAGTTGGCGACGCGGTGGTTGACCTCGCTCAGCATCGCCTCCAGCCGCGCGTTGGAGGCGCGAAGCTCGGCCTCCGCCGCCGCCTTGGCGCGTTCCAGCCGGGTCCGGTCGAGCACCTGCGCGAAGCTTGCCGACAGGAGATCGAAGAAATCCTCGCCGACCGTCTTGACCACGTAGTCGGCGGCCCCCGCCTTCAGCGCGGCGACCGCGATCCGTCCCTCGTCCGATCCGGTGACATAGACGACCGGGGGCGGGTCGGGCAGCGCGGTGATCGCGGCCAGCGTCTCCAACCCGTCCATGCCGGGCATGTAATGGTCGACGGCGACCAGGTCGAAGCCGCCCGCCGCCGCCATGGTGACGCCCTCGCGCCCCGACCCCGCACACGCGACCGTATAGCCAAGCCGCCCCAGCGCGCGCGACACCAGGCGACGCAGCGCATCATCGTCGTCGATATAGAGGATGTGGGGGGCGGACATGGCGGGCGGGAGATTCAGGCTTCGATCTCGGGCACCTGGATCACCGACAGGAACAGGCCCAGCTGGCGGATCGCCTGGGCGAAATTCTCGTAATTGACCGGCTTGGTGATGTAGACGTTGCAGCCCAGGTCATAGCAGCGCTGGATCTCCACCTTGTCGTCGGTGGTGGTCAGCACGACGACGGGCGTGCGCTTGAGCGGGCTGCCCTCCGCCTTGATCCGGGTGAGGATGTCGGTGCCGCTCATGTCGGGCAGGTTGAGGTCGAGCAGCACGAGCGCCGGGCCGTTCTTGGCCGGACCGTCGGGCGCATGGAACAGATAGTCGAGCGCGGTCGTGCCGTCGGTGAAGTGGCGGATGTCGTTCAGGATGCCCGCGCGCCGGATGTTCTTCTCGATCAGGCGGGCATGGCCTTCGTCATCCTCGATCATGACGATGCCAACGGAGCGATGGTCGTTCATTCAGGCGCCTTCGATGGAGAGGGAGGGAGGTAATGAGAGAAAGAAGGTCGCGCCTTCACCCAATTGGGATTCGACGGAAATCGTGCCGCCCAGACGATAGGCGAGGGCGCGGACATGCGCGAGGCCGATGCCCTCGCCTGGCTGGTCCTGCTGTCCCGACCGGCGGAACAGGTCGAAGATGCGCTGGTGATCGCGCGGATCGATGCCCCGGCCATTGTCGCGCACCGCGACGATCACCCGACCGCGCGTCTCCGCGACCGAGACATGCACTTCGGCGGGGCGGCTCGGATGGCGATATTTGGTCGCATTCTCGATCAGGTTGGACAGGATCTGTTCCAGCGCGATCCGGTCGCTGACGATCACCGGCATCGGCCGCGCGATGGTCAAGGTGACGCCGCGATCGTCGATGACGTGGCGGATCGAATCGGCGATCTGCTCGATCAACTGGTCGAGCGCGATCATCTCGGGCGCGAGCACCCGGCGCCCCTCGCGGCTGAGCTTCAGGATGGCGTTGATCAGCCGGTCCATCTTGGCGGTCGAGGTGCGGATGAAGCCGATCGCCTCGGGCAGGTCCTCGCGCGCGGCGAGGCGCGCCTCCTCGGTCACGATCTGCGGCGCCTCCGCCTCGGCGCGGTCGATCAGATCGGCCAGCGGCTGGGTCGCGGCGGACAGTTCGGCGGTGAAGCCCATCACGTTGACCAGCGGCGAGCGGAGATCGTGGCTGACGATATAGGCGAAACGCTGAATCTCCTCGTTCGCCAGCGCGAGGTCGGCGGTGCGTTCATGCACCTGTTCCTCCAGCGTGGCGTTGAGGCTGGCCAGCGCGGTGCGCGACCGATGCAGGTCGGCGGTATAGCGGCGCACGGTCAGGAACGACACGATCGACACCAGTATGAACAACAGCCCCGCCACCGTCACCACGACGGAGAAGGTCTGGCGGCTGGAGGCCTGTTCGGCATCGCGAAGCGCCAGCAGGCGGCGTTCCTCGCCCGCCATGGTTTCGAAAAGCGTGCGCAACCGGGCCATGCGTTGCAGCCCGCTATCCGTTCGGAAAAGGCGCAGCGCGTCGGCCCCGCGACCCTGGCGAACCAGCGCGTTGGTCAGGCGCTGGGACTGCTCGATCTCGGCGAGCTGCTGGATGACCTGGGTCATCGGGGCGTGTTGGCGGACATTGTCGGCGGTCAGCCGGCGGAGTTCGGCGATCTGCGGGATCAGCGCGGCATGGGCTTCCTCGAAACTGGCCAGAAATGCCGGCGTGCCCGCCAGCATATAGCCGCGTCGTGCCGTTTCCTTCTGCTCCGCCAGGCGGCGCACTTCGGTCAGCACGCTCTCGACGCGATAGGTGTGGATAACCCAGTCGGTATGGCGGTTGCCCTGCCGAATGGCATAGCCCGCCGCGACCGCCGCCACGAGCAGCGCGAGAAAGCCCGTCGCCATGGCCGCGATCAGGATGCGACCGATGGGATTCTCCCCCAATGACGTAGATCGCATTCCAGGCATAGCACTCCGCCTTATCGAAGGAGTGATGCCGATGCCAGTCACTTACGTCACGTCTGCGGCAACGCTTACAATAACAGTTCCTGCGGGCTGGCGCGCCCGACATGACCGCCGCCCTGACGCCGCGCCATTTCCGTTTCGGCGGTGAAGCGGACATCGGGATCGCGGTCGGTCAGGAAGCCCATCAGCGAATCCTCGTCGATCTCACGCCAGTCCTTGCCGCGATCGGGCCCATAGCGCACGCGCGGGAGCAGGCCGGGGATGCGCGACCATTCGAGCAACTGCGCCAGGCTGGCCTCGTTCAACTGGTCGCGCAGGTGGTGCGCGGTGACATAGGCGTCGGGAAAGGCGCGGTGGATGGGCAGGCCGCGTTCGTGCACCAGCCCCTCGGGCTTGCGCCAGTAGCGGAGCACCTGGTTGGAGAAGCTGGGGCTGTCGGGCCACAGACGCAGCGCGCATTTCCAGGTGCAGATCCAGTCCGCCGAGCGGGTCATGGCCGGGGTGCAGAATTGCTGTTCGAAATCCGCCCGGTGCGCCGCCAGCGCCAGGCGGCGCGGCCAGGGATCGAGCACGCGGCGCGCGACATCGTGCCACCAGGGCGCGTCGGCGACCTGTTCGTCCAGGATATGATGGATGGCCTGCGTGATCGGCGGGATCGGGCGGCCCGGATTGACCAGGATGCTGCCGCCTTCGCCTTCCAGTTCCCAGCGACCGTCCTTGCCCAGCGCGACGTCCTGCCAGCCGATTTCGCACACGCCATGCGCGGGTGGGGCGGAGCCGGTCGTCTCCAGGTCGATGACGCGGATGATCTGGGGCTGGGGACGTTGCATCGGCCCTATGTGGGCGTTTCGTCCCGGAAAAGCGAGGGTGGTTATCCGATCGCTATCCCATCAGGGCGCGGTCGCGCAGCCCGCGCCAGACGCGCAGCGCCTGTACCGTCTCGACCACGTCGTGCACCCGGATCAACTGAACGCCTGCCTCCGCACCCTTCAGCGCCAGCGCCAGCGATCCGCCGAGCCGGGCGTCGACCGGGGCCTCGTTCGACAGGGCGCCGATCATCCGCTTGCGGCTGGCCCCCAGCATGATCGGGCAGCCCAGCCCATGGAAGATCGCCAGCCCGTTGATGAGCGCCAGATTGTCGGCGAGCGACTTGCCGAAGCCGATGCCCGGATCGACCATCACGCGCGAGCGAGCAATTCCCGCCGCCTCGACCGCCGCGATCCGCGCCTCCAGCCAGTCGAAGACCTCGGTCAGGACATCGGTATAGCCGACCCGGCCATGGCCGCCCTTGGCCGGATCGGGCGAGTGCATCAGGATCACGGGGCAGCCGGCCTTCGCCACCACCTCCAGCGCGCGGTCGTCCCATAGAAGGGCGGCGACATCGTTGATGATGCCCGCCCCCGCCGCGAGCGCCGCCTCCATCACCGCGGCCTTGCGCGTGTCGATCGACACCAGCGCGCCGCCGCGTGCCAGCCGTTCGATGACGGGGGCGGTGCGGGCGATCTCGTCGCCTTCCCAGACCGGCGCGGCGCCGGGGCGGGTGGACTCGCCGCCCAGGTCGATCACCGCCGCGCCCTGGGCCGCCATCGCCATGCCGCTGTCGGCCGCCGCTGCCGGATCGCCGACATGCCGGCCGCCATCGGAGAAGCTGTCGGGCGTGACGTTCAGGATCGCGGCGACCTGCGGCTGCTCGAAGCGCAAGGCCCGGTCGCCCATGATCCATGGCGCGCGGGATGTGGTGAAAGCGGCGTGCAGCGCCTCTGCGCGGGGGGAGCCGCCCAGTTGCTCCGCAAACCGCGCGACGGGCACGATGCGGCGGCTGGCGCCCTCACGCACCTCGTAAGCCGCGAACCACTGCATTCCGCCCGCCAGGCGGGCAAGGCAGCCGTCTTCCAGCCCGACTGGGGTGTCGACGAATTGGACGGGGCGCAGGTGCATGGAAAGCCTTCTCAATTCCTCCCCTGCAAGGGGAGGAATAGCGGGTTACGGCTGGGTCGCCAGCAGCCAGGTCTGGCGCATCGCGTCGATGGGTTTCAGTGCGCCTTCCAGTTCATAATGCCAGAAGGTCCAGCCATTGCAGGTCGGCCGGTTCTGGAGCATCGAGCCCAGCCGGTGGATCGACCCCGCCTGCCCGCAGTCGGACAGCAGCGATCCGTCCGCGCGCACCGTCGCCCGCCATTTGCGCTTGGCGTCCATCAGCGGCATGCCGGGGGCCAGATAGCCATTTTCGACAAGCGTCCCGAACGCGACCTTGGGCTGCGCCTTGGGGCTCTGCATCGTGGCGAGCGCGCTTTCGTCGAGGGGGAGGGCGGCCTCGATCCGCTCGATCGCGGCGGCGCAATAGGTCGGCTCGCGCTCGATCCCGATCCAGCGGCGGCCGAGGCGCTTGGCGACCGCGCCGGTCGTGCCGGTGCCGAAGAACGGGTCGGCGATGACGTCGCCCGGCCGGGTGCAGGCGAGCAGGATGCGATAGAGCAACGCCTCCGGCTTCTGGGTCGGATGGACCTTGTGCCCGTCCTTCTTGAGCCGTTCCTGACCGCCGCAGATCGGGAATTCCCAGTCCGATCGCATCTGGATCTCATCGTTCAGCGTCTTCATCGAACGATAGTTGAAGGTGTATTTCGCCTTCTCGCCCTTCGAGGCCCAGATCAGCGTCTCATGCGCGTTGGTGAAGCGGGTGCCCTTGAAATTGGGCATGGGATTGGACTTGCGCCAGATGATGTCGTTGAGGATCCAGAAGCCCAGATCCTGCACCGCGGTCCCGACGCGGAAGATGTTGTGGTAGCTGCCGATCACCCAGAGCGAGCCATTGTCCTTGAGGACGCGGTAGCATTCGGCAAGCCAGGCGCGGGTGAAGGCGTCATAGGCGGCGAAGGTGTCGAACTTGTCCCAGGCGTCGGTGACGGCGTCGACATGGCTGCCATCGGGGCGGAACAACTCGCCGCCGAGCTGGAGATTATAGGGCGGGTCGGCGAAGATCATGTCGACCGACTTGTCGGGAAGCGAGCGGAGGGCGGCGATACAGTCGCCCATCAGGATCTGGTCGAGCGGCAGGACGTCTTCGCGTTCCAATGCGACTGGCCGCGCCTTGACCGGTCGTTTGACCGTCTGGATGACCCCCATCGTTAACCGTCCCTTGTTCCCAGAAACCCTCGCATCCACCCGGAACGAGTCGGTCGTCAAGAGGCGATTCGCGCCCGCGACTCGCGGGAATCCGCCAGATTCGGCCAGGCGTTGCCCTCGCGTGGCAGATATAGGGGGTGTGGATAACTCGGCCCCCAAGGGAGTGGGGGTGTGACGGTTGCGACTCGCCCAACCCGAAATTCCTCCCCATCGGCCGATGGACGGCGGGATCGGGAGGTTACAGGTCCAGATAACACTGGGCCACGGGCGCGAAGCTGCGACGGTGCAGGGGGGTGGGGCCATGTTCGCGCAGCGCCGCCAGATGCGTCGCCGAACCATAGCCCTTGTTGGAATGCCAGCCATAGGCGGGATAGGTCTCGGCCGCCCGGATCATGATCTCGTCGCGGACATGCTTGGCGACGATCGAGGCGGCGCCGATCGCTAGCGACTTGGCGTCGCCGCCGACGATCGCGGTGGCGTCATAGCCCCAGCGGGGCAGGCGGTTGCCGTCGACCAGGACATGGGCGGGGTGGCGGCCCAGCGCCGCGACCACCGCATCGACCGCCAGCGTCATCGCCTTCATCGTCGCCCAATAGATGTTGAGCCGGTCGATCTCCTCCGGCTCGACCACCCCGACTCCGACGACCGCGCAGGCGCGGATCTCGGCGCAGAGCCGGGCGCGGGTCTTTTCGGTCAGCTTCTTGGAATCGTTGATGCCGCCGGGGCAATCGCGTTCGGGCAGGATGACGGCAGCCGCGACCACCGGCCCCGCCAGCGGTCCGCGCCCCGCCTCGTCCACGCCGCACAGGGGCATGGGAAAGCTGTGATCGACCATGGCCGCCCCTTAGCTCAACCCCAGCGCGCCGCAAAGGCGGCGGCGTCCCAGCCTTCGCGGCTGATCGCGGCGAGCAGGTGGTAGAAGGGGACCATCCCCAGCCCATGCCCCATCGGTCCATGGCCCTGGCCGAGCCCCGGTGCAGCGGCGAGCGCGGCCTGGACGAAGGCGATGGCGCGGTCGACCGAATCCGCCAGCGTCATGTCCTGGCCCAGCCCGGTCGCGATCGCGCTGGCCAGCGTGCAGCCGGTGCCATGCGTCGAGCGGGTGTCGAGCCGGGGATGCCGCCAGCGCAGCTCGCCGCCCGGCTCGACCAGCCGGTCCTCGATCACCGGGCCCTCGCCATGTCCGCCCTTGACCAGCAGCGCGCGGGCCTCGTGCCGGACCACCGCCTCGCCGCCCAGTGCGGCCAGTTCGGGCAGATTGGGCGTGGTCAGCGCGGCGAGCCCCAGGAAGCGGCGGAAGGCGGCGATGACATCGGCATCGGCCAGCACCGATCCGCTGGTCGCGACCATCACGGGGTCGAAGACGACCGGCATGTCCAGCGCCTCCAGCCGATCGGCCAGCGCATGGGCGGTTTCGGCGGATCCGATCATGCCGATCTTCACCGCGTCCGCGCCGATGTCGGACAGCACGCTGTCGATCTGCGCCATCACCATGGCGGTCGGCACGGGATGCACCGCCTGGACCCCCAGCGTGTTCTGCGCGGTGATCGCGGTAATCGCGGTCATCGGATGGCCGCCCAGCATTGCCACCGTCTTGATATCGGCCTGTATGCCTGCGCCGCCGCCGGAATCGGAACCGGCGACGATCAGGATGCGGGGCGGTCTGGGCAGGCTCATGGTGTTTCCGCCATGCCCCGCGTGAACGGGACGGGCAAGCATTTGCGGCGGGCCCGTCATCGGCTTGGTTGAGCGGCGGGGGCAGGAAATCGTGCCTTGTGAGGGGCTTGGCGCGCGGCCAGCAGGAAAGGCGTGCGGCGATTATATGGCCTGTTCGTGACGTTTGGTTTCCGGGGCGGCCTCTGCCCTTTTCCTGTTGCGCCGCACTATTATTTCGGAGGCGCATCCAACCGCGCCTTGTCGCGTTGCTGCGCCGTGGGACACCTGCCGGGTGGCCGCATGAGGGAGACCTGATTTGATCGTCGACGCCGTACCCCGCACCCGCATCATCATCGCAGAGGTATGGCGTCCGCTGGTAGGGCTGTTCATCTGGGACGTCATCGTCACGATCGCCTATTACGTCCTGCCCTTCAAGGCGCCCTCGCTGCCGCTGACCCTGTTCGGCACCGCCCTTGCGCTGTTCCTCGGCTTTCGCACCAACTCGGCCTATCAGCGCTGGTGGGAGGGGCGGCAGCTCTGGGGCCTGATGATCAACGCCTCACGCAATATCGCCCGCAGCGCGCGCAACTTCCTGCCCGATCCCGAGGCGCGCGACCTGAAGCGATCGATCGTGCTGCGCCAGATCGCCTATGTGAACGCGCTGCGGTGCCAGCTTCGCAAGCAGCCGGTCGATGGCGAGGTGCTGCGCTTCCTGTCGCATGGCGAGGCGGAGCCGGCGTTGCGACGGACCAACACCGCCAATGGCCTGCTCGACGGCACCGGCCGCCGGATCGACGATGCGCGGCGCAAGGGGTGGATCGACACCATCCAGCAGACCCAGATGGAAGCGGTGCTGGTCGACATCGCCAATTCGCAAGGCGGCATGGAGCGGTTGAAGAACACCCCGCTGCCCAACCAGTATCGCTTCATTCCGGCCTTCTTCACCCGGTTGTTCTGCGTATTGCTGCCGATCGGCCTGGTCGAGACGCTGGGCTTCGCGACTCCGATCGGCTCGTCGATCGCGGGGCTGATGTTCCTGGCCGCGCTTCAGATCGGTGACGATCTGGTCGATCCCTTTTCCGACACGGTCCACGATCTGCCGCTGAGCGCCATGTGCCGCACGATCGAAATCGACCTGCTGCAGGCGATCGGCGATCCGGCGCCCGAGCCGATGAAGCCGGTGGACGGGGTGCTCTGGTAAGTCGGTGGTCCGAACGCCGCGTCAGGCGGCGTTGTCGATGCCCAGTTCGCCGAGCTTGCGGTACAAGGTCGAGCGGCCGATCCCCAGTCGCCGGGCGACCTCCGTCATGCGGCCGCGATAATGGCCGATCGCCAGACGGATGATATCGGCCTCGATATCCTCCAGCGCGCGCAGATGGCCATCGGGACGAAACAGGCTGATCCCGCCATTGTGCAGCGCGCTCGACACCACCGTACTGGAGGCGGGGCGGTCGCCGAGCGATGCGATCTGCGGGAAATCGGCGATGGTCAGGCTGTCGCTCTCGCACAGCACGGCGGCGCGGAAGAGCGCATTCTGCAACTGGCGGACATTGCCCGGCCAGTCATAGCGGCGGAGCAGGTCCAGCGCGTCCTGGGTGATGTCGAGCGCGCGCAGGCCGGGTTGTTGCGCGATCCGGCCCAGCAGATGGCGGGTCAGCGCCGGGATATCGTCCGCCCGGTCGCGCAAGGGGGGCACCGCGACATGCGCGATGTTCAGCTTGTAATACAGGTCCTCGCGGAAACGCCCGGCCTCGACCGCTTCGAGCAGGCGACCATCGGCGGCGGCGATCACGCGGACATCGACTTCCCGCGCATGGCGCGCGCCCAGTGGCACGATCGTTCCGGTCTGGAGCATGTCGAGCAGCCGCGCCTGGGTTTCGGGGGGCATGCCGGCGATTTCGTCGAGGAACAGGGTCGAGCCGTCCGCTTCGATCACCTTGCCGATGCGCCGCTCGAACGCGCCGGCAAAGGCGCCTTCCTCGTGACCGAAGATGATGCTGTCGAGCAGGTTGGCGGCGGTCGTGGCGCAGTTGACGCGGATCATCGGCCGTTCGGCGCGGGGGGAGCCGGCATGGATCGCCTCCGCCAGCGACTCCTTGCCGACGCCGCCTTCGCCCTCGATCAGAACCGGGACGCGGGACCGCGCCGCCTTGGCCGCGACGGCCAGCGCGGCGCGGAATTCGGGGGCGTCTCCGACGATCTCGTCAAAGGCGAGCAGGGCGGGGATCTTCTCGGTCAGCGGACGAAGCTCGCCGCTGGTCTGCGCGGCGGCCGCGGATTCCAGCGCGGCGAGCAGCCGTTCGGGGGCCAGCGGCTTGACCAGGAAGTCGGTCGCGCCCGCGCGCATCGCCGCCACCGCCTGCGCCACGGAATCGTTGGCGGTCAGCATCAGGATGGGCAATTCGGGACGAAGCGCATGGCAATCCGCGATGAGCGCGGTCGCATCGGCGCCCGGCGCCCAATGGTCGATCAGCACGGCGTCCAGTTCACGCCCCTGCGCGGAGCCCAGCACCGAGGCCGCCATATCGGCATCGGTCGCGAACAAGGTACGCCAGCCGCCCCGTTGCGCCAGCGCCGCGATCAGACGGCGTTGAGCTGGTTCGTCGTCAATCAACAGCAGCAAACGTTGCCCGTTGCGCGTCATGTCTTGTCCCAAAGCCCCCGTTGGATGCCGTATAGCGCAATTTTGTTAAAATCCGCGTTAATTCGGGACAAGGCGCTTAACACAGGTTTTGCGTGTGAAACTGCCCCTCGATATGACAGTTTCGGGGTTGATCCCCCCGGCATGGTGAATAAGCTCTGACTCGACGGCCAAGGCGGAAAGATCACCGCCATGCCGATATCGGAGGTGAGGATCATGGCGGCCAACGACACCGGCACCGGCGACATGAAGGCGCATGTCGCAACCTATGACCTGCTGATCGCGATGCTCAAATGGGGATCGATCGTCGTCGCCATTTTGGTGGCGATTATCCTCTGGCTGATCGCGTGATCCGATGACCCTTCGCATCGCGGTCGTGCGCGAGACGGCCGAGGGAGAGCGTCGCGTCGCCGCCACGCCGGAAACCGTCCGCAAACTGGGCGCGCTGGGCGCGACGCTGGCGATCGAGGCGGGGGCCGGGGCGGGGGCCGGGATCGCCGATACCGATTATGAACAGGCCGGGGCGATGGTCGCCGATCGTGCGGCCGTGCTGGCGGGCGCAGGCGTCGTGCTGGCGGTCCAGGCGCCCGAGGCGGCGGCGCTGGCGGGTGTCCTGGATGGGGCCTGGGTGGTCGCGGCCTTCGATCCCTTTCGTCGGGGGGAGGCGGTGGCGGCCTATGCCGGGGCAGGCCTGGAGGCGCTGGCGATGGACTGGATGCCGCGCATCACCCGTGCCCAGTCGATGGACATCCTGTCGTCCCAGTCCAATCTGGCCGGATACAAGGCGGTGCTGGAGGCGGCGAGCGCCTATGGCCGCGCGCTGCCGATGATGATGACCGCGGCGGGCACGATCCCGGCGGCGCGCGCCTTCATCATGGGCGTCGGCGTTGCGGGGCTCCAGGCGATCGCGACCGCGCGGCGGCTGGGTGCGCAGGTGTCGGCGACCGATGTCCGCTCCGCGACCCGCGAGCAGATCCAGTCGCTGGGCGCCAAGCCGATCTTCGTCGAGGGCGTGGCGGGGATCGAGGGCGAGGGCGCCGGCGGCTATGCTGGCGAGACGAGCGAGGAATATCGCGCCGCGCAGGCCGAACTGGTCGCCGGGCATATCGCCAGGCAGGACATCGTCATCACCACCGCGCTGATCCCCGGACGCCCCGCGCCACGCCTCGTCACCGATGCGCAGGTGGCGACGATGCGACCGGGCAGCGTCATCGTCGACCTCGCGGTCGAGGCGGGCGGCAATGTCGAGGGCGTGGTGCCGGGCGAGGTGGTGACGCGGCACGGGGTGACGATCATCGGCCACCGCAACATGGCCAGCCGCCTGGCCGCCGACGCCTCTGCGTTGTTCGCGCGCAATCTGTACAATTTCCTCGCCGCCTTCTGGGACAAGGACGCCGGGCGACCGGTGCTGGACGCCGAGATCGGCGACGCGATCCGGCTGACGCAGGGCAGGCAGGTGGTGAACCCGAGGTTGTCGTCGTGACCCTTGTTCCTCCCCTGCAAGGGGAGGTGGCGCGCGCAGCGCGACGGAGGGGTGTCCCCTTCTCGATGGCGCGACACCCCTCCGTCAGGCCTTCGGCCTGCCACCTCCCCTTGCAGGGGAGGAATTAGGTGTTGCAGGGCAATGGACCAGTAGGTGAACGGGCGCGCGGCTTACGGCAGGCGATGTCGCCGCCCGAAATTGCCTTGTGGCAGATATTGCGCCACCGGCCGGGCGGCTTCAAATTTCGGAGGCAGCATCCGTCAGGCCCGTATATTGCCGACTTTTACTGCCATGAGGCGCGCCTGATCATCGAAGTCGATAGCGAGGCGCACAGTCTTGGCGATCGACCGGCGCGCGACAAGGCTAGGGATCGCTGGTTTGCACATCGCGGCCTGACCACGCTTCGTATCGCGGCGGCCGATATCCAGAAAAACATCGAGGGCGTAACCGGTTATATCCTCGCAACCGCCGTCAGCCGCCACCTCGGGGAGGAATAAATGGACTTCATAGCGATCCTGTCGATCTTCGTGCTGGCGTGTTTCGTCGGCTATTATGTCGTCTGGTCGGTGACGCCCGCGCTGCACACGCCGCTCATGGCGGTGACCAACGCCATCTCCTCGGTCATCATTGTCGGGGCGTTGATCGCGGCAGCGGCGTCCTCGGGGGCGACCGGATCGGGCGTGGCGAAGTGGCTGGGGCTGGGCGCGGTGGTGCTGGCCAGCATCAACATCTTCGGCGGTTTCGCGGTGACGGCGCGAATGCTCGCCATGTACCGCAAGAAGGAGAAGCGCTCGTGATCGCACCCGTGCCGCCTGCGCCGCTCGCCCCTGCGGTCGAGGCCGTCGCCGCCAATCCCTGGGTTTCGCTCGCCTATCTGGTGGCGGGGGTGTGCTTCATCCTGGCGCTGCGCGGGCTGTCGAGTCCCACGACCAGCCAGCGGGGCAATCGCTTCGGCATGATCGGGATGGCCATCGCGGTCGTCACGACGCTGGTGACGCATGTGCCGATTGCTGGTGCGTTGTCGGATCGAGCCGACCTCTATGGCGAAACATGGAGCTACGATTATCTAGCCATCCTCGAAATTCTCGCCGCCATTGGCCTCGGTGCCCTGATCGGCGTTACAATGGCCCGCCGCATCGCGATGACCGCGATGCCGCAGCTGGTCGCCGCCTTCCACTCGCTGGTCGGCCTGGCCGCCGTGGCGGTCGCCTGCGCCGCCTTCCTCAACCCGGTCGCGTTCGATATCGCCGACATGGTGGTACCGATGATCGGACAGCCCTTTGCCAGCATCCATGTCGTCAGCCGGGTCGAGATGGCGCTGGGCGTCGCGATCGGTGCGATCACCTTTTCCGGCTCGGTCATCGCCTTTCTCAAGCTCAACGGCAATATGGGGGGCAAGCCGATCCTGTTGCCGGGTCGCCATGCGCTGAATGCGGGGCTGCTGGGCGCGATCGTCATCCTGGTCGCGATGTTCACCCGTGACCAGGCGCCCTGGATCTTCTGGACGATCACCATATTGTCCTTCGCGATCGGCTTCCTGCTGATCATCCCCATCGGCGGCGCGGACATGCCGGTCGTGGTGTCGATGCTGAACAGCTATTCGGGCTGGGCCGCCGCCGCGATGGGCTTCACGCTGCACAACAGCGCGATGATCATCACCGGCGCGCTGGTCGGCAGTTCGGGTGCGATCCTGTCCTATATCATGTGCCGCGCGATGAACCGCAGCTTCGTCAGCGTGATCGCGGGCGGCTTCGGCGCGAGCGATGCGGGAAGCAGCGGCGGTGGCACGGCGGTCGATCGCCCATGGAAGCGCGGGAGTGCCGAGGACGCGGCCTTCCTGATGAGCCAGGCCGAACAGGTGGTGATCGTCCCCGGTTACGGCATGGCGGTGGCGCAGGCGCAGCATGTCCTGCGCGAGATGGGCGACCTGCTCAAGAAGGAGGGCGTGCGCGTCAAATACGCCATCCACCCCGTGGCGGGCCGTATGCCCGGCCATATGAACGTCCTGCTGGCCGAGGCGAACGTCCCCTATGACGAGGTGTTCGAGCTGGAGGACATCAACGCCGAATTCGCACAGACCGACGTGGCCTTCGTCATCGGCGCCAACGATGTGACCAATCCGGCGGCCAAGACCGATCGTTCCTCACCCATTTATGGCATGCCGGTGCTTGATGTGGAGAAGGCCAAGACCGTCTTGTTCATCAAGCGATCCATGGGCGGCGTCGGCTATGCGGGTGTCGATAACGAGCTATTTTATCGCGACAACACCATGATGCTGCTGGCGGACGCCAAGAAGATGGTGGAAGAAATCGTCAAGGCACTCGGCTGAGTGTCCGATTCGGGCGGACGTCGACTCCCGGGCGTCCTTCCAGTCGTGCGGCGGTGACGGGCACGGGCAGGGGCCGTGTCCGAATCTCCCGCGTATGGTGATGACAAGACGCGCGCCGGTGGCGTGTGACGGGGGGCAGACGTGCAACAGCAAGACCCTTATGCCGACGGTTTCCCGGTCGTCCTGATCAGCGCGCGCGCGCTGGCGGGCGCGGCGACCCAGGCGGTGCGGCAGGCCGGTGGCCGGGTGATGCGGATGATCGACTGGTCGGCGGTCGCCGACGAGATCGGGCGACAGGCGGGGCGCCCGTTGCTGATGATCGACACGCACGGCGCGGAGGCGGCGGCGATGGAGGTGGCGCTGGCCCGGATCGATGCGGTGGCGACCGCGCTCGACCTGCCGGTGGTGGTCAGCCTGCCGCAGGGGGATATCGACCTGGTCGCCGCGATGCTGCTCGGCCCGCGCGTCGCAATGTTGTGCGAGGCGAGCGAACTGGAGCTGGTCGCCGCGCTGGCGATCGCGGGGGCGACCAATGGCGGTGTGGGCGTCCTGCACGGTCACCTCCATGAAGGCGAGTCCGAGCGGCTGCGGCGGCTGAATGCCGAGGTCGCGCGGATCGCCGAGGTCCTGACCCGTCTGTCCGGGCAGGATGGCGAGGAGCGGCGCGGCGGGGTCGGCGACCGGCATCAGAGCTTCCATGCCGCTCCCGCCCGCGTGCAACCGGGCGATGCCGATCTGGTTCGCCGGATGATCCGGGCGCGGCGGCTGCGCGACGGGCTTTTCGGCAGCGGGCTGTTCGAGGAACCGGCCTGGGACATGCTGCTCGACCTCTATGCCACGCATCTGGAAGGGGCGCGGGTGTCGGTATCGAGCCTGTGCATCGCCGCCGCCGTCGCGCCGACGACCGCGCTGCGCTGGATCGGCAAGATGACCGAGGCCGGGCTGTTCACCCGCCAGCCTGATCCGGCCGACCGCCGCCGCGCCTTCATGATGATGACCGACCGCGCGGTGGAGGGGATGCGCAATTATCTGGCGGCGATCCGGCGGCTGGGCGTGGTCTAGGGCCTGGTCGGGCGGGTCAGCCCGCCAGCGCCCAGCGGATCGCGCCGCCCAGTCCCCGGGTTCCCGCACGAATGGCCGGCTTCATCGCGGTGCCGCTGTCCAGCCCATGCAATCGCGCCGCCCAGTCGGGCAGGAGCGCGACACCCGCCTGGGTCAGCCAGCCGCCGATCGTTGCCAGGGCTGGGTTGGGCGCTGGCTGGTTCAGCAGGGTGCGCGCCACCGCCCGCGTGCGGGCATCGACGCGCAGTTCGGAGCGGATGGCGTCCAGGAAACGGGCGAGCTGGTGCCGGTTCTCGGGCACGTCGCGCGCGCCCAGGCGCCGGGCGATCTGCGCCATCTCCGCCAGATACTGGTCGGCGCGGACATCCGGGAAATCGGGATCGCGATAGGTGCGGTGCGCGCGCAGGAAGCTGTCGACCTCGGCGGCGTGAACGAAGGTCAGGAGATGCGGGTCGTTGGCGGCATAGGGCGTGCCGTCGGGCAATGTTCCCGCCACCCGGTCGTGCACCGCGCGGACGCGGGCGATCATCGCCTCGGCGGCCTCGGTCGAACCATAGGTCGTGACCGAGATGAACCCGGCGGTGCGGCGCAGGCGACCGGACATGTCGCGGCGGAAATCGCTATGGTCCCATACCCCCGCCAGCGCGGCGGGGTGGAGCATCTGGACCAGCAGCGACGCGATCCCCCCGGCCATCATCGCGGTGAAGTCGCCATGCACCGCCCAGGTCGCCGAACCGGGGCCGAACAGTCCGTCATCGCCCGGCGGGCGGGTCAGGTCGAGCTGGCGACCGCCGACGATCTCGCGAATCTGGTCGGCGATGTGGCGGCGCAGTGGCAACATGCCCCGTCAACGCGCCATCGCGGCGATGCGTTGCGCCGCCCCATGAGGCGGAAATCCCGTCGGAAACGGGCCGTCAGCCCCGCTTCGCGGCCTCCCACGCGGCGATCTCATCGGGAAAATGCCGCTCGATCACCAGGTCGCTCGCCGTTTCGGTGGTCAGGTTGACCGTCACCGACCCCGCCCATTCATAGGTCGCATTGCCCGACAGCGTGACCATCCCGTCCTCCTCCGCAAAGGCGCGGACCAGGCCGCCGCGATTGAACACGACGGTCGGCCGGTCCCAGGCGATCCGCCCGGTCAGGCAGGCGGCATAGGTCGACGCCGCCATCGCGCTGCCGCAACTGTCGGTCAGCCCCACGCCGCGCTCGAAGGTGCGGACGAACAGCGCATCGCCCCGCACCTCCACGAATGACACGTTCGCACGGTTGGGCAGCCAGTCGGGCGCGCCCTCGCAGATCGTGCCCAGCCGGACGAGTTCCGCCTCGTCCACCGTCGCGACGAAGTGGACAAGGTGCGGGTTGGGCATGGTGACCGCGGTGAAGCGCCGTTCGCGGTCGAGCATGGGGAGCACCGCCTCGACCAGCCGCTCGGGCGCGCCATGGATCGGCCAGGCGGCGGTCGACAGCCCGGCGGGGCCTGCGGTTTCGCGCACTGTATAGACGCCCGGCGCCAGATCGGCGTCGCGGGTCGCATCGGCATGAGAGGTCTTGAGACGCACCGTCGCGGTGTCGATTCCCAGCGCCTCGAACCCGGCGCGCGCGACGCAGCGCACGCCGTTCAGGCACGTCTCCGCCTCGCTGCCGTCGCTGTTGCGCATCACCATGCCAAAGGCGGCGCGGTCGTCGCCGGACACCAGCAGCAACAGGCCGTCGCCCCCGACCGGCCCGGTGCGATCCGCCAGCGCGCGCGCGACGGCGGCCCATTCGTCCCCGCTCAACGACAATTCCCGCGCGTCGATCATCGGGAAGTCGTTGCCCGAACCATGGCATTTGACGATTCCGAACCGCATGGCGATAACTCCGACAGGATATGGTTCGGCGCTTAGCCCAGCCGGACCGGCTTCGCCAGCGGGGTGAGGGCGGGGCGGCCGGCGACAGGGATTCGAGGGGAAGAGGGCGATGATCACCGCGATCCGCGAGGTGCGCCGGGCCAAGGGCATGACGCTGGACGATGTCGCGCGCGCCTGTTCGCCACCGACCACGCCGCAGACGATCGGGCGGCTGGAGATGGGAACCCGCACCGTGTCCCTGCCCTGGCTCAACCGGATCGCCGCCGCGCTGGGATGCACCACCGCCGATCTGGTCACGCTGCCGATGCGCGAGACCCTGCCCGTCGCCGCGCTGCTCGGCCCGCGCGGGGCGGTCGCGCCGCGCAGCGCCCGCGCGGTTTCGCCGCCCTGCGCGACGCCCGGCATGATCGCCGTCACCGTCACCGGCGCGGTCGGTGACTATCGGGCGGGCGATGAACTCTGGTGCGAGCCGCTGGTGCCCGATAGGTTCGCCGATGCCATGAATCGCGACATCCTCGTGCCCCGCCCCGCCGGCGGCTATCTTTTCGCTCGGCTGGCCGGGGTGTCGGACGGCGCCCTCCATCTGTTGCCGCTGGAGCCCGGCGCCGCCGGCGTGACGGTCCCCGCCCCCGCCTGGATCGCGCGTGTGGCGCGGCTGGTGCGCACGCTGTGAGGCGCGTCGCCCTGATCCTCGCGCTTGCGCTCGCCCTGCCCGCCGCTGCGCAACAGGCGACGCCCGCGCCCGCCATCCCGGCCCCGCCGCCTGTTGAGAAGCCCGAACTGGTCCGTGCCTATCCCCACGACACCACCGCCTTTACCGAAGGGCTGCTGATCACCGACGGCGCGCTTTACGAAAGCACGGGGCGCGAGGGACAGAGCGTGATCCGCCAGGTCGATCTGGACAGCGGCAAGACGCTGCGCGAGGCGACCGTCCCCGACGGCCTGTTCGGCGAGGGGATCGTCGCCTGGGGCCGCGAATTGCGCAGCGTCACCTGGCATGGTGGGCGCGGTTTCCGCTGGAGCCGCCCAGCGCTGAAGCGGACCGGCGAGTGGCGCTATACCGGCGAAGGCTGGGCGATGACCGATGACGGGCGGCACATCATCCTGTCGGACGGCACGCCGCGCCTGCGCTTCCTGGACCCCGCCACGATGAAGGTCGCGCGCACCCTCGATGTGACGGTGAACGGGCGGCCGCTGAAGAATCTCAACGAACTGGAGTATATTGACGGGCAGATTTGGGCGAATGTCTGGATGACCCGCTACATCGTGCGGATCGATCCGACCACGGGCCAGGTCGCGGGGGTGGTCGATCTGGGCGACCTGATCGCGCGGGTCGGGCTGACCGATCCCGATTCGGTCGCCAACGGCATCGCCTTCGACCGGGCGACGCACCGGATCTTCGTCACCGGCAAGAACTGGCCCGAGATGTTCGAGATTCGCCTGCCCGTTTCGGGTCGCTGAGGCGCGGTCGGCCGGTCGCGTCGGAAAGGGCGGCTGGACGTCGCCGCGATCGCCCTGTGGAAAATTGGGATACCGGGGCCGAGTTAGGCGTTGACCACGCTGCACGGGTGAAAATAACCTGGGTTATGAATTGCGTCCGGTATGTCGCGGCGGCATGGCATGAGGGTTGAGTTGGAGTGGTGGCGCCGCCATGGATCGCCACGCTCGACAGGATGGGAGAGTATTTCTTGCCGACAAGTACCCGTTTTGTCGTTTCCCTGCATATGCTGGCGCTGATGGCCGAGCATGGGGACGCGCCGCTGCGTTCCGAAGATATCGCGGTCAGCGTCAATTCCAATGCGGCCGTGGTCCGCGCGTTGCTGTTGCGGCTGGCCAGCGCCGGGTTGACCCGATCGCAACTCGGTAATCGCGGCGGAGCGATGCTGGCCAGGCCGTCGTCCGAAATCCGGCTGGTCGATGTCTATCAGGCGGTGGAGGATCGTAACTTCTTCGCCTTTCACCGCCAGCCGCCGGAAGGCGACGGCATGATCGATCGCCACATCACCCCCAGCCTGGAGGGGCTGTTGACCCCGGTGCGCGAGGCACTGGAGGACAAGCTGGCCAGTCTGACCCTGGACGATGTGCTGGACGATATCCGCGCGCGTGCCGATGCCGATCGGCCACGGCTTTCCCCACAGCTTTCCATCGCCGGCTGAGCCGGTTTCGAGGCCGCTATACCAGTTTCAAGTCGGTCGCCCGCGTATCGGGAAACAGCGTGGCCAGCCGGTCCGGCGACAGGCCGAACTGGCGACCGACCAGCCCGCCGATCAACGCGCGATAATCGGTCAGCACCGGCAGGTCGCGATTCTGGTTGAGGGTCGCGGCGGACAGCGCCACCTGCTCGCCCGCCATGCGGCCGCCCGACACGCCGCCGCCCAGCACCCAATAGATGCTGCCATGGCCATGATCGGTGCCCCGGTCGCCATTCTCGCGGAAGGTGCGCCCGAATTCCGACACGACGACGACGGTGGTGGTGCGCCACGCATCGGGGCCGATCGCCTGGGCGAACCCGGCCAGGCCGCGCCCCAGCTCGCCGATCCGGTCGGCCAGATAGCCGGTCGCGCCGCCCTGGTTGACGTGTGTGTCCCAGCCGCCGACATCGACAAAGGCCAGGTTGAACCGGTCGCGCATCAACGTCCCGATCCGCTGCGCCGACAGGGCGAAGCCCTTGGGCGACACCGCGCCGCGACTGGCGGCCTTCATCTCCTGATCCAGCGTCTTGTACACGGTGTCGCGGACGGCGAAACCCTCGCTCACCGACCGCGCGAGTTCGGGGTGGTCGGCATACATGCCCCGGATCAGCGACGCCTGGCGCTGGTCGATCGGCTTGCCGACATTGGCGAGCGCGAGATTGGGGATCGGGTCGTCGCCGCCGCGAAAGCAGAGCGGGAGCTGGTCGGTGAAGGAGATCGGACGTTCCTTCTGCCCCAGAATATCGGCCAGCCGCGCCATGAAGCCAGAGCCGTAATCGCGGTGCCCGCCGACCGGCTGGCCCAGTTCGATCGTGTCCTGAGTCTCGAAATGGCTGCGGCTCATATCGTCGGTACCCGCAAAGGGGACGAAGGCGATCTGCTTCGCCTGCCACAGCGGCAGGATCGAGTCCTTCAACGCCGGGTGCAGCGCCCAGTCGGCGTCGAGCGGCAACGGCGCGTTGGGATTGGCCGGATCGGGTTTCGCCAGTGCGATGGTGGGGCGCGACTGGCGATAAAAGTCGCTGCCGCTGGGACTGATGATGTTCACCGCGTCATAGGCGCCGCGCAGGAACACGACCAGCAAACGGCTGCCCGCCTGCGGTGCGGCGAAGGCGCGGCCGGCGACGACCATCGGGGCGAGCGCGGCGGCCCCGCGCAGCAGGTCGCGGCGGTGGAGGTGAGGGGGAAAGAGCGGGGGCATCATGGCATCCTCCTATCGATGCATGAATTCGGGTGAGGAGAAATAGAGCGCGTTCCATTCGGCCGGGGAGCGGGCCTGGGCCAGCGCGTCCAGCGTGGGCTTGCCGATCGTCCTCAGGCGCGCGGTCAGGACGGCCATGTCCTTCAGGACCGGCGGCGGGGAGGGTGGGGGCGGGGTGCCCGGCGCGGCGTCGGGGCTCTGGAACAGCCGTGCCGCGCCGCCGCCGATCTGGCGCGCAATGTCGAACCGGGTCGCCATCTGCCCCGGCGCGGACCAGCCCGCGCTGGTCAGGTCATAGCCGTCGGGCGTCTCATGGTCGTAAAGCCCTTCGCCCATCTGGCGGATCCAGCCGACGACCGGCTGCGCATTGGTGACGATGCGGTCGCCATAGGCCAGCCGGACGGCGGACAGCGTATAGCCGACCGGATCCTTGAACCCGCTGCCCAGCGAGCCCGAGAATTCGCGCGAACGGATCATCGTCTTCAGCACCGCCGCGATATCGCCATGGGACCGGCGGAAGGTCGCCGCCATCCGGTCGACCAGCGCGGCCGGCGGATTGTCGCCCATGAAATAGGTCGCCATCTTCAGCGAGACGTGATGCGCGGTCGCAGGCGCCTCGGCGATCAGGTCCAGCGCCTGTTCGACCTCGGCAAAGCCCGATCCCTTGATCTCGTGACCCAGGAAATGCTTGGTGCCGAAATCGTGGCGGGCGGGATTGAACTCGAACAGCCCGGCGCGGAGATAGAGTGGCTGCAATTCGGGTTTCAGCTTGGGCGCGTCGGGCTTCTGGTCGACGCCGACGCCGGTCAGGATGCGCGCCAGTTCCTGCACATCGCCCTGCGTATAGCCGGAGCCGACGCCCATGGAGTGCAACTCCATGATCTCGCGCGCGTAATTCTCGTTGATCTTGCCCTTGGCATTCTGGTCATTGTCCAGATAGCGCAGCATCGCCGGGTGCCGCAGCGTCGCCTCCAGCAGGTCGCGGAAGCGGCCGAGCGCATGAGCGCGGATCGTGTCCTCATAATCGCCGACCATCGCGCGGATGTCGCGCTTGCCCGCCTGGACGTTGAAATGGTTGAACCAGAACCATGTCATCCGCTCGCGAAGCTGGTCGGGCGCATAGAGGCCGCGCAGGACGAAGCGTTGCCGCGCCTCGTCGGCCAGCACGTTCAAGCTTTTCTGATAGGCTTCGCGCGCGGCCTTTTTCCGATCGGGATCGGTCAGCAGATTGGCGTCGCGTTGCAGCGCGTCGGTCTCCACCACCAGCGCGGCGACGGGCTCGCGGCTGATGCGCATCGCATCGATCTGCGCCTGGACCTCTGGCGGCAGGGGGGCGGTCGTGTCATCGAGCTGCTGCCGCAACCAGGCATCGCTTCCCGGAGCAGGACCATCGACGGCCCGCGCCGACGGCCCCCAGCCCAGCCGCTCGGCCCAGGCGGCGTCGCGCGCCGGATCGGCGGCCTCCGCCGATACGCTCGCCATCAATGCCGGGGTCAGTAATATCCAGGAAGCGATACGCGCCATGCCTCGCCGTCCATCCTCGCCCGGCGCCGACCGAGCGGGCGTGGGCTTCTATGGACCCAATGTGCGGTATCGAGGCTGAACGCCAACTTGCCCGGACATGAAAAGCGCGTCAGCGGGAGGCCATGAGGGTGTGACGTTCCTCCGCTTGCGGCGGAGGAAACGCCGTCACTTGGGCAGTTTGCATCCCGCAGGCCGAGTGACCGGGTTGCAGCGCTCCATCGCTCCGCCGGGCAGGGTGACGGTGAAGCCGCGCTGCCACGGACGGCTCGGCGCGCCGGGATAATAGTCGGTCGAGACCGCCTGCGCCCCGCTGTCGATCGCGGCCTGCTGGCGGGCATGATCGTTCGTGCGGGCCTCGACGGTGTCGGCATCGCTGCGGGTGCGGACGATAAAGCCCTGTTGGACCCATTGCCGGATCGTCCCGGCCCCGGTGCGGGGATCGCCGACGATCTCGACCGACGCCTCGGGCTGATCGGTGTCGTACCATCCGAAGATCGGCCGTCCCTTCAGCGAGGGATGCCCCGCGCGATAGCGGTCGGACACGTCCGAAGGTGTATCGAGCACGAACCAGATCTTGCCCCGTGCGCTCTCCAGCATCGGCCACCCCTTGGTGGTTATGGCCTCGCGCAAGGTCGGCGCGGACCCCCGCACATCGTCGGGGGTGATGATCCGGCCGGGCTTCAGCACGTCGCGGATTTCGGCATCCAGCGCGTCGAGCAACGGCGCGGTCAGCGGCAGCGGATCGGTGACGCCGGGCTTGTTGATCGGCCGGTCGGCGGCGTTGATCGTCACCATGATCGGCAGGTGGCGCGGATGCGCGCGCGACCAGGCATCGATCTGGCCGATGCACTGTTTGAACGTGCCGCACGAGCGATAGTCGACCTCCGGGATGTGGAAGACCTTGAAGCCCGGCTTCATCATCGCCGCCCGGTCGAAGCCCGCGGCCTCGCCCGCCGCCCTGGCGATCGCCTCGCCCTTGGGGTTGGCGAAACGCCCCCCTTCGGGATCGGCGAAGATGTCGATCTCAAGCTGGCGCACGCCGCGATCGAGCTGCTGCGCCAGCGTCAGATGGTCGTAATCGAGCGCGGCGGCCAGCTTCGGGTCACGACGTTCGAGTTCGGCGAAGACCGCAGGGGCGATCCGCTTCTTATAGCTGTTGTGCGAGCCGACGACCTGGATGTCGTTCATCCGCAAAGGGGCTTGCGGCGCGGGGGCGGCGGCGGTCGCGAGGACCGCCGCCAGCGCGAAAAGCGACTTCGCCATCAGAACTCCGCCCGCACGCCGAACAGGATCGTCCGGCCATAATAGTTGATCTCGCCAAAGCGTTGCTTGCTGTCGTTATAGGTGTCCTGATGCGCGCCCGCGAGGTTGATGCCCTCCAGGCTGAGCGTCAGATTGTCGGCGGCGCGTACCGACAACTGCCCGTCGAGCGAGCCGAAGGCGGCGACATAGGTTGGGGCCTGCACCGTGCTGCCCGTGCTCGACAGATATTTGTCGCGCCAGACATAGGAGAGCCGCGCCGACAGCGGGCCCTTGTCGTAGAAGCCGACCAGGTTGAAGCTGTTCTTCGACAGGCCGATCATCTGGTCCTTGATGGTGCGCGAACCCGCCGTGTAGTCGGCCTTCACCTCGGTATGGGTGTAGCTGCCCTGTACGCCGAAGCCGTCGAACGGCGCGGGCAGGAAGGTGAAGACCTGGCTATAGGCGGCCTCCGCGCCATAGACCTTGGCATCGCCGCCGTTCACCGAGCTGGACAGGCGGACGATGCCGCGGCCCGGAATGTTGATCTCGGTATTCGACTGGGTGATGTAATCGTCCATCGCCTTGTAGAAGACCGCGCCCGACAGCATCCCCGAGGGCGCGAAATACCATTCCAGCGACCCGTCGAACTGGGTGGCGAGGAAGGGGACGAGCTGCGGGTTGCCGCCGCTGGCGGTCGCCGCGTCGGTCGACACGGTGATGCGCGGCGCGGTGTCGGTGACGTTGGGGCGCGTCAGCACCCGGCTGGCGGCCAGGCGACCAACCAGCTTGGGGGTCAGGTCGGCGCGCAGGTTGAAGCTGGGCAGGACGTTGTTGAACGTCTTGGGATAGCTGACCGGGGTGGCGGTGGTGCCGCTGGTCAGCGTGCCGCTCGCCACCTGATCGGTATGGACGTAACGGACGCCGAGATTGCCGCTGACCGGCACCTGCCCCGCATCGAACTGGTAATCGGCGCGGACATAGGCGGCGGCGATCTTTTCCGTCACCACGAAGGACGAACGGCGATCGCCATTGGTGATCGGCTGGCCCTGGATGGCGGGGGTGAAGAAATTGCCGACATAGGCCTGGGTCACGGGCACCAGCCAGTTGCGGAAGGCATTGCCGCTGACGCCCGACAGGAAGTCGTCATAGGGTAGTTGCTGATAGGCGCCTGCGCCCAGGCTGGTCAGTGGCTGGTTGGTGCCGGTGTCGATCAGGTAATCGCGGCGGAAATAGTCGCGCTTGCGCCAGTGATATTCGCCGCCCGCCGCCAGCTTCGACAGGAAACCGTCGAAATCATGGCCGATGTCGAGCCGCGAGTAGAAGTCCCAGTCCTTGCTGTCCTTGGGCGCGATGTTGAACTGGTACAGCTTGTAATTGGCGGGGTTGGTGACGTCGACCGGCGTGGTCAGGGTCGGCATGGTCTGATAGCCGCCGCTGGCGTCATAGGTCAGCGGCGCGATGAAATAGGCGCGGCTGCGCACCGTGCCGGTCCGGTAATCGGGATGATAGCTGTGCGCGGCCGACCAGTTGACATTGGCGGTGACGTGCCAGCGATCCGGGTTCCACGCCTGTTTCAGCCCGATGGTGATCAGGTCGTGGCGGTTGAGGCTGTATTCGCGCGACGCCATGAAGCGGGCATTGGCGATCGTCGCCTTGGTAATCGTGTCGCCGACGACGGTATAGCCGGGCTGGAGCACCGTCGGCAGCTGCTTGACCCCGCCGATGGTGACGTTGTTGTCGTCCGGGTAGATGTCGAGGCCGAACTCGTCATAGGCGACGTCGAGCCGCGTCGCGACCACGTCCAGCGTCGTCTGAAGCTCCGGGGTCGGTTGCCACTGGGCCGAGACGATGCCGGAGATGCGCTTGCGATCCTCGGTCTCGACGGTCGGACGGGTGCGGGTCGGCGAATAGAGGCCGGCCGGCGCCCCGCCCCGGGCGGGGTCGGTATAGCGATCGGTCAACCAGCCGAAGTTCATGAAGCGGTCGTTGCGGACCGTCTTGCCCCAATATTGCGCGCCCGCCAGGATGCCGAAGGTGCCGTCGGTGCTCCGGGCGCTGGTCAGGACGGTGACGTTGGGACGGACATCCTTGGTCTGCGTCGTGTAGGTGCCGCGGATGTTGACGGTCGTCTTGTTGCCGACCTCCAGCGGGTGGAAGGTCTTGACGTCGATATTGCCGCCCAGCGCGCCCTCGCTCATGTCGGCGGTGGGCGTCTTGACCACGTCGATGCTGGAGGTGAATTCGGCGGGCAGCATCTCGAAGCGGAACTGCCGACCCGCCGCGCCGCCATTCTCGATCAGGTCGTTCAGCGCGATGGTGCGGCCGTTCATCAGCGTGTTCTGGAACTGCGGACCCAGACCCCGGACGCTGACATACAGGCCCTCGCCGCGCGGGCGGGTGATCGCGACGCCGGGCACGAGTTGCAGCGCCTCGGCGACGTTCTGGGTCGGGAATTTGCCGATATCGGTCGAACTGATCGAATCGACGCCATAGGCGGCGCGGCGCTTGGTCTCGATGCCTGCCGCCAGGCTGCGCGCATAGGTGCCGTTGACGACAATCTCGGCACCTTCGGCGTCGCCGTCATCCTGCTGTGCGGCCTGCGGCGCGGCGGCGGTGGCCGCACTCACCTCCTGGGCCAGGGCCGGGCTCGCGAGCGGTCCCGTGACGAAGACGAGCGTAACGGACGCCTTCAACAGGCTGCGAACGGTAATCATGAATAGGGTCCCCCATCGGCTGTCTTGCCGGTTCCGGGGGGCGCGTTAGGGGTACTCGGTGTCAGCTTGGCGTAAAATTGATGACATATCGATGAAGTCGGTCAAATCGACCATCAATCAGTCATTTCATGATCAATGTTGCTGGCATGGGATCAGGCGCGGGCGATACCGGGCATGGGGGCGGCGGTGACCTGGGGGCTGATCCGCCCGATGGTCCGCGCAGTACGCTCGGGGTCACGCAGCAGGATACGGCCTGATTTCCACATCAGTTCACCGTCGCGCCGCGCCTGCTGGATCATCCGGTTGACGTGCACCGGGGTCAGCCCCAGCGCATCGGCCAGCATCTCCTGGGTCAGCGGCATCTCGAAACTGCCGCTCATGGTCAGCCCCGCCAGCGACAGTCGCTCATAGATTTCGAGCAGGAAGTCGCTGATCCGTTCCTGTGCGTTGAGGCGGCCGAGCTGGACGACATGGCCGAGCAGATAGGCCTCGTGCAGCGCGTCGCCGATCGCATAGGCCTGGGCCAGTCCCGATCCGGTCGGGGCGGCGGGCGCGACGCAGACCACGCATTCGGTCAGCGCGACGACCGTGGCGGAGGCGATGGGCATGTCCTGATGCACGTTGCCGATCACTTCGCCGGGCAGATAGAAGCTCATGAACTGGCGTCGCCCATCGGGCAGGACGCGCACCCGCGCCGCCCACCCCTGAAGCACCAGCAGCGGCTCGGCGACCGGCCGGCCGAACGTCAGGAAGGTATGGCGCACGGGATAGGTGCGGGGATTGGCGGCAGCACCGTGGAGCAGCGCGATGTCCGCGCCGTTCAGCGTCGTCAGCGAGGACAGGCGGCGAATCGCCGCCGCCGACAGGCCGTCCGGCATATCGGGTTCCATGGTCATCGAGACAGAGGCGGAAGAGGCGGGAAAGGCAGTCATGCGCGTCCTTTTTCGGGCATCAACGCACCGATCGCGCGGATGAAGCGATCGGCCTGAAAGGGTTTGGCGACGATCGGAGCGGAGCGATAGGCGACCGGAAGCGCCCATTCGTCATAGCCGGTCAGGAAGGTCCATGGCACGTGGCGCGCGGACAGGCGGTCGGCGATCTCGAAGGCGCGCTCGCCCGCCAGATTGACGTCGAGAACCGCGGCATCCAGCGCCTGCGTCTCCGCCAGGTCGAGACCTTCCTCCAGGGTCGCCACCGGGCCGATCACGATCGCCTCCGCCGCGCGCAAGGCCCGTTCCAGGTCGCGGGCGATGAAATACTCGTCCTCGACCACGAGGATGCGTTTATCGGCGAGTGGCGAATGACCATTCATCCCTCGTTGCTCCGGTTGGGTGGATCAGCGTCTTCAGCATTCAATGGTAACGATATCACGCATAGAACGCCGCCGCCGCGAAACTCCAATCTCGTCCGCGCGCCCAGCCCATAAGGCAGCGCTTCGCGGATCAGTTCGGTCCCGAATCCCTGACGTACAGGCAGGACCGGCATCGCTGGTACACCTGTTTCATCCCATTTTACAATCAGTTCGCATTTGCTTTCTGACGCATGTTCGACGTGCCAGGCGATCGAAAGCCGTCCGCCAGGGTGGCGAAGAGCTCCGTATTTCAGGGCATTGGTGGTCAATTCATGCATCGCCAGCCCGATCGACTCGGCCGTATCGGCGGGCAGCGCCACGTCCGGCCCGCCGATCGACAGCCGTTCATCCTCGATGGCGCCGACCCCCAGTAGCTCGTCGCGGATGAGGTTTTCCAGGTCGACCCGGCCCGACCGTGTCTGGGTCGCGACGACCTGCGTGCGCGCCAGGGCGTCCAGCCGTCCGCGGAAATGATCCGCGATCTCGTCGATCGGCCCGCCGCTCTCGACCGTGCGGGTGAAGATCGAGCGGACCACGGTCAGGATGTTGCGTACCCGGTGCTGCAACTCGGCGACCAGTGTTTCCTGGCGTTCGCGCAGGCGGCGCAGATTGTCGATGTCGGTCGAGGTGCCGAACCATTCGACGATCCGGCCATGATCGTCATGCACCGGGGTCGCCACCGTCTTGAACCAGCGATAGCGCCCGGTCTGCTGGTGGCGGATCCGCCCCTCCATCGCCAGATCGCCGCGCCGGCCCGCCTCCGTCCAGAAGCGGAGCGCGGCGTCGCGGTCGTCAGGATGCACCGCCGCCAGCCAGCCATGGCCCAGGCTCTTTTCGACCGACAGGCCGGTCAGCGCCACCCATTGCGGGCTGGCCCAGGTCCATTGGCCATCCTGCGTGGCGGTCCACACCAGTTGCGGTATGCCCCCGATCAGGGTGGACAGTCGCCGCTGGCTTTCGCACAGGGCGACCTCGGCCCGCTTGCGGAGCAGCGCCTGCACGATCGCGGGGGCCAGTTCCTCGGCGATGGCGCGTTCGCGTTCGGTGAAGCCGGTGGGGTGATTGCCCAGCGCGACCATCGCGAACGTCTCGCCATCGCGGCGCAGCGGCACGCCCAGGAAATTGTGGAGCACCGGATGCCCGTCGGGCAGGCCCACCCGCGACGGATGGCTGGCCGGGTCGTTCACGATCACGCTCCGGTCCTGCAGGATGACCTGCCCGAAAATACCGTGAATCTGCAATTCGTCGGGAAGCTCATTTCGGCTGAAATCGGGATCGCCGGCATGATAGCTCGCCCATCCCCGTTCGCTGATCGCGATATGGTCCAGCCGGTCATGCGAGGTGCGCCGTTCGCCGAAGAAGCTGAATTCGGCGCCGGTCAGATCCTCGGCGACCGTCAAGCACAGTTTCCCCAGTTCCTCCTCGGTCGAAGCGCTCAGCGCTTCCTGGAGGATACGGTTGATCCCGGCCAGCACATGCGCGTCGCGCAGGCCGGCCGCCCCGGAACTCCCCGGTTGCGGCGTCGGGGGGACAGCTTGTCCATTGAGCGTGGCCAGATCGTTCATGCGTTCAAAATCCCGATCGTTTCCAACGATCCCGGACGGCGCGGGCTCCCAGATACACACGAATTCGGATTCAGTGGCAAATGGGGCGCGGAGGTTTCCGACTGGCGCCTCTCGCCTCGGCGTGTCGGGGAAGGTATGGAACCGGCGGTTGCCATTTCATCTCGGGCCGATGCCTCACCCCATGCCGTTCCCCGTCCCGCTCCCCCGGTTTCCGCTCCACCGGTTCGTCGCCCGGACGATGATGCTGTGGCTCGCCGTCCTGCTACTCTCCGGGCAGCAGGCGCAGGCGCAGGGCGATCCGGTGAGCGACTCGTCGAACAGGATCGCGCAGGCCGAGCTGGACGTCCGCGCGGTCGACCGCGCGCTCGACGCCCAGGTCGATGACGGCGATCGTCGCGCCTTGCGGGACCGCGCGCAGGGCGCGCAGGACGCCACGACCCAGGCGGTCAACACGCTGACCGAGCAACTGGCGCTGGTCAATGCGCGGATCGCCGGGCTCGGCACCGTGACCCCCGGCGAGATCGAGGCACCCGAGGTTCGTGCCCAGCGCAAGACGCTGACCGCGTTGCGATCAACCCTCGACGCGGCGATCAAGCGCGGGCGGCTGGCGAGCGTGGAGGCGGGCCAGCTTGTCGACGAGATCGACCGCGGCCAGGCCGAGCAGTTCAACCAGAAATTGTCGTCCAAGGTGCCGTCCCCGCTCAGCCCCGCCTTCTGGAGCATCGTGCTGGACCAGGCGCCGCGCGACCTGCGTCGGGTCGGCCTGTTCCTGCAACAGGGCGGCGAGCAGGTGTCGCGCCAGTGGCGCGGCGGCATTCCGTGGCATGCGATGCTGGGCTTCGCGCTGGCGATCCTGTTGCTCGGCCCGGTCCGGCTGGGCGCGCATAGGCTGGTGCAACGGCGGCTGATCGCGGAGGCCCCGCCCAGCCGGGTGCGCCGTTCGGCCAACACCTTCTGGCGGGTCGCGGTCGGGACGCTCTGTCCGCTCGCCGCGGCGTTCGTCTTCGTCCAGGGGCTGCGCTGGTCGGGCCTGTTGCCGCAGCGGTGGAGCGGCTTTCTCGACGGTTTCGTTTTCGCCTCGGGCGTGGCGGGATTCACCGCAGCGGTGACCGGCGCGGTCCTGATGCGCAGCCAGCCATCCTGGCGGATCGCGCCGATTGACGACGAAACCGCCAACAGCCTGCGCCCGCTGTCTTGGTTCCTGACGCTGCTGACCTTCAGCACCGCGATCATCGGGTCGTTCGAGAGTGCGATCGGCAGCAGCCGGAGCGCGCTGGTCGCGACCCAGGCCACCGAGGCGCTGCTCCATCTGATGCTGATCGTCGCGACGCTGGTCGTGCTGGGCCGGTTGCGCGCCCGGCGGGCCGAAGGCGAAGAGGTGGAGAATGCGGGGGTCAGCGCGGGGTTGAGCGTGGCCACGCTGGTCGCCTGGATCGCGGTCGGCGTCGCGGGACTGGCGCTGGCGATCGGCTATATATGGTTCAGCTGGTTCGTGGCGATGATGATCGGGTGGACCGTGCTGCTCGGCTCGGCGCTCTATCTGATGCTGGTCGCGGCGGACGATATCGCCACCACGGTCTTCGTACGCGACAGCAAGGTTGGCATCACCCTGACCCGGGCGCTCGGCGTGCGGGGCAGCATGGTCGACCAGTTCGGGCTGGTCCTGTCGGGGCTGGTCCGGCTGGTCCTGGTGCTGGTCGTGCTGGGCCTGCTGCTACGCCCGTTCGGGGCGAGCGGCGATCCGGGGGCGATCTTCGATCAGGTCGCCAGCGTCGCGGACGGCATCAAGATCGGCAATGTCTGGATTTCGCCCGGCGCGATCCTGCGCGGGCTGGCGGTGCTGTTCGTCGGGCTGGGGCTGGTCCGCGCCTTCATGCGCTGGCTGGAGCATCGCTATCTGCCCGCCACCGATCTCGACGGATCGGGGCGCAATTCGGTCAGCCTGGTCGCACGCTATATCGGCATCGCGCTGGCCGTCATCTGGGCACTGGCCTCGCTGGGCATCGGGGTGGAGCGGATCGCGCTCCTGCTGTCGGCCCTGTCGGTCGGCATCGGTTTCGGCCTCCAGGCGATCACCCAGAATTTCGTCTCCGGCCTGATCCTGCTGGCGGAGCGGCCGATCAAGATCGGCGACCTGATCCGCGTCGGCACCGACGAGGGCGATGTGAAGCGGATCAGCGTGCGATCGACCGAGATCGAACTGGCCGACCATTCGACGCTGATCGTCCCCAATTCCGAGCTGATCACCAAATCGGTGCTCAACAAGACGCTGGCCGCGCCGCTCGGGCGCCTCCAGATCCAGTTCTCGGTCCCGATCGAGTCGGATGCCGACATGGTGCGCCAGATCGTGCTCGACTGTTTCACGGCCGAAGCCGCGGTGCTGGCCGATCCGGCCCCCAAGGCCCTGATCGACTCGATCGCCGACGGGCGCATCCACTTCAACTGTCTTGCCCATGTCGACAGCCCGCGCGCGGCCTATGGTACGCGCAGTGCGGTCCTGTTCTCGCTCCTGGCGGCGCTGCGGGGCAAGGGGATCGAAATCGGCACCCCGCCCCAGAAGATGGAATTGATCCGCCAGAGCAGCGGATCCGCGCCCTCCGCCCCGGCCCGGGGTGACGAGGATGAACCGAACATGAAATGAACAAGTCCGGCTGGGTCATGAAAGCGTAACACCAGCTTCTTGGACAATCCCTATCCGCGCGGCCAGCGACGACCGGAAGGTCGATCGGGGGATAGGGATAATAACCATCATGAAGACCAATTTCGTTCGCGCGACCCTGCTGGGTGGAACCGCGCTTCTGACCGTCGCGGCGGCGCCTGCGCTTGCCGCCGACGCCAAGCCGGTCGATCCGGTCACGCCGCCCGCCACTGCTGCCGCGGCCGCCGATCCGGCGCCTGCGGCCGGTCCGACCGAGGAGCCGGGCCAGTTGCAGGACATCGTGGTGACCGCCACCAAGCGCGAGACCAGCCTGCAAAAGACCCCGATCGCGATCTCGGTCATCGATCCGACCGTGCTGAAGGACCGTCACGTCCAGAGCCTGCTCGACCTGGCCGACGGCACCGTGCCGTCCTTGCGCGTCGCCACCTTCGAGGCGCGCCAGTCCGCGCTGACCGTCGGCATTCGCGGCATCGTGCCCTTCGACCAGAACCAGACCGCGCGCGACACCGGCGTCGGCGTCTATATCGATGGCGTCTATATCGGCCGCTCGCAGGGCCTGAACGCCGCGCTGTTCGACATCGAGCGCGTCGAGGTGCTGCGCGGGCCCCAAGGCACGCTGTTCGGCCGGAATACCGAGGGTGGCGCGCTGTCGATCGTGACGGCCAAGCCGACCGGCAAACTTGGCGGCGCGCTGACCGCCGGGTTCGGCAATTACGGGGCGTACAACACGGCGGCCCATCTCAACCTCCCCGAATTCCACAATATCTCGATCAAGCTGGACGGCGTGATCCAGCACCAGAATCCGTTCGTGAAGAACCCGCTGCCCGGCAGCATGGGCTGGGGCGCGTTCAACCGCGTCGGCGGCCATGTCGCCGCGGTGTGGAAGCCGGTCGACGGCTTCTCGGCCGAACTGTCCTATGACCAGGCGAAGGACGAGAACACGCCCTTCTACAGCCAACTGGTCAATTACAACCCGCGTGGCCTGCCGGTCGCGACGATCGCGCAGATCAACGCCAATGGCGGCAAGCTGCCCTCGGGCACCATCGCCCCCCTGTCGCCGCTGGTCGTAGTGTCGGGCGACAACCGCATGAAGACCGCCGATATCGGCGTGCCGCAGCAATACAGCCTGGACCGCACCCATGGCTTCTCGGCCAAGCTGAACTATGACGTCGCGCCGGGCCTGGAGCTGCGCTCGATCACCGCATGGCGCGGCGTTTCGACCGACCAGTGGGACAATTCGGGCGGCGCGCACCGCACCGTCTTCCTGCCGAACGGCAAGTTCAGCCGCTACAGCCTGTCCTTCATGCAGCAGCACCAGTTCAGCCAGGAATTCCAGGCGGTCGGCAGCCTGCCGCAGTTCGATTATGTCGCCGGTCTCTATTACTTCACCGAAAACGCCCGCGAAACGGCGGCGACCCCGTCGACCAACCAGTGGAATGCGGACGGCACCGGCTACACCATCCTGTCGCAGACCGCGCTGGGCACCATCACCTCGGGCAACCAGGGCTGGGCACCGGGTTCGTTCCTCTACCAGCGCGGCAGCTTCGCGCGGGCGTACAGCTATGCCGCCTTCGCGCAGGGGACCTATACCCCGGCGGGCTTCGACGCCTTCCACCTGACGCTGGGCGGTCGCTACACCCACGACAAGCGCAACGGCACGCTGTATCTGGTGCAGGGCAAGTCGACCAACTTCCCCTTCACCTTCGACAACAACCGGTTCGATCCGATGGTGACCGCGGCGTTCGACGCGACCGACACGATCCACCTCTATGCCAAATACTCGACCGGCTACCGCGCGGGCGGTGCCAACGACCGGTCGCAGACCTTCGCCGCCTTTGGTCCCGAAGCGGTCAAGTCCTATGAGATCGGGTCGAAGATGGACCTGTTCGACCGCCGCGTTCGCCTGAACCTGGCCGGATACATCATGGACCGCACCGGCACGCAGATCGACTTCGACAATGTCGACACCAATCCGTCGAGCCCGACCTACAACCTGCACACCGAGGAAACCCGCAATGCGCCGGGTAAGTCCAAGATTCGCGGGATCGAGGCGGACGTCACCACCAACCCGGTCGAGGGGATGACGGTGGGCGCGTCCTATGCGTACACGTACACCAATGTTCCGGCGACGCCGAACCCGTTCCTGAACAACGCGCTGACCCAGGTGTTCGTGGTGTTCACGCCGCGCAACGCCGCCTCGGCCTATGTCGATTACGAAGTGCCGCTGCCGGGTTCGGAGGCCAAGGTCCGCTTCCACCTGGATGGCAATTATGCCGATCCGGTCTACAGCTTCCAGAACGAGACGACGCGCACCGACAAGAGCTTCGTCATGAACGGTCGCATCGCGCTGGCCGATCTGCCGCTGACCGGGAACGGCACCAAGATGACGGTGTCGCTGTGGAGCCGCAACCTGCTCAACAACACCTATATCTATCGCCGCTCGGCCGCGAATGCGGCGACGCTGGGCGATTATGCGAACTTCAACCCGCCCCGGACCATCGGCCTGGAGGGCACGGTTCGCTTCTGATCCTGACGTCCCAATCCCCAACTCAGCGGGTCGCCCTTCGGGGCGGCCCTTTTTTGTGTCCGATCGTTCAGCGGACCGGCAGCCGGATCGAGACGATCAGGCCCGGTTCCGCATCGCCCAGTTCCAGCCGCCCGCGATGCAGCCGCGCGATCGCGTCGACCAGCGACAGGCCAAGCCCGTGCCCGGCCGACCCCCGCGCCCGGTCCAGTCGCCCGAAGCGACGAAGCGCCCGCGCGCGATCCTCGGGCGCGATGCCGGGGCCGTCATCGGCGACGCTCAGAACCCATTGCTGATCGGCGTGATCCAGCAAGACCCGGATCGCACCGCCGGGCACGCCATATTTGATCGCATTGCCGATGAGGTTGACCAGCGCCTGGGTCAGCAACTGCCGGTCGCCGGTGAACGGGATCGGGCTTGGCGCGACCTGGACCGTCAGCCGCTGGCCCGCCTCCTCGGCGACGGGGATCATCATCGTCCCGGTCTCCTCGACCAGCGCGGCGAGGTCGAGCGGGGCGAAACCCGACTGGCGATGTCCCGCCTCGATCTCGGCGATGCGCAGCAGCGCGGCGAACATCGCGAGCAGCGCGTCGCACTGCGCCAGCGCGGCGGTCGCGCGCATGGCGTGTCCGGGCTCGGCGGCGTCCTCGACCATGCGTGCCAATTGCCCCCGCAGACGTGCCAGCGGCGCGCGCAGGTCGTGCGCGATGTCGTTGGCCTGCCCGCGCATCGCGTCCATCAGGTCGCCGATGCGGTCGAGCATCCGGTTGAAGGCGGCGGCCTGTCGGTCGAACTCGTCGGCCGATCCGGTCACGGGCACGCGGTGGCGGATATCGCCGGCGATGATCGCATCGACGGTGCGACGCAGATCGCCGATCCGGCGGCCGACCAGCATCGCGAAGGCGATCACGCCACCCAGCACGATCAGGATGATCGACCCGAAGCCGATGAGATAGATGCGCGTCCGCGTCGTGCGATAGGAATCGAACGGTTCGGTCTCCGCCGCGATGGTCAGCCACCGCCCGTTTCCGGCCTGACGCACCAGCGCGCGACCATGCGACAGGCCGATGATCCCGTCATGCGCGCGCAGGTCGGATCGCCCGGGCGGCAGCATCCGGCGCAGCACGATATTGCCGCCCAGCCGCCGCCCGGCGGCATCGGACAGCAGCACGCCGATATCGCCGGTATCGCGCTGGCGCGACAAGGTGGCGATCCGGGCGAGCAGGGTGGGGGTGTCGATCATCCCTTCACCCGCATCCCGCTCCAGCAGCAGGTCGCCGACCACATCGATCCGCCGATCGGCCAGCCGCGCCACGGCGATCCGGTTGGCGGTCAGGATGGTGACGCCGGTACCGATCGTCGCGACCAGGAACAGCAGCAGGACGCCGATCGTCAGCCCGCGCAGGGAAAGCCGCCGGATCGCCCGCTCGATCATGGTTTCAGCGAATAGCCGATCCCGCGCACCGTCTCGATCGGGTCGGTGCCGCCATTTTCGGTCAGCTTCACCCGCAGGCGGCGGACATAGACGTCGACGATGTTGGTTTCCGGCTCGAAATCATAGCCCCAGACGCGTTCGATCAGCATCGCACGGGTCAGGACCTCGCCCGCATGGCGCGCCAGTTCGGTCAGCAGCTTCAATTCCAGATTGGCGAGCGTGATCGGCTGCCCGGCCCGCCAGGCGCGAAAGCTGGTCGGGCTGACCACGATGTCGCCGACGCGGATCGTGTCGCCGTCGCGACTGGTCCAGCGTCGGCCGCGCAGTACCGCCTGGATGCGGGCGTTCAGTTCCAGCGCATCGACCGGCTTGACGACATAATCGTCCGCTCCGGCCTCCAGCCCCTCGACCTTGTCCGACGACATGGACAGCGCGGTCAGCATGATGACCGGCACGGTGATCCCGCCCGCGCGCAACGCCTCCACCACCGACAGCCCGTCGAGCCGGGGCATCATCCGGTCGAGGATCACCGCGTCATATTGCTCGCGGTCGATCGCGGCGAGCGCCTGTCGACCGTCGTCGACATGCTCGACCCGGTGGCCGCGCGCGCGCAGTTCGGCCGACAGCCCCTCGGCAAAGTCACGATCGTCATCGACGAGAATCAGGTGCAGGCTCATCGAGTCGTTCCAAACCACAGACGCATCCTGCCCTATCGAGCAAAATTGCGCTGGCAAGGTCGCCCGATCCTATCGCGCCAGCCGCGCCTCGAACAGGTGGACGAAGCGGTCGAGCGGGCAGGGGGCCGCGTCGGGACAGCCCGGGACATGGACCGGGGTGACGGTGACGCCGGTATCCCGCGCGCGGATATGGTCGGGCGACTGGGTGCGATAGGACAGGGTGACGAATGCCTTGCCCGCCGCATTATGCCACCGCTCGATCAGGATCGCGCCACCCGGCGCGGCATCGTTGATCGCATAGCCGGGCGCGACCAGATCGAAGCCGAGCAGGGCGGCCAGCGCGGTGACGTTGGTGTCGTGCCCGACCAGCATGTCGAGCCTGGGGCCATGGGGTTCGGTCAGCGCGGCGATCATGTGCCGCCCGAACACCGCCGACTGGTGCGCGGCCATATAGGGCGAGCGCGAATAGACGTCGAACAGCGCGGCATGCAGTTCGCCCAGCCGTCGGAGCATCGCCCCATCCACCGCCGCGCCGCCGACCGAGGGGGGCAGTCCTTCTGCATATTGCAGGAGCAGCACCTGCGCGGTGCCCGAGGCGGTGCGGATCGGCCCCGTCAGGTCGATGCCCTGTCCGTCCGCCGAGGGTGTCAGGCGCGCCACGCCCCCCGGATCGCATCCCTTCGGATCGTTGCACCCCAGCACCGAGTCGAGCAGCCGAAGCGCGGGCCGATGCCGCGCGACCAGCGCGTCCATCCCGCCGGTGAAGCGGTCGATATCCGCCACCGCCGCTGCCGCATCGAACGGTGTCGCGCGGGCGCGCAGCGGCTCGAACAGCGGGTCGACCTGTCCTTCGGGATTATGGTCCACGCGCAAGGCGCAGCCGGGGGCGAGAGCCTCCGCATAGGCGCGTCCGCTGGCGATGGTGCGCGATGAACTGTTGGTTCGGATACGGATGCTGCCGGGCGCGGGACAGCCCGTTGCGGGCAGCAGGCCGCGCGCGACCCAATCGCTGTGGTCGGCCCGCGCCTCGACGGCGAGCGCGGCGGCCCCGCGCGGGGTCAGCTGGCTCTCGGGCGTCGACCAGCGCGGCCAGGGGCGGGCGGTGCGGGTGCCGTGCGGAACCTCGCCGTCGAGCGGCGCGCGTACGCCATGGCGCATCAGCACGACCACGCGGTCCAGCGTCAGCCCCCCGGTGGATCGGGCCGCGACAGGGGAGGCCAGTGCGAGGGCGGCCAGGAGCCATGCGCGGCGCAGGCCGTGGAAGCGGGCGGGAAGAGTCATCATCCCGGCTATCTGGACGATGTCCGCGTCAAAGCCGTGACATCGTGCAAAGTCCATCATGAATGGCGCAGGGGAATGCCGTAATTCCCCAGATGTCATCAAAAATCGGTCAATAAGTCATCGGATTGTCACGACCCGTCTCTAGCGGAGCCGTCGAAGGCGTCCGGGGGGCGCCGCCATCACATACCCAGGGGACTTTCATGACCGCTTCTTTCCGGCGGGCGCATGTCGTGCGCCTTTTGTGCGGCACCGCCGCCGCCCTCTCTTTCGCCGTGCCGGCGCTGGCCGCCGATCCGATCGCGCCCGCGGCCGAGCCGGTGGTCGCCGATACCGATCCGCAGGTCGGCGAGGATGTGGTAGTCAAGGGGCACCGCCAGGCGATCGTCGACGCGCAGGACGAACAGCTTCGCAGCCAGTCGTTGGCCACGGTCGTCTCGGGCGAGGAACTGCGCCTTCAGCCGCAGCAGAATCTGGCCGACCTGCTGACCCGCCTGCCGGGCATCAGTTCGTCGGTCGACCAGTCGCGCAATGCGGCGGCGACGGGCGAGGCGCAATATGTCTCGATCCGGGGGCTCGACACCTCGTACAACGCCTATTCGCTCGATGGTGTGCGGCTGGCGCAGACCGATGCGCGCACCCGCGCCATCTCGATGAACCTGCTGTCGCCCTTCTCGCTCCAGACGGTGCGCGTCGACAAGGCGCCGACCGCGCGGTTCGACGGCGATGCGATCGCGGGCATCATCGACATGGTGCCGATCACGGCCTTCGACCTGCCCGATCATCGCACGCAGATCCGTCTTCAGGGCCAGCTCGCCGGTCGGGCGGATGCGCGTCGGCAGGATCCCTGGGGCGGCACCGCGCAGGTCGAGACCGCGCAGCGCTTCGGCAATCTCGGCGTCTATGCCTCGGCCTATTACGGGCTGAAGCACGTGCTGGGCGAATCGACCGCGATGCAGCACGACTGGGAGAAGTATAACAATAACATCTCCGGCATGATCCGCGACAATCTGGACAATCTGTTTCCGCGCGGCGTGCAGTGGCAGTCCTTCCGCAACCGCATCGAGCGGATGGGCGGAACGTTGAATATCGACTGGAAGGGCGAGGGGACCGACCTCTACTGGCACTCCACCTATGGCCGGTACGGCCTCAAAAGCTGGATGGACCAGACCGCGCTACGCCAGACCAGCCTCGCCCCCGACCAGATCAACCCGAACCCCAACAAGGGCTCGTACGATGCCGCCGGCTATCGCGCCGATTATGGCCTGACCGCGACGCATTATTTCCGCACCGAGCACAGCAACCAGGAGCTGGTCACCACCAAGGTCGGCGGCCAGACGCGCTCGGGTGACTTCACCTTCGACTATCACGGCGCCTTCTCGCGCGGGTCGCAGGATTATCCGCTGCGCATCCAGGCGGGCTTTGCCGGGCGTCCCTATATCGGGACCGCCGACAATACGGGCGTCGCGGCATACCGCATGGTCACCTCGATCGGGAACCGCACCTTTCCGCAGGTCGTGCTGACCGACGCCGCGCGCGCCTATCTGACCGATCTGTCCAAGCTGAAGCAATGGTACGTGACCCAGCAGTTCGAGAATAGCTGGGAACGCCGCCTGGAGGGCCAGTTCGACACGACCTGGCATCATGCCGACCAGGGGCTGGTCTCGATCTCGGCCGGCGCGAAGGTCGAGGATGCCAAGCGCTATGCCAACGCGCTGGGCGATGACGGCGCGCTGCAATATACCTTCCCCAATGCGGATGGCAGCAACTCGCCGCGCTACGCCGCGACCGGCCCTGCGCTGACCTCGCTGCCCGGGCGCTTGCTGGGCGGGTTCATGAACAATGCCGCGCAGGTGCCGATCTTCCTGATCGACACCGATTATATCGAGAATCAGGTGGCGCAGCTCTCGACGCCGAAGATCGCCGGTCTCGATCCCGTGAAGCTCAAGGAAAACCGCCTCGACGGGCGCGAGAACCGGCTGGCGGGCTATGTCATGGCGACGTTGCAGTTCGGCGATCTTCAGGTCGTGCCGGGCGTGCGGTACGAATATAATCGGTTCAAGGGCACCTATTGGCAGGACCAGGGCAACGATAGCGGCAAGTTCGCGACCTCCAGCCGCAACTATGACCAGTGGCTGCCCAGCGTCATCGCCAATTACCGGTACAACGACAGCATGGTGATCCGCGCCTCGATCCGCAAAAGCTATTCGCGACCGGCCTTCGACCTGCTGCTCGGGCCGACCCGGGTGTCGCGCAACGACCTGGGCGAGGTGACCGGGGTGTTCATCCCCAACCCCAATCTCGATGCCCAGACTTCGTGGAACTACGACACGTCGCTGGAGATCAAGGGGCAGGGCACCGACTTCTTCTCGGTCAGCCCCTTCTACAAAAAGCTGAACCATGTCCTGTTCGCCACCGGCACGACCAATGCGACCGGGGATTACAACATCTGGGGCAATCCGCAGTCCGAACAGCAGGGCGGCGTCGAGGTGTCGAGCCTGACCACCAACGCCACCGGCAAGATCTATGGCGTCGAATTCTTCGGCCGTTATTCGCTCAAGGGATTGCCGGGGCTGCTCGATGGTCTGGGGCTTCAGGCCAATGTGACGCTGCAAAAGGCCCAGGCCAATGTCTTCGTCAACGGCCAGACCCGTTCACAGCGCATGACCCAGGCGCCCGAGGTGATGTACAATGCCGCGCTGTTCTACAGCCATGGCGGGTTCGCGGCGGAGTGGAACTACAACTATACCGGCGACCGTCTCTATGATCTGCGCTCCAGCCGGCCGGACACCTATATCCAGCCGACGACCATCTCCAACCTGATCGTCAACTATACGCTGCCCTCGGGCCTGACGGTGGGCGCCTCGGTGCAGAACCTGTTCAACGAGCACAGCTATTGGGCGACGACCAGCGAGCGCAAGGCGGATCTGTCGAATGACCGCAAGGGCGGTTATGTCGAAACCGGGCGCATCTACATGCTCAACCTGACCTACGCCTTCTAGACTTTCCCGCCTCCCCCGATCCGGTGCCCGCCCCCCAGCGGCATCGGATCGCACCTCCACGCCGATGGCCGTCACACGCCATCGGCGTCTTTGTGCGGGAATGTCGCGCCGATTGACCGGATTATGGGGGCCACTAGCATGGGCCGCCAAAGAGGAACCGCAGACCATGATGAAACGCCAGCGCCGCCAACACGAGATCGTGGCGCTTCTGGGAGAGGGGAGTTTCCGCGGCATCGGCGATCTGGCGGAGGCGCTGTCGGTTTCGGAAGAGACGATACGGCGCGAGCTGCGCGTGCTGGAGGCATCGGGCGCGGTGGTGCGCGCCCACGGCGCGGTGCGTCTGGCCAAGGTGGAGACCGAGGGGTCTTTCGCCACCCGCCTGCAACGCCATGCCGAGGCCAAGCAACGGATCGCGGGCGCGGTGGCTCGGATCGTCGCCGATGGGCAGACGCTCTATATCGATGCCAGCACGACCGGCCATTATGTCGCGCGCGCGCTTCGCGATCACCAGCGGCTGACCGTGATCACCAATGCGGTGGGCGTCGCGGCTGAACTGGGCGGGCGGGGCGATAACCGCGTGCTGCTGGCCGGGGGGGAGCTGGATTACGAATATAGCGCCTGTTTCGACGCGACGGCGCGCGACTATCTGGCGATGTTCACGCCGTCCCTGGCGATCCTGTCGGTGGAATCGGTCAATCTCGACCATGGCTTTGCCGATTATCATGCGGGCGAGGCGGCGGTGTGCCGGATGATGATCGCCCGGTCGCGCCGCACGATCATCGCGGCGGATCACAGCAAGTTCGACCGCCACGGCACGGTGCAGGTCGCCGCGCTCGACGGCATCGACATGCTGGTGACCGATGTGCCGTTGCCGGATGCCTATGCCGAGGCGCTGGCGGCGGTGGACGTGGTGGTCGCCTGACCGCGAAGGGTCGTCAGCGCCACCGCCGCGCCCGCCAGCGCGAGTCCGCCATGGAGCAGCCAGAATCGCGGCTGGCTCATCACCGGGTAGAGCGTGCCGAGCTGTCCCACGACCAGATGCGCGACGAAGCCGTGGAGATAGAACAGGCCGGTCATCAGGCCCCGGCGCGCGGGCGGCGCGGCGGCGGTGACGATCGCCAGCGCCGAGGGCCAGGACAGCACGACCCCGAGCGAAAGCAGCAGGATCGCCGCGAGCGGTCCCCCCAGTGCCACCAACCCCGCCGCCGTCGAGAGCCATGCGAGCAAGACATAGGCCAGCGCGATCGCCACCCCGCCCAGTGCCAGCTTGAGGCCGGTCGCGGGTTCGTGCCCGCCCCGCGCGAGCCATGGCCAGAGCCGATAGGCCCCCATGGCGAGGGTGATGGTGAACAGACCGTCCGCCGCCGCCAGCCAGCCCGGCGGCACCGCAAAGCCATCGATGCTCAGGTCGACCCGCGCCCGCGCCCAGACGAGCACCATGTTGGTCAATTGCTCATAGGCGCAAAAACATAACGTCACCGCGACGATGGCGGGCACCACCCGCCCCCAGTCGATGGCGCCGCCGCCGGTCGGTGCGGCGGCGGGCAGCGTCACGCGCGGCGCGGTGCGGAGCAGCAGGATGGCGACGACCATGCTCGCCGCCATCGCGCCAAAGGCCGCGCCGAACCCGCTGCGCGCCGCCAGCCAGCCGCAAAGCAGGGGCCCGAGCAGCGCGCCGCCGTTCAGACAGGCCAGATAGGCGGCGAACAGCCGCTCGCCATTCCCGGTCCGGCGCAACGCCGCTACCTCGGCGGCCAGGTTGCCCTTGAGCAGCCCGATCCCGCCGATCATCAGCCCCAGGCCGGCCAGCGCGAGGCTCCGCCCGCTCAAGGCGATCAGCCCGCCTGCCATCAACCCTGCACCCAGCATCATCGCGACCCGCCGCCGCCCGCCGCGGTCCGCCATCCATCCGCCCAGCGGCAGGACCAGATAGGTGAAGGCGCCGTACAGGCCATAGAGTTGCGAGGCGAAGGCGATGTCGCCCCGGGTGCCCGTCATCCCCTCGATCGCCGCGCGCAGGGTGGCCAGGCCCAGGACCGGCATGGCGGCGGGCCGGAGCAGATCGGTCAGCAGGAACAGGGTCAGGAGCGACTTTGCGCCCTGGATCGCGAATCGCTCCCATCCCTCGACACTGGCGAGGATCCAGAAGCCGGGGGCGGGCGGGGCGATGTCCCTGTCGCGCATGATGGTGAATCGCGATCCGTTGTCGTGCTGGGGAGGAAGCGACGCTTCCCTAGCGGGGGTTTGTGACGGGTTCGCGGCGCTCGACAAAGCGCCGTCCGCGCGGCACGACGGGACCATGGACCTGTCCGCGATCGTCGCCGATATCGCCGCCGAAATGGCGGACGCCCCCGACCGGGGCAAGCCGGCCGATTATATCCCGGCGCTTGCGGGAATCGATCCGCGCCGCTTCGGCATCGCGATCGTCGAGGCGGACGGCCAATGCCATCTGGCGGGCGATGCCGAGGAGAGCTTCTCGATCCAGAGCATCTCCAAGGTGTTCGCGCTGACCCTGGCCCTGGGGGCGGTCGGCGACCAGCTATGGCGGCGGGTGGGGCGTGAGCCCTCGGGCACCGCGTTCAATTCCATCGTCCAGCTCGAGACCGAGAGCGGCATCCCGCGCAACCCCTTCATCAATGCGGGCGCGATCGTGGTCGCCGATGTGCTGCTCGGCGGGTACGAGCCGCGCGAGGCGATCGGCGAGATGCTGCGCTTCGTCCGTGCGCTGACCGGAGAGGATGATATCGTCATCGATGCCGCCGTGGCGCAGGCCGAAATGGAGACGGGGCATCGCAACCAGGCGCTGGCCCATTACATGCGCGCCTTCGGCAATCTCCACCATCCGGTCGAGCGGGTGCTGGGCGTCTATTTCCACTTTTGCGCGCTGGCGATGAGCTGTCGCCAACTGGCGCTTGCCGGGCGCTATCTGATGGCGCGGGGTCGCCATCCGGGGACGGGGCGCTCGGTCGTGTCACCGCAGCGGGCGCGGCGGATCAACGCGCTGATGATGAGCTGCGGCCATTATGACGGATCGGGGGAGTTCGCCTTCCGCGTCGGCCTGCCGGGCAAGTCCGGCGTGGGCGGCGGCATCCTGGCGATCGTGCCCGGCCGGGCCTCGATCGCCGTCTGGTCGCCGGGCCTCAACGCCCGCGGGAATTCACAGCTTGGTACGCTGGCGCTCGAACGGCTGGTTCAGCGGACCGGCTGGTCCGTGTTCGATCCACAAGCCGGTTGACCGCGCGCAGCGGCGCGAAGGCCGCATGGGCGCGCACCGACAGCAGGAGGTTGAGCGCGACGCCCGCGATCGACGCCGCACCCAGCAGCCGAACGATCCGCTCGCCGGTGATCGCCGTTCCGCAGACCGACAGCGCCAGCAGCATCACCGCACCGCCCAGCAGCTTCAATCCGGTGCGAAGCCGCGCATCGTGCAGTGTCCCCGCATCGCGCGCATGGCGATAGGATCCGGCGGCGAGCAGCCAGAAGCCGACAAAGCACAGGGCAATCGTATCAAGCATGGGCAGGCTCCGAAAAACGGCGGGACCGGGAGGGGGCACGGGGGGCGGGACGGGCGCTGACCCGCGCGGCGGCGGCGAAGCCGATGCCGATGGCGAGGCAGGCGAGGTCGAAAGCGGCGAACAGGTGATCGCCGTCGAGCAGGGAGGGGACCAGCCAGCGCGTGGTGGTCAGCGCGTTGATGACGGGGATCGCGGCCCATGCGGCGGCGGCGATGCCGAACAGGATCGTCCAGGCGCGCCGCGCGGGCAGGCCGAGCTGGGCAAGCGACAACAGGCCCCAGGTCCAGAACATCGCCGACACTTCCATGGTGGCCCGTTCCGGCATCTGGGGTGCGATCAGCCGGTTGGCGAGAAGATAGGCCGCCATGCCGATGGGAAAGGCGGCGATCACCGCGATGTTCAGCCGTTCGGCCAGCTTCAGCCCGAAAAAGGGCGCCGCGCCCGGCTTGCGCCGCTTGGCCGTCCACAGCAGAAGGCCGGTGCCGACCATCGCCGCCCCCGTCAGCCCCATGATGAAATAGGCCCAGCGCAACGCCGGTCCGGCGAATTGCGCGAGGTGCAGGCCCAGCAGGACGCCCGCCGTCGAAATGGCGGGGACGGACTGTCCGCTGCGGCCGAGGAAATCGCCGGTCGCCCCGTCATAGGTCGCGGTGGGCGTGCGCGGGTTGAGATCGCGGCTGGTCGCGCGGGCGATCGTCACGCGCGCGGCGCCGTCGCCGGGATTGGCGATGATGAGACGGGTGGCGGGGCCGCCCAGCCGGTGCTCGGCATCGCGGACCAGCGGCGCGATCGCGACCAGCGGACGGCGCACGCCGCTGGCCGGCACGTCCTCGGGCGCGCCATAGGCGGCCTGCATGAACTGCGCGGGCTTGGCGTAGTTCATCAGCACCGGCCAGGGCATGTACATGGTGATCAGGGCGATCAGCCCGGTATAGGTGATCATCGCATGATAGGGCAGGCCGAGAACGGCGGTGACGTTATGGGCGTCGAGCCAACTCCGTTGCCCCTTGTTCCAGCGTAGCGTGAAGAAGTCGGCGAAGATGCGCTTATGGGTGATGACGCCCGAAATGATCGCGCCCAGCATCGCCATCGCGCACAGCCCCGCCAGCCAGCGCCCCCAGGGATAGGGGAGCTGAAGCTGGAAATGGAAGCGATAGAAATGCTCGCCCCCGCGCGTCTCGCGCGCCGCGAGGGGCGCGCCGCTGGTGGGATCGAGATCCAGTTCGTCGCCGCGCCCCTTGCGGTCGGGCTTGGCGGGCATGCGGAAGACGCGGGTGGCGACCGTCCGCTCGTCGGGCAGAAAGATATACCATTGCAGGTCATCCGGCCCGGTCCGCGTCAGGTAGCGGATGGCCGAGGTCGCCGCCTGCGCCGGGGGGGCGGCCTCGGCGCGGATTTCGGGCTGCATCCATTGGGTGATCTCGGGCCGGAAATAGGCCGAGGTGCCGGTCAGGAACATGGTGAACAGGATCCACCCGGCGATCAGCCCCAGCCAGCCATGCGCCCAGGCCATGGTCTGACGCAGACCGCGTTGCGCCGATGCGGCGATCCCGCTCATGCGCGCACCCCCAGCCACCAGAGCAGCGCCGCCATCACCAGCGTCCCGCCCCAGACCACCGCGCTGATACGGGTCAGCCGCAGCGCGTGCAGCGCCCACAGCCCGACACCGGCATAGACGAGGAAGGACAACAGCATCGGCCAGCCGGTCGCCTCGACCCGCGATTGCGGCCCCGACACGGGCAGCAGCCGCGCGGTCAGCATCGCGGCGGCGACCGTGAATCCATAGCCGCCGAGCACCGCCGTCACCCAGCGCCAACCCATGGCGAAGCCCGCCCGCCAACCGCGAGCGGCCTGTCCGTCAATCACCTGGCGCGACGCCACCGGCGCTTTCCCCTTGTCATCCCGATGCCATCCCTCTAGCAGAATTTGAGAGTCACTATCAATAGCAGGGTTAGGGAAAACATGCGGGGATTTCGCGCGGCGACGATGAGCAGGCTGCTGCTGGCGGCCTGTGCCACGGGCACCGTCCTGGGGCATGCCGCCCCCGCGCTGGCCGCGACCGATCCGGTCGAGGACGATCAGCAGCGGCTGCGCAGCGAAGAGGTCGTGGTCGAGGGGCAGCGGGAGAAGAAGAGCGCGGCATCGGGCACCAAGACCGACGTGCCGCTGATCGCGACGCCGCAAAGCATCACCGTCATCGACCAGGAGGAACTGACCCGGCGCAACGCGCTGTCGATCAACCAGGCGCTGGGCTATGTCGCGGGCGTCGCGCCGAATCAGCGCGGCAATGTCGCGACCCGCTACGACCAGCTTTACCTGCGCGGCTTCGCGCCTGGCATGTTCATGGACGGGATGCGGCTGCTCGGCGGCGTCTATGCCAGCCCGCAGATCGATTTCCATCTCGTCGAGTCGGTCGATGTGGTGAAGGGTCCGGCGGGCGTCACCTATGGCTCGGGCACGCCGGGCGGGCTGATCAACCTGACCAGCAAACTGCCCTATGCCGGTGCGGGCGGCCGGATCGAGCTGGCGGCGGGCAATTACGCGCTGCTGCGCTCCAGCATCGACGTGAACCAGCCGCTCGATGCCGATGATCGCTGGCTGTTCCGCATGATCGCGGGCGCGGAGGAGTCGGACGGGTTCATCAAATACACCGCCAACCGTCGTTACTATGCGCGCCCGATGCTGACCTTCGCGCCCGACAAGGCGACCAGCATCACCCTGATCCTCAACTATCAGCGCGATCCCGAATCGGGGTCGTATAGCGGGGTGCCGGTCTATGGCTCGGTGCTGCCCAACCCGTTCGGGACGCTTCCGGTCGACTTCAACACGTCCGAGCCCTCCTATGAGGCGTTCGACCGGACCCAGAAATCGGCGACCATCCTGTTCCGCCACGACCTGACCGACCGGCTGAGCTGGACCACCAATGCGCGCTATCTGGCGATCGCCCTGCATTATCGGCAAATCTACGGATCGAGCTTCGTGACGCGCGGCACGGGGGCGAACGCCAACAGCGATTTCTCGACCCTGCAACGTGGCGGCGGCGGGTCGGACGAGGCGTTCCAGACCTTCACCATCGACAACCATCTGGTCGGCAAGCTCGATACCGGCCCCGTGTCGCACACCATCCTGGGCGGCATCGACTGGCAGTATAACCGGGGCGAGAATTACCAGGGATTCTACACCGGGACGAACGCCAATCCGGTGTTCAACATCTCCAATCTCAGCCTTTTCGCGCCGGTTTACGGCGTACCGTTGCCGAGCTTCGCACTGACCCAGACCCATAATTTCACCAAGCGCGATCAGGTGGGCGTGTATCTTCAGGACCAGATCGCGATCGGCGGGCTGCAACTGATAGCCAGCGGCCGCTGGGACACGTACAACCAGACGACGCAGAATCTGAACACCAACGTGGTCAGCCGCCTGCACCAGACCGCCTTCACCACCCGGCTGGGTGCGCTGTACGAGACCAAGTTCGGCCTGGCCCCCTTTGTCAGCTATTCGGAAAGCTTCGAGCCGCAGACCGGCAGCACCTGGGACGGACGCAACTTCACCCCCGTCACCGGCCGCCAATATGAGGCGGGCCTGAAATATCAGCCGCGCGGCACGACCGCGCTGTTCACCCTGTCCGCCTTCGACCTGCGCCGCCGCAACGTGCCGGTCGCCGATCCGCGCGCGGGCACCGGCAATATCCCCACCAACTCGCAGGTGCAGATCGGCGAGGTCGCGATCCGCGGCATCGAACTGGACGGGCGCGGAACCCTGGCCCCGGGTTTCGACGTGACGGTGGCGGCGACCTATACCGATCCGCGCGTGACGCAAGGATCGCCGGTGGTCGGCACCGGCGACCAGTTGAGCGGTGTCACCGGCACCCGGCCGCTGGGCGTGCCGCAATGGAGCGCGTCGAGCTTCCTGTCCTATGATCTGGGCAAGGCGGGCACGGGCGGCGCGCTGGGCGGGTTCAGCCTGGGCGCGGGCGTTCGCTATGTCGGGGAATCGGACGGCACGGCAACCCCGGTGGTGGCGGGCAAGACGGTGCCCCGCCGGTTCCAGTCGCCCGACTATTGGCTGGCCGACCTGATGCTCGGTTACGATCTGGGACGCGTCAGCCCGGCGATGGAGGGGCTTAGCCTCACCGCCAATGTCGCCAATCTGTTCGACAAGCGGCACATCACCAGCTGCTTCTTCAACAATGGCTGCTATTACGGGGCATCACGGACCTTTGTAGGCAGCCTGCGCTATTCTTGGTAAGGGCGCATCCGATTCATTCACATATGACGTGTCCGTCCCGCCCGCCGATCGATCGGCGGGGGCGGGATGCAAAGGAGTTTTGAGGTTGTCGACCGATACTGCCCTGCCCGAACTGACCCCGACCGCCGCACTGAGCGTCGAGACGGTTCAGAGCGTCCATCACTGGAACGAGCATCTGTTCTCCTTCTCGGTGTCGCGCCCCGACAGCTTCCGCTTCCGCTCGGGCGAGTTCGTGATGATCGGGCTGCGGGGCGACAATGGCAAACCGCTGCTCCGCGCCTATTCGGTGGCGAGCCCGTCCTATGACGAGAAGCTCGATTTCCTGTCGATCAAGGTTCAGGACGGTCCGCTGACCAGCAAGCTGCAAAAGGTGCAGCCGGGCGACCAGATCTATCTCGGGCGCAAGCCGACCGGCACGCTGGTCGCCGACGCGCTGCTGCCCGGCAAGCGGTTGTTCATGCTGTCGACCGGCACGGGCCTGGCACCCTTCCTGTCGGTCGCGCGCGATCCCGATATCTATGACATGTTCGACGAGGTCGTCATCGTCCATTCGGTTCGCCGGGTCAGCGATCTGGCGTTCCATGACGAACTGGCGGGCAAGCTGGCCGACGATCCGCTGGTCGGCGAGGTCGCGGCGGAGAAGTTCCACTATGTCCCGACCGTCACGCGCGAGCCCTTCCATACGAGTGGGCGCATCGACGCGCTGATCGATGACGGCCGGCTGTTCGCCGGTCTGCCCAGCGCGCATGGCTTCAACCCGGAAACCGACCGGATCATGATGTGCGGCAGCATGGAGATGATCAAGTCGCTGGGCGCCAGGTTCGAGGAGATGGGCTTTCCCGAAGGCTCGAACGCACAACCGGGGGCCTATGTGATCGAAAAGGCCTTTGCGGGCTGACATATCGACGACCGCCTTGGGCCGGGCCCGGGCGGTCGTTTCCGAACGGCCATTCCCATCGTCCCGACATTTGTCATGGCGCGGTATAATCGTGCGACAAATGCGTTCTAACGCCCATTCCACGAGGATATGGGTTCAAAGGGACGGATGATGCGACTTTGGGTAGGGTTGATGCTGGCGAGCGCGATGCCGGCAATCGCACAGGCACAGGTCGCGTCCACCCCGCAAACGCCCGAGCAGCCCGCCGCAACGCCTTCGGCCGCGACGCCGCAGCAGGTGACCACGACCACCAACGCCCCGGCATCTCCGAACGCCATGGCCCCGGCGGCCAAGGGCGGTGCGCGCGCCGCGTCGTCCGCCCCGCAAGAGCCGGAGGAAGAGGATGAAGAGGCAGAGGCGGGCGATGTCGTCGTCACCGCCCGGCGCGAACCCGGTGCGGTGGTCGGGGACATTCCCCCCGAACAACAGCTCAGCCCCGCCGATATCCGGTCCTATGGCGTCTCCACCGTCTCCGACCTGCTGAACGAACTGACGCCCCAGACGACCAGCGGTCGGGGCGGATCGCCCGTCGTGCTGCTCAACGGGCGGCGCATCGCGGGCTTCCAGGAAATCCGCGACCTCCCGACCGAGGCGATCCTGCGCGTCGACATCCTGCCCGAGGAAGTCGCGCTGAAATACGGCTATAGCGCCGATCAGAAAGTGGTGAATTTCGTCCTTCGCCCCCGCTTCCGCTCGCTGGTCGCCGAGGCGATCGGTCAGGTGCCGACAGAGGGGGGCACCGCGCAGGGGCAGGGGAAGCTCGATTCGCTGGCGATCCGCCGCGACAAGCGGCTGAGCATCCATGTCGACTATCAGGAACGCTCGCGCCTGACCGAGGCGGAGCGCGATATCCTGGCACCGGCCAGCAATGCGGCGCTGGGCGGCAATATCGTCACCACCGACCCGGGCCTGTCCGCGCTGACCAGCACGACGCCCAGCGTGGTCGGCATTCCGGCCGGGCTGAGCGCGCTGCCGACGCTTCAGCAACTGGCGGGGAGTCCCGCCAACGCCACCGACATCACCCGGTACCGCACCCTGCAAAGCGCGCAGCGGCAGTTCGACGCGAACATCGTCTATGCGCGCAACATCTTCAATAAGGTCGCCGCCTCGTTCAACGCCGAGGTGCAGACGACGCAGAGCAACAGCTGGCAGGGGTTGCCCTCCGCCAACCTGCTGCTGCCGGTCGGCAATCCCTTCTCGCCCTTTTCCACGACCGCGACGATCAGCCGCCTGACCGATGCCTATGGCCCGCTGAGCCAGGACAATACCGGACTGACCGCGCATCTGGGCGCGGTGTTCAACGGTGATCTGGGCAAATGGCGCTGGTCGTTGACCGGGGCCTATGACCGGGCCGAAAGCCGGGTCGCCACCGATACCGGGCTGTACATCACCGGGTTGCAGGCGCGGCTGAACGCCAATGACCCGACCGCCAATCCCTTCGGACCGATCGATGCGCTGGGCCTGTCGCCGCGCAACTACGCGCGCTCCACCTCCTCTTCCGGCGAGATCGACGGGTTGCTGAGCGGCCGGGTGTTGCCGCTGCCCGCGGGCGATATCCAGGCGACGATCAAGATGGGGGCGCAGACCAGCGACCTGTCCAGCCGTTCGACCCGGTTCGGGGTGGTGCAGACCGGCAACGTGTCGCGCGATATCGCCAACGGGCAGGTCAATCTGGACTTTCCCATCGCGCGGCGCAGCAAGATGGTGCTGGGTGCGCTGGGCGATCTGTCGCTGAACCTGAACGCCGGAGCGAACCAGCTATCGGACTTCGGCACGCTGACCAGCTATGGCTATGGCGCCAACTGGGCGCCGCTGGAGGGCGTGCGGTTCATCGCATCGTGGAGCCGCCAGGAGGATGCGCCCAGCGCCGCGCAACTGGGCAATCCCACCATCACCACGCCCAATGTCCGGCTGTTCGATTATGTGCGCGGCACCACCGCGACGATCACCAGCATCACCGGCGGCAATCCCGGCCTGGTCGAGGACAATCGCCGCAGCATGAAGCTGGGCCTGAACCTGAAGCCGTGGCGCGATCGCGACCTGACCCTGTCGGCCAATTATTTCCGCAATACCACCGACGATCCGATCGCGTCCTTCCCGACGCCCACCGCCGCGATCGAGGCGGCCTTTCCCGACCGCTTCTCGCGCGACGGAAACGGCAATCTGCTGCGCGTCGATTCGCGACCGATCAACTTTTCCCGCAGCGAGCGGCAGCAACTGCGCTGGGGCATCAACTTCTCGCGCCCGATCAAGTCCCGCATCCAGAAGGAGCTGGAGGCATTCCGCGCCGGGACCGTCCCCAATCCCTTTGCAGGGATGAACTTTCCGGGGCGGGGTGGCTTTGGCGGAGGGCGCGGCGAAGGGCGTGAGGCGCGGGCCGAGAGAGCCGGTGCGCCCGGCGCCGAACTGGGCGGCGCGCCCGATCCCAACGCGCCCCCGCCCCCACCGCCGGCGGATCGGCCCGAGCCGCGTGACGGAGACGGTCCGCCGCGCGGGGCCGGCGGACCAGGCGGGCCGGGTGGTCCGGGCGGACGCTTTGGAGGCGGCGGCTTCGGCGGCGGGCGTGGCGGCGGGCGAATCCAGTTCGCCCTCTATCACAGCTGGACGCTGGTCGACCGGGTGACGGTGGCCGATGGCGGCCCGGTCCTCGACCTGCTGAACGGCGATGCGATCGGCGGCAGCGGCGGCACCTCGCGGCATCAACTGGAGGCGCAGGCGGGGTATAGCAACAACGGGGTGGGCGTGCGCTTCTCGGGCAACTGGCAAAGCGCCACCCGGGTCAATGGCGGTACGCTCGCCGCCCCCCAGACGCTGAACTTCGGCAGTCTCGCCACGGTCGATCTGCGCCTGTTCGCCGATCTCGGGCAAAGGATGGAGCTGGTTCGCGCGCATCCCTGGGTGCGGGGAATGCGGGTCAGCCTGCTCGTCGACAATGTCTTCAACCAGCGGCAGCGGGTGACCGATGCGTCGGGCACCGTCCCGATCGGCTATCAGCCCGGCTATCTCGATCCGCTCGGCCGCAGCATCCGGCTGTCGGTGCGAAAACTGTTTTTCTGACCCGTGGAGCGTTCTGCCCCATCTATGCCCCTTATTGATATGATGTTATAAAAAATTCTGATTAATCTACAATAAATTTGCCCGTATCCGGCGCAATCTGGAATTGCGGTGGTGTGCGGCAGCCGGAATAAAGCGAGTTTTTCCGCAAGGTCTTGGATCAATCACTGGGGGCATGAATTGGGTCAGGGGTTCGAGGTCGTGAGCGACCACTACAGGGGAAGGTCCGTCCAGATGACCGCAGGGATCGATGACCGATTGCGTCGGATCCGCGACGAGTTGGAGGCCGTCGAAACCCTTTTCAGGGTCGAGCAGGAAACGCGGGTCACCCCGGCCGATATCGGACAGGTGATCCGTGCCGCGCGCGAGGGGATCGGGCAGTATTTCGATCACTCGCTGTTCGCCGACCCGGCGTTCGACATGCTGCTGTTCGTCTTCCTGGAGGAGGAAGAGGGGCGGATGGTCGAAACCAGCGCCTGTTACCGCGCATCGGGCGTGCCGCGAACCACGGCGGTCCGTTGGATCAACATGCTGGTGTCGATGGGGATGTTCGAAAGCGCGCCGCACCCGACGGATCGTCGGCTGGCGCTGCTGAGCCTCAGCGAGGAGGCGCGGGCCGGGATGCGGCAATGGCTGGGTGGGCTTCGGCCGCTGCTGGACCGGATGAGCGCGGTGCAGGGCCGTCGCGACTGATACCCCTTCGTTCGGCTCGATCAGGCCGCGCGGGCCATCCGCTCGCGCAGCCGGTGGGCGAGTTTTTCCAGCGTCACGCCGTCGATCCGCTCGGCGATCGGCGCACTGGATCGCAATATGTCGGCGATCGCCAACTGCGCCTGGGTGATCCGGTCGATCGACTGGATGCTTTCCATATGACGGCGCAACGTGTCGGAATCGCTTCCCAGATCATAGGCTAGCTCGGCCAGGGAGCGGGTCAGTTCGACCAGCTCCTCGGCCAGCGCCTGCGCCAGATCTTGACCGATACCGAGGCCGGGTGCCGATTCGGTCGTCATGACCCTTACTTTCCGCAGAGTTTGAGGACATTGGCCGAGATGGCGTCCCCGGCCACCGGCTGCGACACCATCCCTTTGGACAGGCTGAAGTCGGTGCCCGTCCGGCCGATCGCATAGGCGCCCCCCGCCAGCATCGCGCGCAGGCCCGCCGCGCCATCCTCGTCGTCCAGTGCCAGCAGCACGCCCAGCCCATTGGCCCCCGCGGCCTTGGCCACCGACGCGAACAGCAGCGAGATGGACGGCCGTTCGCCCGCCACCGGCTCGCGGGCGAGAAGGCGGATCCTACCCTCCGGCCAGGTGTCGACGACCATGTGCGTCTCGCTCTGCGGCGCGAAATAGATGGTGCCCTGTTCGACCTTCATGCCGTCGGCCGCCTCGACGACCTTGGGCGCGATCTGGTCGCGCAGCTGGTCGATCATCGGGGTCAGCAGGCCCGGCGACATCTGCTGCACCACCAGGGTCGGCGGGCAGTTGGCGGGAAAGCTCTGGAACAGGTCGAACAGCGCCTGGGTATTGGCGGCGTCGGCCCCGATCGCCAGGATGCGGCCGTTCCAGTTCATCGCGGGCGGTGGCGCCTTGCGGGCATGACCCGGCGCGCCCCCAATCCTGCGCTTCAGGTCGGCGTTGCGCGCCGACTTGATCCGCTTGCCCAGCTTGTTGATGATCGCATCCAGTTCGGACTGAACCGCGACCTTGGGCTTGGGGAAACAGTCGATCGCGCCGAGGCGCAGCGCCTCGACCGACTCGGCGGCGCCGGCCGCGGTGCGGGTCGAGAACATGATGACCGGCATGGGCCGCGTCTCCATGATCTCCGCCAGATAATCCAGGCCGCTCATCCCCGGCATCTCGACGTCCAGCGTCATCACCTCGGGGCGATATTGCTCGACCATCGCGCGCGCTTCCGCCGCACCGTCCGCGGCCCCCACGACCGCCACGCCCTTGATCCGCTCAAGCGCGCCCGAGATCAGCACCCGCATCGTCAGCGAGTCGTCGACCACCAGAACCTTCACATCGGCCATTACGCAATACCTTCCAAGACGGATGCGCCGTCACATCCGTGTCACACAAGTCTCAAGCCGCTTCCGCGGTCACGCCCACGCCGTCCGACAGGCGGTCGAGCGCCAGGATAAGGATCAGCCGCTGGTCGATGGTCGCCAGTCCATCGAGGAAGTGGGCCGCGGTCGAATCGCCCATGTCGGGCAGCGGCTGCATCGATTCGGGCGGGATGGTCACGATATCGTTGACCGCATCGACGATCAGGCCCTGCAACTGCTCGCCGATCCGCACCACGATGATGACGTGCCGCGCGCTGGGATCGGTGATGCCCCAGCCCAGCCGGTGACGCAGGTCCAGCACCGGCAGGACGACGCCCCGCAGGTTCACGACGCCGCGCACATGAGCGGGCACGTTGGGCAGCGGGGTCGCCGGCGACCAAGCGCGGATTTCGCGGATGGCCATGATGTCGACGCCCAATATCTGGTCGCCGAGCTGGAAGGTGATGAGCTGACGCGACATGGTCGGTTCCTTCGGACTTGGGATCAGTGCAGCACGCGGCGGATGGCCGCGGCGAGCTTTTCGGGGTTGAAGGGCTTGACGATCCAGCCGGTCGCGCCCGCGTCGCGTGCGCGCGCCTTCTTCTCGTCGGAGCTTTCGGTGGTCAGCACCAGGATGGGCAGGTTGCGGTGGCAGGGCTTGCGGCGCAGCGCCTCGATCAGGCTGAAACCATCCATGCGCGGCATGTTGATATCGGTGATCACCAGATCGGGTGCGGTGTCCGGCGTCACGCCGTCCAGCGTGTCGAGCGCATGGATGCCGTCCTCCGCCTCCAGCACCTGATACCCCATATCGGTCAGCGCCGCGCGCAGAAGCATTCGCATGCTGGGCGAATCGTCCACGGTCATGATGGTCTGGGACACGAAGGGGCCTTTCGACATTAGCTGGGTCATCAGAAGAACTCGACATCGCCGGTCGCGGCGGGCGGAGGCGTGGGGCGGGCGATGCGCGGCGGCGGGGCCAGCGCATCGGTGACGTGACGGCAACGGGCAAGGCCCAGCGCCGGGCGGAACTCGACGCGGCGCGCGCTGATCCCGCCGACATCCTCGCCGACCAGCGCGATCCGTTCGTCGGCCAGAAAGCGGCGCGCGAACTGCGCATTGGCCTGGCCGATGTCGCGGAATCCGTCGCGCATCATCGCGCCACCGAACAGCCTGGCCTTCAGGCTGTGCCGTTGCGCGCCGAGCGCCATCATCGCGTTGATCAGGACTTCCATCGCGTACACGCCGTAACGCTGCATGGATTTAGGATCCGTTTCCGCGCAGCCGGGTTCGGCGAGCAGAAAATGATTCAGCCCGCCGACCGCCGCGATCGGATCATAGAGACAGGCCGAGATGCAACTGCCCAGGATGGTGGTCAGCACCACGTCCTTTTCGGCCGACACGCGGGTTTCACCCTGGATGATGCTGATCCGTCGCAGGCCGTCGCGCTGCGCGATCGGGGTGATCGGGATCGCCTGGGCCGGGATCATGCCCGGCACCGATCGATCAGCGCGGGGGCGATGCGGCCGAGCGTCAATTGCCGCGTGACCGCGCCGATCTCCTGCGCGACGCCCGGCATGCCATAGACGACGCAGCTTTCCCGATCCTGCCCGACGGTGAAGCTGCCCTGGGCGCGCATGGCGAGCAACCCGTCGGCCCCGTCGCGGCCCATGCCGGTCAGGATCGCGCCGACCGCGTGCTTGCCCGCGACCTTGGCGACGCTTCGGAACAGCCGGTCGACCGAGGGGCGGTGGCCGCTGGTCGGATCGTCGGGGATCAGGCGCGCGCGATACTGGCCGTCGGTGCCCCCGACCTCCAGGTGATGGGTGCCGCCCGGCGCGAGATAGACATGGCCGGGCAGCAGGGGTTGGCCATGCCGCGCCTCGGCCACGGTCGGCTTGGACAGTCGGTCGAGCCTTGCCGCGAAGCTGGTCGTGAAGGTCGCGGGCATGTGCTGGACGATGACCGTCGGCGGGCAGTTGGCGGGAAAGCCGCCGAGCACCGCGATCAGCGCCTCGACCCCGCCCGTCGACGCCCCGATCGCGATCAGCGCATTGGCGCGCGGCTGGAACGGGCTGGCCGGCACCGGCGCGTGGGCCGCATCGCTGATGCGAACGCGGCGGCTGAGCGCGGCGGCCTTGACGCTGTCGACCAGATGGCGGTCGACGCATCCCTGCGCGGGCTTGGCGCAGCATTCGACCGCGCCCAGTTCCAGCGCGCGGATGGTCACATCGGCGCCCGCCTGGGTCAGGGTCGACAGCATCACCACCGGCATCGGCCGCAGCCGCATGATGCGTTCGAGGAAGTCGAGCCCGTTCATGTCGGGCATCTCGACATCCAGTGTGATGACGTCGGGGTCCAGCGCCTTGATCATCTCGCGCGCCTGGAGCGGGCCGTCGGCGGCCCCGACCACCTCGATATCGGGATCGCGGCGCAGCGTACCCGCGATCAGCGCCCGCATGGTGGGAGAATCGTCGACGATCAGCGTTCTTACGGCCATCAGGACACCTTCTGGAAAGCGGTGCGGCCGATGCAGCGGAAACGATTCGCCACATCCGGCGGGATGCGTTCGGCATGGCCGATGAAAATGGTGCCGCCATCGACCATCTGATCGGCGAAGCGGGACAGAAGCCGCGTCTTGGTCGCGTCGTCGAAATAGATCATGACGTTGCGGCAGAAGATCACGTCAAAGGGCCGCTTCATCGGCCAGGAACGCAGCAGGTTGAGTTCGCGAAAGGCTATGGTCGCGCGCAGCGCCGGGTGCAGTTCGTCCTGGTCGCCCACCCGGCGGCACCAGAGCTGGCGCATAGAGGCGGGCATGGCGCGGGTGGTATCCAGCGGGTAGCGGCCGGCGCGCGCGGTCGCGATGACACTGGGCGACAGGTCGGTCGCCAGCAGGCGGAAATCCTGCGAGGCCAGCCTTTCGGCGGCGCGGACGTCCTGGCCTGCGATCGTCATCATCAGCGAATAGGGTTCCTCGCCGCTGGAACAGGCCGCCGACCAGACGCGCACGCGGCCGCCGGTCGCCAGCCGCTGTGCGAAGCCGGGCCAGAGATGCTCGCGAAAATGCTCGAAATGATGGTTTTCGCGGAAGAAGGAGGTGTGGTTGGTGGTCAGCGCATCGACGGCGCGGGCCTTTTCCGCCGCATCCCGCTCGATCATCGCCAGATAGTCGGGGAAGTTGGTCAGTCCGCAGGCCCGAAGCCGCCGCGCCAGCCGCCCATAGATCAGCTTGGCCTTGCTCTCGGGCAGCAGGATGCCCGATTCGGCATAGACCATGTCCGCGATCGCGCGGTGATCGGACTCCGAGAAGGCGAACTCCATCTCGCGATCGGGGGGAAGGGCGGCGAGGGCGGTCACGCGGCCAGATTCTCGATGAACGCCGCGCCGCCGCCGCGCCCGTCCCGCCGCCATCGGCCGATCAGGGCGTCGACGTCGAGGATCAGCGCGACGCGGCCATCGCCCAGGATGGTGGCCCCGGCCAGCCCGTGAATGGCGCGGTAATTCGCCTCCAGGCTCTTCACGACGACCTGGCGCTGGTCCTGGATCGAGTCGACCATCAGCACCGCCTGGCCCTGGTCGCTTTCGACGACGATCAGCACGGCCTCCTCGGGCTTGACCTTCGCGCCGGTCACGCCGAGCTGTTCACCGACCCGGTGGACCGGGACATAGGTGCCGCGCACATCGAGCAGCGGCGACTGGCCGCCCACCACATGCACCTCGTCGATGCCGGGGCGCAGGCTTTCGACGATATGGGTCAGCGGGATGACGAAGGTCTGGTCGCCGACGGTCACGATCATGCCGTCGAGCACGGCCAGCGTCAGCGGCAGGCTGAGCGAGAAGCTCGACCCCTTGCCGAGTTCGGAATGGATGCCGATCCTGCCGCCCAGCGCCTGGATGTTCTTGCGCACCACATCCATGCCGACGCCGCGCCCCGAGATGTTGGAGACGACGGCGGCGGTCGAGAAGCCCGGCGCGAAGATCAGATTGTCGATCTCTTCCTCGGACAGTTGCGCGTCGTGCGTGATGATGCCGCGCTCGATCGCCTTGGCCTTGACGCGCGCCCGATCGATGCCGCGCCCGTCATCGGCGACGGTGATGACAATCCGGCCCGACTGGTGCGCGGCGGACAGCGTGACCACGCCTTCGCCGTCCTTGCCCACCGCCTTGCGATCGGCGGGCGTTTCCAGGCCATGGTCGACCGCGTTGCGGATCAGATGGGTCAGCGGTTCGCCGATCCGTTCGACCACGGTCTTGTCGACCTCGGTCATCTCGCCCTCCACCTCCAGGCGGACGCGTTTGCCGGTCTCGACCTCCAGTTCGCGGATGATGCGGGGCACCCGGCTGAACACCGTCTTCATCGGCTGTGCGCGGATCGCCATGGTCGAATCCTGCAATTCGCGCGTCAGGTGGTCGAGGTCGGACAGTTCGGAGATCGAGCCCATCTCGCTTTCCGACAGGCGCTGCGCCAGCATCGCCTGGGTGATGACAAGTTCGCCGACCAGATTGACCAGCCGGTCCAGCTTGTCGAGGTCGACGCGGATCGTCTGCGTGGCGGCGGCGGCCACGCGCGGACTGCTCGCCGCCTCCGCCGGCGATGGGGCGGTCTTCGGGGTCGGGGCAGGAAGGGGCGCGACGGGCACGGCCGCGACCGGCGCGGCCATCGTCTCGACCATCGCCGTGATCTTCGCGATGGGGGGCGGGGCGGTGTCGACCGGCTTGTCCAGGGCCGGCCCGGCATCGCCGCGCGTGATGGTCAGGCGGCATTGCGGATCGGCGAAATCGAAGACCGCGCGGATATCCTCCTCATCGGCCGCCCCCGGCATCGCCATGGTGAAGCCGATATAGGCGCGCTCGGCATCCAGCCCGTCGAGCGGGGGTAGTGCGGACAGGTCGGCGGACAGGGTCCGGCCGCCCATGCGCGCCAGTTCGCGCAGCGCAAGTATCGGCTCGGCACCATGGTCGAACGCGCGAGGGCCGGGATGGATGGTGACGATCCACTCAGCCGTCTCGGGCTCGGCGGTCGTGGCGGCGGGCTCTTCGAGCATCGCGAACAGCGCGTCGAAATCGTCGAGTGCAGGGGGGGCGGCCACCGTTTCGGGCTCGTCCGCGATCCCCGTTTCGGGCGCGGGCGTGCCGCCGCCGACATCGCCCTGGGCGGCGGCGGCCAGACGGTCGAGCATCGCATCGTCGCCGGGCGGGGAATCCTCGCCGCGCGCGGCGGCGACATGGTCGGTCAGCGTGTCGAACGCCGCGACGATCAGGTCGATCAGCGGCTCGTCCAGCGGCAGGGTGCCGTTGCGGATCAGGTCGAGCAGGGTCTCGTAATGGTGCGAGAAATGCTGGAGCCGCTCATGCCCGAACGCGCCAGCGCCGCCCTTGATCGAGTGGACCGCGCGAAAGACGGTGTTGATCGTCTCGTCATCCTGGCGCCCGCGCTTCAGATCGGCAAAGGCGGTTTCCAGCGTGCTGAGGCCCTCTTCGCATTCCTGGAAGAAAATCTGCTGGATCTCGTCGAGATTCATCGGGTCGGGCCTTTCAGGCGGCGGCGACGAGGCTGTCCAGCCCCGCGAGCGCGATCATCGAAGTCAGCGCTTCGGATGGGTTCTGCAATTCGAAATCGGTCCGAATCGAGGTCGCCATGGCCTGTGCGCTGGCCAGCACCTGAAGACAGGCCTGCCCCACCTGCGCCACCTGTCCCCCGTCCAGCACGACGCTATCGCCCGTCGCGATGAGATCGAGCAGCGTCTGACGCAGCGCGGTGGCGGCAGAGGTATCCAGTACGGGGGCGAGTGACAGGGCGGTCACGGCATGACTCCAGACAGGCGATGGAGGACGGGTAAGCGGTAAAAGGCCCACCCCCCGAGCGGCCCGAGCGGCCGTAGGGGGGACGGGGTGGGCGATCAGAATTCGGTCCAGTCGTCCTCGTTCACCGCCAGCGCGGCGTTGCCGAAGGACTGGGGCGCGGCACGTGCCGACTGGGCGATACGCCGGCCCGCCGCGGCGACGCGCTGCTGCATCTGGTGGACGGGTTGCGCGGAACTGGCCGCGAAGCTGTTGCCCGACGGCATGTCGGCGATGCGAAAGCGGGCGATCTCGTGCGCCAGGCCATCGGCCTCGACCGCCAGCGAGCGGGCGGCGGCGGTGGCTTCCTCGACCATCGCGGCGTTCTGCTGCGTCACGCCGTCCATCGCCGAGACGGCCGTGTTGACCTCCTGAAGGCCGATCGACTGTTTTTCGGCCGAGCTGGCGATGTTTTCGACCAGCGTGCTGATCTCGGCGATCTGGGCGATGATCCGCTCCAGCGCGCGGCCGGTCTCGCTGACCAGGCTGACGCCCGATTCGACCTGGTCGGAGCTGGCGAGGATGCGCGACTTGACGTCCTTGGCGGCGTCGGCCGAACGCTGGGCCAGTGCGCGGACTTCCGAGGCGACGACCGCGAAGCCCTTGCCCGCGTCCCCCGCCCGCGCCGCCTCGACACCCGCATTCAGGGCGAGCAGGTTGGTCTGGAAGGCGATGCCGTCGATGACGCTGATGATCTCCGAGATTTCGCTGGAGGCGCGTTCGATTCCGGCCATGGCATCGACAGCGCGGCGCACCACCGCGCCCGACTGTTCGGCCTCGATCCGGGCATCGGCCACCGCGCGGTTGGCGCGGTTCGCGCCCTCGGCGGTCTGGCGGACGGTCGAGGTGATCTCGTCCATCGCGGCGGCGGTTTCCTCCAGGCTGGCGGCCTGCTGCTCGGTGCGCTGCGACAGGTCGTCCGAGGCCTGGCGGATGTCGTTTGCCCCGGCGTTGATGCCGTGCGTGGCGACCGTCACCGTGCCCATGACCCGCGCGAGCGATTCCATCGCCCGGTTGAAGTCGGTGCGCAGCTTCTCGTAGTCGGCGGGGAAGGGGGTCTGGATGGTTTCGGTCAGATTGCCGTCGGCCAGTTCACCCAGGCCCTTGCCCAGCGCGCTGACGACGATCTGCTGTACCTCCGCGGCCTGCCGCACCGCGACGGCGTTCCGGCGGAACACCTGAAACGCCTTCGCCATGCGGCCGATACAGTCGCGATAATCGGTATAGAGCGTTTCGCCATGGATATGGCCCGCGGCCAGTTCCTCCATCGCGACCACGCTGCCGACATAGGGGTCGCAGATCAGCTTGCGGCTGACGCGCGAGAGGATCAGCGAGGCGAGGACCGCCACGCCCGCCGCGATGACGGGCGGGGTGGCGACCAGGCCGCCGCTGGCGATGATCGTCGCCGCCAGCCCGACCATGGCGATGCCGCCATAGATGACGGTCAGTACATCGAACTTCAAACGTATGGGAGCCGTCTTGGCAAACCAGGACAACATTACGGCAAACCCTCCATCAACCTGTGCGCGAGCGGGAGAACTCGCTTCCGGGTGGCGGGAGGACAGGGCGATGGGCCTGATCCTCCAGCATGTGTGCCCATAATGGGCAGGAAGCGTAAATATCCCGTTTCACATCGGTCGGTTTGCGGAGGGAGGCGGGTTTATCCCTTGTTCTCCATGCTTTGGGTCATGCCCGATGCGGACAGGATCTCGATCCAATAGCCATCGGGGTCGGTGATGAAGGCGATGTCCTTCATCTTGCCGTCCTGGGGCCGCTTCTTGAAGGGGACGCCCAGCGACTCGAAGCGCGCGCAGGCCTCGGCGACGTTCGCGACACTGATCCCGATATGGCCGAACCCGCGCGGATCGCTGTTGCCGTCATGATAGCCCCGGAAGTCCGGGTCGGTTTCCGTGCCCCAATTATGGGTCAGCTCCAGCGTGGTCTCGCGGTTGAAGATGAAGCGGGCCCGCTCGGCGGGATCCTGGGGAATCGTCTCGCCTTCGGCCAGATAGGCGAGGAAGTAGAGCGAGAAGCGCATCTCCTCGAAATCCAGCTTGTGGAGCAGGGTCATGCCCAGCACGTCCTGATAGAAGGCGAGCGAGGGCTTGGGGTCGCGGATGCGCAGCATCGTCTGGTTGAGCGCGAAGGATTCGGTGCCGGTGGGGCGGGTCATGGATAGGGTCCTTGGAAACGGCAAGGCCCCCCGCCCGGTGGGGCGAAGGGCCTTGATCGGGAATAGCGAGACTCAGGCGAGCGTCAGGCCGACATTCACATTATTGCGGGTGGCATTGGAATAGGGGCAGACCTGATGCGCGGCGTGCATCAGGCGCTCGCCGTCCGCGCGGTCGACGCCCGGCAGGCTGGCGACCAGATCGACGGTGATACCATATCCGCCTTCCTCACGCGGGCCGAACCCGACCTCGGCAGTGACGGTGGCGTCCGGCGGTACCTTCACCCCCTCCTTGCCGGAGACGGCCTTCATCGCCCCCAGGAAACAGGCCGAATAGCCCGCCGCGAACAGCTTTTCCGGGTTGGCGCCTTCACCGCCTGGACCGCCCATTTCCTTCGGGACCACCAGCTTGACGTCGACCGAGCCGTCCTCCGAGCGCGCCGCGCCGTCGCGACCGCCGGTGGCCGTGGCCTTGGTCTTGTAGATCACATTCACACCCATGTCGGATCTCCCTTGGTGAATTGGGCCGCTGTAACAGCATGTGCGGCACGAGCGTGCCTCGAAACGTCATGGCCGATCATGCGTTCCGCGCGCTGCAAGCGATTGCGGCGATCCTTGCTCATCGTGCGGTGGCCCGGATGGCCGCGTCCGACCAGCCGCCGCCCATCGCCTGGTAAAGGGTGATATAGGCCGTCATCCGGTTCGCCTGCGCCTCGGCCAGCGCCAGTTCGGCGCTCAGCAGACCGCGCTGCGCATCCAGTTGCTCCAGATAGGAGGAATAGCCCGCGCGGTAACGGTTGGAGGCGATCCGCAGGGCGTCCGCCTGCGCCGCGCGCTGCCCGGCCAGCGCGGTCGCCTGCTCGTCGGAGCGGCGGACCGAGGCGAGGCTGTCGTCCACCTCGCGAAAGGCGGTCAGCGCGGTCCGGCGATAGGCGAAGGCCGCCTGGTCGCGCCGCGCCGTACTGGCATCGGCCTGTGCCCGCAGCCGTCCGGCGTCGAAGATCGGCGCGAGCACGCTGCCCCCGATCGAGAAGATGGTGATCGGATTGGCGAGCGCGTTGGACAGGACGACTCCCGCCGATCCGGTCAGCCCCAGGCTGGGCAGCATCGCCGCCCGCGCGCTGTCGAGCGAGCGGTCGGCGGCGACCAGCGCCTGCTCGGCCTGGAACAGGTCGGGGCGACGGCGCAACAGGTCGGCGGGCAGGCCGTCGGGAATCGCGGGGCGATTCAGCCGGTCGATCGGCAGGCCACGCTGGATCGGTCCCGGCGCGCCGCCGACCAGCACGCTCAGCGCATTCTCCTGCCGCGTGACCGCCAGTTTCGCGGCGGCGACGAGTTGCTGGTTCGAGCGATATTCGCCCTCGGCCTGCCGCAATTCGAGGTTGGAGGTATAGCCCGTCTCCGCGCGCCGCCGCGCGATGCGCAGCGCCTCGGTCCGCGCGGCCAGCGTCTCCTCGGCGATGTGCAGCCGGTGGTCGAGCGCGCGCAGCGACACATAACCGCTGGCGACCCCGGCGGCGAGCGCGAGGCGGACCGTGTCCCGCGCCGCCTCCGTCGCGAGCAGTTGCGCACGCGCGGCGGCACGGGCGCTGCGCAACCGGCCGAACAGGTCGAAATCATAACTCGCCTGCACCAGCGGCTGCGCGCCGAACTGGTCCAGCCCGGTGCCGAAGGCGGTGACGCTGCGCCCCTCGGACACGGGCAGACCGGCGGTGATGCTGGGCGACAGTTGCGCGCGGGCGAGCCGTTCCTGTGCCCGCGCCTCCTCGACCCGTGCCGCCGCGCTGCCCAGATCGGGGCTGTCGGCCAGCGCGCGGGCGACCAGCGTGGTCAGTTGCGGATCGCCGAACGCCTGCCACCAGTCGGCGGCGATCGGGCTGCCGGGGCCGAGCGTCGTGCGCCAGGCGGGCGGCGGCACGACCATGCTGCCCGCCGGGGCCGTGGGGCGCGGGCCGATGCAACCCGCCAGCAGCAGCGCGCCGGCCAGGGGCAGGGCAATGTGCCCCTTCATCGCACCTGCGGCCCGCCGGAGGTGTCGACCCGCGCCTGCACCGACATGCCCGGACGCAGCCGCGCCGCCAGCGGCTGGCCCGGATCGACGCGGATGCGCACCGCGATGCGCTGCGGCACCTTGGTAAAATTGCCGGTGGCGTTGTCGGACTTGAGCACAGCGAATTCGGACCCGGCGGCGGGCGAGATGCGCTCGACCCGGCCGGTCAGTCGCGCATTGGCGAGCCCGTCGACGGTGAAGCTGGCGGGCTGCCCCACGGCCATGCGCGCGGTCTGCGCTTCCTTGAAATTGGCGATGACCCAGGTTTCGGGCGGGACCAGGAACATCAGTTGCGAGCCCGCCGTGACATATTGGCCCAGCCGGACGCCGACTTCGGACAGGCGCCCGCGCTCCGGCGCGCGGACGATGGTGTTGGCCAGGTCGATCTCGGCCAGCCGCCGCGCGGCCTCCGCCCCCGACACGCCTGCCCGCTGTCCGCCACGGCCGACCTCGACCGTGCGGATGTCCTGCCGGGCGATCTCACGCGCGGCCTGGGCCTGACGCAGGCTCGCCTGGGCCTGGCGCAGCGCCGCGAGCGTCTGGTCGCGTTCGCGCAAGGACACCGATCCATCGGTGACGAGATCGTCGACCCGCGCCATGTCCGCCCGCGCGCGCATCAATTGCGCCTCGGCATTGGCGACGGCGGCGTCCTGTGCGGCCAGGCTGGCGGTGCGGGCGGCCTGGGTCTGGCGGCTGTTGGCCAGCGTCGCCGCCTGCGCATCGACCTGCGCGGTCGCCTGATCGACGCGCTGGCGATAGATGCGGTCGTCGATGCGGACCAGCGGCTGGCCGGCGCGCACCGTCTCGAAATCGCGGACCAGAACGGCGGTGACGTATCCGCTGACCTGCGGCGCGATCACCGTGGTCCGTCCGCGCACATAGGCATTGTCGGTCGACTGCACATCGCTGGCGAAGGGGGGTAGCCGCCATGCGGCGAGCACCGCTGCGACCCCGCCGATCACCAGCAGCACGATCAGCGTCCTGGAGCGCCATCCGCCCGAGGGTGGCCGCCATCCTGATACGGGCGCGGATGGCGGTACCGGGGCGGGGGGCGGTGCAGGTGGCGGGACGCCCGCCTCGGCGGCGGCTTGTTCGGTCATCGGGGTGGGGGATACGGGCGAACGGGGATCGGTCATGGCTTATGCCTTGGCAGCGGCGCGCAGGCGCCGGGCGCGCCGCCAGGTCAGCAGCGCGAGGAACAGCGTGACGGCGGCGGCGAGCGCGGCCACCAGCCGGAAGACGTCGTTATAGGCGCGGATATTGGCCTCGCGCGTGGCGGCCTGAGACAGGAGCGCGGCCCCCTCCGCCCGGTCGAGCGCGGGATCGGCGATCACCCCGCCGACACGCGCGCCACCCGCCTGGATACGCTGGGTCACCTGCGGGTCGGTGGGGTCGATATTCTGGACGATGGCGGCGCTGTGCGCCTTTTCGCGGATCGTCTGATAGGTGCCCAGCAAGGCCGTCCCGCCGAGGCTCCCCACCGAATTGAGCATACCGAACAGCGCGATGAAGCTGACCACATGCCCCGCCCCCTGTTGCAACGCGCGGGTCATCCCGAACAGCAGCGACGGGCCGAGGAAGAAGGTGGTCGAAAAGGCGATCACCGCCTGGGTCGCGTAGAATTGCGGCGCGCGGGTCAGGTTGGTCGAGAAGCTGTCGGCATCGGCTGCGATGGCGACCAGCCCGATCGCGAACATCACCGGATGGGTCAGGCGGTTCACGTCCAGCGTCACCGCACTCATCACCACGCCCGCGACCGAGGCGATGAAGGCGATGGTGAACAGCGTCCCGAACTGGTCGTTATTCTGGCCCAGCATGGTCAGCAGGCCGACCGCGCCGAAATTCTGCTCCGAAAGCACGATGCGCGCCATCAGCGTGACGATGGCGAAGCGGACGATGTCGATCGACCCCAGCCAGCGCGTGTTGAGCAGCGGATTGGCGCGGTGATGCTCGATCCACAAAGCGGCGGCGAGGAGGGGAATGGCGATGGCCAGCGCCCAGCCGATCCACGCGGCCTGGGTCCACCAGACCAGCCGCCCCTGGCCCAGCACCGCGCAGAACAGCCCGATTGCCGGCGCATAGAGCGCGAAGGTCAGGAAATCGAGCGGCTCGAACGCCTTGACCCGCTGCGTCGGCGGCAACCGCAGCGCGATGATCGAGGCGAGGCTGATCGCCGCGAGCCCGAATTCGAACATGTAGAGTGTCCGCCAATGCGACATGGCCAGCAATTCGGGCGAGAACAGCCGCGCCAGCGGGGTCGCGCATTGCGGCACGCCGATGCCCAGCACGATCGCCTTCAACCGCCATTTCGCGGGAAGCGCCTGCATCATGTAGTAAAGGCCGAGCGACGACAGCGCCGCCGCCGCCATGCCGCTCGCCGCGCGGACCGCGATGGCGGTGGAGAAATCGCGCACGAACAGATGCGCGAAGGCGAGCAGGGTGTAGAGCCCCGAGAACAGCAGGGCGAAGGGGCGCAGGCCGAATTGCTGGCGGAACTTGATCAGCAGCAGGTTGATCGACGCGTTGGTCATCACATAGGCGATGGGCAGCCAGGCGATCTCGGTCGGGTCGAGGCCCAGCGCGCCCTGCAACTGCACCGTGTTGACCTGGACCAGCGCATTGCCCAGCCCGCCGGTCAGACCGATCAGCACCGCGATCACACCATAGGCGACGCGCCTGCGCGCCGGATGCGTGAAATTGCCGGGGGAGCCGGGAATGGTCGGCCGCTCATGGGGAGCGAAGGACCATTCCTCCTCGCTCCAGAATTGCCGAAACCGCGATGCCATCCCCCCCTCCTTTCGCTCCCCTCACGCCTAACGCACAACGGGCGAGTCGGATGCGTAAGGAAAGCACAGGTCAAAGCGATTTCAGAGGGGGTGTCGCACGGCACCTGGGATGGGCGCGTAGGGTGGGCGTCAGGACAGGCGTAATGTGTAGAATTTCCGGTCCACATCCATCACGGGAAAGTCGTCCGGCAGCGCGGATCGCGCGATTTCCGTAAAGCCGTTCTTTTCGTAGAATCGATGCGCGGCAAGAAACGCCTCGGTCGTGCCGAGATAGATGTCGGCGATCCCCATCCCGCGCGCGTGCCGGACAAGCGTTTCCATCAGCCGGTCGGCAACGCCGTGGTCGCGGCCTCTCACAGGCGCGGCGACGAACATCTTGCGCAACGCGGCGCGCCTGTCGCCCAGCGCCTTCAACCCAATCGTCCCGACGACCGTGCCGGATCGTTCGGCGACCCAGAATCCGCCTGCGCCGGTCTGATAGAAGGAGGCGATGTCGGACAGGTCGGGCTGATCCTCCGCCGTGATCGCAATCCCGAATTCCGTCTGCTGGATCGGCACGATGAGCTGGATGACGCCCGGCTTATCCCGCGCTTCGAAGGGACGGATGGATAGGGTCATAGCCCATTCTGACGTCGACATGCGGGCGGTGCAACGGTTTCGCGCCCGGATCGGCCGCCGGGGCGTCAACCGTCCAGCATCGCCCGGATGCGCGCCGCGAGGTCGGTGAAGTCGAACGGCTTGGTGATCAGGGCGACGCCGGCATCCAGCCGCCCGCCATGGACGATCACGTCGCGCGCATAGCCGGTGGTGAACAGCACCTTCAGGTCGGGGTGGAGCGACCGCGCGGCCGAGGCGAGGTCGGCGCCGGTCATCCCGCCCGGCAGCACCACGTCGGAGAAGAGCAGCGCGATCCGCGACGCCTCCGGCGCGTCGAGCAGCGCGAGCGCGGAGGCGCCGTCCTCGGCCTCCAGCACGTCATAGCCCAGTTCCCGCAGCGCCTCGGTCGAATAGGCGCGGACATCGGCGTCGTCCTCGACCACCAGGATCGTCTCCGATCCCCGGTCGGCCCGCACCGGCAGGGGGGAATGGTCGGCACCGTCCACCACCTCGCCCCGGAAGCGCGGCAGGAACAGCGACACGCAGGTGCCATGGCCGGGCATGGATTCGATCTGAACCTGTCCGCCCGACTGTTTGGCGAAGCCATAGACCATCGACAGGCCCAGGCCGGTGCCCTTGCCGACCTCCTTGGTGGTGAAGAACGGCTCGAACACGCGGCCCAGCGTCGCGCGGTCCATGCCGGTGCCGGTGTCGCTGACATCGATCGCGACATAATCGCCCGGATCGGTGACATAGGGGACCGGCCCCGCCGCCATCGCCGCCTGTCCGTCCAGCGTGGCGTTGCGCAGCGTGATCGACAGGGTGCCACCATGCGGCATCGCGTCACGCGCATTGACCGCCAGGTTCAGGATCGCGCTTTCGAGCTGGTTGGGATCGGCTTCCGCAGGCCAGAGGCCGGGCGCGGCGCGTACCGTCAGCGACACCTGTTCGCCCAGCGTGCGGGTAAGCAGGTCGGACAGCCCGTCGACCAGCCGCATCGCGTCCACCGATTGCGGTGCAAGGGGCTGTCGCCGCGAAAAGGCGAGCAGCCGCTGGGTCAGTGTCGCGGCGCGCTTGGCGCCCGTCATCGCATTGGTCGCCGCGCGTCTGGCGCGGGGTTGTCCCTCGGCGGGCAGGAACCGGTCGAGCATTTCCAGGTTGCCGACCACGACCTGGAGCAGATTGTTGAAATCGTGCGCGATGCCGCCGGTCAACTGGCCAACCGCCTCCATCTTTTGGCTCTGGCGGAGCTGCGCCTCCATGTCGGCCAACCTCTCCTGCGCGGCCAGATGGTCCGACACGTCGGTCGCGAACTGATAGGCGCCGACCGGCGTGCCGTCCGCCGCGACCAGCGGGCTGAAGCGCAGCTCATAGTGCCGCCGCTGGCCGCCGAGGTCGTCCAGCGCCTGGATCACCGAGAAATCCTCGCCCGCCAGCGCGCGTGTCCAGTAATCGCGCATGATCGTCAGGATCTCGGGCCGCGCCGCCATCGCGTCGCCCTTGTTCTGGCCGATCTGCGGGCGGCTGCCGAAGATGCGCTCGAAATCCTCCGCGGCGGCGCGATTGATCGCCAGATAGCGGTGGTCGAAGCCCAGCACCTGGACCATCGTGCCGGTCGAATCGATGATGTCGGCGAACAGCTTGCGTTCGGCCAGCGCCTCGACCACGCGGCGTTCCAGCACGGCATTGACGTCGCGCAGCGTCGCCTCCGCCCGGCGGCGCTCGTCGGTGTCGAACACCGATCCGACCATGCCCAGATAGGTGCCGTCATCGTCGATCCGCGGGATCGCGGTCATCATCGCCCAGCGATGGCCGTCCCGGACATGGCGAAGACGGAATTCGAGGTGAAATGCCGCCTGGGTGCCGGCCGCGTCGCGGAAGGCCTCCTCCACCATCATGCGGTCATCGGGATGGATCGCCCTCAGCCACTGGAAGTCCAGCCCCTGTTCGAACGCCAGGCCGGTCTGCTGCGTCCAGGCGCGGTTGACATAGACGCAGCGCCCCTCCGCATTGGTCAGCCACATGATGATCGGCGCATGATCCGCGACGTTGCGAAAGCGTCGTTCGCTTTCCCGCGCGGCGGACAGGGCGGTTTCGCGCTCCTGTCGGTCGCGCATCCGCGCGCTGGTGTCGATCACCGTCGCCAGGATCCCGGCGGGGTGCCCATCCTCGTCGGCGATCGGGGTATAATCCAGGTCCAGCCAATGCTGGCGTGGTCTGCCATCATGGCTGAGCATCATCGCCTGGTCGCGATAGGCCAGTGTCCGTCCGCCCAGCCCCGCCGCGATCACCTCGGCATTGAACGCCGCCGCCTCCGGCCAGGCCTCGACCAGCGGACGGCCCAATATGGCGGGATGCCGGTCGCCCGAAAATTCGGCGTAACCGGCATTGTAGATCAGGATGCCCTCCGGCCCCCAGATCGTCGCGATGGGAATGGAGGAGGACAGGGCGATGGCGATCGCGGTCATCCGGCTTTGCGGCCACCCGCCGATCGGGCCGAGCGGGGTGCTCGCCCAATCGAATGCCGCGATCAGCTGCCCCATTTTACCGTTTCGTGCCAGAACAGTCGCAAACCCGGCGGGAATCTCCACAGGGTTACGGCTTGTCGCAGTCATGCTCCCTCCACCTCCCTGGCTGACTGGCGCAATAGCGGCTGTAGCGTTGCTTGAACGTTAAGGACAGAGGAATTGGCGAAAACTTGCCTTGTGTGGATACAATTGGTCCAGCGGCGGCGGCAGGTCTTGGCCATGGCCTGGGTTTATGGGTCGGTTCGGCGGTTACGTTTGGGGGGATGGGGTGTTGCGCCATGGGGCGGCGACCCGATCGCCGCGCCGCATCGCGGCGGGCGCCACACTTTGTCACGGAGCCGATGGCCATTTGCCATGTTCGACTGCTAATGTCGGTTCAAAACTGGAGAGAGAGGCATGAACGCACATATTCACCCTGTGCCGGACTGGGCCGATAGCGCGTCCATGGATGGCGCCGCCTATGCCCGCGCCTATGAAGCGGCACGGACCGATCCCGATGGCTATTGGGGCGAAGAGGCGCAGCGGCTGGACTGGATCACGCCCTTCACCACGGTCAAGGACACCAGCTTTGCCGAGGCGGATTTCCGCATCCACTGGTTCGCCGACGGGCAGCTTAACGTCGCGGCCAATTGCATCGACCGGCATCTGGCGACTCGCGCCGACCAGATCGCCATTCTGTGGGAAGGCGATACGCCGGGCACCGAACGTCGCATCACCTATCGCGAACTCCATGCCGAGGTTTGCCGCCTCGCCAATGTCCTGAAGGGACTGGGCGTCGCCAGGGGCGACCGCGTCACCATCTATCTGCCGATGATCCCCGAGGCGGCGTTCGCCATGCTTGCCTGTGCGCGGATCGGCGCGATCCATTCTATCGTGTTCGGCGGCTTTTCGCCGGAAAGCCTGGCCAACCGCATCGTCGATTGCGATTCGCGGATCGTGATCACCGCGGACGGCGGCTGTCGCGGGGGCAAGGCGGTGCCGCTCAAGGCCAATGTCGACGCCGCGCTGGAGCATGACGGTGTCGCGGTCGACCATGTCGTCGTCGTCCGCCACAGCGGCGCGTCGGTGACGATGAAGGAGGGCCGCGACCAGTGGTATGGCGATCTGGTCGCTGCCGCCTCCGCCGACTGCCCGCCTGAGCCGATGGGAGCGGAGGACCCGCTGTTCATCCTCTACACCAGCGGTTCGACCGGCAAGCCCAAGGGCGTGCTCCACACCAGCGGCGGCTATCTGCTCTGGGCATCCTATACCCATCAGCATGTCTTCGATTACCGCGAGGGCGAGGTGTTCTGGTGCGCCGCCGATGTCGGCTGGGTCACCGGGCACAGCTATGTCGTCTATGGCGCACTCGCCAACGGCGCGACGACCCTGATGTATGAGGGCGTGCCCAACTATCCCGATTTCAGCCGCTTCTGGCAGATTGTCGACAAATACCGGGTCGCGATCTTCTACGCCGCACCGACCGCGCTCCGCTCGTTGATGCGTGAGGGCGACGAATGGGTGAAGAAGACCGATCGCTCCAGCTTGCGCGTGCTGGGCTCGGTCGGCGAGCCGATCAATCCCGAAGCCTGGGAATGGTATTATCATGTGGTGGGCGACGGGCGCTGCCCGATCGTCGACACCTGGTGGCAGACCGAAACCGGCGGGCATATGATCGCCCCGATCCCCGGCGCGGTCGCGCTCAAGCCCGGCTCGGCGACCAAGCCGCTGCCCGGCGTCCTGCCGGAGATCGTCGATGCCGAGGGGAAGGTGCTGGACGGCGCGGTCGAGGGCAATCTGGTCATCGCCGATAGCTGGCCGGGGCAGATGCGCACTGTCTGGGGCGATCACGACCGCTTCTTCCAGACCTATTTCACCACCTATCCGGGGAAGTATTTCACCGGCGACGGATGCCGCCGGGATGAGGATGGCTATTACTGGATCACCGGCCGGGTCGATGACGTCATCAACGTCTCGGGCCATCGCATGGGCACGGCGGAGGTCGAGTCCGCGCTGGTCGCCCATGTCAAGGTGGCCGAGGCCGCGGTGGTGGGCATGCCGCACGACGTAAAGGGGCAGGGCATCTATGCCTTCGTCACGCTGAATTCGGGCGTCGAGGAGGATGAGGCATTGCGGGCCGAGCTGGTCCAGTGGGTCCGCCGCGAGATCGGGCCGATCGCGACCCCGGACGCGCTGCAATTCGCACCCGGCCTTCCCAAGACGCGCTCGGGCAAGATCATGCGCCGCATCCTGCGCAAGATCGCCGAGAATCATGTCGATGCGCTGGGCGACACCTCGACCCTGGCTGATCCGGCGGTGGTCGATCACCTGGTCGCCAACCGCATCGAACCGGGCAGGAAGGCGGCGTGATGGGGTAGGGGCTGCCTGAATGGTGGCCCCTTTCCGCTTGGCCTTCGAACGCGCTCAGCCCGAGCGACGTCGAAGGCTGCGCCCCAGTCGGTTTGATCAGGGCGCCTTGCGAACCGGCGGCAAGGCCGCACAGATATCCACGCCCCCGGCGGGCACGGTGAAGAAGTCGTTCTGCCGATTCTCCCGCCCCTTGATCCAGGCGGCAAAGCGCGGGCTGGCCGTTTCGCGATACTGGTAATGCGGCCGCCCGGCGGCGGGCAGCTCGCTGGCCAGCCGCGCCGAAATGATCGGCAGGCGCTGTGCTTCGTCCTGGTAGAAACCCAGTTCACCCGTCCCCCTCGGCAGGGCGGACAGCGCGTCCATCCCATCGATCACACGGCCGACGATGGCGACGTTGCGATCCAGCGCGCGCGGGGAGTGGCCGATCAACGTATAGAGTTCGGCCCCCGTTCCCGTGCTGGGTGCCAGGTCGCGCGCGACGCCGACCATGCCATAGCAATGGGGGATCCACTCCGACCGGGCATCGCCCGCCAGCGGCCAGCCGTCGCGGCTGTATCCGGCCCAATCGGAATAGGGATCGGACTTGCTCAGCCGTGCGACCGCACTGCTGCCCGCGCGGACATATTCGGCCGGGGGATTGGCGACGATGCCCGGCGGCAGCGGCTTCTTCTCGGTCGCGTCGCCCCATTGCGCGACGTAATTCTCCTGCACCCGGTAGACGCTGGTTCCCGCATCCCACCAATGCGCGCGCGCCAGGGCCCGGATATTGGCGACATGCACCGGCGCCTGCATGGCGGCGAGCCGGATCGTCACCGTCCTGCCGTTCGACAGGGTATAGATCAGCACCTCGTCATCGGGCACCGCGACCCAGTCCCCGGGTAAGGGATCGCTGGCCTGGACGGCGGGGGGCGTGGGGGAGGGCGACGCCTGGGCCAGCAGGGCGGCGAGAAGAAGCGCGATTGTCATGACGTCGCAGACTGCACGAGCATCCCCCTCCACGCAATCGCTTGCGCCGCGCGCGGAACCTCATTAGGGGCGCGTGTTCCAGGCAGGAATTTCAGCGGAGCGGTGGCCGAGTGGTCGAAGGCGCTCGCCTGGAAAGTGAGTATACGGCAAAACCGTATCGAGGGTTCGAATCCCTCCCGCTCCGCCATTTACCACCCCAAAAATCACGGTTTTCCGACAAAAACCTGGCTTTTATCAATGGGTTAGACCCCAGCCTTTCTTTCGCTGACTTTCGCCAAATTCCGCTGATTTTCGCCCTGATTCAGCGTGTGGTATAGGACGGAAAGTAAGAACGGATGGCCGGGTATTTTCCGGCTCTAATCCTGGCGAAAGTGGCGGATTATGGCGGGAAAGAAGGTCACGGCGGCGCGGCAGGTCGATACGGCTGAACCCGGTTCTTATTCCGCTGCCCCCAACTTGCTTCTGAAGGTGAAGCCCACAGGGGCGCGGTCATGGGTGTTCCGCTACCAATCCAACGGCAAGGTTGTTGAAATCGGGCTAGGCAAGGCTGGCACGAAAGAGCGCGGGTTAGCCGAAGCCCGCGAACTGGCCGAAAAGATGCGCGCCGCCGTTCGCAACGGCATTGACCCCAAGACCGTCCTGAAGCCGAAGCATGATGCGGCGGCGCTGACGTTTAAGCACTTTGCCGAAGCCTACATTGCACACCTTCGCGCCACCCCACGGCATGGGAAGCCGCGCAATGAAAAGGCGGTGGATCAATGGCCGTCCACGTTCAGCAAATGGGTTTATGACTTCAAGCCGGTTGGCGCGTCCATTGGCTTTGGCGACAAGCGACCCGGCGAAATCACCTATGGCGACGTGAAGGCGGTGCTGACGCAACGCGGGTTGGCGGCGCTGGCCGAAACGCAAAAGCGGGTGAAACAGCGCATTGGCGTCGTGCTTGAAGAAGCGGCCAAGGAAGAAGGCGAGCCGCACCGCTACAACCCGGCGCACGCCTTCAAGCTAGAAACCCGCAAGGCCAGCAGCGTGAAGCATCATCCTTCCGCCCCGCCGGAAGAAATCCCCGCCATCATGGCCGAACTACGCAAGAGCGATAGCACGTCCGCCAGGCTGCTACGGTGGTCGATCCTGACCGCGTGCCGTTCAGGCGAGGCTAGGGGCGCGCTGTGGGCAGAAATCGACGGTGACGTGTGGGACATACCGGGCGACCGCATGAAGGCCGGGGAGCGGCACCGGGTGCCCCTGTGCGCCGAGGCGTTGGAGATACTCGAATTGATGCGTACCAAGCGGGTGCGCGATCACCCGCGCATCTTCCCTGGCGAGCGCGGCGGGCTGCTATCCGACGTGGCGGTTGCAAAGGTGCTGAAGCGGGTTCGGCCTGGCGTGACTGCCCACGGTATGCGGGCATCATTCCGGCAATGGGGCGCAAAGCAACGCGGCATGTCACGCGAAGCTTTGGAACTAGCGTTGGCGCATACCAACCCGAACAAGGTTGAAGGCGCTTACCAATATGATGACCTGTTTGACCTTCGCAAAGATGTAATGAAGGTTTGGGCCAACTACTGCGCTGGCGAACCTGAAGGTGACAACGTGGTGCCAATTACAGCGGCTATGAAATAGGCACGCCTACTTTAGATAGAGCGCATCTTTTCGCCTATTTTCGTCCGCAATCGCTGATTTCCGCTTGACGACATTAGGGTGCGAGCATATCCCCGCTGCCTTGAACCGGGCAGTTCAGAAAATGGGATTGCTCGATGACTATTGCCGACAAATCGCCACAGTTTGTGGACGTTGAGGAAGCGAAGCGCCAGCTTTGCTTAGGCACCACTTCGCTTTACGGTTTTATGAAAAGCGGCGAACTACGCCGGGTGAAGATTGGCCGTAGGACGGTTATTCTTCAGTCGGACTTGGTTGCCTTCGCGGAACGCCGCGTTGCCGAAGCCAGCCAGGTTGCGGCTTGAGCCATGTTCTTCAACGAAAAGGGCGGGTCAACGAACCGGGCCGACCCGCCCTCTCACAACGACACCGCATCCGAAAGGAAAGCAAACGCGGCAAGTCGCGATAGCAGCGCCGCGCCTGTGCAGCAAGAACAAACGCCGGTTCCGCCAGGCTTGATAGGTGATGTGTGCGAGTTCATCTATAGTGCCGCACCGCATCCCAACCGGGATATTGCTTTGGCTGGCGCTATTGGCTTTTTGTCCGGCGTGTGCGGCAAGGCTTATAACACTTACACTAATGCCGGACTGAACCAATACCTTCTGCTACTTGCATCAACAGGCATGGGCAAGGAAGCTATGGCTTCGGGTATCGACAAGATGCTGGCCGCTGTCATCAAGAACGGCGTTCCGGCGGCTGGCGAGTTCAAAGGCCCGATGCTGGTAAGTTCGGCTGGCTTGCTGAAGGCGTTGGATCAAACCCCTTCGATTGTCAGCGTCATTGGCGAGTTCGGCTATAAGCTGAAGGCCATTTCGTCACCGCGTGCAAACCCGAATGACGAAACGCTGAAGGCCACGTTGTTGGACCTGTACGGCAAGAGCGGTGCCGGCCGGATCGTTGATCCAATTGCCTACAGTGACCGGGAGAAGCGCACGGCCATTATCGTGGCACCCGCACTGACCCTGATAGGCGAAAGCGTGCCTGGCGTCGTGTTTGAGGCGCTGAACGAAGGCATGGTGCTTAGCGGCTTGCTGCCCCGCTTCATGCTGATCGAAGCAAGGGGCCAGCGTTCGGCGCTGCAAGAGGCACCGGCGGTATCGCCTGACCCCCGACTGACCCAAGCGTTGGCGGACCTGTGCGCCCATTGCTTGGCGTTGAACCACGGCAACAACGTCAGCGTGGTTGCGGCGGATGACGAAGCCAAGGTCAAGTTTCGCGAGTTCGGCGGCTGGGTTGACCATGAAATCAATACCCACAGTTCGGAGATACACCGCGAACTATGGAATAGGGCGCACCTGAAGGCGCTGAAGCTGGCCAGCCTGTGCGCGGTCGGCATCAACCCGCACGGCCCGGTTGTCACCATCAATGAAACAATGTGGGCAACCAACTTGGTCGTTGGTCAAACCAAGTCGCTGCTGTCCAAGTTTGAGGCTGGCGATATTGGTCAGGAAGCCGGCAACGAAACCAAGCAACTCCGCAAGGCCAGGGCCGTCATTCGCGAGTATGTGAAGGCTGAAGTCGGCAAATATGAGAAGTGCGGTTGCACTTACGAAATGCACCGCGCCCACCACTTCACTCACAAATATGTTCACAGCCGATTGGCGAACCTTCCAATGTTCAAGGAAGATCGGGCTGGCGCAAACAACGCGGTGAAGCGGGCGATGGCGCAGCTAGTCGAAAACGACGAACTTCGGACAATCATGCCTGGCGATATGCTGAAGGCTTACGGCCATGCCGGCAAGTCTTACGGCATCACCAACGAAGCCGCCTTCATGTGCGCCGACGACTAGAAGAACGGGAAGCACGCCGGGAAGAACGGCAAACCCTTGGTTTTCTGCGGAAAAAGAAAAAAAGAACGGAAGAAGGATGACACCCAAAAATTGGTCGAATTACCGTCCTGCTATCTACTTCTTATTCTTCTTATCTTCTTCTTTTACAAAAACATGAGGAGAAACAGGCACTTATAAAATCGCGCAATTCTTATTCTCGTTCTTTTCCATTCTTCCAAGGACAACGACCATGCAACGAAAGGCTGAAGACCTCCACCGGCTATTTGCCGAACTTCTCGACCGTATCAACCAAACGAAAGGTAGCTAACATGACTATCATCACTGTGCCCGAACAGAACGTTGACGTGGCGTTGCCCAAGGCGTTCGATGGCGTGCCGTCGCCGCTCCACCCTGCCAACGTTGATTATGAAGCGGCTGGCGGCAACGCGGCTATGAAACAGGTTAGCGACGTGCTGGCATGGGGTTGGGACGAAGCCAACGCCATCAATGACCTTCGCCCCAACATGGACCCCGAACACCGAAGCGCCACGCATGACCGGCTGATCCGCGAACGGGTCGATGCCTCGCAACGAGTGTGGGCAGATAAGATGGATCGGGCGCGGGCAACGCTGAAAGCCGAGCAAGCGCGCGTTGACCGTCAGCTTGAAGAAGCGGCCGGCCTGAAGTCGAACCCGGCGCACTTCGATGCGATCACATCGGCGTTCTTTTCGATGAAGCCTGGTCAGCGTGCCGAAACCCTGGCCCAGCTTGTTGAGCAAGGAGAGAACGCGGCGCTGGCGACGTTGATGGAAGCGCCGTTGTTCCTGTCTGGCCTTTTAGCCGAACAGCGCGACAGCATCAAAACGCGGGTGTTGGAGAAGGTGAACCCGGAAGGACTGAACCTTAGTCGCCAACTCGCCAAGGCGTTCGCCAAGCTTGAAGACGCATCGTTCGCCAGCCTGACCATGTTCGCCGATTTGAAGGCCGGCACCGAACCCGGCGCGGCGGCGACCCGCGCCCGTATGGCGGCGGCGCGCAACATGGCAGCAAACGCGGGGCAACGTTGACCTGAACCGGGGTCAGGTGGCGGGCGACGCCTGGCCCCATTCATGTGGGCATAGGAGCAAGTGAAATGGGCCAGTGGCTTTGGGAACCCAGCATGATCGAAGGCGACAGCGGCGGCTATGTGCCTGGCGACGCCATTCGGATTTGGCGTGAGATTGAAGGTAGCGGCAAGGTGAATGACGATAAGCCGAAGCGGTTGGTGTCGAAGTCGGCGCTTGAAGTGCAAGCTGACGTAATGCGGATTGCCGACGATCCGAAGAACGACGCGGCTTCGCGGGTCGCGGCTTACCGGCTGGCGTTTGAAATGGCGCAACAGATTGCCGAGTATGAAGCGATGAAGGAACAGCCCGATGGCTGACCCAATTGCCCGCATGGTTGCGCTAGCTGAATGTGAATTGCTGGTGACTAACGACCCAAGTTTCACTGACTATCTTCCGCAACTCGATAAGTCGATTAACGAAGAATTGGCTAAGCTTGGCTTCCGTGACGTTCAATCCACGCGAGAGGCATTGCGGCTTTCAGTCGCACGCATTGTGAAAGCACGAAAACTAGCCGAGCATCAGCTTGAACAACTTGCCTATGCGGAACAATACGCGCTAGGAAACTGCTGACCGGGCGCGTTTGGAATGTGAGCAATGGCACAGGGATGGGAGCAATACCCCGCGCACGGCGCAACGAACGGCAATGCTGGATGGGGTGAACCCGCCGGAAATCCTGCCGTTGCGTCCGACCCTCTCCCCCCTCCCAAGGCTAAGGCGGGTGAAGGGAAGCGGCTTCGCCTAGAGAATGGCGCGCAAATTCGCCGGGAAATGGTGAAGGTGTATCGCGGCATGAAGGTTGGCGAAATCGACACGTCCAAAGGGTCTAAGCTAATTTACGCGCTGACTGAACTTAGCCGTGCCATCGAACGTGAAACCGTCGAAAAGCTGACCGAACGCCTAGACGAAGTTGAAGGCAAATGAGCCGGCACCTTGGCCTTCGCACGCGGGTTCGCCGGCTAGAGCGGCAAAGCCGTTCGCGGCGTCCAAGGCAAGCTGTCGTCTATACCCGCTATGACGAACCCGAAGACCGCATCGTTGCCTTGGGCGCGATCAGCGGCGTGGCCACGTCGCGCTTGTGGGGCGAAGCCCTGCCAGCCCTGTGCGGGCGCGCTAGGGCGGGGCTAGGAGCGCGTCAGGTGCTAATCGCGGGCTATCCCGCCCCCGCGCCCATCATCGCGCCTGTGGCGGCTCCTGGCGAGCCTGTGCCGCCGTCAGCGCCCGCGTTCGATCCCAAACGGCCCGACGCTTGGCGCGATTACCGCGCCTTTGCTGAACAAGGACAATTGCCATGAAGACCTTAGCCGAACGCCACGCCGACCGGATCATTCGGAAAGCCGAACACACCTTGGCTGAAGGTATGGCCTTCGACGCCAGCCGCGCCGGCATCGGGGAAGTCCACCCGGATCATGCCGACGCCGCCGCCATCAATCAAGCGACCGACGCCGCCATTGCGCGCACCGTCGCTGTCATTGGTGCCGCGCCCGCCAGGGTGAAGCCAAGCGCCTTTGCCGCGCCGTTCCGGCACAAGGTCAAGCTTTCGGGCATCTAGCCGGTAAGAACAAACGCTGGAACATGGCCGGCTTGCTCACAGTGTGGGCATATCAATCAACGACTTAGCCGGCCTATATGGCTTCTTGTGCCTCCGCCGAACGCCTTTACCAGCTTGCCAGCGTTCTCCGTTTGTTGCAGCTTGATCGCGACCGGGGAGGATTGATGAAGCGACATGAAGCGTGGCGTGCCGAGTATCGCGCCGACAGGTATCTTCGTAACGCCAGCATTGAAGCCATTGAGCGGCGAAGCCAGGATATTGCTTCCAACATGATGGGCGTCAACGACTCCGGCCAGCTTACGCCAGGCGATCCGCAAAAGAATATGTTTTGGTGGATCATGTGGACCCACATTTTGGAAGAATTGGCCATACGTCAGACGCCTTATGGCAGCGTCAAGCTGATGGGGCCGGATCAGTTTCCTTGGATCAGTCACCCCGACAAACCCAGGGGCTTGCGTATCCTTGGCAAAAACAAGGTTGCGCCAGGCGACATTGTGCGGATGGGCCAGAAAGAACACATCAAAGACGCAATGAATTACGGCCGCTTTAGGATCGGGCCAGCGGCTTCATACGCCGACCCTTCGCTGAACCCTGCCGTGCAAGACGACGAACTTTCGGTAACAGCCGTTGGAAGTGGCGAAAGCGCCATCATACATCACATTGACCCGGTGACCGGCCAGCAAGGCGAGCGGATACACGCTATTGGCGAGATAACCTATTCGCGTGCGCTTCAGGAAAACTTTTACGTCATGTGCATGACGGCCAACTATACACCGCGCTTGATTGACGATTTTGGCTATGATGCGATGCTTGTCATCAAAAATATGAACCGCTTTTTGCTGCGGATGGAGCGGGCCGTTAAGAAGGTTAAACCAGAACTGTTGATGGCCGGCAACGCCGTCCGCTATTATGATCCATACCGCGTTAAGCCGGATCAGCTTGATCCGTTCTTCGCGAAAAACTTCCGCTATGCTTATCAGCAAGAATACCGCTTCGTTTGGCATACGCCAGGGCTTCCGCTCGACTGCGAACCGTTCTTCGTTGAAATCGGCCAGATGAAAGACATAGCGTCAATCCATGTACTCCGAGATTAGGCCCAAATGCCGCCGTAAGTGCCGGCGAAGGAACGGGGTGATGCCAGCTAAAGAGTTAGGCGCAATGCCAGTCACTTAGCCGACGCAATCGGCATCCTACATGTCCGCCGAACCCGCCATTTGCCTTGACCCTCGCAAGTATTGTGGGCATCTAGATCAGGACCGGGCAAGCTAGCTGAAAAGGACAGCGAAGCTATGTCCGTTGATATTGCCACCCTTGGCATCAAAGTTGACAGTTCTGACGTTCGCGGCGCGACAGGTGAACTGAGGATATTGGTTGAAGTCGGCACGAAGGCCGAACGCGCGACCGATGGCCTGAAGAACAGCTTTGGCGGCTTGAAGACCGCGATTGCCGGCCTTGGCCTTGGTGCGCTGTTGCGTGAAGCTGGCCAGCTTGCCGACACCTACAGCAACATTCGCGGCCGGCTGTCCTTGGTCACAAATGGCACGGCTGACCTGGCAAACGTCACACAAAAGCTATTCGACAGCGCACAGCGTGCGCGGGTCAGCTTTGAAGCGACGACTGACCTTTATTCGTCGCTTGCCCGGTCAACGAAGGCGCTTGGCACAAGCCAAACCGATTTGCTGGCCGTTACCGAAACCATCAACAAGGCGCTGATTGTGTCGGGCGCGTCGGCGGCAACCGCTGAAGGTGCGTTGACACAGCTAGGCCAGGGCTTCGCCAGCGGCACCTTGCGCGGCGACGAACTGAACAGCGTGTTGGAAGGCACGCCACGGCTGGCACAGGCGATTGCCGATGGCATGGGGGTCACGGTTGGCCAGCTTCGCAAGCTAGGCGGCGAAGGCAAGATTACTGGCGAAACGGTGTTCAATGCCCTGAAGGGTCAGAAGGACGCCGTTGAAGCCGAGTTCGCCAAGATGCCGGCGACCATCGGGCAATCGTTCGTCCAACTCCGCAACGAAATCCTGAAGTATGTTGGCGAGGCTGACACGGCGGGCGGCACAAGTGCGGCATTTGCGGAAGGCGTCCAACTGCTAGCCCACAATCTCGACATTGTGGTGCCGGTCATCGGCGTGGTTGGCCTGGCCCTTGGCGTCGGGTTCGTCGCCAGCGCCGTTGCCGCATCGGGTGCCGCCGCTGGCACCACCACCGCCTTCGGCACGATGGCCGTGGCGGCGCGCGGGGCCGGAACCGCCGTGCTAGGCGCGTTCGGTGGCCCTGTGGGCATTGCCATTACGGCTGTTGCCCTGGCGGTGGGCGGGTTCGCTATCAAGACGATGGAAGCCAAGGCGGCGTCGGAAGAACTGAACCGCCGGCATGCCGAACTTGTCCGCCAGATGGACGGCACCAAGACGGCGGCGAACAGCGCGGCCGGCGGCGTTGCTGGTGTTGGCACTGACGCGCTTGGCAGCATCCCGAAGATTACCGCTTTCGGCGGCAAGGTCGGCGCGGCGGCACAGCAGCTATACAACATGGCGCGGGCGGCGAAGGCGGCGCGCGTCGAAATGCTGCAAACCCAACTGACCACGGCACAAAGCGCCGAAGTGGAAGCTGGCAAGCGCACGTCGGCGGGCCGGTCGGGCGTGCGTGCTGACAACCGCGCCGCCGTGGCGCGCGGGGACTTACTGGCGGTCGACTTTTCGCCCCTGGTAGGATCGGTCAACAACGTCCTGTCGGGCGGGCGCACTGACCGGGAAGCTGACCGCGACTATGCCACGGCGGTCGATACCAGCCGGCGGTTGCAGCGCCAGCTACGCGACGCACAGCGCGCCCCGATCAGCGCCAGCGACGTTCACACGCCAACGGCTTCCGGCGCTGACACAGGCACTGGCAAGAAGAAGGGCGGCGGCGTATCTGACGCACAGCGCGACTATCAACAGGCGGTCGAAGGCTCCAAGACCTATGCGGAGCAACTGAAGGTCGAAACCGACAACATCGGTAAGAACGCGGTTGAACAGCGGCTTGCCGACGCGGCCCGCGAAGCCGCCAAGGCACCTACGGCGGCGCTTCGCCGGGAAATCATGGACAGCGCTAATGCGTGGGCAAGCGCCACCATCGCGCAACAGGTCAGCGAAGCCGCGACCAAGGCGCTGAACGAACAGCTTGAAGAACAGGCGCGCAAGCAACGCGAGGCTATGGCGGCTGGCGCGTCGGCGGCTGAACAAGTCGAGTTCGACACCCGGCTTATCGGCATGAACGCGCAACAGCGGGCGGTTGCCATCGCGACCCGCGACCTTGAACGCCAGGGCATCGTTGCCGGCACGCTGGCATATGACCTGTATTCCGGCGCGGTGTTGAACGCGGCGGCGGCACAGGGCCAACTTCACCTAGACGCCGACAATGCCCACACATTCGCTGACGCAATGGGCGCGGTGAACGACAACGTGCGTGCGGCGACGGATAGCTTTGGTGAACTGTTCGGCACGGCGGGTCAGGGGTTCGCCGGCCTTGTCGCCAGCGTTGCCGACTATGCCGACAAGACCGCCAGCATTGAAGCGCGCCTTGCTGACGAACGCGCCCGCTATGGCGAAGGAAGCATTGAAGCCAAGCGGGCCGAAGCGGCGGCGGCGTCGGACCTGGCGAACGCTGAAATGGCGCACTACGGCGATATGATCCGGTCAGCTAAGGGCTTCTTCAAGGAGAAGTCGGCGGCGTACAAAGTTATGGAAGGCGTCGAAAAAGCCTATGCGGCGGTGCGCCTGGCGCTGGCCGTGAAGGACATGCTGACCGAAGGTTTGTTGACCACCACCAAGGTTGCCGGCGCTGGCACGCGGATGGCGGTTGATGGAGCCGAGACAGCTAGCAGCGTCGCCAAGAGCGGTATTCGTGCGGCGGCGGACGGCGTTGCGGCCTTCGCCAAGACCCTGGCCAGCCTCCCGTTCCCGCTGAACCTTGCGGCCGGTGCCGCCGTCCTGGCCGCGTTGGTATCGGTTGGCGTGAAGGTCGCGGGCGGGGGTAAGAAGTCGGGCAGCGCCGACGCGGAAAGCGCGACCACGACGGCCGGCACCGCCTACACCGGCCCACAAGACGAATATGGCAACCCAACGTCGGGCTATAGCGTCCTGAAGACCGGCCGAACCACTGTGGCGGGCAATGACAACACCGCGCCTAATGTGGGCATGGCTGGCGCGGCCGGCGGCGGCAACGTCACTAACGCGAATACCTACAGCATCCGCATTGATGGCAATGCCGACGAACGAACGGTGCAACAGCTTCAGGAAGTGCTAGCCAACCACGAAGACCGGGTTGTTGAAAGGTCGCGGGCGGCGGCGGCACAAGACCGGGCAACGGCGGCGGGTCGCCAACGAATTGGTGGCGGTTAATCGGGTTGGCGCGGCGGGCTAACGGCTGGCACGTCGCGCCCAAGTTCCGCTTGGTAGGTTCGTAATACCCACAAGTTGCCCCAATACGGCATCGTCAGCCCTTGGTCATTCCAACTGTCGTTAGAAGCCATCAAGCGGCCGGCAAACGTCGCGGCTTCTTCCTGGCTACAGGTGGCGTTCCATTCGTCTATCTGGCGCATGGTATATGCCATGCCCTCCACGTCCGTCATACCGGCTAACTCCGGCACATGCTCTTGGATGGCTTCTTGATCGTCATTGATGGCGACTGACCGCCTCGTCAATTCGGCCTTCTCCCGGCTAGCGCGCCACCAATCCAAAAGCCCCATGTTCGATTCCTCCCACGTCACTCGAACCTATAGCCGTTGGCGGTAACTCCGGCTATTTCCCGAAATCCAAGCTGAACCGTGCTTTTTCCGCGATAAGAACGGGCTGTGGAACGACGGTGCTTTAGTCGTAAGAAACGCAGTGATTACAACAACTTACGGCGCTTGTTAGGCGAACTCCCGCTCCGCCATAGACTGCCATAAGGTGTTGTTTTCGTTCGATAATTATAAGAGCGATGCAGCCTGCCCAACAATTCAACCTACATCAAATTTGCCTCTTGCGGGTTTTAACCGCGTGACCAGCGGGGCCTTGGTGTTCTACGATTAAGGTGCTTGATAAGATCGGCGTTAAGCGCGGCGATCCACGCCCCTTGTTGGAAGAAAAATGAAGTACAATCCATTTCAGCCAAATAAAATCGTAAATCCAGCTATGTTTGTTGGTCGATTGGATGAGCTGGAAAATATTGAAAGCTACATGTTTCAAGCAAGGTCAGGGAGTCCCACGCACTTTCTAATAGAAGGCGAGCGAGGGATCGGTAAATCTTCCTTGTTGAAATATGTTTCTCCATTGGCGAGTGGTCGTTTTCCGTCGCCATAAGGGCTAGACTTTAAATTCATAGTCGTTTTTGTGGACTTGGGAAGTGCGCATACGCAATTGGATATAATAAGGACTATGGCTAGGGAGTTAAAGGTACAGATTGGAAGAATTGATAAGGCTAAAGAAATTGCAAAAAGTACTTGGGAATTTCTTAGTAAATGGGAAATTCTGGGTGTGCGGTATCACCGAGAAGCGTCAGAATTCGATCCCGAAGATGCAAAAGATAATTTGGTAGAGCAACTTGCAGAAGTCGCTAACAACCAAGATCTAGAGCGTCGAGCGTGAAGCAGGAATCAAGGGGGATTCCACTTTATCAGGAAATGTGATTCCTCCTGATCTGGAGGTGGATCATGGGTCGAGCATATTCAGGCGATCTACGGGACCGGATAGT
>NZ_JBCNNI010000069.1:0-7804 GCF_039594485.1 Sphingomonas sp. | reverse complement strand
GCGACAGACCCTCGAATATCGGCGCTTGCTGCACCGCAAGCTGGCCGCCTAACATCAGCCCCCAGACGAGGCCCGCTCTCCACTAATCTACGCCCCCATCTGCGCCAAATGTCCTGACGACGGACAGCGGAGGTGTCTCGCCCGCCGCGCCAGCGGCCCTCTTGTCACGGGCGATGAGGAGTTGAGGGCGCTGCGCGCGGCCCTACCTACCTCTCTCTCTCTCTCTCTCTCTCTCTCTGCGTCCTCTGCGCCTCTGCGCGAACAAAACCTCTTCCCCACGTCTCCGCGTGAACTCAATCCTCTTCGCGTCCTCGCGTCTTCGCGTGAACAGGAAAACGCCGCGCGGGAGGAGCTTCCCACGCGGCGTCTTACACGCCCCAAACGACGCACCAACGGGCTCCGGCCTTCGCCGGGATGGTGGTAATTACCGCCCCAGCAGCACCCGCGCTTGCCCCGCAATCTGGGCCAGCATCGCGGCATTGGGTTGCGCGGCCAGGCGGGCCCGGTCGATCACCGCCTTGAACTGGCCGACCCGCTCGGCATTGCGCGCCAGCCAGGCCTCGACCGCCTCCTCTAGATCGGTCGCGCCAGCCCGGCCCAGGAAGTCGAGCCGCTGCTGCTGGAAATCGCGTGCGAGGCCAGCGATCAGCAGCCGCTCCCACGGATCGCTGGGGCTGATCCGCGCCGCCTGGCCCTGCGCCCAGTCGAGGCCGAGCGCCTGACCCAGACGGGTAAAGGCATGGGTCAGCCGCGTCTCGTCCAGCGACAGCCGCTGGCCCAGATCGGCCAGCCCCACCGCGCCGTCGAGTTCGGACACCCGCACCACCCGCGCCGCAAGGTCTGCAGGCGCGCCCGCCTCCTCCAGTGCCGAAACGACCCGCGCGCTCTGCGCCTTGGCCTCATCGCGGAGCAAGGCGGGCGTTTCCGCCGCCAGCCGCTCGATCCCCGGCCGCAACCGCTCCAGTGCCGCGCCGGGTGCGGTGCCCGCCGGCATGGCGCGCAACAGGTCGGCGATCTGCGACCGGGTTGCCCGCGCCACCTCGTCGAACAACGCGATGCGCGCCGCCTCGGGCATCGCCGCCGTCTCGATCGCGGTCCACAGACCGCCCAAGTCGAACAGCCGCTCGACCACGACGAACATCGCCGCGATATCGGCCATCGCCGCGCCTTCCTCCTCCGCCAGCTCGAACGGGTGGAGGATGCCCAGCCGGTTGACGATCCGGTTGGCCAGCTTGGTGGCGACGATCTCGCCGCGCAGGCGATGCTGATCGATCGCCTCGCCGAACGCGTCCCGCATCGCGGGCGGGAAGGCCGCGTGCAGATCGGGGAGCAGTTCGTCGTCGAGCGCCAGCGCACTGTTCTCGATCGCGTCCTGCAGGGTCAGCTTGGCCGTCGCCAGCAGCACCGCCAGCTCGGGCCGGGTCAGCGCTATGCCGTCCTGCCCGCGCCGCAACAGCACGTCGTTGTTCGCCAGCCCCTCGACCACGCGGTCGAGCCGCCCGGCATTCTCGAAGATTTCGATGACGCGGACATAGCTCGGCATCGCGCCCGCGCCGTCCGCCTCGGCGATCGACAGGCCCAGCGTCTGGAGCCGGTTATCCTCCAGCACCAGATGCGCCACGTCATCGGTCATCGCGGCGAGCAGCGTGTTGCGGTCGCCCTCCGCCAGACGGCCCTCGATCATCTCGCGGTTGAGCGCGATCTTGATGTTGACCTCATTGTCCGAGCAGTCGACGCCTGCCGAATTGTCGATAAAGTCGGTGTTGATCCGCCCGCCGCGCTCGGCAAAGGCGATGCGCGCGGCTTGCGTTACGCCCAGATTCGCGCCCTCGCCGATCGCGGTGACGCGCAGATCCTCGGCATCGACGCGCAGGCGATCGTTCGCCGGATCGCCGACCTGGACATTATTCTCCGCCGCCGCCTTGATGTACGTCCCGATGCCGCCGAACCACAGCAGATCGGCCGGAGCCTTCAGGATCGCCGAGATCAGCGCCGCCGGTTCCAGCGCGGTCGCGGTGATGCCCAAAGCCTCGCGGATTTCGTCCGACAGCGGGATGGTCTTGGCCGAGCGCGGGAAGACGCCGCCGCCCGCCGAGATCAGGCCGGTGTCATAATCCGCCCAGCTCGACCGGGGCAGCGCGAACATGCGCGCCCGCTCGTCCCAGCTCGTCGCGGGATCGGGATTGGGATCGAGGAAGATGTGGCGATGGTCGAACGCGGCGACCAGCTTGATCGCCTTGGACAACAGCATCCCGTTGCCGAACACGTCGCCCGACATGTCGCCGCAGCCGACGACGCGGATGGGTTGCGTCTGCACATCCACCCCGCGCTCGGCGAAGTGGCGCTGGACGGAGACCCAGGCGCCCTTGGCGGTGATGCCCATCGCCTTGTGATCGTACCCCTGACTACCCCCGGAGGCGAAGGCGTCGCCCAGCCAGAAGCCGCGCTCCAGCGCCAGCGCATTGGCGACGTCGGAGAAGGTCGCGGTGCCCTTGTCGGCGGCGACGACGAAATAGGGATCCTCGCCGTCCAGCACGCGCACGCCCTCGGGGTGCACCACCGCGCCCTCGACGATATTGTCGGTGATCGACAGCAGCGCGCGGATGAACACGCGGTAGCTTTCCTTGCCCTCGGCAGCCCAGCCATCGCGGTCGGTGACGGGCGACGGCAACTGCTTGGGGTAGAAACCGCCCTTGGCACCCGTCGGCACGATGACCGCGTTCTTGACCCGCTGCGCCTTCATCAGGCCGAGAATCTCGGTGCGAAAGTCGTCGCGGCGATCCGACCAGCGCAGGCCGCCGCGCGCCACGGGTCCGGCGCGCAGATGGATGCCCTCGACACGTGGGGAATAGACCCAGACCTCACGCCAGGGCAGCGGTGCGGGGAGCCCCGGAATCTGGTGGCTGTCCAGCTTGAATGCCAGCGCCTCCCGCCCCGCTTCGGCAAAGGCATTGGTACGCAAGGTCGCGGCGATCATGTCGCGGAAGCTGCGCAGGATACGGTCATCGTCGATCGCCGACACCGCATCGAGACCCGCCGCAATGGCAGTATCGGCGGCGGCGATATCGCCCTGTGCCTTGGGATCATGCGCCGCCGTGAACCGCTCGATCAGCGCCGTCGCCAGCTTGGGCGCGCGGCGCAGCGCATCGACCACGGTCGTCAGGCCATAGGGCAGCCCCGCCTGGCGCAGATAACGGAACCAGGCGCGGAACAGCACCACCGCCTGCGGGCTGAGGCCCACATCGACGATCAGGCGGTTGAACGCATCATTCTCCGCCTTGCCCTCCAGCACCGCGGCGATCGCGCCTTCCAGCACCGCCGCGCCCTTGGGCTCGGTCGTCGCCTCGGTCTCTACGATAAAGTCGTGAACGAAGGGATCGGCCTCGTCGCGCAGCCGGGTCGGCAGCTCGCCGATCACGCGGAAGCCGAAATTCTCCAGCACCGGCACCGCGTCCGACAGCGGCAGCGCGCCGTTGAGCTTGTAGATCTTCAGCTGGCGATCCTGCCCCGGCTGGACCGGGAAGAGGCGAACCGAGCGGCTATTCTCGTCCTCCAACGCGGACAGACGCAGAATGTCGGCGGCGGCCTCCGACGCGTCGCTGACATTGCGGTAATTGGTCGGGAAGGCATTGGCCCAGCGCAGCGCCAGACGCGCCGCACGCGGGGCGGGCACCTGTTCGGCCAGCGCCGCCTCGACATCGGGCATCCAGCCGCGCACCATCTTGCGTAACCGTTCCGACAGCACGGCCGTATCGGGCAGGCGGCCGTCCTGACGCAGGTCGATGGTGTAGCGGATCAGCGCCACGACGCCGTCCTCCAGCGCGATCGACCAGTTGAGCAGCGAGCCGTTCGCCGCCTCGCCCAGCATCTCGCCGATCGCGACGCGCCGCGCGGTGATCAGCTCGTCGCGCGGCAACCAGACAAAGGCGAACAGATGCCGCTGCAACACCGAACGGACCACCACCAGCTCGGGCCGGGGCCTGTCGGCCAGCGACATGGCGGTCAGCGCCAGCGTCTCCAGCGCCTCCGCCGGGAAGGCGGTCACCAGATCATGCGGCAGCGCGGTCAGCGCATGGGTCAGCGCCTTGCCGGTATGGCCGCGCGGATCGAAGCCGAACTTGGCCTGAAGCGCCGCCAGACGCGTGCGCAGGACGGGCACCTCATGCGGCGGGCTGGCGAGCGCGGCGCTGGTCCACAGGCCCGCATGGATCGACAGGCCGACGGGGCGACCGCCCTCCATCACCGGCACCAGCACCAGATCGAGCGGCACCGAGCGGTGGACGGTCGAGATCGCATTGGACTTGAGCAGCAAGGGCGCAGCGCCACCTTGCGCGAAATAGTCCAGAGCCCGCTGGCGCGAAGTGTCGGCGAGCAGCGGAATCTTGTGCGGCGTCCGCGCCACGCCCAGCGCGGGCGCGTCGCGGCCATCCTCGAACCACTTCTCATGGCCGAGCAGCGTCAACTTGCCGCTGAGGAACCACAGCAGCAGCGCGGCCCCCTCGCCATTCTTCTCGCCCAGCGTGGTCGCGTCGGCGGCCAGCGCATCCTGCAATCCGGGCCAGTCGGCCACCGCCGCGCGGACATCGGCCAGCACGGCGCGCAGATCGTCGACCAATCCCCGCCGGTCGCGCGCATCGGCGCGTTCCATTTCCAGATAGATGAAGGATTCGGACCGGCCGCCCGTGCCGATCGCCTGAAGCTCGCCCTCCGCATCGCGGGTCACGGGCAGGACGGGGTGGATCACCCGGTCGATCGCGATTCCGTCCGCGCCCACCATCGCCGCGATCGAATCGACCAGGAAGGGCATGTCGTCATTGACGATGGCCAGGCGCATCCGGCGGTGCGTGTCATCGCCCGACATCGGCTCCAGCGCGATCGACGGCTCACCCGGCGCCCGCCGCTGGGCCACCCCCGCGACGAAGGCCGCCGCGGCAGCCACCTCCGCGGGGCCGAACCCCTGCAACTCCGCCGGAAGGGCGCCCTGGGTCAGCCGTGCGGCGATCGCGTCGGCCATCGGATGCGACATATTCGGTGCCATGGGTGCAAGTCCTAGGCCCGGCTGTCGCGTCGCTCAACCCTCTGACGACCGAGAAAAGATGTTGCGCCGCAGCGCAATTTTCATCGTGCGGCGCGTAATACCCTGTCGGACAGGCGGTCGTCGCCGATCACCTGACCCAGGATTTCGAAGCCCCCATCCAGCGCGACCCGACCGACCAGCACGACCGGCGTACCGGGGGGAGCATCGACATCGAACGGAACATGCCCGAGGGACGGCGCTTCGGCCCGCTTCGACATGGCCTCCTGACCGAACGGCATCGGCGCTTCCCACAGGGGTTTCGTCAAGGCGTCGCGGGACGTCTCCGCCGGGCTTTCGACATCGAGCAGCACCGCATCCAGCCGGGCCTGAAGCAGGGGGTCCGCCACCTCCTTCCAGCTCGCCACGACCTGGATGAAATCGATCGTGCGGCCATCGGACGAATAGGGCAGCAGGACCCCGCGATAGAGGGTGGTATGGCCGCGCGCGTTGAGGAATTCCGCCTCGAACCCGGCGGGTGCCTCCTCGGCAAGGATTTGCGCATAATGGCGCGTCAACCGCCCCACAAGCGACCCCGGGGGCAGATCCCCGACCCGCATGGAATGCCCGTGCCCGCCGCATTCGTCGCGCAACGTGCCACCGAAGAAGGTGATGATCGGATTGCCCCGGTCGCCGCGAAAATCGAGCAGGGCCGAATGCTCGGCGAACTCGCCCAGCATGACGGGGTCCAGCGCCGCGATCGAGGGATAGGGCGCGTCGCCCAGAAGGGAGACCCAATGATGATAGGCACGCGCATGAAGCCGCCGCTCGACACCGGCCAGCCCGAACAGAACATCCTCCGCCGCGTCCAGGGGTTCCTTTCCAACGACATCCGCCGCCCCGCCTGTCGATGCCGCCCCCGCTTGATCGGCCGTGCGCATGTCCGTCCCCGTCTATCTCGCCATTTGTCCCGTCATGCCCGCATTATCGTTAACGACATGTAAAAACGCCAAGCCCCTTGCCATGCCCCACCACAACTGTTAAGCGCGCCCACCTCGACCGGACACCAGCCGGTTCGACAGGTCATGGGCCGCTTTAGCTCAGCTGGTAGAGCATCGCATTCGTAATGCGGGGGTCACAGGTTCGAGTCCTGTAAGCGGCACCATCACGTCCCCGGAACAAACCTGGAAAACCGCAGAAATCTGCGGTAAACTGCCTCTCGGCGGTCCCGTGAAATCTCATTATGTTCCGCCGTGGCCCACTCAAAAGGGGCCACGAATCATGGGGCCACGAACGTTGCAGGAGGCGTGGCCCCATGCTTACGGTTGTGCAGATCCGGGCGCTGAAACCGGCAGAGCGTCCTTACAAGGTGGCCGATTCGGACGGCTTGTATCTGCTGGTGCAGCCATCCGGCGCCCTGCTCTGGCGCTTCCGCTACCGGTGCTGCGGCATCGAGCGGAAACTTTCGCTGGGTAGTTTCCCCGATGTCACCTTGGTGCAGGCGCGCAGGAAGCGCGACGAAGCCAAGGCCGAACTCGATGACGGGATCGATCCGGTCGAGGAGAAGCGCCAGCGGCGACTGAAGGCCGAACTCGCCGCGCAGACGACTTTCGCCCTGGTGGCGGAGGAATATATCCAGAAGATGGAGCGTGAGGGACGTTCCCCCGCCACCATCAAGAAGGCGCGCTGGTTCCTCGAATTCCTCGATGGCATCGCCAAGCGTCCGATCGCAGCGATCACCCCGCATGAGCTTCTCGACGTGCTGAAGCGGGTCGAGCGTCGCGGGCATCATGAGACGGCGCTCCGGCTCCGCTCCTTCGCCGGCCGTGTCTTCCGCTATGGTTTCGCGACCCTGCGCACCGAGCGTAATCCAGCCGACATCCTGCGCGGCGCCCTTACTGTTCCGCGGGTCAAGCATCATGCGGCGATCGTCGAGCCCGAGAAGGTCGGAGACCTGCTGCGCGCAATTGACGGGTACACGGGGCGGCCCGAGACCCTCCATGCTCTCAGGATCGCGCCACATGTGTTCCTGCGCCCGGGTGAGCTGCGGCAGGCGAAATGGAGCGAGATCGACTTCGCCGAAAAGGTCTGGCGCGTGCCGGCCGAGCGCATGAAGATGAAGCAGCCGCATGCCGTACCGTTGTCGCGGCAGGTGCTGTTCCTGTTGCAGGATCTACGGTCGCTGGCGCGGGACAGCGAATTCCTCTTCCCGGCGCTTCACACCACCAAGCGCTGTATCTCCGACAACACGCTGAACGTCGCCCTGCGTCGCCTGGGGTTCGAGAACGACGAGATGACCAGCCACGGCTTCCGCGCCATGGCCAGCACGCTCCTCAACGAGTCAGGGCTGTGGCATCCCGATGCCATCGAGCGCGCGCTGGCCCATGGCGAGAAGGACAAGGTGCGCGCCGCCTATCATCGCGGCGCGCACTGGGCGGAACGGGTGCGCATGGCGCAGTGGTGGTCGGATTATCTCGACCAACTCCGGATCGGCGGTGCCGTCATCAAGGGCAAGTTTCGGAAGCGAGCGTAGGACTTGCGACGCCTGCCATGCGATGATGGCGTCATTTCGCAGGATCGTAGGAAGCGGGATTGCGCATCCACTCGTCGATGGCCGATGCACGCCAACCTATGCAGCGGGTGCTGAGCTGAGTGCTCCTTGGATGTCCCCCGTCAGCACCACTGGCACAGATTTGAGGTTGTGAGTTGAGGAGGATCTGGGCTTCGTCGCAGTGACGAAGGAACGAAGATGAAGCCCAGATCCTCCAACGTGAAATTGCCAGCGAAGGC
>NZ_JBCNNI010000068.1:0-8059 GCF_039594485.1 Sphingomonas sp. | reverse complement strand
ATTACGTCACCGCCGACGGCAACACCAAGGTCGCCCTGACCCGCGTGCCGACGCTGGACGAGGTGCCCTATCCGGTGAAGATGGAACCGAACCTGGTCGTCGAATTCTATTCGCGCTAAGTTTTCGGGCCTTACCGAATGCGAAAAGGCGGTCCTTCGGGGCCGCCTTTTTTCATTTGCCTCTCGCTGGCGAATCGGCCGGGAGAGGCCTCCCCCGAAGGGCGATGGCTCGGTCCGGCCGGAAGTCCCTTTATTCGCCCAGCGCGAGATCGATCGCGGCCTGCGCATGGATCGCGGTCGTATCGAACAGTGGCACGATGCTGTCTTCGGGACGGACGAGCAGCATGATTTCGGTGCACCCCAGGATGATCGCTTCCGCACCGGCGGCGACCAGTCGCGCCATCACCGCGCGATAGGCGTCCCGCGACTCGGGCAGGACCTTCCCCGCGACGAGTTCCTCATAGATGATCCGATGCACGGTCGCCCGGTCGGCGGCATCGGGAACGATCACATCCAGGCCGTGACGTTCGGCCAGACGCCCTTTGTAAAAGTCGTGCTCCATGGTGAACGCGGTGCCCAGCAGACCGACTTTGCCGATCCCTGCGCTCTTGATCCGCCCGGCGGTGGGATCGGCGATATGGAGAAGGGGGATGCCCACCGCGTCCTGAACCGCGCCCGCCATCCGGTGCATGGTGTTGGTGCAGATCAGCAGGACATCGGCCCCGCCCGCCTCCAGCCGCTGGGCCGCGTCCACCATGCGATCGGTCAGCGCCGTCCAGTCGCCCCGGTGCTGCAATTCCTCGATCTCGGCGAAGTTGAACGACCATAGCAGGCACGATGCCGATGCCGTGGGGCCCAGGCGATCGCGGACGCCCTGGTTCAGGATGCGATAATATTCGGCCGAGCTTTCCCAGCTCATTCCGCCGATCAGGCCGATCGTCCGCATCCTGTCATCCCCAACCGCGTCGGCGCCAAAGGATCGGGCGCCATCGGCTTTGTTCTAGGGCGGTTCCCTGCCCGATTGAACCACCGTCATCGCCCTTCGGGCGACCGCTGCGCGGGGGGAGGCTCTTTGGCATCGCGCCATGCTCACGCCTTGCCCCTGACGGCGCGGCCGGGCACAACGCCCCCATAACAAAGGGGAAAGCACATCATGCGTCGTCTGGTCCTGTTATCGCTCCTCCTATCCGGCACCGCCATGGCGCAGGACAAGCCCGCCATTTCGATCGAGACGCTGAAGACGGTGACGCAGACCCTGTCCTCGGACGAATATGAGGGCCGCGCGCCCACCACCCCGGCCGAGGACAAGACGGTCGCCTATATCATCGACCGCTTTCAGAAGGCGGGGCTGAAGCCCGGCAACAAGGGAAGCTGGACGCAGGACGTGCCGATGGTCGAGATCACCGCGACCGACGTCCAGCCCTTCACCATATCGGGCAAGGGGCAACCCATTTCGCTGGCCTATCGCACCGACATGGTGGTCGGCACCTATCGCGTGACGCCGCGCATCGACGTGAAGAACAGCGAACTGGTCTTTGTCGGATATGGCATCACCGCGCCCGAAAAGGGCTGGGACGATTATGCCGGGGTCGATGTGCGCGGCAAGACGGTGGTGATCCTGATCAACGACGCCGATTGGCAGACCATGGGCCGCGAGGGGCCGTTCGAGGGGCGGGCGATGACCTGGTATGGTCGCTGGCCCTACAAGTTCGAGAATGCCGCCAAACATGGCGCCGCCGCCGCGCTGATCGTCCATCAGACCGAGCCCGCCGCCTATCCCTGGGCGGTGGTGCAATCCTCCTGGACCGGGCCGCAGCTCGAACTGGACGAGGCGGGCGATCATCTGGACCAGAGCCAGATCATCGGCTGGCTGCAACAGCCGGTGGCGGAGCGCATCCTGACGGCGGCGGGCCGCGATCTCGCCACGCTGACCAAGGCGGCGCAGACCAAGGGGTTCAAGGCGGTGCCGCTGGGCCTGACCCTGTCGGGTGGCTTCACCAACGCGATCCGGCGCCAGGCGTCGAAGAATGTCGTCGGCCTGTTGCCCGGCACCACCGAGCCGGGCGATTATGTGCTCTATTCGGCGCATTGGGACCATCTGGGCCGTTGCGACGCGGTGGACGGCGACGATATCTGCAATGGCGCGCTCGACAATGCGAGCGGCGTGGCCGGCCTGGTCGCGCTGGCCGAGGCGCAGGCCAAGGCAGGCCCCGCCAAGCGCTCGATCGCATTCCTGGCGGTGACGGCGGAGGAAAGCGGGCTGCTCGGCTCCTCCTATTATGCGCATCATCCCGTCTTCCCGCTGGCGCGGACCGTGGGCGGCGTGAACATGGACGGGCTGAACGTCAGCGGCCGGTCGAAGGATTTCGTGCTGGTCGGCAAGGGCAAGTCCGAGATCGAGGACATCGCCAAGGGGCTGGTCGGCGCGCAGGGGCGCTATATCGGAGAGGAAGCCAATCCCGAGCGGGGCAGCTATTACCGCTCCGACCATTTCTCCTTTGCCAAGTTCGGCGTGCCGATGCTCGATGGCGGGTCGGGGCAGGACAAGGTGATGGGCGGCGTCGCGGCGGGCAAGAAGGCGACCGAGGATTATGTCGCCCATCGTTATCACAAGCCCGCCGACGAATATGATCCCAACTGGGATTGGTCGGGCGCGGTCGAGGATTTGACGGTCTATTATCAATTGGGCAGGACGCTGGCGGACCGACCGGGCCTGTGGCCCAACTGGTATCCCACCGCCGAATTTCGCGCCATTCGCGATCAAAGCAGGAAGAATGCCCAGTGACGACGCCTAGCGTGACCACCCCTCCGCCCGCCGAATGGGCCAGGCATGAGGCCGTTTGGATCGGTTTCCCCAGCCACCCGGAATTGTGGGAAGACGATCTGGAACCCGCGCGCGAGGAGGTGCTGGCCTTTGCCCGCGCGGTCCATGCCGATGGTCGCGGCGAGCGGGTGATCCTGGTCGCCGCCGACGGCGAAGCGGCGGACGCGGCGCGCGGTATGGCCGGGGATGTCGCGGAGGTGGTCGTCCAGCCCTTTGGCGATATCTGGCTGCGCGATACCGGGCCGATCATCACCGGCGACGGATCGGCCCGGCTGTTCCGGTTCAACGGCTGGGGCGGCAAATATGACCTGCCCGGCGACGACACGGTCGGCGCGCGGCTGGCCGAGGATCGCGGCATCCCCGCGCGGTTGTGCGACTGGGTGCTGGAAGGCGGCGCGATCGACGGCGACGGCACCGGCCTGGTCGTCACGACGCGCCAGTGCCTGCTCAACCCCAACCGCAACCCCGATCTGACCGAGGAGGCGATCGCCGAGCAACTGGCGCGGGATCTGGGGCTGACCCGGATCATCTGGCTGGGCGACGGACTGCTCAACGATCACACCGACGGGCATGTCGACAATCTCGCCCGCTTTGTCGGCCCCAATCGCCTCGCCATGCCGGAGGCGGCGGAGAACGATCCCAATTGGCAGGTCTATATGGCGGCCAAGCGCGCCGCGACGGCGGCCGGGGTGGAGGTCGTCACCATTCCCTCGCCGGGCCGGGTCCTGCGCGATGAGGAGATCGTGCCCGCCAGCTATATGAACTTCTATATCGGCAATGCCGCGGTGGTCGTCCCGCTCTATGGCAGCGAGAATGACGCGGCCGGGGTCGCGGCGATCCAGGCGATCTTCCCCGATCGCGAGGTCGTCGGCCTGCGCGCCGATGCGATCCTGACCGGCGGCGGCAGCTTCCACTGCATCTCGCAGCAGATTCCGGCGATCGGCTGATCAACCATCCCGGCCCATGACGAAAGGCCCGGATTTCCCCTCAGGGGAATCGCGGGCCTTTTGTTTGGGCTGGCGAAACCCGTGACGTTGCCGGGTTGGTGCGATAGGATCCGTCGGGCCCGTTCCGAGAAGGAGGTGCCCGTCATGATCGCCCGGTCTGCCGACACGCCCGGCCCGTCAATCCTGCCCACCATCATTCCCCCGATCGTCATCGCCGGCGCGGCGGCGCTGTTGCGCCTGCCGGTGGCGGCCGAATATCCGCGCGCGGCGGCGTTGCTGTTCCTCTGGATCGCATCCGATGCGATGATGCTGGGGCTGCTGGCGCGCAGCCGTCGTCCCGGCTGGCGCGCGGGTGTCGCGACCATGGCGGCGGCGGGCATGACGGTGCTGAGCCTGTCGCCGCCGCCGGTCCGCGCCGCGCTGATCGCGATGCCCTGGGCGCTGGCGGTGCCGGTGGCCGCGATCGCGGTGCATGGCGGCTGGGGCCTGTGGCGCGTCGCCGAGCGGATAGGGCGATGGGATCGCGCGGATCCCGATCGCTGGACCGTTTTGCTGGCCGAGCTATGGCCCCGGCCGCTCGCGAAGCTGGCGGTGGGGGAGGCGCGGTTGCTGCATCTCGCGCTATTCCGCTGGCGGGTCGCGCCGGATATCCCGGCGGGTACGCGCGGCTTTGGCTATGACCGGCATTTGCGGCCGATGATGATCGCGCTGCTCTGCCTGTCCTGTATCGAGATCGGCGTCACCCATCTGCTCGTCGCGCATTGGAGTCGGACGGCGGCGTTGATCCTGTTCGCGATCAGCGATGTCTCGCTCCTCTATCTGATCGGTCTCATCAAGTCGCTGCGCCTGTCGCCCGTCCTGCTGACCGACAGCGGGGTCAGGGTGCGCGCCGGCTTCCTGGTCGATCGGACGATCCCCTATGACGCCATATCGGACGTCGCGGCCAATCCTGATGGCGCGACGGTGCGGGCAGAGGATAGCTGGAACATCGCGCTGCTCGCCTGGCCCAACCTGATGCTGGATCTGGCGCGGCCGCAACCACCCCGTTCGCGCTGGCACCGCACGCCGGTCCGGCGGGTCGCCTTTCGACTCGACGAGCCCGCGCCATTTCTGGTCGAATTGCGCATGCGACTCGCCACGAAGGTGCGTGACGAGGGGAATGGGAGCCTTTAAAGGGCGTGGCCATGACCCAGATCACCGTCGCCGCGCTGCAACTGGCCTTCACCGCCGATATCGACCGCAACATTGCCGAGGTTTCGCGCCTGGTCCGCGAGGCCGCCTCGCGGGGCGCACAGGTGATCCTGCCGCCCGAACTGTTCGAGGGCGAATATTTCTGCCGCGTCGAGGACGAAGGGCTGTTCAGCAACGCCAAGCCCACGGCCGAGCACAAGGCGGTGCTGGCGATGCAGGAACTGGCCGCCGAGTTGAAGGTCCATATCCCGACCAGCTTCTTCGAGGCGGACGGCCCGCACCATTACAACTCGCTGGCGATGATCAATCCCGATGGAAAGGTCGCGGGCGTCTATCGCAAGAGCCATATCCCGGACGGTCCGGGCTATGAGGAGAAATTCTATTTCCGTCCCGGCAATACCGGGTTCAAGGTGTGGGACGGTCCCGCGACCAAGCTGGGTGTCGGCATCTGCTGGGACCAATGGTATCCCGAGACCGCGCGCGCGATGATGCTGATGGGGGCGGAAATCCTGTTCTACCCCACCGCGATCGGCAACGAGCCGCATGACGAAAGCCTCGACACCGCGCGGCTGTGGCGGCGCGCGATGGTGGGCCATGCGGTGTCCAACGTCGTGCCGGTCGTCGCGGCCAATCGCATCGGCTGCGAACATGGCCAGACCTTCTACGGCACCAGCTTCATCTGCGACGAGCGCGGCGACATCCAGGCCGAACTGGGTCGTGAGGAAGAGGGCGTGATCGTCGCCACGCTCGACCTCGACCGGGTGAAGCGCCACCGCGCGGCCTTCGGCTTCTTCCGCGACCGGCGGCCGGAGCTTTACGGGCGGTTGGTGCAGGACATCTAAGACGCCCCTCCAAGCGATGGTCTCCCTCCCCAGGCGGCGCTTGGGGGAGGATCGGGTTTAGGTCCGCAATTCCATCGCCCGCGCGAACACCGCCTCGAACATCTCGGGCGTCAGGCGGCCGGTATTCTGGTTGTAGCGTGAGCAGTGATAGCTATCGAGCACCACGGGCCCACCCGGCATCCGATGCTCGGCCAGATGGGCGAAGCGTGCCTTGGGCAGCTTGCCGCCCAGCGCCTTGACCACCGACTGGTGCGCGATCTGGCCCAGCGCGATGACGACCGACAGCCGGGGCAGTGCCGCCAGTTCCTGCGCCAGGAAAGGCCGACAGGCGCGGATCTCGTCGGGCGTCGGCTTGTTCTCGGGCGGCAGGCATTTGACCGCGTTCAGGATCACCGCGCCGTTCAACGTCAGGCCGTCATCGATCCGCGCCGCGAACGCGCCCTGGGCCAGCCCGAACTTGGCCAATGTCCCGTAGAGCAGCGGCCCCGCCCCGTCGCCGGTAAAGGGGCGTCCGGTGCGATGCGCGCCATGCTTGCCCGGTGCCAGTCCGACGATTGCCAGCCATGCGTCGTCGTCGCCGAACGGCGGCACGGGGGCGTTCCACCAGCCGGGATATTCGGCGGCGACCATGTGGCGCACTTCGACCAGGCGGGGGCAGAGCGGGCAGTCGCGCGGCGGCTGGGCCGGGATCAGGCTTGCGGGGATGATGGGAAAGGATGCTTCGTTCACCGACTTGCGGTAGTCGCGGGGCATGACGACGACAAGCTATGCCATCGCGCTGGGATCGAACCGGCCCGGCCGCCACGGCGGCCCCCGTGAAGCAATTCGCGCGGCCCTGGCGCGAATCGAGGGCATCTATGCGGTGTCGCCGATCCTGACCACCGCGCCGGTCGGCCCCTCCATTCGCGCCTTCGCCAATGCCGCGGCGCTGGTCCGCAGCGAACGGAGCCCGCCGGAGATGCTGGCGATGCTCAAGGCGATCGAGCGCGATTTCGGTCGGCGACGTGGGCAACGCTGGGGCGCGCGGGTGATCGATCTCGACATCATCCTGTGGACCGGAGGGGCGTGGCGGTCGCGCGGGCTTCTGGTGCCGCATGCAGCTTATGCGAGCCGGGCCTTCGTATTGCATCCGCTGGCGAGCATCGCGGCCGACTGGCGCGACCCGCGCGGCGGGCGGCGGATACGGCATTTGCGACATGGTGTTGACCGCAGGCGTCCGCGCCCCTAGGTCGCTTCCACCCGATGGAGGGTCCGTAGCTCAGTTGGTAGAGCAAGCGACTTTTAATCGAGAGGTCCCGGGTTCGAGTCCCGGCGGACCCACCACGGGGTTGTTTCAGGGCGTCGCAGCGTGTCTCACGCCCTTGCTAAACCACGGAAATTCAGGTGCGACAGCGTCGCGAGGTGTCTCACCCCGTGCCCCCGTATGTCACGCCCCGTGGGGGCACGACTGGGGGCACTGAAATTCAAAGTGGGGGCATCGTGCCGCTGACCGATACGCAGTGCCGAAAAGCACAAGGGGCCGAGAAGGATTACAAGCTCGCCGATTCAGCCGGGCTCTACCTGTTCGTGACGACCAAGGGCGCGAAATCCTGGCGCATGAAATACCGCTTCGGCGGCAAGGAGCGGCGCATCGTCTTCGGCCGGTACCCTGAGATCAGCCTGGCCAAGGCACGCGAAATGCGGGACCGGGCCAGGGCCGAGCTGCGTGACCACAAGGATCCGCAGATCGAGGAGCACAAGCGCGAGATGGCGGCGCACGCGGCGGCCGGCGCGACATTCGAGGTCGTGGCCAAGCGCTGGCACGAAGCCCAGCTCGGCCGCTGGTCGGTGGTTCAGGCCACCAAGGTCCGCCAGGCGCTGGAGCGCGACGTCTATCCCGCGATCGGCCGTCTGCCGCTGCCCGATATCACCTCGGGCATGGTGCTCGACATGCTGCGGCGGATCGAACGCCGCGGCGCGATCGATACCGCCAAGCGCATCCGCCAGCACGTCTCGGCGGTCTTCGCCTTCGCCATCCCGGAAGGCCTGTGCACAGCCGACCCGGCCGGGCCAGCGCTGGTGAAGAGCCTGCTGCCCACGCCGATCGGCGGCAGCCAACCGGGCCTCAACTGTGTCGAGGATATCCACAAGAGAGGTGGCTCGGGGAATTTGAACAGCGTGGATAAGTGGATTGTCGATCTGACAGCGGCCATGCTGGCCGTAAGCAGGAGGCAAGATGAGCAAGCGACCCCGTCGGAACCACAGCCCGGCGTTCAA
>NZ_JBCNNI010000067.1:0-8494 GCF_039594485.1 Sphingomonas sp. | reverse complement strand
AGCCGATCGCGTCGAGATCGGCGGTCAGGCCCGCCTTGTCGAGATAATCGGTGACGACCTGGCTACCGGGGGCGAGCGAGGTCTTGACCCAGGGCTTGGGCTTCAGGCCCAGCGCGTTCGCCTTGCGCGCCACCAGACCGGCGGCGACCAGCACTGACGGGTTCGAGGTGTTGGTGCAGCTGGTGATCGCGGCGATCACGACGTCGCCATCGCCAATGTCATGGCCACGATCGTCGACCGCGACACGGGCGGGCGCGTCCTTCTTGTACACCTTGGTCAGGTCGGCGTTGAACACGTCGTCGACTTCGGTGAGGACGACCTTGTCCTGCGGACGCTTCGGACCCGCCAGCGACGGAACGACCGTCGACATGTCGAGCTCGAGCGTGTCGGTGAAGACGGGGTCGGCGGCATCGTCATGACGCCAGAAGCCGTTCGCCTTGGCATAGGCCTCGACAAGCGCGACATTCTCGTCCGAACGCGCGGTCAGGCGCATATAGTCGAGCGTCTTGTCGTCGATCGGGAAGAAGCCGCAGGTCGCGCCGTACTCGGGCGCCATGTTGGCGATCGTCGCACGGTCCGCGAGCGTCATCGACGACAGGCCGGGGCCATAGAACTCGACGAAGCGGCCGACCACGCCCTTGGCGCGCAGCATCTGGGTGATGGTCAGCACCAGGTCGGTGGCAGTGATGCCTTCCTGGAGCTTGCCGGTCAGCTTGAAGCCGACGACTTCGGGGATCAGCATCGACACGGGCTGGCCGAGCATCGCGGCTTCCGCCTCGATCCCGCCGACGCCCCAGCCGAGTACGCCCAGGCCGTTGATCATCGTGGTGTGGCTGTCGGTGCCGACCAGCGTGTCCGGGTATGCGATCGCGGCCGAGCCGGTCGCATGTTCGCCGGTTTCGGTCGAGGACCAGATCGCCTGACCGATATATTCCAGGTTCACCTGGTGGCAGATGCCGGTACCCGGCGGCACGACCGAGAAATTGTCGAGCGCCTTGGAGCCCCACTTCAGGAACTCATAGCGTTCCATATTGCGCTGATATTCGAGGTCGACATTGTCCTCGAACGCCTTGGGCGTACCGAACTCGTCGACCATGACCGAGTGGTCGATGACGAGGTGGACGGGGACCTGTGGATTGATCTTGGCCGCATCGCCGCCCAGCTTGGTGATCGCGTCGCGCATCGCGGCGAGGTCGACCACGCAGGGGACGCCGGTGAAGTCCTGCATCAGCACGCGGGCCGGGCGATACTGGATCTCGCGGTCCGACCGCTGGGTCTTCTGCCAGTCGACGATCGCCTGAATATCCTCACGCGTGACGGTCTTGCCGTCCTCGAAGCGCAGCAGATTCTCCAGCAGCACCTTCATCGAGAAGGGCAGGCGGCTGATGTCGCCGAGCTGCTCCGAGGCCTTGGCGAGGCTGTAATAATCATAGGTCTTGCCGTCGACGTCGAGCGTCGAGCGGGTCTTCAGGCTGTCCTGGCCTATCGCAGTCATGGGCGTCCCTTCTTGGTCGAGCCGAGCACGCCCGGGGGACACGGCAGCATGCAGCCGCGAGCAGGCGTGCCGGGGAAATCTCCGGTTGACGGCAGCGGCCTTAGCAAGGGGTTTGCCGACAGGGAAGGGTGTGAGGGACGAAACTCCGGCATTGTGGCACGGTGAATGGCGATTGGTCGCTCCCAGGGGGGAATGCGTGGAAAAAGCGTGGAACAGCACGGTCGAATGACGGGTTCAGATGCCATGGATGGAGTTCGAACCATGAAGCCCCGGACCGAGAGATGTTCGCCTGCGACCGCCATGGGGCGGCGAACGGCGATGGGCGCGGCATGGGATGGGGGCGCGGCATGGGATGGGCGCGCGGCGTGGAATGGGTGCCGTGGTGCGCCGGTTCTCCCACTCGATCGGTGGTGGCAATGACGCATGACCAGCCCAAATCCATCCGGCAACCCGATCCCATCGTCGCGGTCGGACTGTTGACCCAGCGCGATCTCGACGTGCTGGGCTCGGGTTTTCGGCGCTCCTTCCCGGTTCAGGAGGATACGGCCTTCGACGACCTGTTGCGGGCCCTCGATTCGATCGAGGGCATCCACGCGCCATGTGCGCGCGACTGAGATCAGGACGTTCGATCAGCTTACGTTAATCAATTCCATTAATAAAATTGTCCGTTCCTGCCGGATCGGACGTGGAACCGCTTGGCGAGCCGCCATACTCCCGGCTAGGGCATGGCGAGCGCCCGGATCGTTTCTTCGGCGCGTCCGGATGAAGAGATGACCCCCGAACGTTTTGCCCTTCTGACCCGCCGTCATCGCGAATGCCTGCGCGGGGTCAAGGCTTTGAAGGGGTCGAAGGAAATCGCGGCCGAACTCGGGCTGGGTAAATCCACCGTCGACAGCTATCTGACCGAAGCCGTGCGCCTGCTGGGCGCGCGCAATCGGCGCGATGCGGCCATCGCCCTGGCCGAATTCGAAGCCCATCAGAACGACCAAGTCATTGAAAATAAAAAAGAAGCTTCCCCTCATAAAATCATACCCGATTCTGCGGGGCTAGAGGCGGAACCCGTCGCCATGCCAGTTCCGATGGCACCGGATGGGAGTACGGTCGGTGGGGCGGTGCAGAGCGGCCATGCTTACGCACCGTCCCGCTTGCCTCTTCCAATCCGGCGGCAGGGCCAGACCCGCAACGACATGACCGTGGCCGAAAGGCTGCTCTGGGTTCCCACGATCGCAATCGCGCTCGCCATCGGCTTCGGCATGCTGGCGACGGGCCTCGACGTGATGACCCGCGTGATCGGGCGACTGTCCCACATTGCTGGTTGATCATGATCCGTGCCGCTCGGCGTGCACGGAGCGACGATAGGAGCGCAGGCGATGACGACGGAGCATGAAGCGGCTGTTCAGGTGACCCGACTTTTGTGGAAGCTGGAAGACGAACTCGATGCGGCGTTCGCGACGGCGGGCGAACTGGCGATGGCGCTGCCGCGCGCACGGCACCAGGCCAAGCTGTCGGCGGTGGTCGGCCAGCACGCCTTTGAGATGCTGAGCCAGGCGATGATGGCGATCGGCCAGGCGCGTGGCCATGCGGTCCAGAGCCATCGTATTCTCGAAAAGGTCGGCAAGACCATCGGTTTCGACGCCGACGAATATGGCGACAACCATCCCAAGCCCCCCGAAGCCACCGGTACGATCGCGGCGATGCCGTTGCGCGCGGCGGCCTGAACGGGGCGACACGGCGTGTTCCATGGAACCTTGATGCTGCGGAGCACGCCGTGACGCATATCTATGTCTTCAACATGTTCCAGGCGCTGGTCTGCCTGTACGCCCTGGCCAAGGGCGGCTGGCCGGAACGATGGGCCGCCATCCTGCTCGCCAGCGCTTCGGTCGCGACGATCGTCCTGGCGTTCGAACCCGTGACCCATTTCCGCACGATCGACATGCGGGAACTAGCGATCGACGTCTTTCTGATGAGTGGCCTGTTCGTCGTCGCCATCCTCGCAAACCGGTTCTGGCCGCTCTGGCTGGCCGCGCTTCACCTTCTTGGGATCGGTATCCATGGTGTGCGGGGTTCCGATCCGGCGCTCGTGCCGTGGATGTATGCGGTGGCAGAGGGCAAGATTGCCTATCCGATGATCGGATTGCTGGCGGTGGGCGTGCTGCGCCACCGGCTGCGGCTGGCGCGCTATGGCCGGGATCCCGACTGGAGCTTTTCCTGGCGGAGGCGGCGCGGTGAATTCTGATCTGTTCCTGCTGCACTGGCCCGAGGCAGACCGGGCCAGCTTCCATCATTTTGTCACGGTGATGAGCGACGTGCAGGCTCGCATCCATGCCATCTCCGGCGTGCCTGGGGGCGTGCCCGTGCCGCGCCCGCCGCGTATCGCAAACCCGCGAGAATATGCCCGCCTGATCCTGGCGAAGCGGCACGAGTTGCGGCGTATCGCGGGCGAGGATGCGGAGATGTTCGGCGATCCGGCCTGGGAAATCCTGTTGTCGCTGTTCCAGGCGGAGGAGCCGATGACCGAGGCGGCGGTTCTGGACAAGGCCGGCCTGTCCTCTGGCGCAGGCGTCGCGCGACGCTGGATCGCGCTGCTCGTCGATCGCGATTGGGTGGTGCGGGACGATGATGGCCATCTGTCGCTCGGCACGCACGGGCAGGAGCGGCTGGCCCGCTACTTCAGCCAGATGTGAGCCGGCAAAGCCACGGCAGAAAACCACGGCGGCGCGCGTCGTGGTGCAACTCCTGAAGCGCCGAAGGGTTCAACCCGCACGGGCTCGATCGGAGCGGCAGAGGCAAGGAGACGGATGATGGCGGACGATATGGGTGCCCAGGACATGGGCAAGGGCGGCGGCGCGGGTGCGATCGGCGGCGACATGGGCGCGGGCGCCTTTACCGACCGGCTGAAGGGGGCGGGCGAGGCAATGAAGGCGAGCGGCCAGAAAATGGCCGAGGGCGGCTCGACCGTGACGCTCAGGATGCTCGACCAGGCCGAGGCCAATGCCCGCGAAGCCTTTGCCGCGATGCGCGAGGCCGCCTCGGCGCGCGACCTTTCCGAAGTGATGCGGATCCAGACCGAGTTCCTGCGCGAACAGGGCAACCGCTCCATCTCGCAGGCGCGCGAGATCGGCGAGCTGATCGTCCAGTTCGGTCGCGACGCGATCGGCGCGGCCCGCAACCAGAATTAGGAAATCAGGGGCGCCCCGCCCGGCGCATGGTGCCGCCGGGCGGGATGCGGTCATTCGGCCTGGCCGACCGGCACCGGCCCATTGGCGGTGGCCTCCAGCAGCGAATCGCCACCCAGCACGCGATAGAGCGTCACCCGGTTGTTCGCCGCGACGAGTTGCGTCGCGATCACCGTCCGCTGCGCCGAATAGAGCGAGCGCTGCGCATCCAGCGTGTTCAGGAACGCCGTCACGCCGCCGCGATAGCTGGCTTCGGTCAGGCGGTAGGTATCGGCCGCCGCCGACAGGAAGCGGCGATTGGCGCCGAGCTGATCCTCGATCGTGCCTTGCCGCGCCAGCGCGTCGGCGGTTTCCTGAAACGCGGTCTGGATCGCCTTTTCATAGGTCGCGAGCGCGGCGTCGCGCTGGGCCTGCGAATATTGGACGTTCGCGACGCCGGCACCCGCCTGGAAGATCGGATAGCTGACCGAGGGCGCGACCGAATAGTTGAAACTGCCGCCCGAGAAGAGCGACGTCAGCGCGGTGCTGGCAAAGCCGACCAGCCCGGTCAGCGAGATGCGCGGGAACAGGGCCGCGCGTGCCGCGCCGATCTGGCCGTTTGCGGCGCGCAGCAGATATTCGGCCTGCACCACGTCCGGGCGGCGTAGCAGGATGCCCGAATCGAGTCCGGCCGGAAGCGTCGCGACGGTCGGCGCGGCTTCCTCGATCGACCGGGGCAGCAGCGTCGTGTCCACGGGGGCGCCAACCAGCAGTTGCAGCGCGTTGATATCCTGCGCAACGGCGGTCTTCTGCTGGGCCAGATCGGCCTGTGCGGTGGCGAGCACCTGCTCGGCCTGGCGCAGGTCGGTCCGCGGCGCGATGCCACCGCTCAGCCTGGCGCGGGTCAGCGCGACGCTGCGCTCGGCATTGGCGGCGGTCTGTTGCGCGATGGTCAACAGGCTCTGGTCCGCGCCATAGTTGAGCCACGCCTCGGCAATGTCGCCCACCAGCGTCAAACGGGTCGCGCGCGCGGCGGCCTCGGTCGCGAAATATCGGTCGAGCGCCGCGCCGGTCAGCGACCGGATGCGCCCGAACAGGTCCAGCTCGAAGGCGGTGGTGCCCAGATTGACCGACCAGGCGCTGCCGCTGCCGTTCGCGCCGGTGACGATGGTGCCGCCCGTTCCGGTACCCGTACCCGTGCCGGTCCCCGTCCCTCCGGTGCCCGTGCCGGTTCCGCCATTGCCGGTTGCCTGGCTGCCCGCGCCGCTCGATCCGCGTTCGGTATAGCTGTAGCGGCCGCTCGCATCGACCTGCGGGAACAGGCTGCCGCGCTGGATGCGATATTGCGCGCGGGTCGAGGCGATGTTGGCCGCCGCCACGCGCAGGTCGCGATTGTTCGCCAGCGCCTGGACGATCAGTTGCTGGAGCCGCGGGTCACGGAACACATCGCTGTAGCGCACGCTCGGCAGCGCGGCTTCCGACTGGCGCAGATAGGCGTCACCGACCGGCCAGGACGGCGGCACCGGGGTTGCGGGGCGCTCATATTTCGGGGCCATCGAACAGGCCGACAGCGCCGTCGCGGTCAGCAACAGGGCGGGGAGGGGGGACAGGATACGCATCAGGCCTTCTCCGCCGCTTCGCCTTCGGTGGGGCGATGCCCCGCGCCATGCTCGCTCGTCGGCTTGCCCCGCAGACGCGCCAGGCCGTTGCGGACCGACCGGCGGACCAGGACGAAGAAGAGCGGGATATAGAAGATCGCCAGCACCGTCGCGGTCAGCATGCCGCCGATGACGGCGGTGCCGATCGCGATCCGGCTGTTCGCGCCCGCGCCGGTCGAGATGGCGAGCGGCAGCACGCCGAAGATGAAGGCGAAGCTCGTCATCAGGATCGGCCGCAGACGGATCTTGGCGGCCTCCAGCGCGGCGTCGATGACGCGCTTGCCCTGCTTCTCGGCCTGTTCGGCGAATTCGATCATCAGGATCGCATTCTTGGCCGCCAATCCCATCGTCGTCAGCAATCCGATCTGGAGATAGACGTCGTTGGTCAGGCCGCGCAGCGTGACGAACGCGACCGCGCCGATCAGGCCCAGCGGAATGATCAGCAGCACCGCAAACGGGATCGACCAGCTTTCATACAGCGCGGCCAGGCACAGGAAGACGACCAGGATCGACAGGCCGTAGAGGATCGGCGCCTGTCCGCCCGACAGCCGCTCCTGATAGGACAGGCCCGCCCAGGCGATCGAGGTCCCCGGAATCTGTGAGGCGAGTTCGGTCATCCGCTGCATCGCATCGCCCGAGCTATAGCCCGGCGCGGCCGATCCCTGGAATTCATAGGATGGAATGCCGTTGAACCGCGACAAGGTGGTCGGCGCGACGCCCCAGTTGATCGTCGAGAAGGACGAGAAGGGCGCCATCTGCCCGCTCGACCCGCGCACGAACCATTGCTTCAGATCCTCGGGTTCGGCGCGATAGGGCGCGTCGCCCTGGACGAAGACGCGCTTCACGCGACCGCGATCGATGAAGTCGTTGACATATTGGCCGCCCCAGGCGGTCGACAGGGTCGAGTTCACCTGCTGCTGGGTCAGGCCCAGCGCGGCCAGCTTCTGCTGGTCGAGATCGACGCGCAAGGTCGCGATGTCGGGCAGTTCGGTCAGGCGGACCGAGGCCAGCATCGGGTCGGCATTGGCCTTGGCGAGCAACTGGTCACGGATCGCCTCGAACTTCTCCAGCGGCATGCCGGAGATGTTCTGCAATTCCATGGTGAAGCCGTCCGACTGGCCCAGCCCCCGGATGGCGGGCGGGACGAGTGCGAAGACCTGCGCGTCGCGAAGCCCCCGGAAGGCGACGGAGGCGCGCCCGGTGATCGCGTCGGCGCTGTTCTCCTTGCCCTTACGGTCTTTCCAGTCGACGAAATTCATGAAGCCCTGGCCGGTGTTCTGGCCGCTGGTGCCACCGCCGCCGCCACCCGCGACCGAGAAGAACACCGAGACATTCTTGCCTTCATGCTGCGCGAAATATTGTTCGACCTGGCGCTGCACCTCCATGGTGCGGGCTTGCGTGGCACCGGCGGGCAGGCGGAACTGGATGATCGCCGATCCCTGGTCCTCGGTCGGCAGGAAGCCTGTCGGCAGGCGCAGGAACAGGATCGCCAGCAGCGCGACGACGCCGACATAGATCAACAGGAACAGCCATTTGCGGTCGACCACCGTCCGCACGGCCGAGCTGTATTTCTCGACCGTCCATTCGAACCGCGAGTTGAACCCGTCCTTCGCGCGCTGCAGCCCGTGGGCCACGCGCGGGAATCGGCGGTCCAGCCACGCACCCTCTTCGCCCTCCCTGGCCTTCTGCTTCAACAGGCTGGCGGTCAGGGCGGGGGACAGGATGATCGCGACGGCGACCGACAGGATCATCGCCGAGACGATGGTGATCGAGAACTGCCGATAGATGACGCCGGTCGACCCGCCAAAGAATGCCATCGGCAGGAACACCGCCGACAGGACGAGCGCGATCGCGATCAGCGCGACGGTGATCTCGTTCATCGACTCGATCGTCGCCTCGCGCGGGGTCATGTCGGGATTTTCCTCGAGCAGACGCTCGACATTCTCCACGACCACGATCGCGTCGTCAACCAGCAGGCCGATCGCCAGCACCAGCCCGAACAGGGTCAGCGTGTTGATCGAAAAGCCCGCCAGGTAGAAGATCGCGAAGGTACCCAGCAGCACCACCGGCACCGCGATCGTCGGGATCAGCGTCGCGCGCCAGCTTTGCAGGAAGACGAACATGACGATGACGACGAGGATGATCGCCTCGATCAGCGTCTTGACCACCTCGTCGATCGACAGCTT
>NZ_JBCNNI010000066.1:0-8787 GCF_039594485.1 Sphingomonas sp. | reverse complement strand
ATCACGCGCTTGTTGGTCGGGATGTTGACACCCGCGATACGTGCCATGAAATTTGTTCTCCTAGCTCCACGAAGCATGGCATGGCCGCACATGCTCCATCTCAACGCGATGGTTCCGCCACGCGGAAGCGCGACGCCCGCAAATCGCGCGTCGTTCAACCGAGAGTGTTGGAAGGATGGTCAGTTAGGGCCCGCGCAACACCCTGTCAAGCGATCGGTTCCTGAATTTTGCGCAAAGCCAGCCAGCGGCGAAACGACACCACCGCCCAGACCAGCTCGACGACGCCGAACGGCCATGCCCCCTGGAGGAAGCCATAGGCCGATCCCGCCAGGCAGCCGAGCACGAAGCCGAAGGTCCACCAGTGCGACCCCGCCTCCATCGCATAGCAGACCAGGGTGAAGGACACGGCCGCCAGGCCGAACAGGGAAAGCGAATCCATGAAGGCGGGGTGTAACGGGCTGACGCCGAGGGGAAAACCCGATTCCTCCCCCACAGGAGAGGTTTCAGGGAATGATCAGCCGCGCGATCAGGCCAGGCGCATTGTCCGCCAGCTCGAACCGTCCGCCATGGAGCCGCGCCACCGCCTCGATCAGCGCCATGCCCAGCCCCGCCCCCGGCGTCGTGCGCGCAGTATCGAGTCGCCCGAACCGCTTGAGCGCCTGTGCCCGGTCCGCCTCGGCGATGCCCGGCCCGCGATCCTCGACCTGAACGATGATTCCCTCCAGCCCCCGGCGCAGACGCATCGTCACCTGTCCGCCCGACGCGCCGTGCTTCAACGCATTGTCGATCAGGTTGGACAGCGCCTGGCTCATCAGTTCGCGGTGGAGCGGCAGGGGCGCGGGCCGGTCTTCCATCTCGATCACGAAACGCAGCCCCGCCTCCTCGGCGACGGGAGCGTAGAGTTCGCCGATCTCCTCCACCAGATCGGCGGGCGCGACCAGGGTGAAGCGGTCGCGCGTGACCGATTCGGAGCGGCTGATCTCGATGACCATGGTCAGCATCCGCATGATCAGGTCCGTCTCGACCAGCAGGCCACCCAGCGCCGCCTCGCGCTGGGCCGGATCGGCGATCAGGACGGCATGTTCGGTCTTGGTCCGCAGGCGGGCGAGCGGCGAGCGCAGGTCGTGCGCCAGGCTGTCGGTGACGAGGCGCAGCTCGGTCATCAACTGCTCGATCTTGCCCAGCATCGTGTTCAACCGCTCGGCCAGACGATCAAAGGCATCGCCCCCGTCGCTCAGACTGCCATGTCCGGCGCGTACCATCGCCACGCGCCGCGACAGATCGCCCTCCCCCGCCGCGTCGATCACCGAGACGATCGTGTTGAGCCGCCCCGCGACATAATGCGCCAGCAGCAGCCCGGTCCCGACGCCCAGCATCAGCGACAGGAAAGCCCCAAGCGCCAGCGCCCGCTCGATCGCGACCTGCTGCGCCTCGATCAGGTCGAGCGGGCGCCCGACCAGCAGCCAGTCATTGCCGATCGGGTGAAGGGTGTAGCCCGCCTCGCGCGCCGACCATATGCCGTCACGCCCCAGCACGGCGATCCTGAACGGTGTATCGGCGAGCTGCACCGCCAGATGACGCGGCGCATAGCCCGCGATCCGGTGCCCCTGCCCATCATAGATGGCCAGGACCAGCGAGACGTCGCCGGGCTCGCGCGCCTGGGTGATCGCATCCGCCAATGCCGGCAGGGCGCCGGTCCGCCAGACCGCGCGCAACGCATCCGCCTGCTCCACGATCTCGCGGTGCATCGCCGCCACCGCATCGGCGCTGGTCTGTTTCCAGATGAACCCGACCAGCGCCAGATTGGACAGCAGCGCCAGGACGATCGACAGCAGCGCGATCCGTGCCGAGATCGTCAGGCGAACCCTCACCCCTCCACGGCCAGCCGATAACCCGCGCCGCGCACGGTATGCAGGATCGGGCTGCCGAACCCTTCCTCCAGCTTGCGGCGCAACCGACCGATATGGACGTCGACCACATTGGAACCCGGGTCGAAGTGGTAATTCCAGATCTTCTCCAGCATCATCGTCCGGGTGACGACCTGGCCCGCATGACGCGCCAGGAATTCCAGCAGGTTGAACTCGCGCGCGCCGACCGGAATGATCTTGCCCGCCCGCGTGACGGTGCGCGCCAGCAGGTCGATTTCCAGATCGCCGACATTCAGCTTGGTCCGCGTCGGCTCGGACACGGCCCGATCCGAGCGGCGGACCAGCGCCTCGATCCGGGCGGACAATTCGGCGAAGGAAAAGGGCTTGCAGAGATAATCGTCCGCGCCCGCCTTCAGCCCGTCGACCCGGTCATCGACCGTGGCCAGCGCCGACAGGATCAGCACCGGGGTCGCGATCCCGGCCGCGCGGATCGCGCTGACCATCGCCAGCCCGTCGAGCCGCGGCAGCATCCGGTCGGCGATGATCAGGTCGAATATGCCCTCGCTCGCCAGGAACAGGCCGTCACGCCCGTCACCGCATTGCTCGACGGTGTAACCGGCCTCGGCCAGTCCCTTGGCGACATAGGCGGCGGTGGACGCATCGTCTTCGACGATCAGGATTTTGCGACTCATCGGCTGATCTGCTCCAGCATTGGGCGGTCCATCCTCTCAAGGGTTGGCCCAAGGGTGACGCCCCCGGACCCGGTCGAGCCCGATCACCGCGAAAGGCGTATCCGTCCGGGGACCGGAAACCCCCTCGGCAAAAGGCCGGCGGAAAGCGCGCTCTCCGCCGGCCCCGACGGCACCCCCGGGAGTGTCGGGCGCCGAGCTCGTTGAACTCTGAGGCCGTGGCTACGCCTCGCCGGGCTACCCCGGGGTGACCACAAGATGAAAAATCCGTCATACCTCCCACCCGCCCCGTCACGCCGGGCGCATTCGCTACGACGATCGGTCAACATATTGAATCAACCAGCGATTACTGCTGGATATGATCCACTTTAAGACTTTGCCCCTCAACACCGTTATGAACAGGAGAATCACAACGGCCGCTTCCTTTCCGATCCCCGCCTCCTTTGACGATGAGTGTCGGCTTGCGACGCTTCAGGCGCATGCGCTGCTCGACAGCGAGCCGGAGACGGAGTTTCAATCGCTCGTATCGCTGGCGGCCGAAATGCTGGGCTGTCCGGTCGCGGCGCTGACGCTGGCGGATCGCGATCGCCTCTGGGTGAAATCGTCGGTCGGCCCCTTGCCCCGTCAGATGCCCCGCAACGTCGCCTTTTGCGACCATACCATCCAGTCCACCGACCTGATGATCGTCCCCGATCTGTCGGCCGATCCGCGTTTCGCGCGCAATCCCTTCGTGACCGGCGAAGACGCGACGCGCTTCTATGCCGGGATGCCGATCCGGGTGCCCGACCTGGCCGGCACGCTCCAGCCGATCGGATCGCTGTGCGTGATGGACACCACCCCCCGTTCACTCAGCGGCGCGGGCGAACAGACGTTGCGCCACCTGGCCAAGCTGGCCGAAGCGCTGATCGCCGCGCGCGCGATCGCCAGGCGCGCCAACGCCATGGCCGAGTTGAGCGAACGCCAGGCGGAGAGGCTGCGTACCAAGGATCGGATCGTCCGCCAGGTCGAACGACTGGCGCTGATCGGATCATGGCGCACCGTCATCGGCGATTCCCGCGCGATCTGGTCGGACGGCGTGTACCGCATCCACGAACTGCCGCCGGGCCAGGATTTCACGGTCGAACAGGGCCTGTCCTTCTACCCGCCCGAATCGCGTGCGGCATTGCGCGCAACGATCGAGCGTACGATCCGCACCGGCGAGGCATTCGACGTCGAACTCGACTTCGTCTCCGCCACCGGGCGCCAGCGCCGGGTCCGGGTTATGGGCGAGCGCGAGATGCTGGACGGCAAGGCGCACAGCGTCGTCGGCATGTTCCAGGACGTGACCGAACGCCACGCGCTGGAGACACAGTTGCGCCGCAACGCCGACACCGACGCGCTGACCCTGCTCGCCAACCGCGCCGCCTTCGACCGCGCGCTGGAACAGGCGATCGGCGAGGCCGCCGTGACGACCGAGCCGCTGGGCCTAGTCCTTATCGATCTGGACGGATTCAAGCTGATCAACGACACGCTGGGCCACCCCGCCGGGGATGAAGTGCTGCGCATCGTCGGCCAGCGGCTGCGCGTCGAATGGCTGGCCGGTTGCTTCGTCGGCCGTCTGGGCGGCGACGAATTCGGGGTGATCGTCCGCGACTCCGTCCTGCTGGCCGAACCGGAGCGGCTGCGCACGCGGATCGAACAGTCGCTGGCGATCTCGATCACCGTCAATGGCCTGACCATGAGCTGTGCGGGAACGGTCTGCGCGACGTCGCTGCCGGAGGGGTGCCGGACGACACGCGACTTCATGCACCACGCCGACAGTCGGCTCTATGCCGCCAAGCGCGACCGGGTGGGCGAGCGACGGCGCGGCGATCGGCGACATCAGGGCTGACGCGCGGGAGGGCTGACACGCGGGCCGGGCGGGTGGGCCCCCTTCCCTGAAAGCCACCGCTGCCCATATAGCGGGTCCATGTCTTCGCGTGCCCGCGTCCTTGTCCTGAACTCCGCGCTCGGGCCGCTCGATTATCGGGTGCCGCCGGGCATGACCGTCGAGCCTGGGTCGATCGTCGTCGCGCCGCTGGGGCCGCGCCAGTTGCTGGGCGTGGTGTGGGAACCGGAGCGGATGCCCTCCGACGTGGAGGTCGGCGACAACCGCCTGCGCCCGTTGCTGGGCGCCGTCGACGCGCCGCCCCTGCCGGGTCCGTTGCGCCGGTTGATCGAATGGACCGCCGATTATTATCTCGCCCCGCCCGCCGCCGTGGTGCGGATGGCGCTGTCCTCCACCTCCGCGCTGGAGGGTGCGCGGACGGTCACCGAATATCGCGTCACCGGCCATGTCCCCGAACGCCTCACCCCGCAGCGGGCCCAGGCGCTGGAGCGGATCGGCGACCGCCAGGGCCTGATCCGCGAGCTGGCAACGATGGCGGACGTATCCGACGCGGTGATCCGGGGGCTCGTCAAGAATGGCGCGATCGAGGGGGTGGAAGTCGATATCGACAGCCCCTTCCCCCTCCCCGATCCCGATCATCACCGCCCCGAACTGTCCGAGGATCAGCGCGCGGCGGCCGATACGCTGGTCGCGGGCGTGGCCTCGCATACCTTCCAGCCGGTGCTGCTTGATGGCGTAACCGGATCGGGCAAGACCGAGGTCTATTTCGAGGCGGTGGCGCAGGCCATAGCGGAGGGTCGGCAGGTGCTGGTCCTCCTGCCCGAAATCGCGCTGACCGAGCCCTTCCTCAAGCGCTTCCATGACCGTTTCGGCTGCGAGCCGGTGGCATGGCATTCGGGCCTGCGCTCGTCGCAACGGCGGCGGGCATGGCGGGCGATCGCCAGCGGGCAAGGGCTGGTCACGGTCGGCGCGCGCTCGGCGCTGTTCCTGCCCTATCGCAATCTCGGCCTGATCGTCGTCGACGAGGCGCATGAGACCAGCTTCAAGCAGGAAGACGGCGTCCACTACCATGCGCGCGACGTGGCAGTGATGCGCGGGCTGTTCGAGCCGTGCCCGGTGATCCTCGCCTCCGCCACCCCCGCGATCGAGACCCGCCAGCAGGTGGCGCTCGGCCGCTATACCGAGGTCAAGCTGCCCGGCCGCTTCGGGCCGGCGCAGATGCCGACGATCGAGGCGATCGACCTGATCCAGAACCCGCCCGAACGCGGCCGCTGGATCGCGCCCAAGCTGGTCGCGGCGATGAAGCAGACACTGGAGAAGCGCGAACAGTCGCTGCTCTATCTCAACCGGCGCGGCTATGCCCCGCTGACCCTGTGCCGGACCTGCGGGCACCGGTTCCAATGTCCCAATTGCACCGCTTGGATGGTCGAGCATCGGCTGGTCCGGCGGCTGGCCTGTCACCATTGCGGCCATGTCATGCCCACCCCGCGCGCCTGCCCCGAATGCGGCGGCGAGGATTCGCTGGTCGCCTGTGGCCCCGGCGTCGAGCGGATCGCGGACGAGGCGACCGCGCTGTTTCCCGAGGCGAAGATCGCGGTCGTCACCTCCGACACCATCTGGTCCCCCGCCAAGGCGGCCGAGTTCGTCGCGCGGATGGAGGCCGGGGACATCGACATCGTGGTGGGCACCCAGCTCATCACCAAGGGCTATCACTTCCCCAACCTGACGCTGGTGGGCGTGATCGACGCCGACCTGGGGCTGGAGGGCGGCGACCTGCGCGCGGCCGAACGCACCTTCCAGCAGATTCGTCAGGTGTCGGGCCGGGCGGGACGCGGGGCCAAGCCGGGCCATGTCTTCATCCAGACGCACAGCCCCAAGGCGCAGGTGATGCAGGCGCTGATAACGGGCGATGCCGAGACCTTCTATACGGCGGAGACCGAGGCGCGCCGCGATGCCGATGCGCCACCCTTCGGCCGCTATGCCGCGATCATCGTCTCGTCGGAGGACCAGGGCGCAGCGCAGTCGGCGGCGGCCATGATCGCGCGAGCCGCCCCCAAGGTCGACGGAATGCACGTCTTCGGCCCCGCGCCTGCACCGCTGGCGATGCTGCGCGGGCGGCATCGGTTCCGGTTGCTGGTCCATGCCCGGCGGGCGCTGGCGGTGCAGGACGTGATCCGCGAATGGTTGGGCGGGCTGGAGTGGTCGGCCAAGGTTCGGGTTGCGGTGGATGTGGACCCGTACAGCTTTCTGTGAGCCTGGCATCGAAGAAGGTTGATTCGCGCGGAGGCGCGGAGACGCGGAGTTGTCGCATTGGCGGCATCCCCGCCCTTTCATAACTGGCCAATGGTGAAAGGCTGTAGAGGCGACGGGCGAGACACCTCCGCGTCTCCGCGCCTCCGCGCGAACTAAATCTTCTTTGCGCTTTCGCGAGGGGGGGGGCGAGAGGGTTTCCCTTGGCCTTCGACTTCGCTCAGGCTGAGCGGCGGTTGGGGATAGCCGCCTTTACCCCCGCTCCGTTCAGCCTGAGCGCAGTCGAAGGCCACGCCCTACCCGTCACCACAAACGAAAACGGCCGCAGCTCGCGCCACGACCGTTTCAAAACCCCGGTAAGGAAAAAAACCTTACCCCGCATGCTCCGCCAGCACGGTCAGGCCGTTCGGCCCCACCTCGGCGAAGCCGCCGCGGATCTGGATCGATTCGGGCTCGCCCTTGTCGGTGCGGTACACCTGGATCGCGCCGTCGCGGATGGTCGACATGAAGGGCGCATGGCCCTCCAGCACGCCGAAATCGCCCTCGGTGCCGGGGACGACCACCATATGCACCTCCTCCGAGCGGAGGAGCTTTTCAGGCGTGACGAGTTCGAAGTGCAGCATGGTCTTTTGTCTCGCATCACTCTCCCGAACCGGGAGAGGAAAGAGGGGGACGGAGCGGACCGTCCCCCTATATCATCAGGCTTCCTGAGCCAGCTTCTCGGCCTTGGCGACGGCTTCGTCGATACCGCCGACCATGTAGAAGGCCGCTTCCGGCAGATGGTCATACTCGCCGTCGACCACCGCCTTGAACGAGCGGATCGTGTCTTCGATCTGGACGAACTTGCCCGAGATGCCGGTGAAGACTTCCGCGACGTGGAAGGGCTGCGACAGGAAGCGCTGGATCTTGCGGGCGCGCTGGACGGTCAGCTTGTCCTCTTCGGACAGCTCGTCCATGCCCAGGATCGCGATGATGTCCTGCAGCGCCTTGTAGCGCTGGAGCAGCGACTGGACCGCGCGGGCCGTCTCGTAATGCTCCTGGCCGACGATGCGCGGCTCCAGCACGCGGCTGGTCGAGTCGAGCGGGTCGACGGCCGGGTAGATGCCCAGCTCCGAGATGGCGCGGTTGAGCACGGTCGTCGCGTCCAAGTGGGCGAACGACGTCGCCGGCGCCGGGTCGGTCAAGTCGTCGGCGGGCACGTACACGGCCTGGACCGAGGTGATCGAACCCTTGTTGGTCGAGGTGATGCGCTCCTGCAGCGCGCCCATGTCGGTCGACAGGGTCGGCTGATAGCCCACGGCCGACGGAATACGGCCGAGCAGCGCCGACACTTCCGCACCCGCCTGGGTGAAGCGGAAGATGTTGTCGACGAAGAACAGCACGTCCTGGCCTTCCTGGTCGCGGAAATATTCCGCGATGGTCAGACCCGACAGCGCGACGCGCGCGCGGGCGCCCGGCGGCTCGTTCATCTGGCCATAGACCAGCGCGACCTTCGAGCCCTCGCTGATCGCGTTGCCCTCGGCGTCCTTGGCGATGACGCCCGCGTCGAGGAACTCGTGATACAGGTCGTTGCCCTCACGGGTCCGCTCACCGACGCCCGCGAAGACCGAGGTGCCGCCATGGCCCTTGGCGATGTTGTTGATCAGTTCCTGGATGAGCACGGTCTTGCCGACGCCCGCGCCACCGAACAGGCCGATCTTGCCGCCCTTGGCGTACGGCGCGAGGAGGTCGATGACCTTGATGCCGGTGACCAGGATCGCGCTCTCGGTCGACTGTTCGATGAACTCGGGCGCCTTGGCGTGGATCGGCGCGCGCAGCTCGGTCGCGACCGGACCACGCTCGTCGATCGGCTCGCCGACGACGTTCAGGATGCGGCCCAGCGTCGCGGGGCCGACCGGCACCTGGATCTGGTTGCCGGTGTCGGTCACGGTCTGGCCGCGGGTCAGGCCCTCGGTCGTGTCCATCGCGATCGTGCGGACGGTGTTCTCGCCCAGATGCTGCGCGACTTCGAGCACCAGGCGGGTGCCGTTATTGTCCGTCTCCAGCGCCGACAGAATCGCGGGCAGGTTCTCGGGGAAGTGAACGTCGACGACCGCGCCGATGACCTGGGCGA
>NZ_JBCNNI010000065.1:0-8864 GCF_039594485.1 Sphingomonas sp. | reverse complement strand
CGATGTCGCGACGCTGACGGCCTCGGGCGGAACGGCTGCCAACCCGGGCAATGCGCAGAAGCTGACCAACCTGGCCGCGGGCACGGTGTCGGCGTCCTCGACCGATGCGGTGAACGGCTCGCAGCTCTATGCGACCAACCAGCAAGTCGCGCAGAACGAGTCGAATATTTCCAATCTGTCCAATGCGATCTCGAGCGGCTCGATCGGGCTCGTCCAGCAGACGGGCGGTATGCCCGGGAGCGGGCAGATTACGATCGGATCGATGACTGGCGGCACCAGCATCAACGTCGCCGGAACGAGTGGTGATCGCACGATCTCCGGTGTGGCCGCCGGTGTCGCCAAGGACGATGCGGTGAATGTCGGGCAGTTGGCAGCGGCGATCGCCTCCGCGTCGGCCAATGCGGTGCAATATGACGACAGCAGTCGCACCAGCGTGACGTTCAACCCGGGCGGCGCCGCTACGGGGCTGCACAATGTCGCGTCGGGGGCCGTCTCGTCGGCATCGACCGATGCCGTCAACGGATCGCAGTTGTTCGCAACCAACCAACAGGTGGCGAGCAACACGGTTCAGATCAGTTCGCTGGTCAACGGCCAGGCGGGGCCGTTCCGGTCCAACAACAGCAGCGGTCTGGCAGCTCCCTTAGCTGCAGGAGACGATGCGATTGCTGGCGGTTATGGCGCGGTAGCCAGTGGTTTGAGGTCTACAGCAATAGGTGCCGGGTCCAGCGCGACAGGATCGAATTCGGTGGCGCTCGGCTACGGATCCACGGACGGTGGCTTGTCGAATGTGGTCTCGGTTGGCGGCGTCGGTACCGAGCGCCAGATCACGAACGTCGCAGCGGGCACGCGCGCCACGGATGCGGTCAACGTCGGTCAATTGAATACGGGCCTCGCAAGCACCCTGCTACAAGCCAACAATTATACCGATGGTCGCGTCAACGCTCTGGCCTTCGATCTCGGCCGGGTGAGGCGCGATGCGAACACGGGAACGGCGATCGCCATGGCGAGTGCCGGACTGCCGCAGGCCTATGAAGCCGGCAAGGGCATGATCGCTGGAGCGCTGGGCGTCTATCAGGATCAGACGGCCCTCGCAGTCGGCTTTTCCAAGGCGTTCGTAGACGGCCACACGGTCGTGAAGGGAAGCGCTTCCTTCTCCACCCAGGCCGGACTGGTCGGGGGTAATGTCGGGATCGGCTACCAGTTCTGACAAATACATCGTCTTTGGGGGCGGCATCCACGTCGCCCCCACTTTCCCTCACGACATACAAAGATAAATTGATGCGCGCGCAAATCGTCCTGATGGCATTACTTGTAGGTCTTCAAGGTAGCGCCAATGCTGCCGCCCCCACCCCAGCACCCGTTGCGCCTTTTCGCTTGTGCGTGATCGATCAAGGCGCATTGATCAGTCAGTCGAGGCTGGCTGCGAACGAAGCCGCTCGCTTCCAACAGGTCAGGCAGGCGGCTCAAGCCAAGTTCGACAGCGACAGCCGAACGCTTGAATCGGACGCGCGCGCGCTGGAATCGTTTCGAACGGCGGTGCCGCCGGCAACGTTCAAGGTCAAGAGCGATGAAATCGCCCGACGTCGCGCTGAACTTCAGCAACGCGGTGATCAGATCAATCGAAGCCTGTCACAACTCGATAGCAAGCTTACCAATGCCGTGTCGCAAGCTGCCGGCCCCGTCATGCGGACAGTCAGCATCGCACAGGGCTGTTCGGCGCTCATTTCCGCGTCCACGCTCGTGGGCGTCTATGACGCAACCATCGATATCACGGCTGCGGTGGCGCAGCAGATGAACGGGCAACCCGCGCCGGGTGGGCGCTGATGCGATCGGCAATGGTGTCGCCCGCTATCGGCGCGGTGGCCTGATCATATCCGCAACAAAAGACTTCCACAAAGGAATCGAATATATGTTCAACGTTATGCTTCGTGGCATTCATTGCCGTATCGCGCGTTCACGGCAAAGCGGTACCATGTTTGAGCGCGCAGTAAGTAATGAGCAGTATCATTCCGGCCGCAGATGGTGGCGCAACGTCTCAGGCTACACTGGCATAGCCGTCTTGCTTACCGTCGGCGGATTGGCGCAAAGCCCGGTCCCGGCGCAGGTGCCTGGCACCTCGAAGCCACCACAAGCGCAGCCCGATCCCTTCTCCACCACCATCGCCGATGCAGGTGTCAAAACCTGTGCCGCGACCTATGCCGGCCTTGGAAAAGCGCTGGCCGCTGGAACGCAATATACGGTCCAGACCCAGACCAGCAAGGTCGATGCCGATCATCACTCCGTCCGGGGGGTTGTGGGCATGTCATATGGCCCATCCAATAAGGGCTATTCCGGTCCCGCCGCCGGTCTCGTATTCGCGGCTCCCGTGGGGCAGCGGTGCGAGGGAGCGATAGTGCGGGTGGTGCCCTTTCCGCAGCCTTGCCAGACTGTCGTCGCAAGCCAGATGCCTGGTGTCAAACCTGAGCAGTCTCTGGCAGGGACTCAGATTTATCCATCCTCCGATCGCGGTCAGATCGTGCTGATACCGGCAAACCAGAACTGCGTCGCCATAACGATCTTTGGGGTTTCGGGCTGAGCGCAACCGGGGGTTGCCGGTGGCAGCGCCGGTTCCTCTATCATCCGGTTCACATGTCCTTGCGTCCGGGGACACTCCCCCCTCGGACTGCCGTTGTTGTATGCCGTTGTCGATAAGCATGGCGTGAATGGTGCAAGCATGGCCGCGACCAGGTTGCGCAAGAACTGGGCGGCAATCAGCTTTCCGATCGACCGATCCGGTCGATCGGCACGAACAGGCATGGCCGGCCCTCCGCGATCTGCACCTCGACGAGGTCGATGCGGGAATAGCCGATCCGGTCAGGCCTTAAACTTGGGCGTGGCAGCCTATCGCGGGTAAATTCGGGTGGCCGGCTGGTGTCCATGGCGCGCTGCAGGCAATGTTGCAACGACAAGCCTGTCAGGTACAGGACCGGCGCCTGCTGCGTGTAGAGTCGGTCATGCGACCAGCATGTTCGAGGAGTGCAGGCACCGCTTTCACGTCGCTGACCTTGCCGACCGATGGCATCGGCGAGCGCGTGCGCCTTTCTCGTCCATCCGCCGCGTAAGCGGTCGATCGCCTGGACCTGGCGCCCCCTTTTCCGCCGAAGGCTGCGCGTTGCGCCTTGATGTAGGTGCTGTCGATCGCCGTACTCTTCGTGAGCACGCCGACATCCACCAGCGCGTCGAGCAGCTTGAGCCAAAAGCCACGGCGCGACCAGCGGTTGAACCGATTGTAGATCGTGGTCGACGGCCCGTAATGGGCCGGGCAGTCGCACCAGCGGCAGCCGACCTTCAGCACATGCACGATCCCGGAAATCACCCGCCGGTCGTCCACTCGCCGCGCGCCAGGCTGGTTGGTGGGCAGATGCGGCTCGATCGCCGCCCAGGCTTCATCCGACAACCAGAACAGCGCCATCCCTAAACCTCCTGACCCCCCATGCCAGTGGATCAGAAAAAACTGCGCTCTTCAATAGACTGATTGAGTTTTGAACTCCAATTCAAGCTGGTTGACCTTGAGGAAATCACGTCGCACGAGGCCGATGCTTCAAAGCAATAAAAACTCTATGTTTGACATGGATTTCGACATTTTATTTTTCTAAACTTGCTATATTTAATTGTTTTAATTTCGAAACGGCTCCCATTGATCAAACCAAATTATAGGACCCGGATTTCATCTGCCCTTTGCAGGACTGGTCTGGGGTAAAGCACGACAGGGGATGCGATGATCGTTGGCTACGCTCGGGTTTCCACCGAGGAACAAAAACTCGATCTCCAAATCGGCGCCCTCAAAAAAGCAGGGTGCAATCGTATCTTCCAGGATAGAGGTTGTTCGGGAGGCAGTTTCCAGAGAGACGGCCTTGAGGCTGCCTTCAACAGCCTGAAGCCGGGCGGAACGCTCGTCGTGTGGCGGCTAGACCGCCTTGGCCGCTCGCTTTCCGGCTTGGTCGACCTCATTGATCGATTGGGTAAACGCGACGCGCATTTTCACTCGTTGATGGAGCATATTGACACCAGTTCGTCGGGTGGACGCCTCATGTTTCATATGATGGCGGCACTCGCCGAGTTCGAACGCGCGCTCATCAGCGAAAGGACGCGGGCAGGATTGGCGGAAGCGAAGTTGCGCGGGCAGATGATCGGTCGTCCCAAACGGCTCGACCAAGCGGACCTTCGTCGGGCGCTGGACTATAAGTATGTCGAGCGCCGGACCACGTTCGAAACCGCGCTACATTTTGGCGTCTCCGTCCGCACGATGCAGCGCTACCTCCGTGAAACGCGTATCATCTATCAACAGTGCGACGATAATCGGCCGATAATGGCGAGACGCGGGCTTGATCGCATTTGAGGCAATGTACGAAGGCCTCCGAGGGCCGTCGGACTTCGGGATTCGAACAGGCGTGAAGCGGGGTCTCAGCCCAAGCTGTCGAGCAAAGGTGCTTGTTTCGCGGGCGGTATAGGCTGGCCGTTGTTCGACGGCATATCGACCTTCTCGAGTGATCGTCCTCCGTTTCGGCGGACACCAATGATAGGCTCTGCTGAGCCAGGAGGTGTATTGAGCCAGGAGGTGTATGATGGCAAGTACGACAAAGCGTCGGTTTACGGACGAGTTCAAGGGCGAGGCGGTGGCGCTGTGGGAGACGAGCGGTCGGCTGTAGACGGAGGTGGCGGCCGAGTTGGGGATCATGCCGACGATGCTGCGTCGCTGGCAGCGCAAATTGCAGGAGGGCAGCGCCCCGCCGACAAGCCCGGCGGCGAAGCCGCCAGTATCGACGATGGCGTCGCCAGCGAATCAGGCGTCGGAGATCGCGCGGTTGCGCCGGGAGTTGGACCGGGCGCGGATGGAGCGCGACATCTTAAAAAAAGCCGTCGGCATCTTTGCGGAGATGCCGCGGTGAAGTTCGCCTTCATCGAGCAGCACGCGTCCACCTGGCCGGTGAATGTCATGTGTCGCATGCTCGGCGTGTCGCGCAGCGGCTATTACGACTGGCGCGGTCGGCCACCGAGCATGCGGACGACGGCGAACCTGGCGTTGCTTGGCGACGTGCGTCGGCTCCAGGCACGCCATCAGGGGCGATACGGATCGCCGAGGATGCATGCCGCCCTGCGGGCGGAAGGTCATCGATGCAGCCGGGGCGGGCCTGTCAGGAATTTCGTGTGCGGGCGGGCATAACGGGAAAGAAGGAGCCCCGATATGTCCCGACGCAAAGAACCCGCGATACCGAACGAGCTTCTGGACCAGTTGCTGGCCGGCGGTGACGCAGGTGCTGCCCTGGCGCAGGGTGGCCTGCTGGATGCGCTGAAGAAGGCGCTGACCGAGCGCGCGCTGAATGCCGAGATGGATCATCACCTGGCCGGTGAAGAAGGAGCCGGAAACTCCCGCAACGGCTACGGCCGGAAGACGATCACGACGGATACCGGCAAGCTGGCGATCGACGTGCCGCGCGACCGGCAGGCGAGCTTCGACCCGCAGCTGATCGCCAAGTACCAGCGGCGCTTTCCTGGGTTCGATGACAAGATCGTGTCGATGTACGCGCGCGGCATGAGCACCCGGGAGATCACGGGGCACCTGCACGATCTGTACGGCATCGACGTATCGCCGGACCTGATCAGCACGGTGACCGACGCCGTGCTCGACGAGGTGGCGACCTGGCAGCAACGACCGCTCGACCCGGTGTATCCGCTCGTCTTTTTCGACGCGCTACGGGTGAAGATCCGGGACGAGGGCATGGTCCGGAACAAGGCGATCCATATCGCGCTCGGCGTCCGTGCCGATGGTGCCAAGGAGGTGCTGGGTCTGTGGCTGGAGCAGAACGAGGGCGCCAAATTCTGGCTCAGGGTCATGAACGAGCTCAGGAACCGTGGTACCGAGGACATCCTGCTCGCCGTCGTCGATGGCCTGAAGGGTTTCCCAGAGGCGATCACCGCCGTGTTTCCCGACGCCGTGGTTCAAACCTGCATCGTCCACCTGCTGCGCAATTCCATGGACTTCGTCTCCTGGAAGGACCGCAAGGGTTTGGCTGCCGCATTGAAGGAGGTCTACCGCGCACCCAGTGCCGAGGCGGCCGAGCAGGCGCTGACCGCATTCGAGGCCGGCCCCTGGGGCACCCGCTACCCCGCCATCGGCCAGAGCTGGCGGCGCGCCTGGGCCGAGGTGATCCCATTCTTCGCCTTTCCCGACGAGGTTCGGCGGATCATCTACACGACGAATTCCATCGAAGCCCTGAACTCGAAACTGCGCAGGGCGGTGCGGGCCCGAGGGCATTTCCCAAGCGACGAGGCGGCCACCAAGCTGCTCTACCTGATCTTGAACCGCTCGGAGAAAGAGTGGAGAATGCCACCGCGTGAGTGGACCATGGCCAAGGCCCAGTTCGCCGTCATATTCGGCGAACGCTTCATCAAGGCCATGGCGGCATAATGTTCATCCGCCCGCCCACACACGAAATTCCTGACAGGCCCGCCGGGGCCGTGTCGAACGACTCATGCGCCGTCATCGTATCCGCGCGCTGGCCGGGCGTCGGTTCCGGCCCTGCACGACCGACAGCCGTCACTATCTGCCGATCGCCCCGAACCTGCTGGCGCAGAACTTTGTGGCGACCACGCCAGATACGATCTGGCTTGCCGATATCACCTACATCGCGACCGGCGAAGGCTGGCTGTATCTGGCCGCGGTGCTCGATCTGGCAACCCGCAAGATCGTCGGGTGGGCGATGCGTGACCATATGCGAACCGGGTTGCCACTTGCTGCCATGATGATGGCCGCTCAGCGGCAGCGTCCAGCGCCCGGCCTCATCTGCCGCTCGGATCGCGGGTCGCAATATGCCGCCGGTGCCTATGTGGATTACCTGTCGGCGATCCACGCCACGCCCTCGATGAGCCGCACCGGCAATTGCTACGACAATGCCCCGATGGAGAGCTTGTTCCATACCCTCAAGGTCGAACTGGTCCATCAATGCCGGTGGGCGACCCAGGCGGAAGCCCGGCAGGCGCTGTTCGGATACATCGAAGGCTACTACAACCGGCACCGCATGCACTCGGCCCTCGGATATCTGACACCCGAGCAGTGCATGACCGGCTAACCCAGTGTGTCCGCCGAAACGGGGGACGATCATCAATCCGATCCACCAGATGCCGGGACTGAACACCTAGAAAGATGCTGTTAAGCCGCCCTCGCCACCCGAATTTCCCAATGATCTGAGTGCCCATCGCTTTCACCTCGGGCGCGCCATTTCTGTTCAGCTTTGGGCACTACAGCACCCGGCCGGCGTCAGGGACGCCTCTACTGCCTCCTCCTGCATCGCACTCCTGATTCGTTCCACAAGCCCGTGGACAGCGCCAAAAATGCCGAATCACGCCGGGGAGGGAGCACGAAAAAGGGGGAAGCGAGTGGCCCCGCTTCCCCCTTTTGTAAAATGTCGTCCGATGGCCTTCGCTTGCCTGCGTGGATGGCTTGCGCAGGCTGGACCGGATCAGGCCGTTCAGGCTCCGACCATCTCCAGCAGGCCCTCGAACAGCCGGCGGCCATGATCGCCGCCATGCGCGGCTTCGATGCGGCGCTCGGGGTGGGGCATCATGCCCAGCACGTTGCGCTTCTCGTTCAGCACGCCCGCGATGTTGCGCGCCGAGCCGTTGACGTCCTCGGCATAGCGAAAGGCCACGCGGCCTTCGCCTTCCAGCCGGTCGAGCGTTTCGGCATCGGCGAAGTAATTGCCGTCATGATGCGCGACGGGGATGCGGATGGTCTCGCCCTGTTCGTACAGGCGGGTGAAGGCGCTGTCGGTGTTGGCCACCTCCAGGTTCACGTCGCGGCACACGAAGTTGAGCGAACGGTTGCGCATCAGCGCGCCCGGCAGCAGTCCGGTCTCGGCCAGCACCTGGAAGCCGTTGCACACGCCTAAGACCGGCGTGCCCTTGTTCGCGGCGTCCACGACCGCGCGCATGATCGGCGAGCGGGCCGCGATGGCGCCACAGCGCAGATAGTCGCCATAGGAGAAACCGCCCGGCACGCCGATCAGCCCCAGTCCTTCGGGGAGTTCGCTGTCGCCGTGCCAGACCATGGCCGGCTTGACGCCCGTCACCGCCTCCAGCGCGACGGCGAGGTCGCGGTCGCAGTTCGAACCCGGAAAGACGATCACGGCGGTCTTCATCAGGCGCGCTCCACCCGGTAATTCTCGATCACGGTGTTGGCGAGCAACTGGCGGCACATCTCGTCGATCTGCGCATCGGTCGTCTCGTCGGCAACCTGCATCTCGATCAGCTTGCCCGCGCGCACGTCATCGACGCCCGCAAAGCCCAGGCTGCCCAGCGCGTGCTGGATCGCCTTGCCCTGCGGGTCGAGCACGCCGGGCTTCAGGGTGACGAAAATCTTCAGCTTCATTACTTGCCCCGGCTCTTGCGGTGTTCTTCCAGATCGAGGACGGCGGTGTCGCCCCCCTCGGGCAGCAGGCCCAGACGGCGTGCCACTTCCTGATAGGCCTCGACCTCGCCGCCCAGGTCGCGGCGGAAGCGATCCTTGTCCAGCTTCTCGTTGGTGGTCATGTCCCACAGGCGGCAGCCATCGGGGCTGATCTCGTCGGCCAGGATGATGCGACCAAAGTCATTGTCCCAGATACGGCCGAATTCCAGCTTAAAGTCGACCAGGCGGATGCCGATCGCGGCGAACATGCCCGACAGGAAGTCGTTCACGCGGATAGCCAGATCGGCAATGTCGTGCATCTCTTCCTGGCTGGCCCAGCCGAAGCAGGCGATATGCTCGTCGGTGACCATCGGGTCGCCCAGCGCATCGTCCTTGTAATAATATTCGATGATCGTGCGGGGCAGCTTCACGCCCTCTT
>NZ_JBCNNI010000064.1:0-9041 GCF_039594485.1 Sphingomonas sp. | reverse complement strand
TGAGGTTGGGATGCACGTCATACTGCTGCGCCAGCTCGGCCAGCGTCTTCTCGCCCTTCACGGCGGCCAGTGCCACCTTCGCCTTGAACGCCGGGCTGTGGTTCCGACGGGGTCGCTTGCTCATCTTACCTCCTGCTTACGGCCAGCATGGCCGCTGTCAGATCGACAATCCACTTATCCACGCTGTTCAAATTCCCCGAGCCACCTCTCGGTACAGGCGGCGATCACGCCCGAACTGGCCACCGCGATCGACCTTGAAACGACCGGGGCGAGCGCCACGGCTTTGCGCGAGCGGCTGACGAACGAGGGCATCGCTTTCCACGATCCCGACTTCCTGTTCTACCTTCCTGCCGATGCGGCGGCGGAGGCAGGCCATTCCGCGCCGGCTCGGCGGCTCACCGAAAACGACCGCGCGGTATTCGACACCTTCTACGCAACGGCCTCGGAGCAGGACCGGGAAGATTCCTATGTCGAACTCGACCAATGGGCCGTATTCGGTTGCTTCGATGGCGATCGATTGGTCAGCGCCGCCAGCGCGATCCTGTGGGACGATAGTCCGGTCGCTGACCTCGGCGTCCTGACGCTCCCCGATGCGCGTGGCAAAGGCTATGCCCGTGCTGCCGTTGGATCGCTCAGCGGGTTTGCCCGACAGCAAGGGTATGAGCCGCAGTATCGATGCCAGATGGACAACCAAGCGTCCGTTGCGTTGGCAAAAGCGTGCGGGTTTGGGTTGTTCGGCAAGTGGATCGTGGCCAGCGGGGAGTGAGCTAACGCTTTCCCAATCCGCCATCCCATTGGGAATGCCCCGGCCGTCTCGTTGGCCGTTCCCAGTCGGGGAGGATGGATCAGCAGCCTTCCCCGTAGTTATCCTCGTGTTGGGTACGCCAGCTCCATTCTTATCGAAGGCACCACGCTACCTACCGCTAGGCAAGGTCGCATGACGTGCCCGGTTTCCACGAAGCCTAACTTGCGAAGCACGCGGCCCGAAGGAGGATTGTCCTCGAAATAGCCAGACGTGATGACGGGAAGGCCGAGACGATCGAAACCAAAGGCAACGACCGCCCGAGCGGCTTCGGTCGTTATGCCACTCCCCCAATGGGCAGGGGACAGCCAATAGCCCAATTCAGCAGCGTCAGTGCCCTCTTCCGGCGTTAAACCGATCGCGCCGAGAAGCGTGTCGGACCCTCGCAAAGTGACGGCCCACACCCATTCGGCAGGAACGACATGATCTAGGAAAAAGCGAGCATCGGCCGGACCATATGGATGCGGAACACGCGCCAGGCGGCGTGCCACTTCCCAATTTCCGACAACGTCGACTATGGCGTCAATGTCGCGATCGTCAGGCCGCCGAAGGGATAGGCGTTCAGTGGCGAGATCGGGGCGACTGCCCAACGACAAATCAGTGTTCATTGCGTCTGCATAAGCTGGCGTGCGTAGCAACCGCAACAGCAGGCGGAATCACTGATGGCGACCGTGGTCATGTGATCGCGCTCGCTGACGCAGAATCGACTTCGTATGGTGAGTTCCTGTTCGGTGGCAACCGGCAGGATGCACTCGCATCACGGCGAATGTCCCAACGCGCACTTTTCTGGTTTCGTGATCGCGAATGAAGTCATTATCGGAGTGGCGTGAATCTCACGAAGGGGGACATATGCGTTTGATGATTTGGGCGATCGGTCCGGTGGCTTTGTTGATAGCATCGACCGCAAGCGCACAGAATATGGAAATTAAGTCTTTGATTGACCGTTTCGACGCCGCTCGTATTGAGCATGATCCGGCTACACTCTCGAAAACTCTCGCGTCCGATTACGAGGAAATTTCGCCAGTTGGCGAAGTCGATGATCGGGGGAAGGTGCTGGGGTTCTACGCTCCCGAGCTGAAGCGTACTGCGCCAGCGATGACCAGCGAACCTCTGGTCATTCGTTCGCGCGGCGACGTCGCTATCATCACAACACGTAAGTCATTCACTATTCCAGGCGGACCAGTTCGGTCGGTTCGCGTTCGTTACGTTGCCGAGCGAGCAGCAGGCAAATGGCTGCTGGTTTCGGCGCAGTACACCCCGATCCCGCCAGCAAAGCCGGATTAATTCACTTCGCCTAGCCGCTCGCGCCAAGCAGTCTTCTCAGAACGGCGAGTTTTGAGAAGACTGCCATAATCCCATTTCACCATCCCAACGAGAATGTTCGGGTCGTCTCGATCAACCTTCCGTAGCGGATGACCCCGGATGTATCACAAACCAGCCAGACGAAATTGAGCAGCGATCCATTCGGATAGAGCCACACCAGCGAGCATAAAAATCACCAACCCGGCTATGACAATTCCAAGTGCCGTCCACCCCCATTCATCCGCGATCAGACCGCCTAGCGGCGGGCCGATCAAGGCTCCGCTGGCGCCAAACTGGGTCAGCAAACCATTGGCGCTTGCGATGCGAGGGTCATGCGGGCTTTCAGCGGCTGCGAGGATCGGCAGCCGTGCAAACATGAGGGGAGATACGAGGCCGCTCAGCAGGACTGCCCCCACGATGAGATGCTGGTCGTCGTCAGATCGTTCGAACGACCGAGAGCGAGTGGCACAAGAAGCGCCGTCCCGACAAGCGACGGCACTGCGATCATGAGCAGACGTTCCGTCGACAGCCGCCCTCGGCGGATCAGCAGGATGGCAAGACCGGACGCCGGCAGCGCGGACAGCGATGCGATCGACGCGACCAGGCCGGCTTCGTCCAGCGCCGCGGCCCGTTCTGCCATCAGAAATGTCGGGAGCAGCATGGTCAATGCGCACAGGAAAAGCGTGTAGATTCCGAAGGCGAAGCTCGACCCCCATGCTGCCGGCGCTGGCGGCACGATACGGCGTCGACTGCTGTCGTCAGCCCGCAGCGGAAGACGGAGTATCGGAATGATCGTCACCGCCAGAAGGCACGCCCACAGCACCATGATGCCTTGAACGCCAAGGGTCACAACGCCCACGCTGGTAACGGCGCTGCCGACTGCGATCCCCACCGGCACGAAGCTGCTCCATAAGGCCAAGGTAGGTGCGCGATTGCGATCATCGGCGATTGCGGCAATCGCGGTCGGCGCAGCGATGACGACGAGGAGATACCCGATCCCCTCCACGGCACGCGCCCCGAACAGCATGGTGGAGTTCGGGGCTACGCGACCAGCGTCGGGTCAGCGAGGCGATACTTGAGCAGCTGAAGGCCAGTGGCCAGAGCCAGATATCGCTCACCGATCCCGACGCGCGTGCAATGGCGGCTCATCCCAAGGTCGGCGTCGGCTACAATGCGCAGGTTGCGGTTGATGCCAAGCACAAGCTGATCGTCGAACAGCATGTCACCAACGCGGGCAGCGATCTGGGTTTCCTGGCTGAAACGGCCGGCGCTGCAAAGGACATCCTCGGCGTCGAGCGGATCGATGTGGTCGCCGACATGGGGTATTACATGGGCGAGGATATCGCCGCATGCGCGCGGGCCGGCATCACGCCCTATGTCGCCAGCCCCCAGCGCGGCACGGCGGTCGGCGACGGCCGCTTTCCCAAGGAGCGGTTCCGCTACGATGAAGCGGCGGGTTGCTATCACTGCCAGGGCAACCAGCGGCTTGATACACGGTACCGCTGGCTTCAGGGTGGTCACATCATCGTGCAATATTCAAACCCGCGGGCCTGTGGCGGATGCGAACTCAAGGCACAGTGTGCCCGCGGCAACTTCCGCCGCATCACGCGCTGGGAGGGCGAGGCGGTGCTCGACCGTATGGCGATGCGCCTCGCCGCCCGACCCGACATTCTCGATATCCGGCGCGAGACGGTCGAGCATCCCTTCGGTTCGATCAAGCAATGGATGAACCAGGGCGCTTTTCTGATGCGCGGGCTCGACAAGGTCCGGGCCGAGTTCAGCCTGACGGCGCTCGCCTACAATCTCAGGCGGGCGATCAACCTCGTCGGCGTACAGGAACTGATACGCGCGGTAAGGGCCTGAGCATCGTCGCTATGTAAGCCGGCGCAGCCCTCTCATCCTCCCCCATAGCGCCGTTCTGGCCCCGTCACCGCCGCAAATCCGAACAGACCAGCGCCCTTACCTGGCTTCGGCCAGAAAAGTGCCGGACAACTGTTGGGCCGCGAGTTTCCGCACGCTCTGGATCGATTCCGAGAATGCCCGCAGCGTCTCGCTGGTCGTTCCTGATCGGGAAGACACCAGTGCCTGCACCAGCGTTCGCCGACGGCAGGTCGGATCAGGAAACGGCCGCCGGATGATGACGGGTGCGGGCCGGATATGACAGAGGGGATAACTGCAACGGTGCCGGGCCCATTCGTCGACATGGCCGTGGAAGGGCTGGGCTCGCCCGCCTGCCGCCCGGCGCCAAGACATGGTCGCAGACAAGCCGTCGTTAATGGGCGTTGCATCCATCAACAATCCTTGCGCTCGCAGTCGGGGTGATCCCGAATTCCTTCTTGTATGCGGCGGAAAATGCAGAGGGGCTGGTGAAGCCGACGCGGTAGCCAGCTTCGGCCATGCCAAAACCATGCTCGATAATCAAAACCCGTGCGACGTCGAGGCGGCGGTGACGGTGATAAGCGAAGATCGTTCGTCCCTCGATCGCCTTGAAAGCCTTTTGCAACGCGTTGACGTTGAGCCCGACCTGCTTCGCCAGTTCGATTGTGTGAGGGGGCGACATCAGCGACGCGTTGATGAGGCCTCGCGCCGCGACGACGGCATCGTATACCCGATGCCCGACTTGAGCGATCTTGTGCGCGTCGTCATTCAGGAGGCGAAGACTTTCGAACATCAGCTGGAGCGCCGCGCTCTCGCGGAACAGGCGTCCCAGAGAGCCGCAATAGCGACTGGACATCGTCGCATGCGCCATGTGGATCAGCAACTCGGAGCGGGGCAGGCTGTAATTGTGCAATCCGGGACGCATCAGGCGCTCGATCATGGCCAGATCAGGATGCGGAAGGGCGTCGGCGGAGCCTTCAAGGAAGGATGGATCAAGCGTAAGGCCGACGCGCAGGCAGCGATCTCCCTTATAAAAGATGCGGTGACCCGACTGATCCTCGCCGATCCCGACGAAGTGCGCGCACTGCGGCGCGCTACGCAGGGGGGCGTGGCCGCCAATCTGGAAAACGCCACCCTCGCCATCCAGCACGATGCCCAGCGTGACCGACCGACGAACGGGCTGGGTGATGGTCGTATCGACGAGCGGGGTCAGGTCATGCACCGACATGGCCAGCCCTGGATGGACTTGGTCGAACCGCATCCAACCCTCGAACTGCGGTGAAATTGCCGGGGCATCTTCATCCTGCGCGATCGGTTCAACGAGTGCCAGGGCCGCGGCCTCGCGCACGATGTCCGAGGCGCAGAACGCTCCCTTCAGCGGCGCGGTTTCGATCATGATATGGCTTCCCCCGAACGTATTGCGACAGGATTCCTCGTTTTCGCGATAGTCAGAGCCATAGCTCCCCTCAGCCCAAATTGCTAATGGCAATCGCTCGCAACGTCGGGCGGGACCTTCAGCGTGCCCCGGCGTGGCGATAGTCTTCAGGGGGTTTCATGTCTTTGCGTTGTCTGCTCGCGGCCAGTGTGTCGGCGTTGGTCATTGTCCCGGTATCCGCTCGTGCGGCCGCCGATCCCGTCGGGCAGGACGATATCGTCGTCACGGCCGAGAAAACCCATCGCAGCCTGAGGGACACAGCGTCGAGCGTAGTGGTCCTGACTGACGAGGATATGGAGCGAAGGGCAGGACTCTACTCGGTCGACGACATTCTGTCGCGTATTCCCAATCTGGTTACCGTCGAACCGAGCAACTCCGCACCCGCGGTCCGAGGCGTTGACGGAACGGGCCCGGCATCCGGCGTGGATGCGTTTTTTGCGGGCACCCGTCCACGCCTCAACTATCAGGTCGATGGCCGGACGCTGAGCTTCAACGAGGCGGTGTTCGGCAATGCCAGCCTGTGGGATGTCGCGCAGGTGGAGGTCTATCGCGGACCGCAGAGCACGCTCCAGGGCCGCAATGCCGTGGCTGGCGTCGTGGCGTTGAAGACGAACGACCCGAGCTTTGCATGGCATGGCGCGGCGCGCGCCATCATCGGTGACCGGGATGAGCGTCAATTGTCCGCGGCCCTCGGCGGACCGATCATAAGCGATGTCGCGGCCTTTCGACTGAGCGCGGACTGGCGGCAGGAACGCAATTATCTCTCCTTTACGCCCTATCCCCAGGCCGCCGATCCGGGACGCGCGGATACCAAGACCTTTCGCGGCAAGCTCCTGCTGACGCCGGGGGCGGGCATCCGCTCCCTATGGACGCTGTCCTATCTGGACGGCCGGACGCCGCAGGCCGCCTATGTGAAGCGGCCTTTCCACGAACACCGTGCATCTTCGCCGATGATGCCCGTCTTTCGGTCGCGCGTGGGCACCGCCATTTCCGACACCAGCATCGCGCTGTCGGATGTCGTGACCGTCCAGGCCTTGCTGTCCGCAGCCGACTTTCGCGTCGATCGCTATGCACCCGTACGGACGGGCAATGTGCGCATCGACGGAAAGGAATATGCTTTCCAGCCTTTCGTACGACTGACTGCACCGGATGGACGCTTCTCAGGCTTTCTGGCGGCGTACATCTTCCGCACCCATCAGAATGAAGCGATCGATGTGTTCGGCGGCGGCACCTATCGCGACGAAACGCAGACCGACGCCCTTTTCGGTGAGGCCACATTCAAGCCGATCGATCGACTGAGCCTGATCCTGGGCGCACGTTATGAGACGGAGCACCGATATCGCACGGGCCGTTCCGGGCCGTTCGTCACCCAGTTCGACGAGACTTACCGGGTGTTTCTGCCCAAGGCGACCGTCTCCTTGACCGCTACGCCCGATGTGACGGTCGGCGTGACCGCGGGTCGCGGCTACAATGCGGGCGGAGCAGGACTGACCTTCTCACCGCCAATTGTAACCTATACCTACCGTCCAGAATTCGTATGGAATTACGAAGGCTTCCTACGGGCAACGGTCACTCGGGGCCTGACCGTCACCGGAAATGTCTTTTACAATGACTATAGGGACATCCAACTCCCTTACTATCTTTCGGCGCTATCCACTGCGATCCGTAACGCCCAAAAGGCGACGACCTATGGCGCGGAAGCCGGCTTGGAATGGAAACCGACGCAGAAGGATCGTGTCTTCGCCAGTATCGGCCTGCTGAAGACCAAGGTCGATCGCTATGACGGGCAGGCCAGCCAAGGCAACGACCTGCCCAGGGCACCCGCCTTCAGCGCCGCGACGGGTTTCGTCCTGTCCCCTGACGGGCGCTTCGAAATGGGGGCGGACGTACGCTATTCAGACGCCTATTACTCCGACGTACTGAACAATGCGCGGGGCAAGACCCGCCCCTATGCGCTGGTCAATGCGCAGATCGCCTATCCGATCGGCGCCGTCCGGCTATTTTTCTCGGTCCGGAACCTGCTCGATACCGATACGCCGTTGATGATCGTGACCGGGGCGTCAAAGGCGGCTGACTATGCGATCCTTCAGGCGCCCCGCAAGGTCACCGGCGGCATCGCGTTCCAGTTCTGACGGGTTATCCGTTCGATGAGCCCAGCGGCGATCCGGCGGTGGACGCTGGTTCATAAATGGACCAGCCTCGTCTCAACGGCCTTTCTGTTCATGCTTTGCGTCACGGGCCTGCCATTGATCTTCCATCATGAGATCAATGCGCTTACCGGCGCGCCGATCCTGACCGAGCGGCGCGGGGCTGGTGTCGAACCGGGCGGCGGGGTGAAGTTCGACCGGATCGTCGCCCAGGCCGTGGCGACACGGCCCGGTTGGACGATGATGTTCCTGACGTTCGACGACGAACAGCCGATCGTTCGGGCGGTCGTGGCCCCCAACATGCGCGCCGAGCAGCGCGAGGTGGCGATCCTGCCCTTCGATCTTCGCGCCGGCACCCTGATAGCCGCGCCCCCACCGAACAAGGGCGTGATGGCCATTCTGCTGGATCTCCACGCCCACCTCCTGATGGGGGTACCCGGTGAACTTTTCCTGGGCCTGATCGGAATCGTCATCCTGGTCGCGATCGCGTCCGGCGTCGTGGTCTATGCCCCCTTCATGCGCAAGCTGCCGTTCGCAACGATACGGCGATCGCGCAGCGTTCGGGTGACTTGGCTGGACACACACAACATGACCGGGATCGTCGGAGCCGCCTGGCTGAGCGCGGTGAGCCTGACCGGGTTCATCATCTGCATGACCATGCCGATCACCGCAATCTGGCAAAAGGATCAACTTACCGCGATGGCCGCACCGTATCGCCAGTCGCGCCCACCCCAGCATCTTGCCTCGGTCGACCGGGTCGTCGCCGAACTCCGTCGCGCCGCACCGGATGCCGATATCGCATTCATTTCCTGGCCCGGCAGCCGGCTCAGCACCCCTCATCACTTCATGGCGGGGTTGCGGGGGAACTCACCCCTGACCCGTCGCCTGGTCAAGCCAGCGATGATCGACGCGGTCAACGCCAAGGTGACGGGCATGCCGAACCTGCCCTGGTATATGAAGGCGCTGTTCCTGTCGGCGCCGCTTCACTTTGGCGATTATGGCGGGCTGCCCCTCAAGATCATCTGGGCCCTGCTCGATGTCGCCGCGATCGTGGTGTTGGGGACCGGGCTCTATCTATGGCTGAAGCCAGGACGATCGGCGAAGAACACGCGTCCATACCTGCGAGGGGCGCAGCCATGATGATGTCGCACCGCCGATCCTATTGGCACATTTTCCGGTGGCCGATCGCGCTGGCGACGACGACCATGGTGGGCTTGGTTTCTGCGCTGATCGGCGACGGTATATATGATCTCGCATCGTGGATTGCCTTGGGACTCGACCTCGTCGTCATGCTTGCAGCTTGGCGAAACGCAACTCGGGGACGGAGGTGACCAAACTGGCTTGAGCTATTGTCCGTCGTCAGGACATTTGGCGCAGATGGGGGCGTAGATTAGTGGAGAGCGGGCCTCGTCTGGGGGCTGATGTTAGGCGGCCAGCTTGCGGTGCAGCAAGCGCCGATATTCGAGGGTCTGTCGCT
>NZ_JBCNNI010000063.1:0-9329 GCF_039594485.1 Sphingomonas sp. | reverse complement strand
AAACCTCCCGGCCTAGAAACTTCCGTGCGCCAGCATCTCAATGCCAGTACCGCCAACACCCAGGCCGCCGCAGCAGCCCGCTCCGTCGCGGTGAAACCCCTCTAGGCCCCACCTCCATTACGGTCAACACGTTTTTTCACATCAGGGTCATTTTTATTGCGCAAAGCTGAAATATCCCGTCGTCAGACTCCTGCGCTTTCCGGGGCGCCCTCGCCTTCCACTGGAGCCTGTGCGCCATAATGGCGCGCCAACATGGCGCAGGCGATCAATTGGATCTGATGGAACAGCATCACCGGCAGCAGGACGACGCCCACCTGCGCCGCCGGAAACAAGACGCCCGCCATTGGCACGCCCGATGCCAGGCTCTTCTTCGAGCCACAGAATTGCAGGACGATCGCATCCTCCCGCGACAGGCGCATGGCGCGCGCGGTCAGGAAGGTCGCCGTCAGGATCACACCGAGCAGCAGCAGACAGATCAGCATCAGCCGCCCCAGATCCCCCGGCGACACGCGCGACCAAAGCCCTTCGACCACCGCAGCACCGAACGCCGTATAGACGACGAGCAGGATCGATCCGCGATCGACGATGCCCAGCAGCGATTTGTGACGCGCGACGAACGCACCGATCCACGGACGCAGAAGATGCCCCGCGACGAACGGCGCCAGCAATTGCAGAACGATACCCTCCACCGACGCCAGCGAAACCCCTCCCCCACCATCGACCCGCATCAGTAAGGCCACCAGCGCGGGGGTCAGGACGATGCCGATCAGGTTGGAGAAGGATGCACTACAGATCGCCGCCGCCACATTGCCCCGCGCGATCGCGGTGAAGGCGATCGACGACTGGACCGTCGATGGCAGCAGGGTCAGAAACAAAATGCCGGTCGCGAGTGAGGGATCGACTCCCGGCAGATGCGACAGCGCCAGCCCCAATAAAGGGAAGAGGACAAAAGTCGCCGCCAGCACCGCGAGATGCAGCGGCCAATTCCGCATTCCCTGCCAGATCGCATCCCGTGACAGCTTGGCCCCGTGGAGAAAGAACAGCAGGACGATCCCGGTATCCGCCAGATACCCGGCGAACACGGCAAAGCCGCCCCGTGCCGGAAGCACTGTCGCGAGGAGAACGGTTCCCAACAGGGCAAGGACGAAGGGTTCGAAAATCGAGAACAAACGCTGAAACATCGGCGATCCCAGACCAGAAGAATCCGACGACCAGCGCCTGTGCACCAGGCCGCGATTCCATGCGCTCGATTACGTCAGTATCGCTGCCCATGCCAAGGATCATGCCGAAGCGCCGAGACACAGGCCCCGAGGATTCGCCCAGCCCAAAAAGGGGGAATGGAAAATGGGGGGAGCATCGCCCGAATCGCTCGACCCCCATCCCGATCGTCACGCCGATGCCGGTCTTTCCGGCGGCTTCCACTCCCGATTTTCGATTCGTTCTTTATTTGGCCGACGATGCCTGCTTTCCGTAGGGGAAAACACGGCCAAAAAAAAGGCCGGTCAAAGACCGGCCGGAAAGTTTTTAGGAGAGGATGCCTGAAAGGCCTGATCCTTGTGCATCGCAGCACGGATTAACGCAATTGCAACATCGGCAAACTGAATTGCAAAAAACGCAATCTATCGCCCATTCTCCCCCGGCAAGGGGATTGCGGTGCTGTTCTTGATCTCCTCCATCGCGAAGGCCGCACTGACATCCACCAGGCGGACGCGGTCGATCAGCCGCTTATAGACCCGATCATAGGCCTTGATATCGGCGACGCGGATCTTGAGAAGATAGTCGATCTCCCCAGCCATGCGGTAGAATTCGACCACTTCGGGCATGGCGCTGACCGCGCGGGCGAATTCATCGAGCCATGCGGCGGAATGCTCGGCGGTGCGGACACTGACGAACACCGTCATCCCCGCTTCCAGCTTGGCCGGGTCGAGCAGCGCGACACGACGCAGGATCACCCCCTCCTCCTCAAGCCGCCGGATACGCCGCCAGCAGGCATTCTGGGACAGGTTCACCCGCGACGCGATATCCGCGACCGAGATGCCGGCGTCTTCCTGAAGCTGGGCGAGGATGGCTGTGTCGATTTTATCGATCATGAAGCGACTTCCTGCAATTTCACACCATCATATAGCCGATATGGCACAAACTTTGGTATGACTTGGCACTACGATGCGCATATCCCTTTCGCATAAAGAAGGGAATGCCATGTTGATGACCGTCCAACCCCGAGCCATCGAACCCGATATCGCCGCAAGAATGCTGGGGATCGCGGTCGCCGAACGGCCCGTGGACCAGGCATTCGTCGCCAGGGCCATGGCGGTCATCGATCGCGATCGACGGCGCTGCCCGGAAACGCCGCTGCTGGCTCTGGCGCTGCCCTCCGCACCGTCGATCGACCTTTATATGAAGGACGAATCCGCTCATCCGACCGGCAGCCTGAAGCACCGGCTGGCGCGCTCGCTGTTCACCGGTGGAATCGTCGCGGGCGTGATTCGTGAAGGACGACCGCTGATCGAGGCGTCGTCGGGGTCGACCGCCGTGTCCGAAGCCTATTTCGCGCGGCTGCTCGATCTTCCCTTCCACGCGGTCATGCCGGCCAGCACCGCGCGCGCGAAGATCCGGGCGATCGAGGCGCAGGGTGGTCAGTGCCACCTGGTGGAGCCGCACCGCCTGTATGACGAGGCGCGCGACCTGGCCGATGCGCTGGGCGGGGTCTATCTGGACCAGTTCACCAATGCCGCACCCGCGACGGACTGGCGCTGCGACAACATCGCCTCCGCGATCCTGACCCAGATGGCGGGCGAGCCGCACGCTGTTCCCGACTGGATCGTGGTCGGCGCAGGGACCGGCGGCACCGCGGCGACCATCGGGCGACATTGCCGCTATCGTGGTCTTTCCACCCGGCTATGCGTCGCCGATGTCGAGCATAGCGCCTTTTTCGAGGGATATCGCGACCAGAATCCCGCGGCCTGCTGCCCCTCCCCTTCGCGGATCGAGGGGGTCGGCCGCCCCAGGATCGAGCCGTCCTTCCTGCCCGGCACGGTCGACCGCATGATGAAGCTGCCCGATGCGGTATCGATCGCGGGCATGCGGTTGGCAAGCGAGCTGCTCGGGCGGCCGGTGGGGCCGTCGACCGGCGCGAATTTCGTCGCCGCCGCGCTGCTGGCGCTGGATATCCGGGCCGCGGGGCGCCCGGGATCGATCGCCACGCTGATCTGCGACCATGGCGCGCGCTATGCCGATTGCCACCATGATCGCGACTGGCTGGCACGTCAGGGGCTTGCCGAAAGCGTCGACGCTGCCGAAATGTCGCTTCGTACCATGTTGCTCAAGGACGCCGAATGACCACCAATCCGCTGCTCGCCGATACTGATCTTCCCGATTTCGCCGCCATCCGCCCCGAGCATCTGGTCCCCGCCGTCAAGAGCATGATCGCCGACGCGCGCACCGCCGCCGACCGGATCGGCGGATCCAATGCGAGCGACTTCGCCGATGTGGTATTGGCCAGCGAGCGCGCCGGTTTCGCGATCGAGCGGGGCTGGTCACCCGCCGGACATCTCCATTCGGTGGCGGACACCCCCGAACTCCGCGCCGCCTTTGCCGAGGCGCAGGCGATGCTGGCCGAATATGGGCTGGAGGCCGGGCAGGATCCGCGCCTGTTCGCCGCGTTCAACCGGGTCGACCTTTCCCCGCTGAACGAGGCGGAGGCGCGTGCGGTCGAACTGGCGCGTCGCGGTTTCCGCCTGTCGGGTTTGGCGCTGGACGATGCAGCCAAGGCGCGCTTCCGCGAAATCGGTGTCGAGTTGAACCGCCTGTCCACCGAGTTCGGCAATGCGGTGCTCGATTCGACCGAGGCATGGAGCGAGCATGTCACCGACGAAGCGCTGCTGTCGGGCCTGACGGACAATGCCAAGGCGATCCTGGCCGCCTATGCCGCCGAGAAGGGGCTGGATGGCTGGCTCGTCACGCTTCGCGAACCCAGCGTGCAGGCGATCCTGACCCAGGCCGACCATCGCGATCTGCGCGCACGCGTCGCCAGGGCCTATGCCACTCGCGCGTCCGATCAGGCGGCCGATCCCGCGCATGACAATAGCGCGCGCATCGACCGCATTTTGGAACTGCGCCACGAGGCGGCCAGGCTGCTCGGCTTCAATGACGCCGCCGCACGCTCGGTCGAGACCAAGATGGCGCAGTCGGCGGACGAGGCGCTGGCCTTCCTGTCCGATCTCGCCGCGCGGGCACGTCCCCTTGCGGAACGCGAACTGGCCGAGGCGACCGCCTATGCCGCCGAAAAGTTCGGTATCGCCAAGCTGGAGCCCTGGGATACGGGCTATGTCGCCGAGCATATGCGCCGCGAGCGTTTCGGCGTCGATCGCGAGGCCATCCGCGCCTATTTCCCCCTGCCCCGCGTGATGGAAGGCACGGTGGCGCTGATCGAGCGGCTCTATGGCATCCGCCTGGTCGAGCGATCGGGCGTTTCGGTGTGGAACGACGATGTCCGCTATTATGACGTGCAGGATGCAAGCGGGCAGATCGTCGCGGGCGTCTATTGCGACTTCCATGCCCGCGCGGGCAAGCGTGGCGGCGCATGGATGGATGTGTGCCGTCCGCGCTTCCGCGATGCCGATCGTTTCCACCGGCCGATCGCCTATCTGACCTGCAACTTCCCGCCCGCGACCGGCGACACCCCTGCCCTGCTGGCGCATGGCGACGTCGTCACGCTGCTGCACGAGTTCGGTCATGTGCTGCATCACCTGCTGACCGAGGTCGACCTGCCCTCGATCGGGGGAATTTCGGGTGTCGAGTGGGATGCGGTCGAACTGCCCAGCCAGTTCATGGAGAATTTCGCCTGGGATCGCGCGACGCTGACCGACCTGTCGGCGCATGTCGAAACCGGCGAGCCCCTGCCCGACGAACTGTTCGCCAAGATGCTGGCGGCGCGCCGGTTCCAGGCGGGCCTCTTCCTCCTGCGCCAGATCGAGTTCGCGACCTTCGACCTGCGGTTGCACCGGGATTATGATCCGGCGCAGGGCGGCCGGGTGATGCAGGTACTGAATGCCGTGCGCGACGAGGTGGCGGTGATCCGCCCGCCGGAGTGGAACCGCTTCCCGCACAGCTTCAGCCATATCTTCGCGGGCGGCTATGCGGCGGGCTATTACAGCTATCTCTGGGCCGAATTGTTGTCGGCGGACGCCTTCGCCGCCTTTGCCGAGGAAGGCCAGGCGGCCGGCGACCGGTTCCGCCGCGAGGTTCTGGCACGCGGGGCGAGCCGTCCGGCGGCGGAGAATTTCCGGGCATTCCGGGGCCGCGCCCCGCAACCGGACGCGTTGCTGCGTCATCACGGTCTGGCGGCCTGAGACCGGAGGCCGGGTTCGCGCAGGCGACCTGGCCCGTTCCGGCTTCGCCCCCAACCAACGTAGGTTGGGGGAAAAAATCGCTCGACTTCGGAATTCGCCACGGCTTCATAACCATCATTGCCACATCAGATCATGGCATGGAGGACAGGCCGTGAGCGGATCGGGCTCGCCCCGGCCTGGTATATCAGCGGTTATGCGCGGATGCTGGCATTCGTCCTGCCGAAGCTGATCCTCGGGTGGCTGCTATGGCCGTTCGGCGCGCGTCGGCGCGCAAGGATCGCGACCGCGCTGGTAAAGCGTCGCTGATCGACATGGATATCGCGCTGGCCGCCTATTTCGAGGCCGAACAGGCGGGGTGCCGCGCGGTCATCGAACGCTGCGGCGTGGTGTTCGACGAGATGGCGAAAAGAGACCTGACCGCCTCGCTCGACGGGCTACCCACCAAATATCAGACACTGGCCGACGGGGTCGAGGCGATGGGCGGGATCGAACGCGCGCAAGCTGGCTGTGGAGGCCTAGACGCTGGCCCGCGAAGTCGCCCGCTTTCGCCTGACAGACTTGATGGGTGACCCCGCCAACCCGGTTTTCATCACATACGGCGGCGGCTGTCCGTCGTCTGATCCCCCCCTCCCTTCCCGAAGAGCCTTGGCCTCCGACGAAAGCCGGCGCCATCTTGTTTCATGGAGAACTACTGCCCCGCACCCCGCCAGCCGGTGCCAGGGTTTGAGGTGAACAGACCTTCTCCGCGTCGTTCGCGGACGCTAAATACGACCGCATCGATCGGGAAATGCGAAAAACCACCCAAGGTCTTTGCCCGGGCGGGATGGAACGCTGCTATCGAAAAAATGGTGGAGCCGAGGGGGATCGAACCCCTGACCTTCGCAATGCCATTGCGACGCTCTCCCAGCTGAGCTACGGCCCCATCGATGTCGGCATGACCCGGCGGGAAGCGGGTCTGCCCGTCAGTGGATCAGATCACACTGACATTCCGGCGGAATGGTGGAGCCGAGGGGGATCGAACCCCTGACCTTCGCAATGCCATTGCGACGCTCTCCCAGCTGAGCTACGGCCCCGTTCCGCTGTGGAGGCAGCCCACTAGCGGGGCCGCCGGGGCTCGGCAAGCACTTTTTTCAAGCACCCGCCGAGCCCATCGGACAACTTAGTGTTCGTCGTCCTCGCTGGACGTTTCCACGCCCAGGTCGTCGTCGCCGCCGAGATCGACTTCATCGTCGGGCGAGGGCTCTTCGTCCTCACCGGTGATGTCCAGATCTTCGTCGTCACCGCCCGCCAGATCGCTGTCGGCTTCCTTGTTCTCGGCCTTGGCCTGCTCGAACGGCAGGGGCTGCTTCGACTTCAGGATGGGTTCGGGCTCCCACTGCGTCCCGCAATTGATGCAGGTCACAGGGTCGTCCTTTTCGAGGTCGTAAAAGCGCGTCGCGCATTTCGGGCACGTACGCTTCGTGCCCCATTCCGGCTTGATCATGCCGTTCATCACCTTTCGGATTGGGTTTTCCGCCGGAGCGAAAAGTGGGCGCGCCTTGCCACAGCGCAAGCCGCCTGTCAAAAGCCCGCGCCATCATGGCGCATACTCTTCCCCAACCTCGCATCGTGCGAGCCGCCGCCGCCCTTCGCGGCACCATCGCCGTTCCGGGCGACAAATCGATCAGCCACCGTTCGCTGATGCTATCCGCGCTCGCGGTCGGCGAAAGCCGGGTCCAGGGGCTGCTGGAAGGTGAGGACGTGCTCGCCACCGCCGCCGCGATGCGGGCGATGGGCGCGGACATCGTTCGGCAGGATGACGGCGTGTGGGTGATCCACGGCGTCGGCGTGGGCGGGTTGCTCCAGCCCGAAAGCGCGCTGGACATGGGCAATTCGGGCACGTCGACGCGCCTGCTGATGGGGCTGGTCGCCAGCCATCCGATCACCGCGACCTTCATCGGCGACGCGTCGCTGTCCAAGCGACCGATGGGCCGCGTCATCGAACCGCTGTCGCAAATGGGTGCGCAGTTCCAGGATACGCCCGGCGGCCGCCTGCCGCTGATGGTACGCGGGATCAGCCCGGCGGTGCCGATCCGCTACACCCTGCCCGTCGCCTCGGCGCAGGTGAAGTCGGCGATTCTGCTGGCCGGGCTCAACACGCCGGGCGAGACGGTCGTGATCGAGCCGATCGCGACCCGCGACCATAGCGAGCGGATGCTGGCGGGCTTCGGCGCCGACCTGACCGTCGCTCCCTCGCCCGAGGGCCGGGTCATCACCATTCGCGGCGAGGCCGAACTGAAGCCGCAAAATATCGTCGTGCCGGGGGATCCCTCGTCCGCGGCCTTCTGGCTGGTCGCTGGTTCGATCGTGCCGGGCGCGGATGTGACGATCACCAATGTCGGCATGAACCCGACGCGGACCGGCATCATCGCCGCGCTGAAGATGATGGGCGCCGACATCACCGAGCTTGATTCGCGGATCGTCGGTGGCGAACCGGTTGCCGATCTTCGCGTTCGTCACGCTCCCCTGTCCGCCATCGAGGTCCCCCCCGAACTGACGCCCAGCATGATCGACGAATATCCCGTGCTGTTCGTCGCGGCGGCCTTTGCCAGCGGCACGACCATCGCACGCGGGGCCGAGGAACTGCGGGTGAAGGAGTCGGATCGCATCACCGCCATGGCCGATGCGCTGGGCGCATGCGGTGTGAGGTGCCAGGAATATGAGGACGGCATGGCCGTGACCGGCACCGGCGGCGATCCCATTCCCGGCGGCGCGACCATCGCGACCCTGCTCGATCACCGAATCGCGATGAGCATGACCATCGCCGCGCTCAATGCGCGGGATCCGATCACGCTGGACGACGCGGCGCCGGTCGCCACCAGCTATCCCGTCTTCTTCGACACGCTCGAGAAGCTGGGAGCGCTGTCATGATCATCGCGGTCGACGGCCCGGCGGCGAGCGGCAAGGGCACCATCGCCCGCGCGCTCGCCCGGCATTACGGGCTGCCGCATCTGGATACCGGTCTGCTCTACCGCGCGGTCGCGGCGACGGTGCGGACCATGGGGCTCGACCCGACCAAGGAAGCCGACGCGGTCGCCGCCTGTGGGTTCGACGACAGCCTGCTCGCCGAGCCGATCCTTCGCGATGACGAGACGGGCAAGCTCGCCTCGATCGTCTCGGCCCATCCGCTGGTCCGCGCGGCCCTGCTCCAGCGGCAGAAGCGCTTCGCCAACCAGCCCGGCGGCGCGATCCTCGACGGGCGCGACATCGGTACGGTCATCGCGCCCGATGCCGACGCCAAGCTCTTCGTGAAGGCCAGCCCGCAGGTGCGCGCGCGGCGACGGCATAATGAACTTGCCGCGAACGGCTCCACCGCGACGTTCGAACAGGTCCTGGCCGATATCCGTGCCCGCGACGAGCGGGACAGCGGGCGGGCGACGGCGCCGTTGACTCAGGCGGCGGATGCGGCGGCGCTGGACACCTCCAGCCTGACGATCGACGCGGCGGTCGCCCGCGCCATCCAGTTCGTCGACGCGCAGGTCGCGACAAAGGCGCGCCTCTAAAAAACCCTCCCCCGCGAGGCGAAGGCGACCGCCGCGAAGCGGTGGTGGAGGGGTGTCCCGCTATCGAGAGCGGCACCCCCTCCCCTTACCTTGCGCAAAACCGCCTTTTCGGCTATGGAGCCCGCGCTCGCGGACCCTGTTCCGCGGAGAGGCTGACGCGGGGCCTTGTCCTCAACGTCCTTTCCGCATTTCTCGCGGACCGCCGCTTTTCCGTGATTCAGACACATCTTCGGGCTTGGTGGCGTCGGCATGGGGTCGGCGCGGCCATCACCAAAGGTCGGAAGCAAGCCTCCGACCCGACGTGAAAAACTCTCAGGAACCTAACCCTTTTATGGCAACCAACCCCCAGCCCACGCGCGACGATTTCGCGGCGATGCTCGATGACATGTTCGGCGGTGCCGACAGCTTCGAGGGTCGCGTCGTGCATGGCACCGTC
>NZ_JBCNNI010000062.1:0-9641 GCF_039594485.1 Sphingomonas sp. | reverse complement strand
GAACGCCGGGCTGTGGTTCCGACGGGGTCGCTTGCTCATCTTGCCTCCTGCTTACGGCCAGCATGGCCGCTGTCAGATCGACAATCCACTTATCCACGCTGTTCAAATTCCCCGAGCCACCTCACTTTTTCGACGCCTTGCGGCCGAAGATCCGCGATGAAGGGATGGTCCGCAACGAGGCGATCCACATCGCCCTGAGCCTCCGCGCGGACGGCACCAAGGAGATGCTGGGTTTGGCGATCATTGATGTGGTCGTGGAGTTCTCGCCCAAGTCTTCCCTGCTCCAACCCGGTGTAGCGCCGGCGCTCCGTGCCCACCTGCGACAGCGCCAGTTTCGTCCATGCGCGGCGCCGGATTGCACAACCGTGGCAACAGGCTCTTACCGTCGTTGCCCGATGGCAGCGAGTTGCTCGACATCCTGCCTGGTCGCCATGACGGTCATCCGCCGGCGCCGGCCGCCTTCCGGTCGCTCGATGAGGACCTCCTGCCGGTTCCTGGATATGTCGATGGCTACCAGCACGGCGCGGGCAGACGTTCACGTCAAACCCGCACCACCAGTCGCTGGGACCGAACACCTAATTCTGAGGGCGCCTCTTCCTCCATCGACCCCACAGTTTCCTGTCGATGTAAGTCGCCCCCCAGGATCGCACGATCCCAGGGAGCGCCCTGTCACATCCGGCCCCGTATCGTTACCCCGAAGGTCCGCGGGGCGCCGGGATAGCCCTGCACGATGCCGGTCGACTTGGTCACGCCAAGCAAATTCACATAATAGGCCCTGTCGAACAGGTTTTCGACCCAGAGCTGAACCTCCAGCCGCTTGTCGTTCATCAACAGCCCCAACCGCGCCGACGTAAGCGCATAGCCCGGAATCTCGGCCGCCGGATCGAGTGTGATCGTGCTGTTCTGCCGTGTTCGCCAGTTGACATCGACCAGCCCGTAGACCGCGGTGTGGTCGGACACCGGACGGGTATAGTCTGCGGTGATGTCGGCGGTCCATTTCGGTGCCCAGGCCACCTGTCGCCCGGTCAGGTCGCAGGTCGGGGCGGTCGACTGCGCCGGACAGACCGAGTTGTGGAACGACGCATAGACCGCGCGATTATAGGCCAGGAAACCCTTGAGGTGGAGCGGCCCCATAAACGCCTCGCCCTCGCTTTCCACGCCCTCCGACACCAGTGCGCCGACATTGGCGAGGAACTTGGTCGCGGTATTGCCGACACCGATCGACTGGTTCGCCTGATAGTTCTTCACATAGGTATGGAAGGCGGTGAGGTTGAAGATCAGCCGGCGATCGAACCACTCGGTCTTGACGCCCGCCTCGATATTGTCGGCCTGCTCGCCATTGATATGCTGACCGGCACCCAGCGCGATGGCGGTCGCGATGCCCTTGTCCGGGTTGCTGCTGTTATAGGGGAGCAGGTTGAAACCCTTGGACTTATATCCACGCGCGCCCGTGACGTAGAGCATGATCGTGTCGACCGGCTTCCAGTTGACGCCGACCTCGCCCGACAACGAATTGTCGGTGACGCTGTCCGCCGCGCTGCCCAACTGCGCATTCGCACCGCTGGGCGACAGGGCGAGAAGCTGCGCGGTGCTCAGGCCGCCGCGATTGGCGATGACCCCGTCATAGCGCATGCGCTTTTCCTCCCAGGTCTGGCGCAGCCCCAAGTCGAAGGCCAGGCGGCGTGCGTCATCGGGGTGCCAGGTGGCGTGGCCGAAGACCGCGCTGGTCCGGGTGTTGAATACGGCATGGCTGTCGAACCCGGCGCCGGTCATGGCCGAGGCCCAGCCGCCCTTCCCCCACATCAGGCCGTTGGCCGGATTGGTGCCGAACAGCGTCGCGTTCGGATTGCCCGCCCAAAGATGATATTGCGACCCGAAACGGATGCGCGAGTCCACGTCGAGCTGCTGGCGCGAGAAGAAGCCGCCGATCAGCCCTTCGAGCGGGTGGCCGGTGGTCGACGCCCAGCGCACCTCCTGCGACCATTGCTGGACCCGGTTGCACGAGCCGTAATCCCGGATCGCGTCCAACTGCGTATAGTCATTGTCGTTGTTGGTGAAGCAGGACCAGCGGCTCCATGCCCCGATCGAGGTAACGGTGCCCAGCGCATGCAGGTCGAGATCCTGTTGCAGGCTGAGCGCATCGGTCCTGGTCGTGGCGTTGAGCGGCGAGTCGATGTTCATCTCGCGCTTTTCCTTGGAGCTGACGAGCAGGGTATAGCCCGCCGCCGCCATCCGCGCCTGGAGCGCCGCCGGGTTGTACACGCCCAGCGTGATCGGCCCCATGGTCGGGAAATCCTGGGTCGCATGCGTGCCGATCAGGCGGATCGTCCAATCCTCGGTCGGATTGGCGAGCAGTTGGGCACGCACCCCCTCGCCCTGCCGGGCGTTCTGCCACCGGCCATTATAAAGGTTGTGGTAATAGCCATCGGTGCTGCTCGAAAAGGCCGACAGGCGCAGGGCGAGCTTGCCATCGATCAACGGTCCGGTGACGCTCGCCTTGATCTGGCGGAAACCCTGATTGCCGATGGTGAACTCGGTCGCCGCGCCGAGCGTGTAGCTGGGTTTCAGCGTGTTGATCAGGACCGCACCCGCGGTCGTGTTCTTGCCGAACAGCGTGCCCTGCGGCCCGCGCAACAGCTCGACATCGGCGATGTCGTTGAAGTCGTTCGACACCATGCCCAGCCGGGCATTGTACACGCCGTCGACGAACACGCCCACCGAGGCGTCGATGCCATCGGTGTTGAAGCCGTTATTGCCGATACCGCGAATGCCGAGGTTCAACTGCTTCGGGTTGGTCAGATAGACCGAGAAGGAAGGAAACTTCGTCTGGAAATTGGTGAAGTTGACGAGGTTCTGGCGTGCCAGTTCCTGCGGGGTGATGACGGTGACGGGGATCGGCACCGACTGGATATGTTCGTCACGGCGACGGGCGACGACGACCAGATCGCCCTGGTCGGGAGCGGAAGCATCGGTCGTCGTATCGGCCGCAGGCGTATCGGTGGTCGTGGCCGTCGCACTCTGGGCCTGAACCGGCATCGCCCAGAGCGACGCACCCGCCAGCAACAGGGACGCAAGGCTACGGCCCGTGCGGACCAGGCCGCGCGAAGTGTCGAACATCATTTTGTCTTGCCCCCAACAATGTTGCTTGCCGCAATCGCCGTGCGGATAAGCACCGAGCAAGTCAGTTTCGTGACGGTTTTGCGGACGAATTCATGACAATGGCGCGACATCACGGAGATTTCCATTCGCCCTCGAGATATCCTTCCGGCCAGCTCTGGAAAGTCGGAGATTTCAGGCGTAATCCATCCCCATCTCCGACCCAGGACCTGCAAGACAATGACCTTTCGCCCGACCCGCAGGCACGTCATCGGCGCCCCCCTGGCGGTCGCCCCCTTCGTCATCGCCTCGGGCGGCATGGCCCTGGTGCGCGGACCATCGCAGCCGATCTTCGCACTCGGGGTCGCATCGGGCGAGCCCGCCTCCAACGGAGTGGTGCTATGGACACGGTTGGCGCCCGAACCGCTGGAACCGGACGGCGGCATGGGGCAGGCACGGGTGCCGGTCCGCTGGGAAGTGGCCGAGGACGCGCGCTTCGAGCGCATCGTACGCAGCGGCGAAGTTCGCGCGACGCCCGAGGACGGCCATAGCCTGCACGTCGAGGTGAACGGCCTGCGCCCCGCCCGCCCCTATCACTATCGCTTCCTCGCGCTGGGGCAGGTCAGCCCGGTCGGACGGACCCGGACAGCCCCGGCGGCGGATGCGACGGTGGAGCGGCTGCGCCTCTGCTATGGCTCATGCCAGAAATATGAGGTCGGCCATTATGCCGCATGGACCCATGCGATCGCCGATGATCCCGACCTGATCCTGTTCCTGGGCGATTATATCTATGAAGGCGCGCCCAATCCCAAGGCATTGCGGCCCCATCTCAATCCCGAACCTTTCGACCTGCCCGGCTACCGGGTCCGCTATGCCAGCTACAAGCTGGACCCGTTGCTTCAGGCCGCTCATGCCGCCGCCCCCTGGATGACGATCTGGGACGATCATGAGGTCGCCAACGACTATGCCGGGCGCTGGGATCAGCAATATGGCGATCCCGCCCGCTTCCTCGCGCGGCGGGCCGCCGCCTATCAGGCCTATTGGGAGCATCTGCCGCTGCGCCGGATGTCGCATCCGAGCGGGCCATGGGCGCGGCTCTATCGCCGGATCGACTGGGGGCGGCTGGCCCGCATCGTCCTGCTCGACGACCGGCAATATCGCGACGACCGCCCCTGCCAGCCCGCCCCCGACGCCATGGGGAAGCGCCATTACGATTATCTGGTGGCCGATTGCGAAGCCCGGCACGATCCGAAGCTGTCCATGCTCGGCGCGCGGCAGGAACGCTGGCTCGACGGAGAACTGGCCGGACAACGGGCGCAGTGGAACCTGCTCGCCCAGCAGACGCTGATGACGCCCTTTCCGACCATCGATCCCCAGCAACCGGACAAGGGCGCGGTTTTCCATTCGGTCGACCGCTGGGAAGGCTTTCCGGCGGCGCGGGACCATATCTTCCACCGCTGGGTCCAGGGGAATACCGCCAACCCGATCGTGCTGAGCGGCGACATCCACGCCTTTGCCGCGACCGATCTGCGCGATCCCGATCGTCCGAACGGCCCGCCCATCGCCTCGGAATTCGTCGGCGGGTCGATCACGTCGCTCAACCCCGATCCGCTGTTCAAGTCCACCGCCGCGACGACGACCGGCTTTCATTATGCCGAGAATCTGGTGCGCGGCTATGGCCGCATCGACCTGTCATCCCGGCAATGCGACGTGACGTTCCGCGGTCTGGCCGACGCTCGCGATCCGCGATCCGCCATCGCCGATCTGGCGCGCTTCACGGTGGAGGCAGGGCGCCCGGGTATCCACATGGCGTAGAGCGAGGATCGACCAAGCTCCGCAATCCGTTCGTTCAGTCCTTTGTCGTCGCGTGATCACCAGGCGAGCCGGGCCGCCGCGTCCGTCGCCAGTCGCGATAGCCGATCACCGCGAGGCCGATCATCGCCGCGTACAGCCCGGCCGTGAGCAGCAGCCCCTTGAACAGGAACATGCCGACATAGGCGATGTCCACCGCGATCCAGAGCAGCCAGTTCTCGCGGTGGCGGCGTGCCGTCCAATATTGCGCGACGAGGCTGAAGCTGCTGAGCGTCGCGTCCATCCATGGCAAAGTCGCATCGGTATGACGGCTGGTGAACCATCCAATGGCGAGCGCGCCGCAAGCGCCGACGACCAGCCCCGCCAGGGCCCGCGCCAGCGATAGCGGCATCACCTCGACAGCCGCCCCCACCGCCGCCTCCACCGCCCCTGGGCCGTGCCTGTTCCGGCTCCACGCGATCCAGCCATACAGGATACCGATACCGAACACGGCCTGGAGCACCATGTCGGCATAGAGCCGCACGTCGAGGAACAGCTTGAAATACAGCGCACAGGCGACGAGGTTCAGCGGCCAGCAGAGCATGTTGCGCCGCGCCGTCAGCCAGATCGCCAGAAAGCTGGTCGCGACCGCGATGGTTTCGAGCGCCGACATCAGAGGTTCAGGCCGGTGCGCAGGCGATCGAGGAAGCCTTGCCCCGCCGCCGAAAGGAACCAGTCCGCATGGCCGAGAAGATACGTCTCCCATGCGAGGCACGCCGCATCATGATCGCCGACAATCCCCGCGAAATAGGCAATCTCGGACAGGGCGAACTCGATATGCACCAGCGGCAGGAGGCGGACGACCGCCTCGATCACGTCATGGGTCAGCAGGGCTGTCGTCCGGTATCCCGCGATCAGCGATAACGCCGCCGCCGGATCGGCGATCGCGTCATCCCGCCTTTCGCCCAGTTCCAGCCAGGCAAAGCCGCTCCTTTCGATCGCGATCGCCAGGTCATGCGCCGCGCAGCTCCGATCGGACAGCCCGAAGTCGAAGACGGTTTCGACCGTGCCGTCCGCCGCCCAGAGAAGATTGGAGGGATGCCAGTCATTATGCGTCCAGAGCGACGCCTGACGCGCGACGAGCGGCGCGAGCCCTTCGCCCGATGCCCTGAAAAGCGATGCCAATCGGCTCCGCCATGACCGTCCCGCCAGAAAGGCGGCCAGGGCGGGACGCGCCGCGACATAGGACTCGGCGGCGGCCATGGGATCGGTGGCCGACAGAATGGCGAAGCTGGCGACGAGCGGCTGCCCCTTTCGCGCCGGCGCGTCGAACCCTTGCGAGGCGCGATGCAACCGGGCGAGCGCGACCCCGGCGGCATGGGCATGCGCGCCGGAGCGGAACGGCGTCCATGACGGCTGGTCACGGTACAAATCCTCTCCCACCGCCCGGCGATGGAGTTCATAGGTCCATTCGCCGATCCCGACCGCGCTCGCGCCCTCCCGCGTGCGCAATGTCTCAGGCACCGAAGCCCCGGACGCCGCGAGATGGGCGATGAAGGCATGTTCTTCCGCCAATCCCGCGACGTCGCGCACCCGTCGGTCATGCCGCTTGAGCAGGAGCGCGCCGCCCGCCGTATCGATCAGCGTCGCGGCGGAAAAGGGACGCGGCGAGTGCCAGCGGAGTGCCTCGATCGGTGCCGCGTCTGGAAAGTGCGCCAGTACCACCGCCGCCTCGTCAGGCGTGATCGCGGGCCAGATGGGTGCTTCCAGGGCAAGCCCCATGCCGTGCACGCGGTGACCGGCGGTCGGATCCTCGGCGCCCGCCATGGTCAGAAGGCGCGCGAAACGGTCGCGACGACGGCCGCGCCGCTGCCGATATAATAAGCCGGGGCGTTGCCCGTAATGGCCGTACCGCCGCGACCGACGACGTCGCGGGCATTGGTGCTGACCGCCTGAACCCCCGCCAGGACATGGGGATCGATCACGTTGATCGCGTTGAGGCGCAGATCCGTCCGCTTGCCGTCGAGCCAGTCCGCCAGGTGCACGCCGATCGACAGGTCGAGCGTCGCATAACCCGGAATGCTTTCGTCATTCATGAACGTCGCATATTGGCGACCGACATATTTGCCGGTGATGCTGCCGAACAGATGGCCATCGTCATAGGTGCTCCCCGCGCCGATCTGCAGCGTCGGGCTCGACACCGCCCGCTTGCCGCGCGTCGGCAGATAATCGGCACCGACCGGCAGATCGTCGTCGATCCGCGCGCGCAGATATTCGCCCGAGACATAGACGCTGACACCCTTGGCGGGACGATAATCGATCTCCGCATCAATGCCATAGGAGGTCTGCCCCCCGGCATTCAGCGTCGAATTGACCTGCGCGCCGCCGCTATCGACCACAGTCGCGAGTTGCCGATTGCGGAATTTATAGTGGAAGCCGGTGACCGAGGCGGACAGGCTGGGGCCGATATAGCGATAGCCCAGTTCCTGCGACACCGAATATTCGTTCTTCAGCGCATCGGTGCCGCGCGTGGAAACCACGCCGCCGTAATAGCTGTCATAGAGCGTGAATTCGTTGGGCGTGCGGAAATTGGTGGTGATGTTGGCGAAGATCTGCTGACGGTCATCGATCGCATAGTGGACGGCCGCGCGCGGCAAGGCGGCGAAGCTGTCGCTGCGGACCCGGCTTTGTGGCCCGGGCAGATAGTTGCGGCCGTTGCGCAGCAGATTGACGCCCTTGAAGCCGATATCGACCGTCAGTCCTGGGGTGAGTGCGATGCTGTCGGCCAGGAAGACGCTCTTCGTCACGGTGACGGTGCGCTGGTTCTCATAGGCCAGCAGGCGGCCATCGGCGGTGCGGATCGCCTTGCTACGATATCCCCATCGGTCGGTCGGTCGCCCCGCGGCATCGATCGTCGTATAGGTCTGGGTGACGCGGTCCGTGCCATAGTCGAACCACAGGCCGGCGGTGAGCCGGTGGATGCCCGCCTGCAGCGTCAGCTTGCCGACCTGGCCCATCCGCATCTGGTCGCCCGTATAATTGCCCAGCACCGTCGCCACGCCGTCCTTCGCGCCGGGCAGCACGATCGGCTGCGCGAGTTCCTCGTCGCCCAGGAAATTGCCGGTGGTCGCAAGCTGGGTACCATAGGGCGAATTGCCATAGCCGAACTGGAGATAGGTCGTGCTGTCGAGCGTCAGGCGGTCGCTGAGAGCCAGATGGACGGGTGCCGAGGCATAGAGGTTGCGGAAGGGCGCGCGGTACAGCCGCCAGTAATTGGTGTTCCCCTCGGTATAGCGCGCATCATAGTTGAAGCCCCGCCCATTGGCCTGCCAGTCGGCCAGCGTCGGGCTGCGATAGCTCGAGGAATTGGCGTTGTTGTACGACAGCGCCAGGCTGGCGCGGTTGCCGTTGCCCCATTCGCGGAGCAGCTTGGCGTCGACATGCTGCCGCGTATCATAGCCCGGCCCACGCCAATTGTCCGCGCGCGTGCCCGAATAGGACAGGAACGCCTTGAGCCCGGTGTTCCCGATCGTCCCCGTATCGACCCGGACGAAGACACGGCGCAGATCATGGGAACCGAGCGACAGATCGGCGAGCATCTGGCGCGTCGCCCTGGGATCGTCGAGCGTCAGCGACAACAGGCCGCCCGCTCCCACGACCGTCGGCGAATCGATATCGACCGATCCTTGGGCGAGTGCGATCTTTCGGACATTGGCCGGGTCGGCGAATTGCGACGGATAGGCGTAGTAATAGCCGATGTCATTCTGTGGCGCGCCCTCCATCAGCACCCCGATCTCGTCCTGTCCCAGGCCCCGAAGCGTCAGGCTGGAACTCGTCGACAGGCCATAGGGGTCGCTGGATGCGACATTCGCGCCGGGCAACAGGTTCACAAGCTGAAACGCGTTCAGGGTCGGGGCCTGCTTGACGATGAAATCGGCCGAGATCGCGCTCACCGCCCTGGGCTCGGTCTGATCGGGCAACAGCCCCTCAGGGTCACGGTGGCCGATCACGCGGATGTCGGTCGGGGCGTCGGCGGCCCGCTGCGCCGATACGGCAATGGGGAGCGTCAGGCCTGCTGCGGCCAGCAGCAACCCGCTGTAACGGATCGTCATTCGATCACGGAATGTCATAACCGGCATTGTCTCGCGTCCACTTCACACGGAGGGACGACGGAGGAGCCGCCACCCCTCCCTACGCCGGCATGACCCGGATCAGGTTCAGCGGGTCATGGGCTGCTGCCCACCTCTCAACCGCGCATCAGCGGCCCCCCGGGGATGGCTGCGTCTAGGATCCAAATGCCGTCAGGACAAGGCCGGGTTGGGGTCTCGGCAATTCGTACCCCCTCAAGGGTCCAACGTGCTTCCCGTCGGGCGCGACGCGCGCCTTGCCCCGTGTCGGCGATTCCGGCTCAGAGCCCAACCGAAAATTGAGTTGAGCGATTTCAGTCAGTTGTGAATGACCGAGGGTTGCGAAGACCACGGGGATCACATGGGCTGGACCAAAACCGCTCGCCGGGAGCATGACAGAAGAGGTCTGCGGTACGCAAGCGACAGCACCGACGAGGAATGGGCGATCATTGCGCCGCTGCTGGCCCGCAGGACGAAGGTAGGCCGTCCGCGCCTGCACCGCGCACGGGATCTGTGGGATGCGATCCAGTATCTTGCCGCGACGGGGTGCCAGTGGGCGCAGTTGCCGCGTGACTTTCCACCGTTCACGACGGTGCAGTACCATTTCTACCGGATGCGCGACAGCGG
>NZ_JBCNNI010000061.1:0-10370 GCF_039594485.1 Sphingomonas sp. | reverse complement strand
CCCGTGGGAAGGTCAGCCGTCGATCGGCGCCTCTTCCACTTGGCGATGGTCTTCTGATTGACGCCATGGCGCTCCGCCAACGCCCTCAGGCTCTCTTGACTATGCTGTATCGCTCGACGGACTGCCTGGGCACCCCCAATAACCCTGGCATGAACCGATCGAAAATGATTCACTGTGCCTGAAGGCAGGAGGCGGCGGATGCGTCAGGCAGGATTGTTCGGTTTATCGGAGCAGTTGAAGCGGCTGTCGGACTGCGGCGATCCGCTTGAGACGATGGCGCGGGTGGTGGATTTCGAGCTGTTCCGGGCCGGGCTGGAGAAGGCGCTGGCCTATGGCGACGGGGCGAAGGGTGGTCGCCCGTCCTATGACCCGGTGGCGATGTTCAAGATCTTGGTCCTGGCCGCGCAGAACACAGTGAGCGACGCGCGCATGGAATTCCTGATCCGCGACCGGCTGAGCTGGCTGCGGTTCCTGGGGTTTGACCTTGGCGCGGCCACGCCCGACGAGAACACGATCCGGCTGTTCCGCGAGAAGCTGACGCGCGCCGGCGCGATCGACACGCTGTTCGCGGCCTTTGACCGGTCCTTACGCGAGCGGGGGTATCTGCCCATGGGAGGCCAGATCGTCGACGCCACGCTGGTGGCCGCCCCCAAACAGCGCAATACCGCAGCCGAGCGGGACGCGATCAAGGGCGGGAGAACCGCCGCGCAGATCTGGCCGGACGAGCCGGCGAGAGCAGCGCAAAAGGATACCGATGCGCGCTGGACACTGAAGTTCGCCAAGGCCCGAACGCTGCCCGATGGACGGCCGGGGGTCGACATCGCCATCCCCAGCTTCGGCTACAAGAGCAGCATCGCGATCTGCCGGCGCTACGGCTTTATCCGACGCGGCAAGGTCACCGATGGCGCGCGCTTCGACGGGCGGATGCTGCGTGACGTGGTGACCCGCGACAACACCGCCTCCGACGTCTGGGCGGATACGGCGTATCGCAGCCGCGCCAACGAGGCCTGGTTGAGATCGATGGGCCGGGTCAGTCGCATCCACCGCAAGAAGCCCCGGGGCAAGCCGATGTCGCCACGCACCGCTGCGGCCAACGCGAAGCGCTCTGCCGTGCGCTCTCGCATCGAGCACGTCTTTGCCCGGCAAAAGGACCAGATGGGGCTGTTCATCCGCACCATCGGTATCGCCCGCGCCGAGGTGAAGGTCGGCCTCGCCAACCTGGCCTACAATATCGACCGCCTGATCTTCCACGAACGACGTGCCGCCATGGGATAGCTGCGCCTGGCGGGAACGTCTCGCAGCACGAAACGGACGAAAACGGTTCGCTCGAACCGACAGCGACGTATCCCGTGCTACCGTCATCCCGCCCGCATCCCCGACCGGAACGTTAATAGGGGGGCCCGCCTCAGTCGTCGTGGCGCTCCCATGGAGTATCTGGCCCATAGTGCATCCTTCCACTCGCTCGTGAATAATGCACCATCAAAGCCTGGGATCAAACACGATCGCCTCACGCGCCGCGATGCTCTTGTGAGCGGGCAGGTTGTCCAGGATAACGATGCCGCCGGGTTTCAGCGTCGGGGCAAGCGCCTGGGCGACCCAGGCCTCGAACCATGCCCTGGCCATCGGTCCGTCAATGACGAGCGGTGCGGTCATGCCCGAGAGCCGCAAGCCGCCGACAAAGGTGGTCGTCATCCAGTGTCCGTGCGGCACCGCCATGCGCAGCCGTTCGCCGCGTAGGGCGCGTCCGTAGCGGCGCGACATCTTCGTGCTGGCACCCGCTTCATCGACGAAGACGAGTGTTTCGGGATCGAGGTCGAGTTGGCCATCAAACCAGGCCTCACGTGCGCTCAGGACATCGGGGGCGGTCCTGCTCGCTCGCATGGCCGGTCTTTTGCCCGTGGCGGGCGAAGAAACGCCACAACGTCGATACTGCGACCTGCGATCCCCTCGGCGGCCAACGCCGCGCGCAACTCGGCAAGCGTGATGTCGGGGGCCGCCTCGTACAACGCCCAGATGCGTGCCACCTTGGCTTCGGTCGCGGCCGAGCGCGTGTCACCGCCCTGCGGCTTGGCCGCTGGCTTTCCCTGATCACGCTGAAGTGCCGCCCACCTCACTGCACTGGCTGCGCTTACCCCGAGCCGCCAGTGTCCGCAGTCGGTGCAGGCCTCGACATGCCCGCCCATGACGGCGATGCGGCAGGTCTCTATCGCCGACATGACCTTGAGCTGGTCGAGGCTCAGATGCCCGGCGCGGGTCGCCCGGTACGTGGGACCGGCAGCGCGGAAGATGTCGGCGACCTCCAGCGAGGCGCGCACGCGGGCGTCACCCGGCGGGCGTCCTGCCCTCCATCAGCGCCATCAGCTGGTCGAGCGGCCCGGTCACCGCGCGGATCGTGCGGGTGGCGACCTTGGTGTAGAGCGCGGTGGTCTCCAGCTTGCTGTGCCCGAGCAGGACCTGGATGACGCGGATGTCGACGTCCTGTTCGAGCAGATGCGTGGCGAAACTGTGCCGCAGCGTGTGCGGGCTGACGCGCTTGCGGATGCCCGCCGCCTCGGCCGCTTCGCAGACCGCGCGGTGAAGCTGCCGGGTCGAGATCGGGTCGGTGTAGCTGCGCCCGGGGAACAGCCAGCCGTGCGGCAACAGGACGCTGTGCCGCTTGCCTTCGCGCCACCATAGTCTGAGCAGTTCAAGCAGTTGCGGCGACAGCATGGCATTGCGGTCCTTGCGGCCTTTCCCCTCTTCGATGCGGATGAGCATGCGCTTGCTGTCGATGTCGTCGGTCCTGAGGTGCGCGACCTCCGACACGCGCAGGCCGGCGCCGTATGCCACGCCGAGCGCCGCGCGGTACTTGATGCCCGGTGCCGCCTCCAGCAGCCGCGCGACCTCATTGACGCTCAGCACGTCGGGCAGCTTGCGCGGGCGCGGCGCCAGCACGAGCTTGCGCGATAGATCCGGGCGGTCCAGCGTCACCCCGAACAGGAAGCGCAGTGCCGACACCGTGGCGCCGATGACGGACTCGCTGGTGCCGTGCTCGCGCTGGTGAACCTGGAAGCGGCGCACATCCTCTGCGGTCGCGGTATCCGGCGAGCGCCGCAGGAACGCCGCGAAGGCGCGAACGTGTCGAACATAGTCGTGCTGTGCCCGCGTCTTCATCGCGCGCATCGCCATGTCGTCGAGCATCCGCTGGCGCAGCGGGGTGACGGGTGGTGTGGTCGGTGACATCGTCATGGCAGGGTTCCTCTTGTTGAAGGAACCCCATCGTCCGCCTCCGCTGCCGCAGGGCCAAACCTCCGCGCCGATGCGCTACCTCACCACCGACGACACTGCCGCGCAGCGGCTTCGTGCACTGGGTCCAAACGCAACTATCCCATGCTTGGCATAGGTGTGTCGCCGCTAGATGTGTCTTCGGATGGCGTCATATCGGTTTCGGGATCGGGCTGACCGGCGGCCTGGATTTCGCTGGGGGTGCAGCGTCGGAAGTCCTGCGTGTCGTTAGCGTTGTAGAGCGTGGACATGGTGTTAGTGTCGGCGTCTGTGATATCAAACGACCAACTGCCGGTCGCACCAATCATGCTGACCCGGCGGCCCTGCATCGTCCAGCGGAAGCTGGCACCGTCGCCAAAGTCTGCGACGCCGCCTTTGATGAAGCCGAAATAGCCTTTTTGTGAGCAGGCATCGCTGCCAGCTTTGGCACCAACCCAACGCCCTATCAGCCAACCGGGTTTAACCAGTGCGGTCAGCTTTTCTTCGGCGACCTTGTCGGCTTCCTCGGACGCTGCCCGTTCGGCCCGTTCGGCATTATCGTCGACCAGCTGCTGGTGATAGGCATCAACGCCTTGGGCGGTGACGAGAAACTGCCCGTCGTCACGTGCCGAGGGCGAGACGGAGATGTTGAGCGGGGCATGGTCGATCAGCGGTCCGCCGGGGCCCTTAACCGTCACGCTGGTGTTGCACAGGGCCTTATGGACCTGCGGATCATAGCTCTCCAGCGTGGCGTTGCTGAAGGTGACCGAATAGGCTTTGGCCAGATCAGGCTTAGGCGCGATCATCTCGCGTAACGTGTCTTCGACTTCCGGCGCCACGCAAATGCGCGCGTCACCGGCCTTGAGGAGCGCATTGGCGTCATTGGCGGCAGGCTTGCAGCCAGGCAGCAGGATGAGACCTGCGCCCAGCATGATGATGGCTTTGGACATAGGGGCGTGTCTTTCAGGTAGGGAGCTGGAGGATGGGAGACGGTGGGTGGTCGGTCGCGCCAGGCACTGTCGGTATGGACTGCTAGTGCCGGGGCAGAGGCGCCGGGCAGTTGCTGATAAAGTCGCGCGCCGACATGGGGAGGTCGGGAAAGGGAAAGCGGTTGACGGTACCGCCCGAGCGCAAGGCAATGCTCGTCGCCCGGGTCAAAGCGGTCAGCTGATTGTCACCCAGAGGGATCTGCCACTGGATATCCGAGCCGACGGGCTTCCAGCTGATGTCGACCGCGCGAGACATGGTGGCGTCTGGGCTGATGATGTCGAGGGTGGCGCGGGTTTCGCCCTGCGTTACCGAATTCCGGCTATGACCGGTGATGAGCAGGGTAGGATCACCGTCCGTGCGCCCAAGCTTGTACTCATAGCGCCGGTCTGACGACCGCGTGCGGACATAGCAGATGCCGCGGCGGATGGGGTACATGGCCCATGACCCCAGGGTGAGGGGGCCATCCGCATCGATCGCAGCCACGCGGCTGGCCAGATAGTCGCCCCGCAGCTTGAGCTTGAAGCTCTCGAACAGCTGCCCCAACGCGCGGTCGGCACGGGGCAGGCCAATGGCTTTGCCGACCACACCGCGCAGATTTGCCCATTCGCGCGTACAGGCCATGCGCGCCGGCTGCGCGGCAGCCAGGTCGGTCTGGCCTGCTTCGATGAGGCGTACGCCTTCGATCGAAACGCACATCATCCAGCCCCGGGTCAGCGGGCGGAAGGGATCGTTGAACAGGCGGCCGGTATCAGTCACCGTCTGCGGGTTTGTCGTGGTGTATTGGGCATAGGCTGCTGGGGCAGCAGCCAGCAACACGAGGCTGGTCGCCCAGCCGAGATGACGTCGGGGCATGAATGTGCCTTTCCAGAAGAGACAAAGGACCGGGGGATGGGAGACGGTCGGTCGATGCCGTGGAAGCGAACCGATAGGGCCTTGCCCGCAGCGGCGTGCCGTTACAGTTCCCCCTCAAGGGGCGGATTGCCGCAGTCTTGGATGAAGCCCCAGGCCTCACTCCCCATGGGAGGAAAGACGACGTGGTATGTTGTTTGGCCCTGACCTATGGTCAGATGGCGCGTTTCGGTCAGGGCCTCATATTGGTCGAAGTCGAGGTCGATTTCCCATTGGATACCCTGGTCAACGGGCATCCATGATGCATCTACCTGATGCGATATGGTGCCCCAAAGGCCCTCCACGCCGAACATGATGCGGCCTTGACCTTTGGTGACGGACTGACCGGTTTTGACTTTGACAATAAGCTTGGCAGGACTGTCCCACCGCACGAGCTGAATATAGCTCTGCCTGTCGGGTGGGATGTAAGACGCGAGGCACATGTCTGGGCGGAGCGGGAAGAGTTGCCAGTCACCCAGCGTACGCGGCCCTGCCGCTTGAATTGTATCGTAGCGAGACGAGAAGAAGGTCGTTCCAAGCTTTTCGCTGAGCGCATTTTGAAGCGTCGCTAACACTTTTTCTGCACGGGGGGCTGTCAGCACAAGCTGCAGCGAAGCCCGCAGGTCGGATAATTGCAGGGCGCAGTGGCTAGTGATGCTGCTCACGGCATCCACATCGCTTTGACCCTTCTCAAGGATCGCTGCTCCCTGGGCATCGGCGCATTGCCGCCAGCGGTCGGCCAGCTGTTTATGTGGCATGACCTCGAGCTGTTGGTAGTCGGCTCTGGCCTGGGCGGCGGAAATGGCGGGCGCGCGGCGCTTGGCCGTCTTTGTGTCAGCAGCCGTGCCGGCGAGTGCGGCGCCGAGCGCAGCTGCGCAGACGGCAACCCGGCGTACCTGCCTGGCGCGGTAACGGAATAGGTTCATGATCATTCCCCCGTTGCAAAGGGGGTGGCACTGGCTTCGACGCTCGCGTCACCCCTATGTCCTCTCGGGGCGACGGCCGAAGCCGGATGTTGGAAACCTGGTCAGTGATCAGGCGCATGCGCCTTTATCGGCCAGAAGCCGACTGGACATGCGCGCATGCCACCCGGCCCCCTAACTTGGCGACCGAGTTCACTGGACTGAGGTTTCCACGCCCCACGCTGCGGCTTTCACGCAGCGCAATCACGGTGCTACCGGCCTGCCTATGGCAAAGCAAGAAGCGGTGGCTGCACCGGGTATCTGTGGTGTGCCCCAACTGGTGACATTCGGGTCGAATGTTCACGAGTGAGAAAAGGGAAGGCGCAGGCTCAGCCAGGCCGCTCGCGGACCCGGTGTTGGCGCGAGGCCAGCACGATGGTCCACTCCGCCTGGATACGGTGGCGGCGCTTGGACGCACCCATGCCGGTGGCCGACAGCTGCAGGTGTTGCAGGCCCGAGCTGTCGTGCAGCCCGAGCAGGCGCGGCGTCAGCTGGGCCGCCATGGTGTAGTGGCGGTGCTCGCCCGCCAGCAGCAACAGCAGCGCGTCACCGGCCTCGAGGGTGGAGCGGGCAGCATCAAGCCATTCGTCGCGGCCCACCTTGGCGTTGTCCGCAAAGGGCAGGGTGACGATGATCGACACATCGAGCTTGGCTGCGACATGCTCGGCCAGATGGGAGACCAGCGCGACCCATGGCTCGGGGTCGATACCATCACGCACTGCGGTGGTCAGCGGCACATGCTCGGCGATATGCGCCAACCCGTGTTTGAACAGCCGCGCCGCCCAGCGCCGGTCGACGGTGACGACAGGGGCCAGCACATAGGCCAGCGCGTTAATGGCGGCATAGAGCCCGCACAGGCCGTCAAGCTGGCCCTGTCGCCAGGGTGGGCGGGGCAGGGGGCTGGCCATTACCATTCCTCCGCCAGCATGATGGTCAGCACCCGGGTGGTGACATCCGGATCACCCGCATCGGGTGAGCCAAACACCATGGCTTTGTCGAAACAGTCGATCTTCCAGAACAGCTTATGGCCCTGCCATTCGAGCACACCGAAATCGTGCTCGCCATAGGGGTCATTGTCTGGGGTAAAGGCATCGAACGCCCGCACCATCTCGATGATGGCGGGCAGGGCACCTGCGCCCAGGCCTATGACGCCAGCGGTGGCGACCATCGCACCCCTGCTGGGGTTGCGCCGAAAGGCATCGTTCAAGACGGTAACGGGGTTGGCAGCGCTGTTCTGGGGACGTGCGTCATCCTTCGCGGTCATGCGAATTCTCCAATAAGCCAGATTGTGAAGGGGGAAGGGGGCTTCGCCTCAGACGAGGCGGATCAGCCTATGCTGGGCGGCGCGGTCGCCCTCGATATAGCGCTCGGTGGTCGTCAGGCGGCGGTGGCCCGCCAGTTCCTGGACATCGCGCAGCGACCCGCCGGTACGCGCCAGCAACCGTGCCGACCGGGTGATGAAGGTGCGCCTGCCGGAATGCGACGAGCAGCCGTCCAGGCCCACCCGGTCGTATAGCCGGGCATACCAGTTGACGATGCTGCGCGGGGTCATGTGACACCCGCGTTCCGAGCGGATGACGGGGCCAGCGCGGGGCCGGTCATGCGAGCGATGCAGCGCCAGCAGGGCATAGGCCAGATCAGGATGCACCGGCACCCGCCTGGCGGCGGCATTCTTGGCGATGCTGGCCGCGATATAGAGCTGGTCGGCGATACCACCCTTGGGGGTCAGGAGCATCGACCAGTCGAGGCCTGACATCTCGCAGGCGCGTAGGCCCGCCTTGAAACTCAACAACACAAGCGCACGGTCGCGCAGCGCGTGCCGGTGCTGGCTGACGGCGTCGAGCAAACGACGCACGTCCGCCCGCTCCAGCACCCGGGCAGGGTGGGGCATGATGACGATCTCCGATGTGGGATGATACACCAGGCAAAGACCAGGTGTGTTATCACAATAACACAATTTGGCGGGAATGGCAAAGAGCGTTCCAACCGGGCAAAAATCTGTACGACCTACCCGCGCCGCAATTGTGGAAGCCGTTCGCAGCTCAGCCACAATCGCCTATCGCCAAAAGCCGCCGAATACGGCACCGAGACAGCATGAATCGTCTTGCCTTTCTTGCTCTCGCTGTGGCGGGACTTGCCTGGGGGCTGGGCTTTCCGCTCGGCAAGTTAGCCCTGCGCGAAATCGATCCAGCGCATATGGTGCTGCTCCGCTTCATCGTTGCCAGCGTGGTCGCTTGTCCGTTCGCCCTTGCCACGCAGGATGCACGTGCGCTGTTTCGTTCGCCGCCGGTGCTGCTGGCGGGGGCGCTTTACGGATTGGCCTTCGTGATCCAGTTCGAAGGGTTGGCCGGGGTCACCGTCACTCTTGCTGCCCTGTTGGTCGGAGCGATGCCCGCGCTGATCGCAGTCTCGGCGTATCTGATGGGCGAACGTGTCACGCGCGTGTCGTGGATCGGCGTCGTCGCGGCGACGGGCGGCGCGGCTCTGATCGCCGGCAAGCCTGGCGGTGCCGGCACGGCGATCGGCATCGCTCTTTCATTGGCATCGCTACTGATCTTCCTGGCGTGGCTGCTAGCGTTGAAGCGCGTGCCTGCGACGCGATCGGCGATGGCTGTGCCTGCCGTTACATTGGTCGTTGCGACGTTCACCGTGCTGCCGATCGCTCTTCTGCTCCATGGTGCGCCCCCACTCGCGCTTAGCCCTGTCGCCTGGAGCGGGATCATCGGGCAGGGTCTCCTCTCTACCTTCCTGGCCACAGCTGCGTGGCAGTATGGCGCTGCCCGCGTCGATAGTGCCAGTGCAGGGGTGTTCATAAACATCGAGCCGTTGGTCGGTGCTACGCTCGGCATCGGCCTGTTCGGCGATCCGGTGGGATGGCCAGTCCTGCTGGGCGGAATGCTGATTGTGGTCGGCAGCATTGTCGTCGTTCGCGGGGAGCGCCCCAACGCCAGTCACGCAGCAGGCGCTACGCATGGCCTGTCGATGGATTAGGGCCTGTGTCTCACTAGCCTCCATTCACATGGACGCTTTTTGGCTTCCCAGCTCCTGCCGTTCATTAAGCGCGCTGGCTCTCTCACGCTCGCGATTCGATCGTCGCCCGGTAGGTCTTTATCCTGCTGCAAGAGTGTCTAGCGTGCCGGTGACCCGTTCTCGTAAAACTGGCTCACGCGTGATTTCGAGCATCGCGGTAAGGCAGCATCCATGCAGCGACATAATCGCCATCGATGGCCGTATGGAGGCCCGACATGGGGCTCGCGCAAAAAGCGGTCTTCCCGATTGGGAAGGAAAATTGAGAATGGCAGCGCCTACTAGGAAACCCCTCGAGCAAACACGCTCGCTACCGAGTTTCCCTGTCCGCTCCCGCCCGCCACTGCGTGCCTCTGGCAACCAGTGCATCCATCGTCGGAGCCATGCAGGCGTGAGCTTCTTCTCGCGATTGAACCTTCGGGGCGCAAGCGAGGGCCGCATCACATACAATGCGGTCGAGTGATGGGTCACCGCTTCGGCGTTTGACAATGCAGCGGTAGGCGTCCGTTGTCCTATCATGCTTGATCGATACGCTCAGGCGCTTCAGCCGCTCGATACGCCTGGCGGTTACGACGACTTCGTCTTCTGCAACGGGGGACGATGCCGACTGGACGGCGAAGAGGCCGGCAAGGAGGATCAGGGGCGTGAGCCCAATACACGCACTACCCGTAAGCCGACATTATCGATTCCGGGGTTTGTCTCGCTGAAGGTCTGGCGGTGACTGAAATGCTCCCATGCCAACTCGATCGCCCAGCGGCGGTCGACGCGCACGCCCAGCGATGCGTTGGGGTTAAATAGGACCCGCGAGCCGAAAGAGGTGCGTCGCCGATAAATGTCGTAGCGTCGCCATGCCTCTTCGCGCGACAATCCGGGAGCGAACGGGTCGGGCGTGAAGCGATAGCCGTCGATCACGGTCACACCGATGCCGATCTGACCGTAAACGCGGCCATGAAAGACATGCTGGCGCCATTCCGCACCAACGCTGGCGAAGCTGGTCCGGCCTGCGGTGCTGATTTGGAGCTTGGCCGCAAGCCGCGGCTTGAGCAGTATCCGGAGCGGCGCAGTGCGACCGACGAGCTGGACGTCGATCGTATCATCCTCCTCCGCACCCTCGACCAGCACACCGGGGGGGTGAGAGGTGGCTCGGGGAATTTGAACAGCGTGGATAAGTGGATTGTCGATCTGACAGCGGCCATGGTGGCCGCGAGCAGGAGGCAAGATGAGCAAGCGACCGCGCCGGAACCACAGCCCGGCGTTCAA
>NZ_JBCNNI010000060.1:0-11778 GCF_039594485.1 Sphingomonas sp. | reverse complement strand
CAGACCCTCGAATATCGGCGCTTGCTGCACCGCAAGCTGGCCGCCTAACATCAGCCCCCAGACGAGGCCCGCTCTCCACTAATCTACGCCCCCATCTGCGCCAAATGTCCTGACGACGGACACGCCTTGGAAAGGTGCCGTCGGCCATCTTGCGATATAGGGTGGAACGGCAAAGTCCTGTCTGCGCCAGGACGGCGTTCAGACGGAGAAAGCGGTCAGGATTAGTGGACATGGGTACCACCTTTCGGTTTTTGCGGTTGGGAACCGCTAAGGTCCTGTTTCCCCGCTAAGTGGAGTAGAGCCTCTCTGGGTCCTCCGGCGTGCTCGCGAGGGACATTCGCTACCGTCTCTCGCGATGCTGCAGGAACGGCATCGACGCCGCTGGCGTGGTGCCAAGCTGCTCCGTCTGGATCCATTCTGTTTTGTGACCCGAGGCAAAGAGCGGGAGTGTCGCAATGCTTGGTGGATATCAACGGCGCCCCACCCAAATCTGCGCAAGGGCGTGAAGGCAAGGCTGGCAAACGTTGGAATCGCGCGCGTTACATGTCGTCGTCCAACCATGCTGACGAGAATAGCTCCTCCCCGCCTCTGGCCGCTACCCTCGCGGACGCCCGATATAGCCCAGCGTCCTTAACGTTGATAATGCCCCACAGGGTATAAATTGCATTTACTCCCTGCAGGGTATAAATACCCACTATACCCTTCAAGGCATATCGCTAGTTTATCCCTTATAGGGTATGCCGTCACTGAAAGGCGTCTCCCGTGGCCCACATTGCTCGCTCTCCCAAACAGCTCGGTGCGCTCATCCATAACGCGCGGACCAAGCGCAACCTCACCCAGCAGGCTCTGGCGGCCTTGGTTGGCACCGGGCAGAAGACGATCTCCCGCATCGAAAGCGGGCAAACGGGTACGAAGCTCGACACCCTGTTCGGTATCCTGGCAGCGCTCGACCTCGACATGCAGATCGCACCGCGCAGCAAGGGCAGCGCTGACCTGAGCGAAATCTTCTGACAATGGCACGCCGCAAGACCCACGTTCCCCTGAACGTGCTGATCAATAATCGCCTCGTCGGCCGCCTCGAGAAGGAAACGAGCGGCGCCGTATCGTTCCGCTATGATCAGAGCTGGCTCGAGTGGGAGCACGCATTTGCGGCCTCGCTATCACTGCCGCTTCGTGCAACCACCTATCGCGGCGCGCCGGTACTCGCCGTTTTCGACAACCTGCTTCCCGACAGCGTAGATATCCGACGCCGCGTGGCGGAGCGCACGGGTGCCGAAGGTACCGATCCGTACAATCTCTTGGCCCGCATCGGCCGGGATTGTGTCGGTGCGATGCAGTTCCTGCCCGACGGTGAGGCCATCGACGCCATAGGCGATATACGGGGCGAAGCTTTGAGCGACGAGGATATCGAACACCTCCTCGACAATCTCAAAGGTGCGCCGCTCGGGATCGACCCCGGCCAGGAGTTCCGGATTTCGATCGCCGGTGCGCAGGAGAAGACCGCCCTGCTGCGGCACGACGGCCGGTGGCTACGCCCGCTCGGTACGACCCCGACGACCCACATCCTCAAGCCACAGCTCGGCGAAATCCCGACATCCACCGGCATGGTCGACATGACCGCCAGTGTCGACAACGAGCATTACTGCCTGACGCTGCTGGGCGCCTTCGGCTTGCCGGTGGCGAAAACCGAGATCGTCACCTTCGGGGTGCGGCGCGCGCTGGTCGTAGAGCGGTTCGATCGCCGATGGCTCGCCGATGGCCGATTGCTGCGCGTTCCGCAGGAAGACTGCTGCCAGGCACTCGGCGTGCCATCCTCCCGGAAATACCAAAGCGAAGGTGGTCCCGCCGCGGCGGATATCATAAGACTGCTTGGCGGTAGCGACGATCCGACCGAGGATCAGGCGACATTCCTGTCGAGCCAGATCATCTTCTGGCTCATCGGCGCGACCGACGGACATGCGAAAAACTTCAGCCTTTTTCTGCGTCCGGGCGGCGGCTTCAAGCTGACGCCCTTCTACGATGTCCTGAGCGTCCAGGATGCTGTCGATCGCGGACAGTTGGCACGGAAGAGTTTCCGGTTGGCGATGTCGGCGGGCACGAGCCGCCATTACCGGATCGAGGAAGTCCTGGGCCGGCACTTCGTCCAGACCGCGAAAGCCGCGGGTATCGGCCCGACCATTGTCGACAAGGTCATCACCGACATTCGCAAAAAAGCCGTCACGGCTGCGGACGTCGCGCGAGAAGCAATGCCGGACGACTTCGCCGACGACGTCCATGCCAGCGTAAGCCGAGCGATCGCCGATCGTCTGGCCCGTCTCGACACGGTGTTTACGGAGCTAAGCTAGTCGCGTTGCAAAACATGTCCGGCATACCCCTCTCCGCCACCCTCATTGTCGGTCAACCGCTTGAGGCTGCAATACCGGACCAGCGTGCCACGGCCGACCTTCGCCGTCTCGAGGTCGCCCGACTGGATGAGCTCGTAGATCCGCGAGCGGCTGAGGCCCGTGATCCGGACCACCGTTGCCACGCGGACCGTCAGCGGCTCGATCTTGCTTTACCATCCCCGCTCGATCATTTCTGCCCCCGTGCTCGCGCGTCGCGCTCGCGCACGAACGCCCGATCGCTCTCCAGAAAGGCCGACAACATCGCGGGAATCAATTCGGTGACCGGCTCGTCAATGCCGTAGGTCGAGGCATAGGCCGCCGCATAGGCCTGCAACGACGACTGGAGGTCCGGCGTGATGGTGATGGCCAGCTTGACCGGCGTGCGGTCGGGCAGCTTGCCGAGCTTGAGATCGGCCATGTCAGCTTGTCCTTCTCGGATAAGGGGCGAGGATGAGATCGTGGGTCACCAGCAAGCGGACCGGCGCGCCGGGACGGATCGTGACCGTCGGCTGGACGTCGAGGTTGCGCTGGGTGATCTGGTCGCCGGCCCGCGCGACGTTCGTCTGGGCGGACTGGCGGATCGCCTGCACGAGGTCGCTTCCGCCGGAGATCGACAGCTCGGAACCGACGCCGAGCATGGTCGCGATCGCGACACCCTTGAGCAGCGTCCATGTGTGGAAATCGACCCGGTCGGCAAGCCCGGCATAGCCTTCCGGGTCGGTGGCAGGCATGTTGTCGAGCCGCACCGAGCTGCCGTCGGGCAGGATCAGCCTTTGCCAGATCACCAGCGCACGGCGCTGCCCGAACGCGACGACGCTGTCATACTTGCCGATCAGCCGGGCACCCTGTGGTACGAGCAGGATCGTCCCCGTGACGGTATCGAACACGTTCTGGGTGACCTGCGCGGTAACCATGCCGGGCAGGTCGGAACTCAAGCCGGTGATGAGGCTTGCCGCGATCACGCTGCCCGCCAGCAGGCTGTTGGGCGAAGCAGGAGTGACGAGGGCGCCGACGTTGAGATCGCCGCCCGTGTCTCTGGCCGCGGCGAACTGCTCCTTGCGCGTCCCCGTCGCCGTCGCAGGGATGGCATCAGGGACTTCGGGGCCGACGGAGGAAGCAGGGGTGACCACGCTATGGCCGGTCGTGACCTGCGCCATCAGGCCCGATTCTCGCGCCGCCTTGAGGTCGGCCATCCGCTGCTGCCGTGCTGCCGCGACCGTATCGACGGACGGAGGAGCAACGGTCGCTTCGGCCCGTTCCTGTGCGCGAAGGATTGGCCGGCCAAGGTCGCCGGGAAGCGGCGGGCCGAGCCTGGGCGCATCGCCATAGCTGGCCGGGAGGCCAGAGAGTGCGTCGGCGGCGGGCTTTGCCATCGGCTGAGACAATTCGCTGTCCTGCGCGACGTGCCGGAAGACCTGCGGCTTCAACGCCATCCACGCGATACCCATCAGGCTGGCCGAGCCCAGTGCGGCGAGGCCGATGATCGCACCCTTGCGGAAGCGGATCGCGCGTGCCGGACGGGAACGGATGGCCAATGTCTCCGGGTCGACCTTCGGCGGCTGGGCGGGCGCCTCGGGTGCGGGCGCGTCGAGCATAGCTTCGGCGGGCGAAGGTGCGTCTGACGAAGGTTCGGCAATCTCGGTCATGCCCCCCTCCGCTGAGCGGATGGCCCGATCCTGTCGATGCGGACGACCTGCTGCTTCTTCAAGCCGAGCCGGAGTTCGGCCGCGTCGAAGATCCGGTCGACGACATAGAAGCGGTCGCGCAGCCGGTAATTGACCAGTTCCACCTTCCCATCTGGGCCGACGACGAACAGGGGTGGTGCATCACCATTGGCCAGCGAAGTCGCAAACTCGACATAGGTCCTTGTCCCGTCGTCGAACACGCGCAGCGGCCGCCATGGCGGGCGGTCGCCGCTGATCGCGTAGTTGAAATCCAGCTGCTCGATCGCCAGCCCCGTCGCCACCGGCGCCGCAGCCTGTGCGGCCTCCGCCTTGCGTCGCACGGCCAGCAGCTCGTCCTGCGGATAGGTCCAGCGCAGCGAGGACAGCGCCGTTGCCGGGGTGCTGGCGAGCCTGAGATGATAGGCGCGCCGGTCGGTCGTGATGACCAGGTTGGTCAGCAAGCCTGTCGAGACCGGCTTGACCAGCACATGCGTCTGCTTGCCGTCACCAGAACCGCTCGTCGTGTCGCCGATCACCCAGCGGGCGGTATCGCCGCTCGCGACCGCCACGAGGGTCTCGCCGGGCTGGAGCGCAATGTCCGTTACCAGTCCCGGCGCTGTATAGACTTGATAGATCGTGCCGTCGTTGAACGGATAGACCTGCGCGCCGCTGACGAACCCGGTCGCTGCCGGCTCGATCGTGGCGCTGCGCGTGGCGGACCGCACCGCCTTGAGCGGTGCTGCGGCGCGATCCTGTGCCCACGCGGGGCCGGCCAGGACCATGGTGGCCATGGCCGGCAAGATGACGGACTTCATGGGTTCTTCTCCTGCAAATTGGACAGGTCCGCCGCCCCGGATCGGGCGCCGAGGGAAGGATCGAGCGGCGATCCGAGCGGCAGGGTCGCGGGCGACTGGGCGGCGGGGCGTGTGGGTGGCGACGATGGCGCGGTGTCCAGTTCGCGGCTCCAGTCGATCGCGTCGACATAGATTCCAAGCGGGTTCTTGCGCAGCACCTCGGCCGATGTCGGCGCGCGCGTGACGATGGTGAGGATCGCCGTCCAGCGCTGGACGACAGCCTGGCTGCCGCGCTCGAACATGGTCTCGGTCCATTTGACTTGGAACGACGTGTCGGACGCGCGCACGACGCTGGTGACCTGCACCGACACCGTCCGGTCGCCGACCTGGGCAAAGGGCGCTGCCGACCGGGCATATTCCCCTAGGAACTGCGCCCCGCGCTGGGTCGCGAAGTCATAGGCCTCGAGCCAGTCGCGGCGCATCAGTACCGGGTCGAGCGACACCGAACGGATGTTGGTGATGAATCGCGACAGGTGCCACGCCACCTGCGGATCGGTCGGCCGGTACGCGACGTCGGCCGGCTGTACCGCCCGCGCCTCGCCGAGCTTGTCGACCTCGACGACATAGGGCGTGACGCGGCTCTGCATCGATTGCCAGGAAAGGGCTGCCGACGTGCCTGCGGTCAGGGCCAGGCAGCCGAATGCCATCAGCCGCCAGTTGCGCGCCTGCACGCGCGCCGAGCCGATCCGCTCGTCCCATAGCTGCCCGGCACGCTGGTAGGGCGTCTCGGGCGGCAGCGTTCGCCCGTATCGCTGCATGCTTCGCTTGAAGACCATGGTTCAGTCGTTCCTTTCCTTGATGTCGGGAATGGCGGAGCCGCCGCCACGATCACCCTGGCTGAGCGCGTGGATCGCGACCTGGCGGCGATGCCGGCTGGTCTGCTGGTCGCGCATTGCCCTCGCCCAGGCGGGTGTGCCGCCCTCGGCGTCGCTCGCGCCCTGTGACGCATCGGGGGTTCGATTGAGCGCCGCCCAGGCAGCGTTGCGCCCCCGCTCCGCGGCAGCGCCGAGCCCGAAGGTGCTTTCGATCTTCTGCGCCGACGCGCCCTTGGCAGCGGCGGCCATGCCGCCGACCGCAGAGCCGCCCGTCTCGCGACCGAGCTGCGCGGCGGTCGAGGCCGCCGATCCCATCGCGGTGCCGGCACGCACCGCACCAAGCGCAGCGCCGGCCAGGGCGCGCGCGCCGCCCACCGCCGCGCCGCCCGCCAGCATCGCGATGCCGCCGGCACCGACCGCGGTGCCGAGCGCCGCGCCGGCGCCGAGCTGCGGCGCACCCGACACCAATCCCGAGGCGATCGAGGGCCCGAAGATGCCGAGGCCAAACAGCGACAGGCTGGCGAGCACGAGGCTCATCGCTTGGCCGATGTCGGGCTCCCGACCCTGCAAGGCGTCAGTGAACTCGGCGAAGAAGTTGGAGCCGATCCCGACGATGACGGCGAGCACCATCACCTTCACGCCGGACGAGACGACATTGCCCAGCACGCGCTCGGCGAGGAAGCTGGTGCGGTTCCACAGCGCGAACGGCACGAGGACGAACCCCGCTAGGCTCGTCAGCTTGAACTCGAGGATGCAGACGAACATCTGCACCGCGAGGATGAAGAAGGCGACGATCACCAGCGCCCAGGCGAACAGCAGGATCATGATCGTCAGGAAGTTGTCGAAGAAGGTCGTGAACCCGACCATCTCGCTCGCTTGGTCGAGCAGCGGCCACGCCGCTGAGAAGCCGGTCCCGGCGAGCCGTCCGGGTTTCAGAAGGTCGTCCGCGGACAGCGTGCCACCGCCAGCGATCAGCCCGGCCTGCGCGAACGAGCGGAAGATGATGTCCGCGAGACGAGAGAAGCTGTTCAGGATGAAGGCGAAGGCGCCGACATAGAGGATTTTCCTGAGGAAGCGTCCGATGACATTGTCCTCGCCGCCCATCGCCCAGAACAGGCCGGCAAGCGTGATGTCGATGCCGATCAGCGTTGCGGTCAGGAAGCCGACGTCAGGACCGAGCAGCCCGAAGCCGCTGTCGATGTAAGTGATGAACGCCTGCAGGAAGCGGTCGATGACGTTCAAGTCGTTCAAGGTGGTTCATCCTGCATCGATAAAGGGATGTCGCGGGACGCGGTGGGGAGCGGGACCGCGCCCCGCGACGGCGACCGATGATCGGGCATCACCGGCCGCCGGCCGGATCGAGCCTGTCTACGCCGTGGGGCTATTGGGACGTGTAGGCTGACCCGGAGCCGAGGAACTTCCTGGTCGCCGCACGTGCCTCCTGTGCCTGCGTCGCGCGCCGTGCCTGCTCGATCGCCTCGCTACGGAACTGCGCGGCCATCATCTGCTGGAGCTGCAACTGCTGCTTGGCGGTCAGGGCAAGGAGCTGGTTGGTGGCCTGCTGTGCCTGGAGCGAGCCTTCCGCGCCTTGGCTGCGGGCGACGATGTCGGCGAGCGCCTGGGCGTCCGACCGGACATTCTCGACGACCTGCGCCTGCACCGTCATCGTCTGGCGAAACGCGCCCATGCTGGCATCAAGCCGCGCGCGGGCATCACGCACGCGGGTGTCGGTGCGGAGCGCCGAGGAGAAGTCGGCGGGAAACAGCGATTGGAACTGGTCGTCGAGCTGGCCGACCCGGAAGTCGATCGCCTGCGCCCGACCCATCAGCCGGTCGATCTCGGCAAGCTTCTGCTTGAGTGCATCCAGCTGCGGGAAATCGATGCGGCTCAGGTTCTTGCCCATGGCAACCAGCATCTGCGCCTCATTCTGGAGCTGCTGGATCTGCTGGTTGACGCTCTGAAGCGTGCGCGCGGCAGTAAGGATGTTCTGCGCATAGTTTCGCGGATCGAACACGATCCCGCCGAACTGCGCATGGGCGGGCGTCGCCGCCGGCATGACGCCCATGATAAGACTGCCATTGGCAGCGGCGATAAGGAGCGCGGCGATGACGCGGCGGCGGTTGAGGAACGGCATGACGATCTCCAGTGCTCTGGCCCCGCACCCGCATCGATCGCGGTCGGGTTCGGCATGGAGTGTCGGCTTCTTGGCGCGGCGGCGTCAGATGCCGGCTGGGGTCAGCACGGCCCTTTGTGGGGACAGCCACGAAACCTCCCCACAAAATCCGCGAAGTGCGGCTTGCATGTAGAGCAAGGTAGGCTTTGGGCGGGCGGCATTGGACATCCCAGTTGGCTCACGCGTGGAGATGTCCTGCTAAACGGACGGGGCATTCTCCTTGGAATGATATTTGGAGAAGCTCCGTAGCGGTCCTTGCGCTCGTCACGTCGATGGAAAGACGCATCAGGTTGCGGCCAAACATCAACACCGCTACGTGTTGCACATGAGCAATACAGCAGATTGTTCGAGATGGACGGTGATCGGGGCTTTGATCGCGCTGCTGGCTTGCACCTCGATGGCGGACGCCAGCGCCAAAGCATCTATGCCGGATATGACCACAACCCTTCACGAACAGCGCGTGGAGAGTGCTTCAGTCGCCGTGATCCGCAATGGACGGATCGTCTCGACTGGGGCCTGGGGCACGGCGGGGCCGAACCGGACGGCGACCGTCGCCACGCCCTACAATCTCGCCTCGCTGACGAAGCCGCTCACGGCGGAGGTTATCCTGCGACTGGTATCGGCCGGCAAGCTGTCGCTCGATGAGCCGATGGATCGCTACTGGAGCGACCCTGACCTGTCGCAAGACTCCCGACGGATGAAGCTGACGGTCCGCATGGCGCTGAGTCATCGCACCGGGCTGCCAAACTGGCGCGATGCAAAGGGGCTGGCCTTCGACCACGATCCCGGCACGACCACTGGCTATTCGGGCGAGGGGTATCAATATGCCGCGCGCTACGCCGAGCGTCGCACCGGGCAGTCGTTCGAGGCGCTGGCTGGGCGCTGGCTGTTCGCCCCGGCCCATATGCGCGCGTCGGGCTATGTGTCGGCGCAAGGCGGGAAGGTACCGATCGCGGTACCCTATGACGACGCCGGCAAGCCGCTGCCCGTTGAGCGGGTGACGCGATACAACGCTGCCGATCTGGCTCACGCGACGGCGGAAGATTATGCGCGCTTCCTCATTGATGCCCGCAACGACCGGGGCCTGGTCGCCTCCATCGCGGCGGAGCGCGGCAAATCACAGGCTGACCTGACATTTGAGATATGCGCCGGAACGAAAGCGACTAGCTGTCCGCCCTGGACCGGCTTCGGCCTAGGTTGGCAGCTTCTTGGCTTTCCCGACGGTACGACGATGCTGCACACCGGCAAGGATGCTGGAGCTTTCACCTTCGCCGCGATCAACCGCGCGAGCGGCGACGGGATCGTCATTTTGACCAACAGCGACAACGGATGGCGGGTCATCCTGCCTATCCTCGAACGTATCGGCAGCGACCCGAAGCTGATCGCTTTCCTTCGCGGCCAGATGAGCTGACGGGACCATGAGTACGATGACTGCCATCGCCGTTGCCGCAGCCTTTCTCGCGACGCCCGCGCCGTCTCCGGCCGATCCGTTGACGATCGCGAAGCCAAGCAGCCCTGCGCGCGACGGCTCGGTGACGTCGAAGCACAGCATCACCGCATGGGTTCTGGCGATTGCCCGGACCTTGAAATCGCCCTGCTCGACAACCTCGCTGCGCATCATATTACCGGTGTCGTCGCTACCTCGTCTTCACGTCCTTCTCGTCTTCGTTGCAGTTTAGGGGAGCGGCAGCAGGCGTCCAAGCGCTATCGGTTCAGACTTGGCCGCGGATCGTGGCGGCGCGCTCGGCGAGTACGGCCGCCAGCCCTTCAAGCTCGTAGAAGGCAAAGGGATTGAGGAATTGCCGTCCCCAGAACAGCGCCCTGTCCACCGGTCCCAGGCTCGCCTCGTCGCACAGCGCGAGCCATTGCGCGCCAATGGTCTCGATCTGCCTGGACACGATCGCGATGGCCTGGTCGGACGTCATATGGAAGTCGCCGGCGGCGGCCAGGCAGGTGGCTATCTGGCTCGAGCGGTGCCGGCCCACAATCAGCATCGCTTGGCTGGCTTCCTCGCCGGCTCGCGCCTGTGGGCAAATGTCGTAGGCGGGCGTCAGGGCGAGCTGCGCCCCATCCCAGAACGCGGCGTGGTTGCGCGCATGATCGTCGACATTGCCGACCAGGATGTTGAACGTCAGCCGCGTGAACAGCTCGTGCAGGGTTGCGGTCGGATCGATGAAGCGGAAGCGTATCTTCTCCGCAAGATCCTGATAGCTCGCATAGCGCGCCTGCATCTCGTCGAGCTCGAGGATGGTGAGCGCCGATACCATCGCCCGGCGGTGCCAATCATTCCCGGTCGACACGCGATCGAACCGCTCGACCAGAAGTACATCCTTGCCCGCAGCATGGATCAGCCGGACCGGCGCGACCGACAGCCCAGCGAGCGCGGCCAGGCGCATCGCGATATATTCACCCTTCACGACCGAATAGGTGTCGCCGCTGCTGGCGAATTTGGCGACATATTTCTGCGCCCCATCCGTGAGCAGCGCCTTGGGACGGGCACCGCCGATCGAACTGCCATGATGGAGGGCCTGGTCGAGCTCCAGCGTGAGCGGCAGGTTCTTCTCAACCTTCTCCGCAGACGCGAGCAGTTCCTCGACGGTCGCGTGCCTGCCGCCACGTGGAGCATATGCTGTTGCAGACGTCTGGAAATCCAGGGCGCCGATCCGGTCCGAGCCAGATTCGAGCAGGAAGACCAGCTCGTCCAGCTCGATCCCGTCAAGGTCGTTGCCCTTGCCCCCGAAGGTCTTGTTGAGGATGACACGCCGTCCCCAGGCGTCAGGGGCGCCGTCGCGGATCGCGCTCGCCATCGCAAGTGTGCCGAGGGGGGCGATGAGTTCGCCCACGAGCGGGAGTTCCGGCATATAAAGCGGGATGGCGTCGGTCCGCTCGCGATACGAACGGCCATACATGAACTGGATACGCTCGCCGTCGGATACCAGCCGGCCAGCAACGACCGGCTTCGTGGCTCCGGGCAGCCAGGTCCAGACAAAGGCCTCGCGCGGATGGGGCCGCTTAGAAGTCATCGCTGATGCTCAACGGCTTTGGCCGCACGCGGCGAGGCAGCAGTGCGAGGCGCTTGCCCGCTTCGTCGAGCCGCATCGACACCCCCTGTGCGTCCTCTTCGAACAGCGGAATGCCGAGGATGGCACACGCCTCGAAGGCAAGTCCCAGCTCGACCTTCGGATCCCCCTGTTCGAGTCGATGCAAGGTGCTGCGGTCGACGCCGAGCCGGTCCGCCAAGTCTTGCGCGGTCATCCTGCGCGACTTGCGCTCGACCTGTACCAGCATGCCGAGGAGCTCTACCGCGGCAATCGTATAGCGTGCGTAACTGCGCTTCTTTGAAGCAGGCATCTGTGGCACTCATCCAGCATCAAGCGGCTTTACGCGTGATGTATCCAGCAAATGGACCCTCCAGTGCCCATTGTCAATCGATATGCTGTATGCATCGATCATTAGCGGCGTTACTGATGGACGCATCCATCAATAGCGTTCTATTGCCAACGGCCCGCCGCTACCGGCAGGAAGGCCCAAGGCGATCGAGTTTTGCAATTTATCGCTCATCTCAGATGCACGATGACTTCGGACCGAGGCAGCCTAGCTGTGACCGCAGCAGGCATCGCGTGATTCTACATCGCTAGAGTGATGCTCCGCCGGGTTCCGGCTGCGGCGCATCGGCCATGAGGTCGGCCGCCCAATCGAGGCCGGCGTCGCGAAGGAAGGCACTGGCGAAGCCATCGCGGCCATGTTCGGCGAGCACAGCATTGTGTCCCCCGTCAGCACCACTGGCACAGATTTGAGGTTGTGAGTTGAGGAGGATCTGGGCTTCGTCGCAGTGACGAAGGAACGAAGATGAAGCCCAGATCCTCCAACGTGAAATTGCCAGCGAAG